>CAMJDL010000012.1 GCA_946404405.1 uncultured Prevotella sp.
TCAATTCGTTGTAATTCATATCCATATTTTATTAAAATGACGCGGCAAAGATACGCATTATTTTGGCCCTAAACAAATGTTTCTATTAAAAAAGAATAAAAAACTTGTTAAGACGAATAAAAATCCGTATATTTGCGCTGTAAATGCAAAGTGCATATTACGAATATAAACCTAAACATCTAAGATTTATGACTTACAAAGTAATTGACATCGAGGGCGTAGGTGAGGTTTACGCCGAGAAACTGATTGCAGCAGGTATCAAAACCGATGCAGAACTGTTAGAGAAATGTGCAAAGCCCGCAGGCCGTAAGGCTCTGGAGGCTGAGACAGGCATCAGTGGCAAGCTGATTCTGAAGTGGGCAAACCACTGCGACCTGTATCGCATCAACGGTGTTGGTCCACAGTTTGCTGAACTGTTGGAGGCCAGTGGCGTGGATACCGTGAAGGAGTTGAAGCACCGCGTAGCTGAGAATCTGCAGAAGAAGCTGGAGGAAGTAAATGCCGTCAAGAATCTGACCAACCGCGTACCCGCCGTCGCTGAAGTACAGAAGATGATTGACCAGGCTAAGGAACTGCCCGCCGTGATGGAATATTAATTATGAGAAGGCGATTTATCCTTTTAACGTTGGCAGTTCTGCTTTGCGGGGCTGCCAACGCTCAGTCTGCATACATTCATCCGTGGATGCAGAAGAAAGTAGCGTACTTTGGCGACTCAATTACCGACCCACGTAACAGCGGATCGAAGAAAAAATACTGGCACTTCCTACAAGACTGGCTGGGCATCACACCTTACGTCTATGCCGTCAGCGGTCGTCAATGGGACGACATTCCCCGTCAGGCCGACAAGCTGCAAGCGGAGCATGGCGACGACGTCGATGCCATTCTGATTTTCATTGGCACCAACGACTACAACAACGGTGTGAAGATTGGCGAGTGGTATGAGGAGAAGGACGAGCAGGTGATGTACGGACACGGTCAGCCGAAAAAGATGACAGACCGCAAGCGCCGTTATATGAGTATGGATAAAGACACCTACCGTGGACGCATCAACATTGCGATGGATAAGGTGAAGCGCATGTACCCGACGAAACAGATTGTGCTGCTGACACCCATCCACCGAGCTCAATTCCACCGCAACGAAAAGAACTGGCAATGTACAGAGGACTATACGAACCAGTGCGGCATTTATCTTGAAGAATATATCCAGGCCGTGAAAGATGCCGGAAACATCTGGGCCGTGCCAGTGATAGACATGAATGCCGTGAGCGGATTGTACCCGATGATGGATGAACATGCTCAGTATTTTGCCGACCCGCAGACCGACCGTTTGCATCCCAACGACAAAGGGCACGAACGCATGGCCCGTACCCTCTATCATCAACTCAGTGCATTACCCTGCACGTTTTAACCTTTCTTCGTCGTACACTCGTTGACGAGATAGACGATACTCATATACGGAATACCCGTATTCGTTTCGAGACCAATCTCACAGGTTCGGCTATTCGAATAGCCTACCTCGATGTGGTTGGCCTCGATTTGTGGACGGAGCTTCCGTAATCCGTATTTGTTCAATTCGGGGAAGGTAAAGCCACGGTCGCCGGCGAAGCCACAACACCCTACCCCTTCGGGCAGATAAACCTTCGTAGAACACATCTTGGCAAGATTGATGAGGTCGTCGGCCACACCCATCTGACGTGTCGAACAGGTGATATGTAAGGCTATAGGACGGTCGATAGGATGGAAGTCGAGACGGGACACGAGATACTTCATGATAAATTCCGCGGGCTCGAATAGCTTCATCTTATGCATCACCTTTTTCATACGATGCAGACAAGGGCTCTGGGCACACAGTACAGGATATTTACCTTCTTCTGAGGCTTTCCATAGGGCAGCTTCGAGTTCGGCACTCTTGCGGTCGGCAATGTCAAGCATTCCTTTCGACTCCCAAATCTGTCCACAGCACATGCGGTCCATACCCTCTGGGAAGATGACCTCATAGCCAGCTTTTGCCATCAGCTGAATTACCTCATCAACCAGATGGTGAATCTTTCCGCCATGCTTCGACTGTCCCATGGTCTGATTGATACAACTGGGGAAGTAAACCACCTTCAACGGGAGGTGCTCTTCCTCTTTCTTAGGAATAGACTTCTCAATAATAAACTGTGTAAGGTCAGACTTCTTAGGTTGGCGTTTCTTCTTAGGCATCGCAGTAGTCCATAAAGGCAGTCCCATCTTGTTCATGCCGCGAGCAATACCAGTCATCATCGTCGGGCCGAGGGTGACATGACCTAAGTGAGCTACGTCAAGGACAAGACGCAGACCGCTCTTAATGCCTGCCATGTGATTGGCGGCAAACTCACCCACCTTATATCCCATGGGGCTTTCGTTCATGTCCATCTGGCGGATGATATGCGTCAGTTCACCTGTATTGATCTTCATCGGACATGATGTTGAGCAGAGGCCATCCGTTGCACAGGTCTGGTCACCATAATATTTATATTGTTTCTTCAGCGTAGCCAAACGTTCGGGATTGGACCCCGTTGCGGTGAGATGTCGGATTTCACGCTGGACAGCGATACGCATACGAGAAGACAGCGTCAGTCCGCACGACATACAGTTGACCTCGCAGAATCCGCACTCGATACATTTGTTGGCGCGCTTCACCTGTTCGATGGTTTCCTTAGCCGTTGATAATGCCGGATCCATCAGATAATGTCCGCCGTCAGGAACCTTGTCAAAGTCGTAGTCGAGTACGGGCAACGGTTTCAGACACTTGATGAAGCAATCAGGATCATCGTTGAAGATAACACCTTGATTGAGCAGTCCGTCGGGATCGAAGATGGCCTTCAACTCCTTCATGACATCGTAGGCCTTATCGCCCCATTCGTATTTCACGAACGGTGCCATATTACGGCCCGTACCGTGTTCGGCCTTCAACGAGCCGTCGTAACCTTCGACCACCAGTTTTGCCACATCACGCATCATCTCGGCATAACGGGCCACCTCGTGTTCATCGGCAAAGCTCTGATTCAGAATGAAGTGATAGTTACCCTCGAAGGCATGACCGTAGATACATGCATCGTCGTAACCGTGGTCGGCAATGAGCTTCTGCAGCTTCACAGTAGCCTCTGGCAACGACTCGATGGGGAATGCGACGTCCTCGATGAGACACGATGTGCCGACGGGGCGCGTGCCACCCACACTGGGGAAGATGCCTGAACGGATGGCCCAATACTTGCCATAGACAGCAGGATCTTCCGTGAATTCACAAGGAATATACAGGCGGAAGCCCGAGAGACACTCCTTGATCTTCGCTATCTTATCGAGCAATTGCTCGTGGGTAATACCCTTCGTTTCAGTAAGTATAGCGGTGAGGTTGTGATAGTCGCCAGGAGCCACGCCCTCAATCTTGCCGGCATCGACATCCTTCTTATACTGCAGATAGACAGGATCATCGACCGAACTCAGCGACTTGTAGTCGAGCATCTCGGCACTCTTCACCACCAGGTTCTCGGCACTGTATTCCAAGTCCTCCTCGCCAGCCTTCATCTTCTTCATGGCCACAACAGCCTCGCAACTTTCCTTCATCGTCAGGAAATATACCATCGCCGATGCCTTGAAAGGATAGTCCTTCAGCGTCTTCATGGTCACCTCTGAAAGGAATGCCAGCGTTCCCTCCGAGCCTACCATCGAATGGGCGATGATGTCGAACGGATCATCGTAGGCGATGAGCGGTCGGAGGTTCAGACCCGTCACGTTCTTAATACTATATTTATTACGTATGCGCGAGGACAATTCCTCATCGGCACGCACCTTGTCTCGCAGCGCTTCAATCTTGGCGATGAACTCGGAGTGTGAGCGGGAGAACCGTTCACGGCTGGCACTATCGCCAGTATCAAGAACGGTGCCGTCCGTCAGGATAATCTTTGCCGATACCATCATGCGGTCGCTATTGGCATGCACACCACAGTTCATGCCCGAGGCATTGTTGATGACGATACCACCGACCATCGCACTGCCTATAGATGCGGGATCAGGCGGAAATACACGACCGTAGGGTTTCAGAATTTCGTTGACACGTCCACCCACAATACCAGGCTGCAACTTAATGGTGTCCTGGTTCTCGCCAATCTCGTATTTCTCCCAGTGTTTGCCTGCTACAATTAGTACAGAGTCCGTACAACTCTGTCCAGAGAGTGACGTACCAGCAGCACGGAACGTAAACGGCAATTTGTGTTTCTTGCAAAGCTGAACGATTTTGGAGATTTCCTCTTCGCCATCGCTGCGTATGACGACCTGCGGAATCTGGCGATAGAAACTGGCGTCCGTTCCCCATCCAAGGGTACGAAGCTCATCGGTATAAACACGCTCTGACGGCAAGAACTGTCTGAGATCTGAAAGAAATTGTTGAATCATAGGGCGCTATTGGTTTTAACGTGTATTACTTTTCGGGTGTAAAGATACAAAGAAAAAATGAAAAAAAAAGGAAAAAAGTGCTTTATTTTAAAAAAAATTCGTATATTTGCCCAGACTTATCATAATAATACAAAAACCTATGACAGCATTAATCTCAGTTATCCCCATCCTATTGCTCATCGTACTGATGATGGGTTTCAAAGTGTCTGGTTACAAGAGCGCCATTATCACGCTCATCGTCACAATCCTTTTGGCCCTGTTTGCCGTTCCAGCCATGGGCATCATTCCGGAGAAGTTTGCCGACGTATCCATCTACGGCATCACGCTATGGTCGGTCATCGAGGGTTTTCTCAAGGCTTGCTTCCCGATTATCCTGATCATTATCTGCGCCATCTTCAGCTACAACATCCTTTGTGAGACGAAGGAGATTGAGACCATCAAGACGCAGTTTATCCAGATGACCAGCGACAAAGGTCTGTTGGTACTCTTGCTGACATGGGGTCTTGGCGGTGTGCTGGAAGGTATGGCCGGCTTTGGCACTGCTGTGGCTATTCCCGCTGCCATCCTT
Source organism: uncultured Prevotella sp. (assembly GCA_946404405.1). Classification (GTDB taxonomy): domain Bacteria; phylum Bacteroidota; class Bacteroidia; order Bacteroidales; family Bacteroidaceae; genus Prevotella. The sequence continues at coordinate 4,985 of CAMJDL010000012.1, forward strand.
ATCGGACTGGGGTTCAAGCCGATGTTCTCAGCCGTTATTTGTCTGGTGGCTAACACGGTGGCCGTAGGATTCGGTGCAGTAGGTCTGCCCGCTACGACACTTGCCAATCAGGTGGCTGCCAGTGGTGTGGCAACCCCTGAGGAGCTCTGCGAGGTGGCCACCTTTATTATATTGCAGTTGTCGCTGATGTTCTTCATCACGCCGTTCCTCATCCTGATGATGACAGACAAGACAAAGATTCTGAAGAATATCACCATTGCTCTGTTTGTGGGTACGTTCTCCATCGTGGTTCAGTTCTGCTGCGCCCACTTCATTGGTCCTGAGACACCAGCCATTCTCGGTAGTGTAGCAGCCATCATCGCCATGTTGATCTATAACAAGCTGTTTATCCGCGACGAGAATCCAGCCGACGAGGTAGTGGTGGAGAAAAAGAAGTTCGGTTTGGCGAAGACCTTGAAGGCATGGAGCGTCTACGGACTGATTATTTTCTTTATCCTGATTTCGAGTAAGATTGTGCCACCCATCAACGAATTGCTAAATAGCACACTGGTAACAAAGTTTGACCTGCCCGTCATCGGCAACACGTTTAAGTTCGGCTGGTTGTCGAACGCCGGTCTGATGATTTTCCTCGGTGCCATGATTGGTGGACTGATTCAGGGCATGAGTTTCGGCAAACTGATGAAGCTGCTGGCCAAGACCACGCTGAACCTGCAGAAGACCGTTGTCACCATCTGCTGTCTGGTAGCTATGGCCATGCTGATGAACAACACGGGTATGACCAACGACATCGCCAAGGGTCTCGTGTTGCTGACGGGCGCTGCCTTCCCGTTCTTCGCTCCGCTCATTGGTTCTATTGGCACCTTCGTGACAGGTTCGGCTACCAATGCCAACATCCTCTTCGGCAAGTTGCAGGCTACCGCCGCCAGCGACCTTGGACTGGTCAATCAAGGCACGTTCTTTGGCGTAACGGGTAGCGAAACCAACTGGCTCGCTGCTGCCAACTGTGCCGGTTCTGAGGGTGGTAAACTGCTCTCGCCACAATCGATAGCGATTGCTACTGCCGCCTGCGACATGGAGGGGCAGGATGGTGACATCATGCGTAAGACCATGCCGTTCGCTATCTTCTGGATTCTGATGAACGGACTCATGGTGTTCCTCGGCTTGCACGTCATATAAGGGAAAAGGGGAAAGTGAATAGTGAATAATTTGCTACCGCAGTCCCTAAGAGAGAAAAAAATGAATCATTAATAATAAATTATAAGGAATAGAAGAAGAGCGGAAGCAAATTTTTCACTTTTCACTATTACCTATTACTTTAAATTATGAAGGTAGGACTATTTATCCCCTGTTACGTGGATGCCGTCTATCCTGAGGTGGGCATGGCGACGTGGAAGTTGCTGAAGCACTTGGGACTGGACGTGACGTATCCAGAGAAACAGACCTGCTGCGGTCAGCCAATGGCCAACGCAGGATTCGAGAAACAGGCCATTCCTCTGGCCGAGAAGTTTGAAGAGAAGTTCAAGGACTTCGACTATGTGGTGGCGCCCAGCGTGTCGTGTACGGCGTTCATAAAGATTAACTATCCACGACTGCTCAATCATGAGTGCGAGACGGCAAAACGTTGCATGGATGTGGTCGAGTTCCTGCACGATGTGGTGAAGGTGGACCGTCGCTTGGGCACGTTCCCACACAAGGTATCGCTGCATAACTCATGTCACGGTGTACGTGAACTCGGACTTTCAAGTCCCAGCGAGGAACACGTCAACAAGTTCAATAAGATTAAGGACCTGTTGCAACTGGTAGACGGCATCGACGTTGTAGAGCCTGAGCGCCCTGACGAGTGCTGCGGCTTCGGTGGTATGTTCTCTGTCGAGGAGACAGCCGTCTCGGCACAAATGGGTAAGGACAAGGTGGAGCGCCATATCCAAACGGGCGCCGAATATATCACTGGCCCTGACTGCTCGTGCCTGATGCACATGGCTGGTGTAGCCAAGAAGCAGGGTCTGAATATTCAGTTTAAACATGTAGTCGAGATTCTGGCCGCTGGCCTGTAATTTCGGCATAACGGTATAACGTTATAACGTAATAACGAAAAAAATTATGTCTACAACACATTCAAAAGCCGCCAAGCAGTTCTTGAAGAACCAGCAATACGCCCACTGGCACGACGCCACGTTCTGGGCAGTGCGCACCAAGCGCGACAACATGGCCTACGGATTGGACGAGTGGGAGCAGTTGCGCGAGAAGGCTTCGGCCATCAAGCGCCACACCATCACCCACCTGGATGAATATCTCGACCAGTTTGCCACCAATGCCGAAAAGAACGGCGTCGAGGTACACTGGGCGAAGGATGCCAAAGAGTTCAACGAAATCGTCTATGGCATCCTGAAAAACCATAACGTGAAGAAGATGGTGAAGTCGAAGTCGATGCTCACCGAGGAGTGCGAGATGAACCCCTATTTGGAGGAACGCGGCATCGAGGTGGTCGAGACCGACCTCGGCGAGCGCATCATCCAGTTAAAGGGTCAGAAGCCCTCACATATCGTGATGCCTGCCATCCACCTGAACCACGACGACGTGGGTGAACTGTTCGAGGAGAAGGGTATCTCGAACGAAAAGGGCAACCACGACCCCACGTTCCTTACATATAGAGCACGATTAAGTCTTCGCAACGAGTTCCTGACGGCCGACGCAGGTATGACGGGTGCCAACTTCGGCATCGCTGAGACGGGCGACATCGTGGTATGCACCAACGAGGGCAATGCCGACATGTCGACCTCGTGTCCCAAGCTACACATCGCCGCCATCGGACTGGAAAAGATTATCCCCAATTACGAGTGTCTGGCTGTGTTCCAACGCATGCTGTGCCGTGCAGGTACGGGTCAACCTACGACGACGTACACCTCGCATTTCCGTAAGGCTCGTCCAACGGCCCACCACATGCACATCGTGCTGGTGGACAACGGCAGAAGTGAGTGGATTGCCAACCCAGAGCACTGGGAGGCACTGAAATGCATCCGCTGCGGTTCGTGTATGAACACGTGTCCTGTCTATCGTCGCAGCGGTGGATACAGCTACAGCTACTTCATCCCTGGACCCATCGGCATCAACCTCGGCATGTTGCGCGACACACAGGCTCATAGCGGCAACGTCTCTGCCTGCACGTTGTGCCTCTCGTGCCAGACGGTATGTCCTGTAAAGGTAAACCTCGGCGACCAGATCTACCAGTGGCGCCAGCAACTGGACGACTTCGGCACTGCCAACCCACAAAAGAAGCTGATGTGTAAGGGTATGTCAATGCTATACGGATCACCAGGCCTCTACAACTTTGGTACAGGTCTTGCCCACTGGGCCAACCTGATTCCGTCGCCATTGATGAACTGCGGCCTGAACTCGTGGGCTGAAGGCCACAAGATGATGGAATTCCCCAAGAAGCCGTTCCACGAACAGATCAAAGATCTTGAAAGGTAAAAAGGTAAAAAAGTAAAAAGGTAAAAGCTATGGCAAGTAAAGAAGATATATTAAATAAGTATCGTGCGAACGTGCGCGAGAAGTTTGACATGCCCGACCTGAGCGACATCAAGGCCACGACCTACCCCGACCCGCTGTTGCAGTTTATGAACATGACCAAGAGCGTGGGCGGCAATGCCATTGAGGTTGAGAAAGGTCGCGACATCAACGATCTGATCCGCGAGCTGTACCCTGATGCCAAGGAGATTGCGTCGAACCTACCCGAAATCACCATTGCCACGCGCAATCCTGACGAGGTAGGTCGTGCGCGCGACTTGAATGGTACCGATGTAGGCATTATCCGCGGCAGTTTTGGTGTGGCTGAGAACGCCTGCGTGTGGATACCACAGCAGATGAAGGAGAAAGCCGTGTGTTTCATCTCAGAGAACCTCGTCATCCTGCTCGACAAGAAACAAATCGTGAACAACATGCATGAGGCGTATGCGCGGCTGTCGAATGCCAGCGGCAAAACCGTTGGCGACACAGAACTGTTCGACCAATACGGCTACGGTTCGTTCATCAGCGGTCCCTCGAAAACTGCCGACATTGCCCAAGTACTGGTTATGGGGGCACAAGCCGCACGAAGCGCTACGGTGCTGTTGTTGGACGAATGAGGAAATTAATGAAATGCATTGAGGAGGTCGATAATTATTTCGGCCTCTTCATTTTTCATAGCAGGATGGCAGGGAATGGAAAGCTCCTGCTCGTGGATTTGTTCCGTAACGGGGAACGGGGAACGTTGAAGGTTGAACGTTGAAGGTTGAATGTTGTAACAGCGCTGTTTATGGGGCGGAATGGGATAATGGATCTGCGTCTCGACACCGTTGTCAGCCAGGTAGCGTTGCAGTTCGTCGCGACGAGGGCTAAAGACGGGGAAGATATGATAAACGCAGTCGCGTTTGAGCGAAAGGCCGTTTCGCGATGAGCAACACGCCGTTTCTCTGGTAGCGAAACGGCATGTTACTGTTTCGTTACTGATATTCTGTTCATAGCGGGCAGCAATTTCCTTGCGACGCTGGTTGTCAGCATCAAGATGGCGCAACTTGACATCGAGGATGGCAGCCTGTAGTTCGTCAATGCGCGAATTACGACCAGCGTAGTCGTGCACGTATTTCTGATGACTGCCGTAGTTGCCCAAGGCACGGATGACCTCAGCCAACTCATCATCGTCAGTAGTCACGGCACCAGCATCGCCCAATGCACCAAGGTTCTTGCCAGGATAGAAGCTATGTCCGGCAGCGTGGCCAAGACTTCCAGTCTTGCGATGCGGCAAAACCGCATCGAACACGCAACCGTGGGCTTGCGCGTTGTCCTCGATGAGTTTCAGACCATGCTTCTTGCAGATGTCCCCTATCCTATCGGTGTAGGCGCAACGACCATATAGATGGACTATCATAACAGCCTTCGTTCGCTCAGTGATGGCCTGCTCGATGAGGGTGTCGTCAATCTGGAGTGTATCGGGTGAAGGCTCAACGAGTACTGGCTTCAAGCGGTTTTCAGTAATCGAAAGGATGCTGGCAATGAACGTGTTGGCAGGTACGATGACCTCGTCACCCTCCTCAATCACGCCCATCTCCATATAGGCCCGAAGAATGAGCGTCAGCGCGTCCAATCCGTTAGCCACACCAATACAATGACGTGTACCAATGTATTCAGCATAATGCTGTTCGAACTGACGGGTAGCCTCACCATGCAGATACCAACCGCTGTCGAGTACACGATTGACAGCTTCGTGGATTTCAGCATCGTAGCGTGCGTTGATGTCACCTAAGGGCAAATAGTGTATCATAGGTCGTATTCGTAGATGTCGTAACACAGTCCTCGCGCTCCGAAGCCCTCCTTCTGGAACACCAGCGTCTCATTGAGTCCGCTGCCGTCAGCATTCTCTGTAGAGCGTCCGAAGTCGAAATAGGGATAGTCCTTGTAGTCGTGGTGCATGATGCGATCGTAGATGAGGTCGATGGCTCCAAGGCTCTTACCCTCGGGTGTCGCTGAGCTGTACTGGGCATGCACCACCTGTGGCGTCACGTAGAGCACCACACCGCCAAGCACTTCACCATCGCGGACGGCCTGATATAACACAATATTATTGGGGAAACGTTCATGCAACAGTTCTATCTCGTCGAGAGTGTGCACAGGTTTGACGCCATACTTCGTACCAAGATTATCGGCCAACACGCGCCAAAAGTCGTCATAATGGTCGCTGATCTCTACATGCAGCCCTGCCCGTTCGGCACGGACGATGCCACGACGACGCACACGTTCCCAGCGCAGATTGGCCCCTAAGAAGATGTTGGTGGAATAGTCGCGAGCCACCATGCGCGCCTTACACTCGTGATAAAGTGCATAGAGGTCCTCCTCGGCTGACAGACGATGATAAATCCAAGGAATGGCCTTGTAGCTGACATGACGGAAACCCTCGGCATGCAGCAGTTCGTTCATTTCGCGAAACAGCATCATCGTCTCGGCTATCGTCAGTTGTTCGCTCATCAACAGTCCGCCATAGGTCAGTCCACGATGCGTGCAAAGCGTGTCACCATCGGCATGAGCAGGCAGCACAGCCAACAGACGACCATCGCGATAGAACATCAGCGAATGGTCAAAGAAACGGTCGCTGTGGTAGTCCATATAGCCTCGATCGAAGAGGAACGTACCGTTCTTCGACTTTGCCACAAACTGATTCCATTCAGCGGCTTTATCGGCTGTATATCGTACTATTTCGAACATCCTACGTACTTTAAGAACTCGTCGTAATCGTAGATATAATCATCCTCATCGTAATGCTCGGATGCCAAGACCAAGCACACTGCACCGCTGGAGAAATCGTCGAGCGTCCGCCACGTGTTGACATCAATGAGCAAGCCCTGCCAAGGATGGTTCAACAGCACCGTTTTGCGTTCATGCCCATCATCGAGCGTTACATGAAACGAACCGCTCAATGCCACCACAAATTGCTTGAGCCGCTTGTGGGCATGACCGCCACGGCTCTCGCCACCAGGCACGTCATAAACCCAATAGGCACGCTTGATGTCGAAAGGCACCATCTGCTGAGCCTCCGCAAAGGTCAAGTTGCCACGAGGGTCAGTAATCTTGGGCAGGTCGATAATTTCAATATTCATTACCTTAACTTATCGTAGGGATCTGTGCCTAGGACGGTCTTGGCCAAACGCTTGGCTTTGTCGCGCAGTTGGTTGACATCGTCGCCCACCTCGCCATAGCACAGCACGACACCCATGCGGCGACCCTTGTGAGCCTCAGGCTTACCGAAGATACGGATGCGAGTGCGGTCTTCCTTCAGGGCATCGACAAAGTTGTAGTCGAGCAATGAACGGTCGACGGGCGTGTTAGCCTCAACAGGCGACAGGATAACGGCTGATGCACCAGCGTGCTCCAGATGGATGCCAGCAATAGGCAGACCCATGACGGCACGGAAATGCAACTCGAACTCAGAGAGGTTCGTGGTGTGACCCAACGTCACCATACCTGTATCGTGTGGACGAGGACTCAACTCCGAGAAAATGACCTCACCCTGCTTCGTCAGGAAGAACTCGACGCCCCAGATGCCAGCACCCGTCAAGGCTTTCGTCACCTTATCGGCCATCATCTGCGCCTGTTTCAAGGCCTCATCAGAAATCTTGTAGGGTTGCCATGACTCACGATAGTCGCCCGACTTCTGCACGTGTCCTATTGGGGGACAGAACAGTGTGGGCCAGCCATGCTGCTGGGTAACAGTAAGCAGCGTGAACTCTGAGTCGAAGTCGATGAACTCCTCGATGATGACTTCCTTGACATCGCCACGAGAACCTTCCATAGCCTCACGGAAAGCAGTCTCCAGTTCGTCAGCATTGTGAACATAGCTCTGACCATGACCAGAGGACGACATCAGCGGCTTCACCACACAAGGAAATCCAATCTCGTCGGCAGCAGCCTTGAACTCCTCGAAAGTCTTAGCATAGAAATACTTTGCCGTGCGCAGTCCAAGTTCCTTAGCAGCGAGATCACGAATGGCACGACGGTTCATCGTGAAGTTGACGGCACGGGCCGAGGGTACCACCTGGATGCCCTGCTCCTCGAACTTGAACAGGCGCTCCGTACGGATGGCCTCAATCTCGGGCACGATGATGTCGGGCTTGTGCTTGTTGACTACAGCCTCCAAGGCATCGCCATCCAACATCGAGAACACTTCGCGCTCGTCTGCAACCTGCATGGCTGGCGCATTGTCGTAACGGTCGCAGGCAATGACATACTGACCTGCACGCATAGCGGCAATCACAAACTCCTTGCCCAGTTCGCCTGAGCCTAAAAGCAGTATCTTTTTCATCGGTTCTGATACATGTTATCGTAATACTTCTGATAGTCGCCTGAGGTAACATTGTCGAGCCACTCCTGATTGTCGAGGTACCAGCGGACGGTCTTCTCAATACCCTCCTCGAACTGGAGCGAAGGCTCCCAACCGAGTTCCTTCTGTAGTTTGGTAGAGTCGATGGCATAACGCAGGTCGTGACCAGCACGGTCGGTAACGAAGGTAATCAAATCCATATCCTCGCCTTCCTTGCGGCCCAGCAAGCGATCAACGGTATTGATGACCACCTTGATGATGTCGATGTTCTTCCACTCGTTGAAGCCGCCAATGTTGTAGGTCTCGGCAATCATACCCTGATGGAAAATCAGGTCGATGGCACGGGCGTGGTCCTCTACAAACAACCAGTCGCGCACATTCTCGCCCTTACCATACACTGGCAGAGGTTTGCGATGACGGATATTGTTGATGAACAGCGGAATCAGTTTCTCAGGGAACTGATAGGGACCGTAGTTGTTCGAACAATTCGTTACGATGACGGGCATACCATAGGTGTCGTGATAAGCACGTACGAAGTGGTCACTACTTGCCTTTGCAGCTGAATACGGCGAGTGAGGATTATACTTCGTGGTCTCTAAGAAGAACTTGTCGCCGTAGGCCAGATGGTGATTAGCTGAAGATGCCGTCGTAGTGAACGGAGGTTCGATACCTTCAGGGTGTGTCAACTCCAATGCACCATATACCTCATCGGTAGAAATATGATAGAAGCGCTTTCCCTCGTAACGCTCAGGCAGTGACTCCCAATAAAGCTTGGCAGCCTGAAGCAGCGACAGCGTACCCATCACGTTGGTCTTGGCAAAAGTGAAGGGGTCCTTGATACTGCGATCCACGTGGCTCTCAGCAGCAAGATGGATAATGCCATCGACCTTTTTGTCCTGCATCAGCTGGTAGAATGCGTCAAAGTCGCAGATGTCCATCTTCACGAACTCGTAGTTGGGTTTGTTCTCAATGTCCTTCAGGTTTGCGAGATTACCCGCATACGTCAGTTTATCCAGATTGATAATGTGGTAATCCGGATACTTGTTCACAAACAGGCGCACCACGTGACTTCCAATAAAGCCTGCGCCACCGGTAATTACAATTGTACGTTTCATATCTAAATTTTTAATATTTAATCTTTCATCTTTAATCTACTAGTGTTTTCCTAATGTAATAACTTCACAATCACCGAATTTATTGCCCTCGATGGTCAATCTTATCAGTGTACGTTCCTTGTGCCATCCTTGCAAGCCAGCTGCACCAGGGTTTATGTGTAGCATATTCAACGTCTTGTCGAACTGCACCTTCAGAATATGCGAGTGGCCAGCCACAAAAAGTTGCGGTGGATTGGCATAGAGCATGCCACGCACGGAGTAGTCATAGTTGCCTGGATAGCCACCTATATGTTTGATAAGAACGTCGACATCCTCAATCTTAAAACGGTTCAGTTCACGATACATCAGTCGCAAATCACCCCCGTCACAATTGCCACAGACAGCACGGAACGGTCGGAAAGCAGCCAGTTTCTCAGCCACCTCCACACTGCCAATATCGCCCGCATGCCATATCTCGTCACATGGTTCGAAGTAGTGCAGATACTTCTCGTCCCAATACGCGTGGGTGTCGCTGATAATGCCTATCTTTTTCATATAGGTGAGAGGTTAGAGGTGAGAGGAATATCAAAGCGTTTACGGATAAAGTCGGCTATCAGTTTCTCTGTAGCTTGAAGTCCAAGAATCGAGGCATCAATGCACAAATCATACGACTCGGCAGCTCCCCATTTCTTACCAGTATAGTAGTTATAGAACGATGCTCGTGTATCTTCACTCTGCAAGATAAACTTACGTGCAGCAGGATAGTCGATATTCTGCTTGGCCATAATCTGCTTGATGCGGAACTCCAGCGAAGCAGAAACAAAGACGTTCACGACATCCTTGCGTTCACGAAGCACGTAGTCGGCACAACGACCTACAAACACACACGAGCCTTCGTCAGCAGCCTTCATGATAGCATCGCTCTGAAACTTAAACAACGACTCCTGTGAGAAATTGTTCGTATATATACTACTGTCGTGTACAGGTGTAGCACGCAAGTTAAACAGTGAGCGGAAGATGCCTCGGCGTTCATCGTTTTGCTCAAAGAACTTCTCAGAAAAGCCACTCTCTTTCGCAGCGAGATTCAGCAATTCGCGGTCGTAGTACTTCGCATTGAAGTCAAGGGCCAGCATACGGGCTATGTCATGTCCACCACTACCGACCTGACGACCTACACAAATGATGATATTTTTATTCTCGTTCATTTCACTTTTCACTTTTCACTTTTAACTTCTTCATGTACCACCACAGCATAGGTATCGTCATGGCAAACGAGCCGAAGTCACTCGCTGGCATCGAATACCATACACCATCCAGATCCCATAACATGGGGAAAACAAATGCCATGGGCAACAAAAGGAACAACTGACGCGAAAGCGACAGGAATATCGAAACTTTGACCTTGCCAATACTCTGGAAAAAATGAGTGATAACCGCCTGCGAACCTACCACAAAGAACACCAGCATATCCAACTTGATGCCTCGTGCCGACAGGTTTATCAGTGTCTCGTCCGTCGTAAAGATACGCGCAATTTCTCTGGGGAAGAGCATCGAGAGCAACCAACCGACCAACAGAATAGCTGTGGCACATCCTATAGCTATAAACAGGCAACGGAACATACGGTCGTATTTCTCGGCACCATAGTTATAGCCCACAATAGGCTGCATACCTTGACAAACACCCATCACAAACATAAAGAACATCATGACCACCGAGTTGGCTATTGAGTAGGCACCTACGGCCATATCGCCTCCATAGCGAACAAACTGGTTGTTCATAAAGATTACGATGATACACGATGTGGCATTCATCAGGAAAGGTGATACACCAATCGCAACGATGTTCTTTACCAGGTTGGTCTTTAGTTTATAGATACCACGTTTGAAGTGCAGCAGTTCGTTCTTGTTCGAGAACAAATGCAGTTGCCAACACATAGCCAGCGTCTGCGAGGTAACTGTAGCCAGAGCGGCTCCACGGATACCCCAGCGGAACCACCATACAAAGGCCAGTACCAGCACTATGTTCATCGCCACCGTAAACAAAACTGAATACATGGCATGCGTAGGCTTTCCAGCTGCTCGCAATACGGCGTTCAATCCGAAGTACATGTGGGTAACTACATTACCAAGCAATATCACAATCATAAACTCGCGGGCGTATGGCAGCGTGATATCACTGGCTCCGAAGAATCGCAGAATAGGATCAAGGAACAGCAGACTAATAGCCATAAACAGGGAACCTATTATCAGGTTCAGCGTTACAGTATTACCCAGCAGATTCTGCGCTACCTTATAGTCTTTCTGACCCAGTTTCACACTAATACAAGCCGAAGAGCCTACACCCACAGCGGCTCCAAAGGCTGCACTCAAGTTCATAAAGGGGAATGTGATGCCCAAGCCCGCAATAGCCTCAGGGCCCACAATCTGACCGATCATGGCACGGTCGATGATATTATAGAGACTGGAGGCCGTCATAGCCACAATAGCAGGCAATGCATACTGCCAGAGCAGTTGTCCTACCGGCTTTGTCCCCAGTTCTAACGCTTTTTGTTTGTTGTCCATATATATAAATAATGTGCAAAGGTACGAATAAGTGAGTGAAAAACCAAATAAAACATCTATTTCTTTTTTATTTTCAAATTTTCTCTTACTTTGTTTGGTCAATTCAGAAATTATGTCTATTTTTGCACGCAAATAATCATTAATTTAAGTTCAACTAATATTACAAACTATGAAACAGTTTAAAAATTTCTTCCTCGTCGCACTTATGGTGCTCGTAGGTGGTATGGTGTCTTCTTGTGGCAGTGATGATGATAACAACGGTGGCGGCGGTTCTGGATTGGGAACCTATACGCTGAAGTGTCATCTTTCTGATTATGGTACAATGCCTGCAGATATGGCCAAGCTAATGGATGATGCCCTACTGCAGAATGTGAATCAGCAGTACCCTAACGTTTCACTTGATATCGTCAAGAAATCAGTGGATAAGGCTGTTGAGGATGCTGTCAAGAGTGGTGAATATCAAGATTCACCTTATAACTATACCGTCGAGTTCTATATTGTCGACTCTACAGGAAAGAAAGTCTATAGCAGATATATTATCGTCAAAGACGGAACGGCTACTGCAGCGTAAGCAGTATCATATATTTATAAAGGCCGAGAATCAAACGATTCTCGGTCTTTTTTCATTTTTAACTCAGTCTCCAAGGGTAACGTAATGTCAAAGGGATACAAAAATTTTGAGGCAAATCCAAATATTTCGAGGAAAAAGTGGAACTCGAGAACCATCCCCGGTTTTCATAACGAACATTATTGGGGCGCTATTTAATCTGATAGACGGTATCCACGGTTGTCACATAGAAATCTTTCCCAAGATATTTTGCTTTGCATTCATGGGTAAATACCTTCGCAGGCGTTCCATCAGAAAGAGTGGTTGGTTGTTCTCTAAAATCAAAATCATAAGTCATCCGATAGTCAGAGAAATCAATGACCTGTCCATCAATATAAAGAAAACGATCATAGAATTCTATGCCAATTCTCTCTATATTTACCCATTCATTGTTATAATGAGTTTCATCATATAAGATAGCAACAGATCGATTGCGATATATCCCCTTTGCATACCACCCTTCTTGAGGATTTTCAGAATCGTAATGATAATTATATAAAGCTGACCTATAATCATTCAAATTACGATTATCCCATTCATCTGTATCCTTAAAAACTTGATAACTCAAGAGATTGATATCTGGCACACCTGTGGATGTTGTTTTTATATGTCTAAAATCCTGTTCATCTAAATTATTATTATGATAAACAAAAGAAAAAGGTCCAGTATTACGTTTTGATATAGTTGTGTCTATTGACACCATCCATCCATAAGGGCATATAAATGTGTCTGTCAGCGTTTCACCTGTTGAATAGGTGCGATGGCTATAGACTATATAATATGTCATTACAGGCAAATTATCATGCGCTTCTGTCCACTCATAATCTTTCTCATAAGTCACATCAACAAGCTTGTTGTCTAACGTGACGGTGTATTTGATGTCGAACTCCTTCTCGAAGGGCTGTTTGTCAGATTGGTTAGCCATAGAGAAGCGCTGACGGAAACGGGCTGTCACATTATATGTCTTGCTCTCTCCTTGCAGGTTGCTGATGTTGGCCGATGCTGGCAATTGGCTGGCCTTTATGTTGATGGGAGCCAGCCGTCGTGCAGCCTGCTGCGAGACTTCTGTCTCCTGTGCGTCGATGCTCACCAGTTCGGGAATATCAGGCTGCAGGAAGGGTAGTGCCACTATGCCTTTGTCGGTCTTCACCAGCCCATAGTCCTCATAACTCCATTCAAAGGTGACGGTCTGCGGACCTATCAGGAACTGCTGCCTCACATGAACGGTCTGCGGGTCATATCCCGTCACGCTGACAATGGGCTGTAGGGCCGTCATGCTGTTCATGGCATCGGCCTCCCCCGGCCAGTTTACGAGTCCTGCCTTGATGGTGGCTCGTGCGGTGGTGGCAGATGCTATGTTGATGTCGTGCGTGGATCCGTCGTCAGCCTGATAGCTGCCCTTGACCTGAGTGGCAAATTGCAGCTCAGTCACTTGATTGTTTTTGACGGTGTAGGCTTCGCCGTCGGCGTTATTTAGCTGTGTCATGGCGGGCGATGCTGTTGAACCTGGAGGCAACACCTGCTGGCGGGTCAACTGCCAACTGGTGGTCAACTGTGGTTCTGCCGCCGGTTGCCGACGTATCAACTTCAGCAAGCTTGGGTCGTAATCGGAGAACTGCACCGTACTGACGGTATCGTTTTGGGCTTTTACCCAGTAACTGACAATGAAAGGATGCTGTATCGGTGCCTGTGCGGCTGCACTATAGGCCATAAGCATCAGTAGCAATGTTATTTGTATCGCAGTCTGTTCATAACGATTCCTCCTTATTTTTTAATGAACTTGAATGAAGCCTTTCCACATTTTACCACATACACGCCGTGGGGCAGTCCTCGAACATTGAGGCTGGTCTCACCGTCTTCACTGGCTTGGACTGAGAGAACCTGTGTACCATTCGCGGAGTAGATGCTGACACGCCCCTTAGCCCCTGTCAGTACCAGCTGACTACTGACCACACCGTGTATCAGGCGCATGTTGTCGTCTTTCCGTGCTTCGATGATGCCCGATGGGGTGGTGTCGCTCTGCACTAACTGAATGTACGCCACGTCGTCTATCAGTACGGTACCATCGGCTGAAACAATGGCAAAGGTATAGTTGTCGTCAGTAGCCACCAGCATGTCCACTTTGCTCATTTCAACGCTCTTGCCCGTATCAGTCACGGCATACCACAATTTCTCTTCTTGTGCACTCAAGTTTCCTGCCGTCAGCAGCCACACTACAATCAATGCAAATCTTATCATTTTGATTCGTTTTATTTTCATTAGTAATCATTGATCTCATAATTCAGGTGCAAATATATGAAAAACTTCGAATAATGAAAGAAAAAGAGAAAAAATTCATCTTTTGGGGATTTAAAGACGTAAACAGCCAAAGAAATGGCGTTCCAGGCCTTTGCTTTTTATGCTTAGGGGGGGAAAGGCCCGTCCTGACAGGGATTTAGAGGGCATGTAACAGGGAGCGAGACGTAGGGTAACTAATTTGCCCCGCCCGTGGCAAATTCTTGCAGCGGGCGGGGCAATATCTTGTGGCGGTCGTACGAATGTCTTGTGGCGTTCGTCAAAAGACTTGAACCTTTAGGCTTTTGGCGTTGGCTAAACAAATGCAGCGATAGCATTTTCTAAGTGCAAAGATACAAAAAAAATCGCAGAAATGCAAGAAAAACGCGCATTATTTTGTCGATATATTTGGTTTTTCATTCGATTTAGTCAACTTTCTCACGCTCAAGAAAGCAAATTTATTTGTTTTCTTTTCGCTTAATCGAAATTTTGCACTATCTTTGCAATTCAAATAAAACGTTCAAGCAAATGCAGCGACTACTGACCCTCATTATACTGACTGGCTGTACACTCTTTGTACTGGCCGGTAACTTGCAGGATGGAACCAAACGCGTGCGATATAAGGACGGTCCTGCCTATATCTATCGTGTCAGTTTAATAGACAAGGCTGGAACACCATATTCGTTCGACAACCCTACCAGATTTCTGTCACGACGTGCCATAGAACGACGCAAGCGCCAAGGGCTTGCTATTGACTCCACTGACCTGCCCGTCGCACCTCACTACATCCGCCTGGTAAAAAAAGAGGGAGTCAATATCATTGGGCAGAGTCGTTGGCAAAACACCGTACTGGTCCGTCTGAAAGACAGCACTCTGGTAAATGGCATCCGTCAGTTGCCCTGTGTCAAAGCCTGCAAACTGGTTTGGCTCTCGCCCGACTCCATCACCCCCGACAAACGTATCGACTACCAGAGTCAATTTGAAGCTTACGACAGCATTCCCAACGAGATTTACGGTACTGCAGCCGACCAGATATACAATCTGAAAGGTGACCAGCTGCATAAAGCCGGTTTCTTAGGCAAAGGCATGATGATAGCCGTTATTGACGGAGGTTTTAAGAATGCCGACCGCATTCCTGAACTGCAAAAGATTAAGATCCTCGGCTGGCACGATTTTGTCAGTCCCAATGATCCACAACTATTTTCAGAGACTGACCATGGTACAAAAGTACTTTCCATTATGGGTGCCTACCATCCATATATATTCATAGGCACTGCCCCAAAAGCCGGGTATTGGCTTCTGCGCAGCGAAGACCAACTGACTGAGCAGGAAGTAGAAGAGGATTACTGGACAATGGCAGCTGAGTTTGCCGATAGTGTTGGATGTGACGTTATTAACTCCTCGTTAGGTTACAATGAGTACGACCATAAATGGATGTCGTACAAGCAGTGGCAACTGGACGGCAAAACGGCTTTTATCAGTCGCTCAGCAGCCATGTTGGCCCAGAAAGGTATTGTGCTCTGTAATTCCGCAGGCAACAGCGGCATGGGACCTTGGAAAAAGATTGGCGTTCCTGCCGATGCCGACCATATCCTGACTGTTGGTGCCATTTCCGACATCGAGACACAGCGCATTGCTGCCTTCAGTAGTGTCGGCCCTACGCAGGATGGTCGTGTCAAACCAGATGTGGTGGCCTTAGGTGCACCAGCCCGTGTTATCAGCGGACGAGGTACGATTACCAGCAGTATGGGCACCTCGTTCTCGTCACCTGTCGTCTGCGGACTGGTAGCTTGTCTGTGGCAGGCCATGCCCGACAAGACGGCATCTGAAATTATAGAGATTATCCGTCGTACAGGCAATAACTACCAACATCCAGACAACATCTACGGTTATGGAGTTCCCGATTTCTGGCAAGCGTTCTTAAAAGGAAAGATGAAAAATGAAAAATGAAAGATTCACGCTGCGTCAACTGAACTTGTTGGTTCGCGAAGCCATCGAGGACGCTCTGCCTGACGAATATTGGGTAGAGGCAGAACTCAGCGAGTGTCGCGAAAACAACGGGCATTGCTACATGGAACTCATCGAAAAGGATGAGCATAGCAATACCCCTGTGGCACGCGCCTCAGCCAAATGTTGGCGACAGACATGGGCGATGGCAAAGCCCTACTTCGAGCGCACCACAGGACAACCGCTACGTGCTGGCATGAAGCTGCTGCTGAAGGTCTATGCCCAATTCCATGAAGCCTACGGATTCTCATGGATTGTCTCTGACATTGACCCCACCTATACCTTAGGCGACATGGCTCGCAAGCGCCAAGAGATTATCCGCCAACTGAAAGAGGAAGGTATCTTCGACCTACAACGCGAACTACGCATCCCCACCTTTGCCAAACGCGTTGCCGTTATCTCTGCCCAAAATGCAGCAGGCTATGGTGACTTCTGTCGTCAACTGGAGGAGAACGAATACGGTTTCCGCTTCGAGGTCACGCTGTTTCCTGCCATCATGCAAGGCGAACAGGTAGAACAGAGCATTATTGCTGCCCTGAACCAAATATATTCACACAAAGGGTATGACCCTTTGTGTGGTTTCGACTGCGTCGTCATCATCAGAGGAGGAGGAGCTACTGCTGACCTGAGTGGTTTCGACACATTGGCATTAGCAGAAAATGTCGCCCAGTTCCCACTGCCCATCATTACAGGTATTGGACACGATCGCGACGAGAGTATTCTTGATATGGTTGCGAACACAAAGGTTAAGACACCAACAGCTGCCGCAGCCTTGCTGATAGACAATCTGTTGCGCGTATTGGAGCGACTCGACGATGCCAGCCAACGTATCTCCTATGCTGTCAACCAGCGGATTAGCAATCAGAAGACTAAAATCGCTACGATGACAAGCCTCATCCCTACCCTTGCCTTACGCTCTGTTGGCGACCAACGGCATCGGATAGAAACAATGGAGAACCGGCTACCCGTAGCTTTAGAACGACGATTGACCAACCAAAAGCATCTGCTGGAGAGCCTGAGCTTAAAGCTTCAGGGTTTTGACCCACAACTGTTGTTAAGCCGAGGTTACAGTATTACGCTTAAGGACGGCAAGGCTGTGCGTGACCCCAAGCAATTGAAGCCAGGTGACGAGTTAGAAACAAGATTAGAAAAAGGAACGATACGTTCCGTAGTGAAAAGTGAATAGTGATTAATATGAACGAAGAACTAAAATACGAAGAGGCTTTAGCCCAATTGGAGACCATTGTCCGTAAGATGGAGCAGAACGAGTACGACATTGACGAACTCGCTGCACAGCTGAAGACTGCACAGCGACTCATCAAGTTCTGCAAGGACAAGCTGACCAAGACAGAAGAGGAACTGCAAAAGATTCAGGCTGAAGCCAGCTTATAGGCTGGGCTTCACGGGCTGTATCGTACCGTCGGCATTGAATGTCAATGGGTCGATGCACACCTCACGATTGTAGCCTGCACTCCAATTCAGTTTGGCACCACGTGGACGCTGGAAACGGTGGTAGACAATGTACCACTCGTCCGTTCCAGGCTTCTGCACAATGGCATGATGGCCCGTACCGAAGATTTGTTTGTCGTCGTCACGCTGCAGGACGATGGTCTTTTCAGCTGCTGTCACTGGCTGACCATTGCGCACCAGTGCTGTGGGTGAATCGCTGATGGCATAGCGGATGCGGTAATTCTTAGAACGGGTATCGTTCTCTGACCATGTAAAATAATATAAGCCGTTACGATAGAACACGTAAGCGCCTTCATTATAATTATAACGTGCCTTGTCCTTACGAGGCAGGACAACCGTTGGCTCTCCCTTGAAACTCGTCATATTGTCGTTCAGCTCAGCACAGATAATCGTGCCATTACCCCAATACAAATAGTATTTGCCTGTCTTTGGGTCCTGGAACACGTCAGGATCAATCGTTGCGCCACCATTCTTCATCACAGGCATGTCCTTCGTACACAGCGGCTTTCCTAATGCATCCTTGAACGGGCCTGTGGGCTGGTCGCTCACAGCTACGCCAATTTGCCCCTCGCCCACAAAATAATAGAAGTACTTGTATTTGGCCTTCTTGCCCTTACCCACCTTACGCTCGATGATACATGGTGCCCACGCCTTGCGCTTAGCCCACTGACAATCGGTTTGCAGGTCCAGGATGACGCCTTCGTACTTCCAGTCCTTCAGGTCTGTGCTCGAATAGCAGCGGAAGTCGTGGTTATCCCAATTCTCCTGTCCATCTGTCGTAGGATAGAGGTAATACTTGCCATCCTTCTCTGAATACAGCACCTCTGGGTCAGCATAGAGACCTGGTATTACTGGATTCTTACGGTTAGGCTTCATGGTGGCCAGTTCATAGCCATCGCTCCAAGCCTGCAGCCGATTGTATTCCTCCTTGGTGATACGCAAGAACGAACCATGTTGCGGACGGTTGACGCCCTCTATGTTACGAGGTTTCTGGAAATTGCGCATATACTTATCTGCCAGACAGAGACGGTAGTTGCGTGGACGCGACGAATACTCGATATAGCCTATCACCCAATCGTCATGACCAGCCAACTGAAAGGCAGACACTCCTTCACACTTTTTGTTGCCCTCAAAACTGACATAGTCATCCTCTACAGGTTCACCCCAAGGGCCTGTCAATTCCTTAGACGTAGCAGTAAACAAGCCAGGCTTACCACCTTCCTTCTTGATCATCATGTGCCACTGCTGGTCGCTCTCAAGCCAGTTGATGTCAGCATCGATGGTGGCATAGCCCCAATCAAACAGCAGTTTGGGTTGCGTCAGCTGCGTGAACGACTCATCAGCATAAGAATAGTACATGCGGTCGTACTTCTCCTCGGCACGGTTCCACATCGAGTAGTAAATGAAGTAGCCACCCTTCTTGCCGTCAGGCCACACATAGTCCGCATCCCACATAATCTGCGGTGCCCATACACGATTGATGGTGCTCCAGTCCTTATAGACACTCTCTGTCTCTGGGTTACAGAAGATGCTGAGACCCTGGCGATAGTCAAACGTCTTCGACTCCCAATGTATCAAGTCGTCAGAGCGCAACAAATTGATACCATAGTTATCCCACTCTGCCTGTTTCTTCAAGTCCTTGAAACGGCCTACATTCATGTCCGTCGTCACCATCAGATAGCCGCTGCCGTCGTGTTTCCTGCAGATATAGGCATCGCGCGTAGCCCCTTCTATTCGGGCCACCTCATAGTCGCTAAAGATGCTGTCGCCGTTCAACAGGTCGTGAAAGTGGAATCCGTCACGGCTCAAGGCGTATGCTGTCCACGCTCTTGAACGGTCGTTCATGTGACAGAACAGGTAACCGTAGTCGCCCTTTTGGAAGTTGCCCTTACGCTGTTGCGCTGACATGCTGGCAGGCATCAACATGGCTATCAGCAGAAAAGAAAAAAGTCGTTTCATGTTACTTATTAGTTTGTTTTGAGTGCAAAGGTAACAAAAAAAATGAGATTTTTCACGTTTCATTTTTCACTTTTCATTTTTTTTTGTACTTTTGCGGGCAAATTGGCAATAAAAGCAATAAAATATAAGCATTATGAAGAATCTGGATTGGGGTAGCCTCTCGTTTGGCTACATGAAAACCGACTACAATGTCCGTTGCTACTATCGCGACGGCAAGTGGGGCGAAATCGAAGTTTGCTCCGACGAGTATCTGAACCTGCACATGGCTGCTACCTGTCTGCACTACGGTCAGGAGGCTTTCGAGGGTCTGAAGGCCTATCGTTGCAAGGATGGCAAAGTGCGCATCTTCCGTGTCGACGAGAATGCCGCCCGTCTGCAGTCAACATGTCGTGGCATTATGATGCCCGAAGTTTCTACCGAGCTGTTCACAGAGATGGTTAAGAAGGTTGTTCGCCTCAATCAGGAGTGGATTCCTACTTACGAGAGTGGCGCTACACTCTACATCCGTCCGCTGCTCATTGGTACCAGCGCTCAGGTTGGTGTACACCCCTCTAAGGAGTACTGCTTCCTTATCTTCGTAACTCCAGTAGGCCCATACTTCAAGGGTGGATTCTCAAGCAATCCTTACGTTATCGTTCGCGATTACGACCGCTCTGCACCTCTTGGTACAGGTAAATATAAGGTAGGTGGAAACTACGCAGCCTCTCTGTTTGCCAACAATCTGGCTCACGAGAAGGGTTATGCCTGCGAGTTCTATCTCGATGCCAAGGAGAAGAAGTACATCGACGAGTGTGGTGCAGCCAACTTCTTTGGTATCAAGAACAACACCTACATCACCCCAGAATCAACCTCTATCCTGCCCTCTATCACCAACAAGAGTTTGATGCAGGTAGCCGAGGATCTGGGCATGAAGGTAGAGCGCCGTCCTATCCCTGAAGAGGAACTCGAGACCTTCGAAGAGGCTGGAGCATGCGGTACAGCAGCTGTCATCAGCCCAATCTCTTATATCGACGACCTCGACACCGGTAAGCGCTACTCGTTTGGCGACAAGCCAGGACCACAGTCCAAAAAGCTGTTCGATACCCTGCGTGGCATCCAGTATGGCGAGATTGAAGACAAGCACGGCTGGACAACCGTTGTGATTGAGTAATGGGAAAAGGCAAGCTGGCGAAATTCGCCGACATGGAAACCTATGAGAACGTGTTCCAATACCCTTATTCGGTAGTGGAACATGTTCCTTTTGATATGCAAGGCCATTGGCACGAGCAATACTTCCATAACGATAACCCGATTGTTTTGGAATTAGGCTGTGGCAAGGGCGAGTACACCGTAGGACTGGCCAAGCTGTATCCTGATGTCAACTTCATTGGCGTCGACATCAAGGGGGCCCGTATGTGGACGGGGGCTACGCAGGCGCTGAACGAAGGTCTGAAGAATGTCGCCTTCTTGCGTACCAACATCGAGGTCATCGACCGCTTCTTCTCTCAGGATGAGGTCAGCGAGATATGGCTTACCTTCAGCGACCCACAGATGAAGAACCCACGTAAGCGACTCACATCCACATGGTTTCTAAACCGCTATCGTCATTTCCTTACCGATGGCGGCTTTATCCACCTGAAGACCGACTCCAACTTCCTCTTCACCTACACCACCTATCTCGTCGAGAAGAACCAACTACCCCTCGTATTCCGTACCGAAGACCTGTACGGAGACCATTCCTCATTTCTCACTTCTCATTTCTCATTTCTCGGAATACAGACCTATTACGAGAGCATGTGGATAGCCCGTGGCCTCAACATCAAATACATGAAGTTCTGCCTGCCTCGTGATGGCGAACTTGTAGAACCTGACGTTGAAATTGAACTCGACGACTACCGCTCCTACCATCGCGACAAGCGTAGCAGCAAGAACAAAGCACGATAGAAGCAATTAATGCGATAATATTACAAAACACGAGATTGAAATGACATTATATCCCAAACTGATTATGGACGCGCTGGCAACGGTAACGTATGCAGGCACGAAGAAGAACTTAGTGGAAAGTGAAATGGTGGCCGACCAGCCAACAGTAACCCCCCTCAATCCCCCCGAAGGAGGGATGAACTGGAAGGTTAGCGTAGTGCTGGAATTCCCCAGAGATACTGATCCATTCCTGAAATCGACGGTAAAGGCTGCCGAAGCTGCCATCAAATACCACTGCGGCAAGGATGTTGAGGTGGAAATCCAGACAGAATTCAAGTCGAAGCCACGCCCTGAAGTTGGCAAGCTGCTGCCTGAGGTAAAGAATATCATTGCCGTCAGCAGTGGTAAAGGTGGTGTAGGCAAATCGACGGTTTCAGCCAACTTAGCCATCGCATTGGCACGTTTGGGTTATAAAGTCGGTTTGCTGGACTGCGACATCTTCGGTCCGTCGATGCCCAAGATGTTTCATGTCGAGGACGAGCGTCCCTACGCTGTTGAGGTGGACGGACGCCAGCTCATAGAACCCATCGAGGCCTACGGTGTCAAGATGCTGTCCATCGGTTTCTTCGTCAGTCCTGATACGGCAACGCTATGGCGTGGCGGTATGGCGACAAGTGCCCTGAAGCAACTGATAGCCGATGCAAACTGGGGAGAACTGGACTACTTTATCCTTGACACGCCTCCAGGCACCAGCGACATCCACCTCACCCTACTCCAGACGTTGGGCATTACGGGGGCTGTAATTGTTTCTACCCCTCAACAGGTGGCACTGGCCGATGCCCGCAAAGGTATCGATATGTACCGCAACGAGAAGGTCAACGTGCCCATCCTCGGACTGATCGAGAATATGGCGTGGTTTACACCTGCCGAACTGCCTGAGAACAAATACTACATCTTTGGTAAGGAAGGTTGCAAGAAACTGGCAGAAGAGATGAATGTACCCTTGCTGGCACAGATTCCGCTGGTACAGAGCATCTGCGAGAGTGGTGACGCCGGTGAACCTGCTGCCATAAGCAGCGAGACGGCTACTGGTCTGGCCTTCATCAATCTGGCACAGGCCGTTGTCACCGTTGTCAACAAGCGCAACCGTGAACTGCCGAAGACGAAAATTGTAGGTGTGGACAAATAGCTGTTGGCAATTAGCTATCAGCTTCTTGCATACGAGCCTCCTTGTTATGCTTCAGGAACATCAGGCGTTCCTTGGCATAACTGCGGGCACGTAATATCTGGTAACGGTATACCGCCACAGCCAACAGGAAATAAGCTCCAGCCTGAATCCAAAGAATGCGATATTCCGTCAGTATGTCGTGGAGTGTAGCACCCATAGAATTCATGCGGACATAGGCACGTGCCCCAAACGTGCTGGGGAAGAGCCATGATACGCCCTGCAACCAACCAGGGATATTGCTTTGTGGCCATGAGATGCCCGTGAGGAACAACATCGGCACAGAGGCAAAAACCATAATCAGCATGACATTCTCGCGATACTTGACGAGACACGACACCACAATGCCAAAGAAGATACATGCCAGCGTATAGGGCAACATGATAGCCAATAGCGACTGCCACGTCGCCAACTGTGGAAAGTGGAACAACCGCGGAACGCCAGCCACCAGCCAAGCACCCATGACAGCATATATCATAAAGTAAACCAACGCCTTGCCAAAAACTATGGCGAACGACGATTCATAGCGTTTGTCGCCCACTGGCACCAGTGCGCCAAGAGGGTTCTCCTCTCGTGCCGTACCTGCAGAGAGTCCTATGCCAAGCACTAGTGTCTGCTGCAATATAAGTATCAGCACAGCAGGCAGGACGAACGATCCATAGCCACCCTTCGGATTGAATATGGGCACATCCTCGTAGTCGAGCGGTTTGGCAGAGATAGCCTCTTCGCGCGAAGTATAAAGACCGCTTAGCTTAGTCTGTATGGTCTTTCCCATATCCATCGACACCAGCATGGATGTCTGGTAAATGGCCTTATACGTGAGCATCAGGCTCATGTCGCAATAGACACTGATAATGCCCTGCTTCATACGCAGAATATTAGTTTCAAAGTCGGGGGGAATGAAATAGATGCCTTTTACCAGCTGACGACTAACCAGCGAGATTCCCTCGTCCAAATCCTGTGCATAGTAGGCCACACGAATGTCAGGCGAGGCGTCACACTTATGGACAAATTCACGCGACAGGCCAGTGTTCGACATATCGACCACACAGACAGGCACCTCATGAATGGTTTCGTTGTTATATATCCATGAATACAACAGCGGATAGGCAATGGGCACCACGAGGAAAAAGATGAGAATACCCTCGTCCTTCACCACCTGTTGCATTTCACGTCGCCAGATATAGCAGATGTGTTGCAGGTCCTCGTATATCTTATGGAATATAGACATAGGTGAGCATTGCATTTTTAATCTTCTTGACAACTAACCAAGGCAACAGCAAGAAGCCTGCCAAAGCAGCAAAGTGGAACCACGACTCAATGAGCGGAAAACCGTTGAACACACAAGTCTGGTAAATCATGTAATAGTGGCGCAGTGGGAACAGCCACGACAGCGATTGTAGCGGACGGTCCATACCCATAACGGGGAAAGCAGAACCAGCCATCGAAATGCTGAGCACAGCCCATAGTGAGCACACACTCATCGACATGCGGAGCGAAGGCAGCAATCCAAAGGCAAAGACACCAAAGCCTTGTGAAGCCAACACCTGCATCAGTCCCAACAGCACCAACATCCAAGGACTGCCTAAATGAGGGAATCCCAGATGATAGAACACGTAATATTGGTAGGTAAAGACAACAGCCAGCCAGATAACGGTCTGAGGCAGGAGTTTGCCTATCAAGGCTACTGAAATATTATTATCAGCCATCTGAAGCCACTGTTTCGAGCTGTTGAACTTCAGTTCTGTACCCAGCGAATAGGCCGTTATCAGGAAGATGAACAACATCATCATACCTGGTACAATCATCGTAGAGAGATAGGAATTATAGCTAGTCCATGGATTCGCAATCTGATGCAGGTCAATCTTGATGGGTTGCAGGAAGGTCTGAATCTGATCCTGCGTAAACCCCTTGGCACGCATGGTTGCCTGCCCCACAGCAGCCGAACCAAGCGTAGAAATCGTCTTCAGGTCTCGCATCAACAAGGCACCTGCAGCCAACGTGGTATACGAATAATAATAGGATATCTTAGGCTGACGCGACGCCAACAGTTTCTCTGTCGTACCTTTGGGGAAATACAGGAAACCGTATATCTCGTTGTTCTGTATGGCTTTGCGGGCCTCAGCCACAGTGGCATAGCTATGCGTGATGCGTGACATCTGGAAAGCATCAAGACGTCGTATCAAGGCACGCGTGGTAGTGGTATTGTCAACATCCACAATACCTATTGGCATCTCAGTAGGCAGTCCGTCTTCCATCAGCGAGGTGAAGAATATCATCACCCCTAATGGAAACACCACCATACAGAAAGGATAGATATAGTTATTGCGCAAAATGGACAATTCACGCAACATAATGGAATATATCAGTCTGAGAATTCTCATTCCTCATTCCTCATTTCTCATTCCTCATTTTATTATCAGCGACATACCCGGGCGTAAGCCTTCAAGTTTTTCTACGGGACGGGCTTTCACTTCGAAAGTCTTCAGATCATACTGACCATTGGCCTTGGTAGCCTTCCAAACAGCGTATGTTCCCTGATCTTTCAGATAGTAGATCTTCATCTTAATGGACTTATTGAAAGCCGGCACAAAAGCATCGACCACAGTACCAACAGTCATCGAGCCCAGCTGGTCTTCACGAACGTTGAAAGCGCCCCACATATCCTTCATCAGCGAGATGGTCATGATAGGCGAGCCAGTACCAACGAGTTCGCCAACCTTGGGATAGATATCGCTGACCTCGCCTTCCATCTGAGCCACCTGCACCGTCTCATGGATATAGGAGTTGACCTCCTGAACAGCACCACGGGCACGGTTCACTTGTGCTGCAGCAGCCAGCTTATCCTCACGACGGGCACCGTTCTGGGCCATCTCATACTGACTCTTGGCAGCCTTCTCCTGAGCCTCCATAGCCTTGTAGTTGGCATAGACCTCATCGCGCTTCTGGGCACTCATCACACCCTCGTCGAACAGACGCTGTACACGGTTATACGACTTCTCAGCTATCTCAAGTCCGGCCTTGGCCTGCTGCCATAGCTGGTAAGCGCCTTGTATCTGCTCCTGACGGGCTCCATTCTGCGCTTTCAGTTCCAAAGCGGCAGCAGCACTCTCGGCACCACGGGCCTGTTCCATCTTGGCACGTACCTCTGGCGCATCGAGAATGGCCAGTGTATCGCCAACCTTCACATAGTCGCCTTCCTTCACTCGTATCTCCAAAATGCGCCCAGGCACCTTGCTCGATACACGATACTCACTTACTTCCACCTGACCTTGCATCAGCTCCGGATCACGCCCCAAAGCAAAGAATCCAATCAAGGCCACCAAAACCACCACTGCGGCAAAGCCCACAATGGCCAATAGGATATTGTTATGTTGTGTTTTTGCAGACATCTTGTCTTAATTAATTCTCCATTTCAACAGAACGCGAACCAATCTCGTGTCCATCAGCAATTACTTGAACTGTATATCTTCCTTCAATCAACGAAGTCTTTGGAACAAAGAGTTCCATCAACTTCTCCTGACCAGTGTACTCAACATCCTGCTTGGCAGTATAAGCCACCTGTGCACCTTCCATCGTACAAGTGCCACCACCATTGATGACCTCGCCAGAAGGATTAATGACGCGGACATAGATGGTACGCATACCATTGGTAGCCGTCGCATTACGACTGAGAACGAAGCGTACCTTCAGTGTGCCCTTCTTGTCAATTTTATGAGGATTCTTGGTCTGTTCCTTACCCTTTTTGTCGAGCATGACGACATTAATGCCGGCTGCATTCAACTGCGAAGCAATAGCCACCTTCTCCGACAGGGTCATATTGTTTGATGTCAGCTGCATATTCTGTTGGTTGCTTTCAGCCAACTCTGAGCGGACACGATTGTTCTCGTCCATCAGCTCGGCATTCAACTGGTTCAGCGAGTCAATCTGCAGCACATAGCTACGCAGAATGGCACGTACTGTAGCCAGTTCCTTCTTCAGACGGGTAATCTCTGCAGCATCGTCAGCCTTTGTACGACGCAACTCCTCCAACAGCTCCTGCGTACGCTGTTGTTCACGACCTAACTGTTCAACGATAGAGTCGTTATTGATACGAGTCTGCATTTCCTTGTATTGGTTGGCAAACTGCTGGTACTCGTTTTCCATCTCCTTCTTGTCGAGGGCAGCGAGTTCCTGCATATCCTTGTTCACCTGCTTTTGCTCGTTAAGATTGTAGCCAAGGTAAGCAACGCCTGCCAAAAGCAACACGATAATAGCAGCCAACGGGATGATTACTTTCTTATTCATAAATTAATTTTATGTAATTATTATTATCAAAAATCGCTGCAAAGATAAATTTTTTCCCTGAAACAACAAAGAAAAAAAATATTTTTTGCATTTTCGTACTTGTTTTTAAGAAATAATTCACTATCTTTGCCACATCATAACGAAAAAACTAACACTATGAATAGGAAAAATGTTCTGTATCGTATATACGATCTGTACGCCGACGGCTTCCGTTCCATGAAGCTGGGACGTACGTTATGGGCCATTATCCTCATCAAGCTATTCATCATCTTCGTTATCCTTAAATTGTTCTTTTTTCCTAATTTCATCAAGGAACATGCAGAGCAAGGACAAGAGTCTGAATTCGTGGCTACTCAAATCTTAAATCAACAATAATATGATTACAAACCTTTTTCTTAACATCGACGCCAGCTCCATCGACTGGGCAAGAGCACAATTTGCACTGACGGCCATCTACCATTGGCTCTTCGTGCCGCTGACCCTCGGACTGGCAGTCATTATGGGAATCTGCGAAACCTGTTGGTACAGGACGCTCAACCGCTCCAAAGGAGCAGTTGTCGACAAGTCTGTCGACACTTTTTGGCGCGACTGCGCAAAGTTTTGGCAAAAGCTCTTTGGCGTCAACTTCGCGATGGGTGTCGCCACAGGTATCATCCTCGAATTTGAGTTTGGTACCAACTGGTCGAACTACTCATGGTTCGTAGGCGACATCTTCGGTGCACCGCTGGCTGTCGAGGGCATCCTCGCATTCTTCATGGAGTCGACCTTCGTCGCAGTTATGTTCTTCGGCTGGAAGAAGGTGTCACCGGGTTTCCACCTGGCTTCTACCTGGCTCACGGGCTTGGGTGCTACCATCAGTGCCTGGTGGATTCTCGTGGCTAACGCATGGATGCAGTATCCTACAGGCTGTGCATTCAACCCAGACACGATGCGCAACGAGATGGTGAGTTTTTTAGACGTAGCCCTCTCACCATTTGCCATCGACAAGTTCTGCCACACCGTCATCTCTGCCTGGATCATCGGTGCTGTCTTCGTCGTTGCCGTATCGTGCTGGTATCTGATGAAGAAGCGCGAGACCAAATTGGCTGTCGAGAGCATCAAGATTGCTGCCATCGTGGGGTTGGTGGCTTCATTAGGAGCCGCCATGACGGGCCATAAGTCAGCACAAAGCGTCGCAGAGGTGCAACCCATGAAGCTGGCTGCTATGGAGGCATTATATAATGGTGGCACAGACATCGGTCTGACTGCCGTTGCATGGGTCAATCCCTTCGAACAGCCCAACTATCTGTTCGACGACGAGGCTCCGCTGAAGATTGACATGCCATACGCACTGTCGTTCATGGCCACCAACGATATTCACGGTTACGTGCCTGGCATCAACGACATTCTGAATGGTTACACCAAGCCCGACGGCACCCGTGAGCCCTCTGTCGATGAAAAGATAGCACGCGGCAAACAGGCCATCGCAGCCCTAGCTGCCTATCGTAAGGGCAAGAAGGAAGGCATGGACGAAACAGCACTCAATGCACAGCTGTCGATTATCAATGCCAACATGCAGTATTTCGGCTATGGCTACGTGAAGGACAAGAACGACATCGTACCCTTCGTGCCCGTCAACTTCTGGGCTTTCCGCATCATGGTAGGACTGGGCTGCGTGTTCATCCTGTTCTTTGCCATCATTGCTATACTGGCATTCAAGATTCCTTTCCTGTCCATTTTTACACGACGACTGCTGGCCATTTTCTGCATTATTCCTGAGACAGCAGCCGACGAATACAACATCACCGCATTGCCCAAATGGCATTATATCTTAGCCATCGTCCTCGTACCTCTGGCCTATATCGCTTCTGAAAGCGGTTGGCTGGTGGCTGAGTTCGGACGTCAGCCATGGACCATTCAAGACATGCTGCCCACATGGGTCGCTGTCAGCGATGTCGAAGGCTTCAGCGTTGCCCTGACGTTCTTCCTGTTCCTCTTCCTGTTCACCCTTATGCTCTGCGTAGAAATCAACATCCTTCTGAAACAAATCAAGAAAGGACCAGAATATAGCGCATAGCTAAATTAGATATGAGAAATTAGAAATGAGAAATTATGATTACATATAGTTTTTTACAGCACTACTGGTGCTTCCTGGTATCACTGTTAGGTGCATTGTTGGTATTCCTGCTGTTCGTACAGGGTGCCAACTCGATGGTTCGCTCTTTAGGCTATACGGACGAAGGGCGCAGACTCATTATCAATTCCACAGGACGTAAGTGGGAGTTCACCTTCACCACACTGGTCACGTTCGGTGGTGCCTTCTTTGCCTCCTTCCCGCTGTTCTATAGCACTTCGTTTGGTGGGGCCTACTGGTTATGGATGATTATCCTCTTTACCTTTGTCCTGCAGGCAGTCAGCTATGAGTTCCAAAACAAGTTAGGCAACTTCTTAGGTCCGAAAACGTTCCAGATGTGTCTGGTAATCAATGGTCTGCTGGGTCCCCTGCTCTTAGGCGGAGCGGTAGCCACCTTCTTCGAGGGTTCGAACTTCATCATTATGAAGGAGAATCTGATAGACAACGGTGCCATCACACCTATCATCTCGCGTTGGGGCAACGCCTCGCACGGACTTGATGCTCTGCTGAATCCCTGGGTGTTGGTGTTCGGACTGGCAGTGATGTTCCTGGCTCGCGTTTTGGGCACGCTATATATTATAAATAATGTGGACGACGAGGACATCCGCAGTCGTGCCAGCGTTCGACTGCTTGGAGCTGCCATTCCCTTCGTGTTGTTGTTTGTGACCTATCTCGTCCACCTGCTGCTGAAGGACGGTTATGCCTACGACGAAGCAGGCATTATCAGCATCGTGCCATATAAATACCTCGACAACTTCCTCGACCTATGGTATCTCACCATTCTCCTGCTCGTTGGTGTCGTACTGGTGCTCTTTGCCATTGGCAAGACCATCGTATCGAAGACGTATATCGGAGGCATTTGGCCTGCAGGCATCGGTGTCGTCTTAGTCGTATTACCCCTGTTGCTCATGTCGGCATGGAATCATACGGCCTATTATCCCTCTACGGCCGACCTGCAGTCGTCGCTGACTATCGTCAACTCGTGCAGCAGCGAGTTCACCCTGCGCACCATGTTCTATGTCAGCCTCATCATCCCCTTCGTACTGGCATATATCGTCTATGCGTGGTGGGCGATAGACAAGAAAAAGCTGGACAAGCAGGAGATTGCTGACGACCACGCATATTAAGTCAGTCAAAACGCGGAAGGGTTCAGCCTTTCCGCGTTTTTTCCATAGCCTTGGCAACAATTTTCCATAGGGCACGATACACTATCTTTTGTAACCAGCTGATTTTTAGCATTTTCTATTTCTATCTTATCTGTACCTTTTCCATGGGTACCTGATACAACGTAAGAGAAAAATTCGTAACTTTGCATCGAGAATGAACAACTATGCATACGAAGGCGTTGTACATATTCATTATAGGCGTTCTGCTGATGGCATGCAACCAGCAGGAGTCTAATCCACAGACAGCAGCAGGTTGCCTGAAACAAGCGGAGACCGCTTTGGCCAACGATAGCATCCGTTTAGGTGAGACCTTGCTACGAAAGACCATCCAGTTGGCTGAAGCATCGGAGGATTGGCACACCTATTATATTGCACACCAGCGCTTGGCAGAGGCTTTGTCGCAGAGCAACCCTAAAGAGGCCTTGCGATTGATGAAGCAAGCACTAACCATCTACGAACAGCATCCTGACGATGAGCACAACTACGTCATCCTGCTTGACTATGCAGGTACCTTCGCCGCACAAGTGGCATTTATCAACGAGGGGGCATACGACGAGGCACTCAACTATATCCACCATGCCTACGACATCGCCAAGAAAAACCAGATGACCGACATGATGTGTCAGACGCTGACCAGTCTTGCTAACATTGCCTGGGCAAAGGAGGACTTCCGTCAGTCACTGGACTATGCTCATCAGGCTGAACTCGTGGCAACAGACGAGCTACGACCAGGCACATTACAGGTACTCGCCCGCAGTTACCTCAGCCTCAACATGCTCGATTCAGCAGAAACCGTCTATCGAAGGATTAATCCTGCTGATGATGTCCATCTGGCATATATCGTGCAGAGCAACCTCGCCAAGATTGCGCTTCGACGTCTGGGAGCCACACAAGTAGAGGATAGCGTAGCTGAAGCCTTCGACCAAATAGAGGACTTCTACTACAAGGCACTTGAGCAGAAAGACCAGTATTATCAGGAGACACTGCGACAGGAAATGGTGAACCAGCAACTGGAGTACCGTTCGCAAATGTACGCACGTACATTATTTATAATAATCATAGCATCGCTCATCGTCATCTCAGCGATGGTGATGGTGGTGAGATATAGAATGCAGGTGCAACGTCAGACACAACGACAGCTCCAGCAAGAGGCTGAACATCAGAAAGCACAACTGCATCAGGCCAACGAAGTGGTAGCATTCCTGCAGAACTTCATCCTCGAACGTACAGAGGCGATGAAGAAACTGAACCAAAGTGGCGATTCGCTCATCTATCTCAGTCCGCACGAATGGAGCGAGATAGAGCGCACGCTCGATGCCATCGACAACAACCGCTTTGCCAACCTTCGCAAGCAGTACCCCAATATGCAGGAGGACGACATCCGACTGTGTCTGCTCACCCGTCTGGGCATCAGCAATCGCACCATCGGCAACATCTATTGCATCAGCATCTCTGCCGTCCAGCATCGCAAACTCAAACTAAAAAAGGACGTATTTGGAGAAGGTAATCCAGACGTTACGCTGGAACAGATACTAAAGAATTAAGAGTTAACATAAAACAGACAGATATGAAACGAACATTATTATTTATTGCGTGTGTGCTGGCATCATTGGCTATGTCGGCTCAAGATGGATTATACGGTGAATGGTGGCTTGTGGGATGGAACGACGGGGGGATTACCTATAAGGTTAATACCAGTTATGTCAGTAAGAGACACCTGACTATTGAAATACCGAAAGAAGGCTACGTCAAGGCCTATTCTATGGTGAACGAGATCTTCGTAGGCTTGTTAACACTAAGCGGAAATGAAATGATCTTTGATGGAGAAATGCGGGGAGCTATGACAGAAGTCTATTGTGGCGTCATGGAAAACGTTTTCTTCGAAAGCCACATCTGTGATATCAAGTCCTATCAGTTGGATGGGGAAAATTTAAGGCTTTACTATACGGACAATGACTACTTCGTATTTACTAAAGACTTTGATGACAGCGAGGAACAGAACGATTACCTTCCCTTTGTAGAGGCTGGAAAGCAGTGGCATGTGGTTCGTTCAGAATTCGACAAAGGCTATCATTTCGACCAATTCATGTTGATGAATGAAAAAGTGGAGAAGGCTGGAAAGACTTACTTCGGTATGTATCGTACTGAGGATTTGTTGGCGGTGGTCTATGATGCCGGACTGCTGCGTGAGGAAGACCGAAAGGTGTATTTCTTCGATTCTGACATGCAAAAGGAATTCCTTTTATTCGACTATTCTTTGAAGACAGACGACACGTACGAAACCTATTCGTATGAAGAACAGAAGATGGTGACATACAAAGTGGTGTCAGTTGGCGATTATCGGGAAGGGCCTAAAGTTGAGCGCTCAGTCAATAATCAAGCAGCAGACAGTGCGGAAACACAGTACCGCTATTTGCAGAAATGGACCGTACGCCGCACGGATAACGGTCTCGAAAAGACTTGGATAGAGGGCGTCGGCTCCCTTGAAGGACCTTTGGCAAACATCTATAATGAACGTCCCGCCTCTGTCAAAACCGATCTGGCATACGTGGATGCCGGTTATGGCGATCTTTACTTGCCATTCTCGTTCCATGACACCATGAACAAGCAGGTACATGGATGCAACCTGCCAACAGGTGCAGAGAACAGAGAGGATGACGACACGAATCATCACCTTATCTACGAATTGGAAGGCAACCGCCTGCATGTCTATGGAGAAGTTTTCACCCAATGCGGACCTAACAACTATGCCTACTTCATCGAGAAACCGACTGATGACCCAACGCTCCACAAACTTGAATTCATCATACAAGATGTGGCACCATCAGCAAACTGTATGGCCCTGCATGCTACAAACTTCTACGCCACAGGCTTCGACCCCAATTTGAACTATGTCGTAGTGGACAATTGTGGTGAGAAGCATCCTGTCATCAACAAGACACCACAGATGGCTTACCGTCCAATGATTGAAGATGGTAAAGTGTGGAAGACAGGAGACACCTCGGTTAATCCTGTACAATCGGTTGCATTCTACTATTTCGATGGCGACACAATCATCAACGGAAAGGTCTGTAAGCAGATGATGTGCCAGCTGCATTATGGTCCCGATTATCACAATGATGCTATTACTTTTCCAATCCCTGCCTTAAGATATATTGGAGCATGGTATGAGGAGGACAAGAAAGTATACTATTATGACATAAACAATCAGCTTAAGATGATGTATGACTTCTCTATCGAAGCTAATGACACCCTGCTGGTTGATAATGAATATCAATTTGTGGTAGGGCCAAAACAGACTGGAGGTTTAAAAGGCTTTAAGGGCGTTTATAGAGATATTATGTGGTATTGGAGTGGGAGTGGAAGTAGCAACTATAGCACCACTTGGCTGGAAGGCGTCGGAAGTATTGACGGTCCGACAAGCAATGTCTTTTATTCGTCCGTCAAGCGTCCACCGCTCCTGATGTCATGTACCGTTGGCGATGAAGTTATCTACCTCAACGACGACTATCAGGATGGAGCTACCCCTGAGAAATCGAATGCCCCAAAACAACGCTTAGACTTCACCCATATCATCAAGACAAAACCCCAAGCACCTATGATGAGAGTGGCCGAGCAACCACTATATGGCGAATACAACGACCAACAGTTAGGCATCAATCTCGACCCACTTGCCGAAGCCTATCTGGTACGCATTACTGACGAATCAGGCAAAACCGTCTACGAGAAAGCCATCAGCGCTGGTAACATCGTGGGCCTCAGCATCGACATCTCGGCCTACCCCAAAGGCTGCTATACCGTCACCATAGAGAACAGCCGCGAGTCATTCACCGGCCAATTCTATGCCCAAACGACAGGAATAGTAGAGGCGACAAGCAAGAAGCCAGAGATCAAAGACGGCATCTACAACCTTCAGGGCCAGCGCATCAGCACCCTGCAAAAGGGACTGAACATCGTTAATGGACGCAAGGTTCTTGTAAAGTAAGCAATTTTGTATTGCAGACTTTGCAATACAAATTGCAGGCTTCGTAATGTAAGTTGCAGACTTCGCAATATAAATTTCGAAGTCTGCAACTTTCTTTCCATACCCCTCTCATAATTATTCCACACACCATCGTTTATATTTTCAAATAACCATCTAAATATCAACCATTTAAAAAGCACACACTTTCCATAGGCAACTAATACCTCTATTGATATAATGCCGTAATTTTGCAGACGATAATCATCGATAAAAATAAGAAAAAATGCTATTCAATTCCCTCGCATTTCTGTTGTTTTTCCCAATAGTCTGCGTACTCTATTATGCTATTCCATCGGCAAGAGTGAAAGCAAGAAACCTGCTGTTACTCATGGCAAGTTACTACTTTTATATGAATTGGGAACCAGTATATGCCATTCTTCTGCTGACTAGCACTATCGTCACTTATTTTGCAGCACTAAGCATAGGACATTTTAAGGAAAAAAGAAAAAAGAAGTTGTGCCTCGTAAGCGGATTGGTATTAAATCTTGCGATACTTTTCCTGTTCAAGTACTATAATTTCCTTGCTTCGAACATTGAGGAGGCATTACTGGCAAGTGGCTTGAGCATTCATATTCCAGGGTTTCACATGCTGTTACCCGTAGGCATTTCTTTCTATATCTTCCAGGCTCTTGGCTATTCCATAGACGTTTATCGTCAGACGACAAAGGTGGAACATGACTTCTTGACCTATGCGCTGTTCGTGTCTTTCTTCCCTCAGTTGGTAGCCGGCCCTATTGAGCGTTCTCGGAATCTGTTGCCTCAGTTTCAGCAACGGCATCGGTTCAGCTATGATGAAGTTATGGCCGGCGTGAGACTGATGGTTTGGGGCTACTTCCTTAAGTTGGTACTGGCAGACCGCTGCGGCCTCTATGTTGATGCTGTCTTCAACAATATCGAAATGCATAATGGAGGGAGTTATTTACTGGCCTCATTATTATTTCCATTCCAGATCTATGGTGATTTTGCTGGTTATTCGCTTATTGCCATTGGTGTGGCACGAGTCTTGGGATTCCATCTGATGGAGAATTTCCGTCGCCCTTACTTCGCCTGTTCCATTGGCGAATTCTGGCATCGGTGGCACATTTCGCTTTCCACATGGTTCAAGGACTATGTGTACATTCCTTTGGGGGGCAACCGTTCTAACAAGACTCGACATTATTTCAATCTAATGGTTACGTTTATGGTGAGTGGTATCTGGCATGGAGCCAATTGGACTTTTCTTTGTTGGGGAAGCCTGCATGGCATTTTACTTTGCATAGAGAAGGCTTGTGGCATCGGTAAGCAAGATTATTCAGGTTGTAAGAGACTCAGCCACTGGGCTGTAACATTCGCACTCGTCTGTTTATCATGGATTTTTTTTCGAGCCAGTAACCTGAACGATGCGGTCATTGTGGTATCAGGGATATTCTGCAATATGGGCATTCCAAATGTTACTTTTGCTATGTTTAGCGAATTGTGCTTGGCTGCTTTTGCAATGGCACTGCTAGTAATAAGAGAATTATCTGACGAGTTCTGTTGGAAATGGCACATTAGCAAATCGAGTTACTGGTTGGTCCGGCATTTATACATAGTAGGCATGATTGCCATGATTCTTTTGTTTGGAGTATTAGATGGCGACCAGTTCATCTATTTTCAGTTTTAGCAAAAAAGCGATTGAAGCATGAAAAAGTTTATCGTTTCCTTAGTCATTATCATTACAGGATTATTTGTTGCCGACAGAATTGGAGGTGTTGGAATGAATTGGGTCAGCGCACACACCAACGACGTGCTTAGTCCCAAGCTCCGATATTTACACCAAGATATTCATGAAGATGTCGTATTGATGGGAGCTTCGCGATGTCATCATCACTACTTGCCATCTATCCTAAGCAAGACTTTGGGTATGAGCGTTTACAATGCCGGTGTCGGTGGTTCCAACAATATTTTCTCCCATTACATGGTGCTGCGTCATATTCTTGCGCGACACACGCCGAAAATAATCTGTCTGGAAGTTATGCCAACAGACTATTGCCAACAAACAGACACCTTCAATGCGTTAAGTCTCTTTGCTCCACTATTTGGATACAACGAAGCTGCAGATTCGGTCTATCACTTAGCGGGAAACTATTATCAGTATCATATATCCCATCTGTACCGTTATAATGCCAAGGTCTCCTCAAACCTTCTTGGCTTAGTCCTAAACAGGCAAGTTGGTAACGACAATGGATACATACCATTACCGAAACCAAACCCGTTTCCCAAGGAACTGACAACCGAGGAAACGAAAAATGACATTGACAGTCTGAAAATCAGATATATTCAACGATTTGCAGACCTCTGCCATGAAAGGCAAATCAAACTTATCTTCATGGTATCTCCAAAGTTTACGATAGTCGATCCTGCACATTACAATAAACTGAAAGACATTGCAAAAAAGAACGGCATACCTTTCCTTGACTATCATTCATGCGGACTATATCATGACCATCCTGATTACTTCAAAGACAGCAGTCATTTGTGGGATAAGGGTGCAAGAATATTCTCACAGACATTTGCTAACGATTTGAAGGATACAATTGAACAAAACAGACCTCGGAATCCGATTTATCCGAAAACCCAACCATAATTTCTTTGGTTTAAGTTTTGTCGAAGTTAACCTCACTCTACTCCCACTCAGAAAAATCCAAATATGTTTGGGTTTTCGCTCGCTTATTCGTACCTTTATCCTTTGGATAAGGTAAACTGCACCTCGGAAATACAAAAGAAAAACTTGTTTTCCTTTGGTATTTCGCTCGGTTTGCACTACCTTTGCAGACCGTATGATAGTTTGTATAGCAGAGAAACCCAGTGTGGCAAGGGATATCGCCCGTATTATCGGGGCTACATCGAGCCACGACGGATATATGGAAGGCAACGGTTTTCAGGTGACATGGACGTTTGGTCACCTGTGTACGTTGAAGGAGCCCCACGACTACACCCCAATGTGGCGTTCGTGGAGCCTGACGTCGTTGCCCATGATACCAGAGCGTTTTGGTATCAAACTGATTGATGACCAAGGTATCAAGAAACAGTTTGGCATCATAGAAGGACTGATGCAGAAGGCTGAGCGCATCGTGAACTGTGGTGACGCTGGGCAGGAGGGTGAACTCATTCAGCGCTGGGTGATGCAGAAGGCTGGGGCCAAGTGTCCTGTCAGTCGTCTGTGGATATCATCGATGACTGACGAAGCTATCCGCGAAGGTTTTCAGAACCTGAAAGACCAGGCTGACTACCAGCCGCTGTATATGGCAGGTCTCTCACGTGCCATTGGCGACTGGCTGTTAGGCATGAATGCCACACGCCTCTATACACTGCGCTATGGGCAGAACCGTCAAGTGCTGTCGATAGGTCGCGTGCAGACCCCTACCCTCGCCCTTATCGTGAACCGACAAAAGGAGATAGACAACTTCAAGCCTGAGCCTTACTGGGTGTTGGCTACCGTCTATCGCGACACGACATTCACCGCCACTAAAGGCAAGTTCACATCGAAGGAAGAGGGCGAAGAGGCCTTTAAGACCATTGAGGGCAAGCCGTTTACGGTGACCAAGGTCGAAAAGAAGGAAGGCAAGGAACAGCCACCACAGCTGTACGACCTGACGTCATTGCAGGTGGACTGCAACCGCAAGTTCGGCTTCTCTGCTGAGATGACGCTAAACCTGATTCAGGCCCTATACGAGAAGAAGTACACCACCTATCCGCGTGTGGATACGCAATACCTATCTGATGACATTTATCCCAAGTGTCCGCAGACCATGAACGGCCTCTATCAGACCAAGTTCGGAGGTGTAGCGCCCTACGCAGAGTTGATCAAGCCCATTGGCGGCAAACCGCTGAAGAAGACCAAGCGTGTGTTCGACTCATCGAAGGTGACCGACCACCACGCCATCATTCCAACAGGCGTCATTCCACAAGGGCTGAGCGATGCTGAGCAGAAGGTCTTTGACCTTGTTGCACGCCGCTTCATCGGTGTCTTCCTGCCCGACTGTAAGTTCTCGACAACGACGGTATTAGGCGAAGTGGATGGCATCGAATTCAAGGTCACGGGTAAGGAAATTCTTGATCCAGGTTGGCGAGTTGTGAGGGAAGATGTCAGAAGTAAGAAGGAAGACGGAGAAGAAGACGAGAAGAAGCAGGATGATGAGGAGCGTACGCTGCCCACATTCGTCAAGGGCGAGACGGGCGAACACACGCCTACCCTGACCGAGAAGATGACGACGCCGCCACCTTATTATAATGAAGCCTCGCTGTTGCGTGCGATGGAAACGGCAGGTAAGTTCGTCGAAGACGAAACGCTGCGTGCTGCCATGAAGGAGAACGGCATCGGACGTCCGTCATCGCGTGCCTCGATTATCGAGACACTGTTCAAACGCCACTATATCCGCCGCGAGCGCAAACGACTGGTGGCCACACCGACAGGCATCGAACTCATCGACCTAATTCGCGAAGACCTTCTCAAAAGCTGTGAACTCACTGGTATTTGGGAAAAGAAGTTGCGCGACATTGAGCACCAGACATACGATGCCCAGCAGTTCATCAACGAACTGAAACAACAGGTCACCGACATTGTCCGCGACGTCATGAGCGACCCCACCAACCGACGCATTACCGTCATGCCGCCAGAGGAAGAGAAAAAGAAGAAAGGTAAGAAGTAAAAGAAAGCCCCGCAAATCATTGCGAGGCTTTACTTTTTTACTTCACCGTGATATGGACGTTGCGCTGCTTGATATTCTGACAGTTGTTGAACACAGCATCGCTTTTGGCTATGATGTTGATGTTCTGCAGGCGGATGCCGTTGATGGGCATCTCTGGCAGACCATTGAACTCCATGGCACGTCCGGCACCATTGCAGACAATGTTCTTGATGTCGATATTGCGGAAGATAGGTGTTTCCTCCGTGACGGGCATCTTGGTCACGTTGTCGGGATTATCGCCATCAGCCAGCATCTCGGCCACTGACTTGCCACCATAGTACATATTGAACGTGATGGCATCTGTCTTGATATCTGTCATCGAGACATTGTCGATAAAGATATTTTCGACGATACCGCCACGACCACGTGTGGACTTGAAGCGCAGACCTACGTCAGTACCCAGGAACTGGCAATTCTCGACGAGAATATTCTTTACGCCGCCGCTCATCTCTGAACCTACCACAAAGCCACCATGACCGGCAAATACGGTGCAGCCATCGACAACGACATTCTCGCATGGGCGACCACGCAGGCGTCCGTCCTTGTCCTTACCGCTCTTGATGCAGATGCCATCGTCGCCAGCATCGAACTTCGAGTTGACGATGAGCGCATTCTTACACGACTCAAGGTCAAGGGCATCGCCATTCTGAGCGTATGCAGGATTACGGGCCAACACATCGTCGATGATGACGTTCTCGCACATCAGCGGGTGGAGGTTCCATGCAGGCGAATTCTGGAAGATGACGCCCTGCAGCAAGACGTTCTTGCAGTTGACCAGCGACACCATGACAGGACGCAGGAAACGCTTGATGGCGTTCCACTCTTCCTCTGTCGAAGCCTTGGGCACGTTCATGTTGGCACTCTTCTCAGCGTCAGCGTATGCCTGATTGGGCACCCAGTAGCCTTTCTTGGACTCGACGCCACCCGGACGTGCCAACACTTCCTTCCACTGGCTTTCTGTCATCTTACTCTTCTTGACGGGACGCCAGAACTGACCATTACCATCGATGACACCCTTACCCGTGATAGAGATGTTTTCTGCACCATTGGCAGAGAGGGGCGACTGACAGCGACGCGTGTCCAAGCCCTCGAACGAGGTCTTGATGACAGGATAGAGCGACTCGTCGCCAGAGAACTGGATGACAGCACCCATTTCCAGGTGGAGGTCGATGTTCGACTTGAGCACGATAGGTCCAGTGAGCCATACGCCAGCAGGCACTACCAGATGGCCACCGCCCTTTTTAGACAGAGCAGCAATAGCCTTCTCGAAGGCCTTGGTATTCAGCGCGACACCATCACCCAAGGCACCAAACTTCTTTAAGTTCACCGTGTAGGCAGGAATGACGGGAGCACTGACCTCAGGCATCTGGAACGGCAGTTTCTCCGTGTACTTCTTGTAGGGGTTACCACCATTATCGGCGGCAAAACCGCTGACCACCATAAGGGCAGCGATTAGTGTTACGATTAGTTTTTTCATACGCAGTTTGTTTATAAAAGTTTTATCTCATTCAAAGGTCGCATCACGAAGTCGCGTTCATGCATCAGCGGATGGGGAATCTTCAGGTCGGGCTCGTCAACGTTCAGGTCGTCGTAGAGCAGGATGTCAATGTCGATTGGTCTGTCGGCATATCCGCCAGCCACACTCTTTTTACGGCGCCCCATGTCACGTTCTATCTGTTGTGTCAGCTTGAGCACCTCACGCGGTGTCTTTGTCGTCTCGCAGAGGATGACCGCATTCATGAACTTGTTGGGCGACTCAAAGCCCCAA
This sequence comes from uncultured Prevotella sp., assembly GCA_946404405.1. Classification (GTDB taxonomy): domain Bacteria; phylum Bacteroidota; class Bacteroidia; order Bacteroidales; family Bacteroidaceae; genus Prevotella. The sequence goes on from CAMJDL010000012.1 coordinate 46,001, forward strand.
GGTTCCGTCTCGATGAACGAAGACTGGCGGGTCACCTGCCCCACCCTGTCGTCTATCAAGCGGATGGCACGCTCCAGGTTCTTTCTACCATCACCCAGATTCGAGCCCAATCCAAGATATACCTGATGGTTAATCATCCAAAATCAGCATGCAGTCGCCATAGCAGCCGAACTTATAGCCATTTTCGACAGCCGTCTCGTAGGCCTCCATGATGAGATCATAGCCACCAAATGCAGCGGTCTCCATAAGCATTGTCGACTCCGAATGATAGAAGTTGGCCACCATCGAATCGGCCAGTTGGAAGTCGTATGGCGGGAAGATGAACTTGTTGGTCCATCCGTTGAAAGGCTTCAGCTGACTGTCAGTACCCACCGACGATTCGACGGCACGCATCGTGCTGACACCCACCACACAGACGTGATGCCCCTCGCTCTTGGCCTTGTTAGCCACCTCGCAGGCCTCACTGCCAATAATCATCTGCTCAGAGCCCATCTTGTGCTTGGTCAAGTCCTCCACCTCAATAGGATCAAAGCAACCCAGACTACAGTGAACGGTGATGAAACCGAAGCTGACGCCATAGATTTCCAGACGCTTCATCAGCTCACGACTGAAGTGCATGCCTGAAGCTGGTGCCGTAACAGCACCCTCGTTCTTGGCAAAGATGGTCTGGAAGTTCTCAGTATCATCGTCACTGGTGCCACGACGGTCAATAATATAATGAGGAATAGGTGCCGACCCCAAGGCATAGAGCTCGCGCTTGAACTCGTCGTGCGGACAGTCGTAGAGGAAGCGAAGCGTACGACCACGACTAGTGGTATTGTCGATGACCTCAGCCACCATAGGTCCGTCATCCTCGAAGAACAGCTTATTGCCGATACGAATCTTGCGGGCCGGTTCTACCAGCACATCCCACAGGCGCAGCTCAGGATTCAACTCGCGCAACAGGAACACCTCGATTTTGGCATCAGTCTTCTCCTTGGTACCATAGAGACGGGCTGGGAACACCTTCGTATCGTTCAGTATCATGGCATCACCCTCACCAAAGTAGTTGATGATGTCACGGAACTGGATAAACTCGTCAGTGGGTTTGCCTTCTTCGTCTGTCTTAAACAATTCGAGAGTCTGACTCTTGCGGTGTACCACCATCATGCGACATTCATCACGGCGATATACTTTCTCTGTAGTACCGTCTTCGTTCTTAAACACTTTGTGAGGGGGCTCCAAAGCAATCGACTCTTCGGGCAGTTTGAATCTAAATTGTGATAGTTTCATCCTATTTTGTTTTTTCGATATTTCATTATTTCATTATTTCGATTTCTTGGCCATCCAGCCAGGCGGGAAAGTCATCCAGCGTGATACAATCGTCAATGCCGACATCACCCAGTCGCGTACGACAGAGGGCTGTCAGATAGGCACCGCTGTTCAATGCACGTCCGATGTCACGGGCCAACGAGCGGATATAGGTACCCTTGCCACAACTGACGCGGATGCTCATCTGCATCTTTTCAGGGTCGAAGTGCGTCAACTCTATCTCGTCCACATGCACCGTCTTGGGTTTCAGTTCCACCTCCATGCCCTTGCGTTTCAGTTTATAGGCACGGTCACCACCAATCTTGCAGGCCGAATACGAGGGCGGCACCTGTTGGATATCACCTACGAAATCGGTAAGAACAGTACGGATGAGCGACTCCGTGATGTGCTCTGTCGGATACGTCGCGTTCACCTCATGCTCCATATCGTAACTGGGTGTCGTAGCTCCCAGTTGCAGGGTGGCGGTATATTCCTTGCTATTCAGTTGCAGGCGCTCTATCTCCTTGGTCTTCTTGCCTGTACAGAGTATGAGTACACCTGTAGCCAGAGGGTCAAGTGTTCCTGCATGACCAGTCTTCACGCGTCGCACGCCAACCTTTTTGGATACGCGTGTACGCACGAAAGCCAACGCTCCGAACGATGTCATGCCGTAAGGCTTGTTGATATATATGAATTCACCCTCTGTAAAGTTCATCCTAATAGCGAGCAGATGATGGTTACCACACCCACAATGGCACAATAGATGCCAAAGTAGATCAGTTTACCACGTTTAACGATATTAATCATCCATTTACAGGCCACACAGCCAGCCAGGAATGCTGCCACGAAGCCTACCATGAGCGGCAGGGTCTCAATGTTACCCATCACGTCCTCGCCCTTCACCATCTTCATGACGTCGAGCAGGGCCTCGCCCAGAATGGGAGGAATGACCATCAGGAACGAGAACTGCGCCAACGACTCCTTCTTGTTGCCCAACAGCAGTCCAGTGGCTATCGTAGAGCCAGAACGTGACACACCTGGCAGCACGGCCACAGCCTGCGCCAGTCCGATGATGAAAGCATCCTTCATTGATATGTTCTCCTTCTTACGGGGCTTGGCGTAATACGAGAAAGTCAGCAGTGCTGCAGTAATCAGCAGGCAACAGCCCACCACCAGCAGTCCTGAACCGAATATTTCTTCTACCTGATCCTTGAACAACAGACCAACGACGCCCACAGGAATCATCGACACAATGATATTGAGCACGTATTTCGTCTCGTCGTTCAGCTTAAACTTAAAGAGCCCCTTCAGTATCCAGTCTATCTCGCTCCACAGAATGACAACTGTCGACAAAACTGTAGCGACGTGAACTGCTACGGTGAACATCAGATTGTCAGCGCCATCATTCATACCAAACAGTGCCTGTCCGATAGCTAAATGACCACTGCTGCTGACGGGAAGATACTCCGTCAAGCCCTGAATAAGCCCCAAAATGAGTGCTTCAAACCATGTCATGCCTCAACCTCCTTGTTCTGGTCATCATACGTGCTGTCAGCCTTTGAACGGTACACGACAGCATATATCATGGAAACGAATCCCAACAGGCAGACCACTGGAGCCACCTTGATACGGCGGGCACTGAAAATGTCGGGATCGTAAGCCGTATCCGTCGAACCACTACCACTCATCAGCAAGAAACCAATAATGACCACTGCCATGCCTACTGCCAGCAGAATGTAGTTTAAGCGACCAAATGCAAATTCTTTCTTATCCATTTTATATAAACTTCTTTAACTTCTTAACTTCTCTAACTTCTCTAACTTCTCAAATCTTGTACAGCTCCCCTGCCGTCATCTTCAGAAACTTGTTGACTGCCAGCCACGCGCACAACGCAGTAATCACGATGCCGAAAGCCAACACGGCTGCAGCTGTGATGACCAGCACCTGCCACGTCACCACCTCTTCAATACCAGGCTGCGTCAGGAACAGTCCATAGACACATGCGCCCAACACGACAATGGCCAGTATGGCAGCTATCACACCAATCCAGATGGCCTGCTTTAGGAATGGTCTGCGGATAAAGCCCCACGAGGCGCCCACCAGCTTCATCGTATGGATGACAAATCGTCGGGCATAGACGCTTAAACGCACGGTATTGCTGATGAGCGAGAACGACACAAACGTCAGCAACACCGCCAGCACCAGCAACACGATGCTCACACGGCTGAGGTTGCGGTTCACCTTATCCATCAGGTCTTCCATATAACTGATGTCGCTGACACGATCGTCCTTCTGCACCTCCTTCACAATCCATTTTAGCGAGTCGCGATTGGCGTAGTCCGATTTCAGCTGTACCTCCAGCGTAGCAGGGAAAGGGTTAAAGCCCAGAAATTCCGACGGGTCACTGCCCAACTCCTTGACCTGTTCGCGCTGAGCCTGTTCCTTACTGATATAGTCGATGTTACGACTATACGGACGATGATACAGATCGCGGCACATCAGGTGCGCCTCGTTGACTGTCACCGAATCCTTCAGGATAATAGTCATGGTTAGATGCTCTTTCATGTGAGCAGACAGGTTGCGAGCAGACAGCACTGAGAACACTACCATCCCCAGCAGAATCAACACCATCGTCGTACTTATACATAGCGTTACCACCTGCATACCTCGACGGTTGCGGGGGCTTTTTCTCTTATCACTCATAATATCATTTAGACGTAATACACCTAATTTCGTGCAAAGGTAATAAATAAAGTGAAAAATGAAAAGTGAAAAGTGAAAAATTTTTGTTTTTTCACACAAAAATCGTAATTTTGCACGCGTTATGAGCACAATTATTTATCCATCGCCCATTTTCGGGCCCGTTCATAGCCGCCGATTAGGTATCTCGCTTGGCATCAACCTGATGCCTGCCGACGGCAAAGTGTGCAGTTTCGACTGCATCTATTGCGAGTGTGGCTTCAATGCCGACCATCGCCCTTCTCTGCCTATTCCTACGCGAGACGAGGTGGCCGAGAAACTGGAACAAACGCTGCAACGCATGACTGCCGAGGGCCAGTTGCCCGACGTGCTCACCTTTGCAGGTAATGGAGAACCCACGTGCCATCCCCATTTTGCCGAGATTATTGGCGACACCATCCGCCTACGCAACCAGTATTGTCCACAGGCCAAAGTCTGTGTACTCTCCAACTCAACCATGATTCATCGCCAGTCCGTTCACGACGCGCTGATGCAGGTCGACGACAACATCCTGAAGCTCGACACCGTTGACCCGCTCTATATTAATAAGGTAGACCGTCCCAACAGCCACTACAACGTCAACGCCATCATCGACCGCATGAAAGCCTTCAACGGACATATCATCATCCAGACCATGTTCATGCGCGGCCAGTACCAAGGCGAGAGTGTCGACAACACCAGCGAACAATATGTCGCCCCTTGGCTTGATGTTGTCCGTCAAATTAAGCCCCAGCAGGTTATGGTCTATACCATCGACCGTGAGACACCAGCCCATGGACTTGAAAAAGCCAGTCGCGAACAGCTCGATGCCATCCGCGACCGCGTTATTGCTGCAGGCATACCCTGCACAGCCAGCTATTGAATGAATACAGGCCACATGATTTTTCGTCCATTTACGATGTAGAGACCCTTTTTAAATTCCGAATTTCGAATTCCGGATTCCGAAACCTTGCGGCCTTGCAGGTCGTAGATTCCTTTTCTGACATCTGACATCTTACATCTTACCTCGGAAATGCCCGTGGGGTCATCGTCAAAGAAGCCGACAAGCGGGGACTGGTAGTTGTCGAGCATCGAGCCAAGGGTGGCGTCGTAGGCGGAGTCGGTATCGTCGTTGCCCACATTGTTCTTGAAGGTATAGGTGAAGTCGCCATGATTCATACGACCTGCACCGTAGTAACCCGTCACGAGGGCAGGAACATCAGCGGCAGCAGCAGGCGTATAGGGATACATCAGTGAGGTATTGGTATCGAAATTGTTGTACTTCTTGCCGCCCACCTTGGTCACTTCCGTCTCAGGCACCTGTTCGTCGCGCGCCGCTGTCTCATAGGCGTCGTAGCCTGTAGAAGCGGGATTGTTCTGGGTATAGTACTTGAAGTTGGAAATGGTCTTGTCGAAGTAGTTGCCATAGGACTTGATCATGCCACCGTCCTCGCCAGAGAAAGTGCCACTGCCCTGGGCGTCAGTGCCCTGAAGAGATGCAAGGATGGGCTTCTTGGTCTTCAGGAAGTAGTTGTTCTCGACAAACACGCTGGCACCCGAAGTAGCACCTACACCGTACTTGGCACAGTTGTCGAAGTAGTTGTTCCAAACGTGGACGCTCATGGTGCGAACACGTGGATGACGTGAGTCAGAATGGTCGAACCAGTTATGGTCGTACGAGATGTAGTTAGGACCACTCTCAGACTTCATGCCGAACATATTGGACTTGCCGGTATCCCAAAAGCGGTTGTACGAGACGGTGACGTACTTCGAGTCACTCTTCACGTCGGTAGCACCGTCGCCCTTGGCATGGTCGCCGCTGCCATGCTTGCCATAGAACTGATCGGTATGGTGAACCCAAATATTGGAATTGTCGGTATCGAGCGAAATACAGTCGTCCATGCAACGCATAATGCCGAAGTTGCGGAACTCGACACTCTTGGCGTTGCGCACCAAGAAACCGAAACCACGAACGGTAGCATCGTCGCCAATGCCCTCGAAGGTCATATTCAACTCGCTGTCGGCTTTCTTACCCTTGACCTGCAAGCCCTCTGCCGAACTGCTGATTTTGTCGAGATCGTCCACGGTGACCAGTCCAATGAAGCGGAAGGCGATAGGCGTAGTGTCGTAACCCTTTTGATAGGCATCGATGATGGTCTGAATGCCTGTGCAGGTTGTGATGTTGGTAGCCTTGGAACCCGTCTTGACGGTCGTGGTAATGGTCTTGGCGGTATTCTTCGTGACATAGAACACCTTGGAACCCTGCTTCAGCGTACCATCGCTGTTATAGGCACCAGGGGCAGGACAACCATTCATAAACGCAAAGCCCTCGCGACTGTAGTTGCGCACTTCCAGGTCTGAGGTGGTGTTTTCCTGATCGGTGAGTTCCTTGCCACCAGCAGCAACGGGCACAACCTTCATGGTATATGTGCCTGCCTGCAAACCCACCACATCGGCACGTCCATAGGTACCGTAGTTGCGTACCAGCTGGTCGTCAATCTTGGTATAGTCGGCAAACTGTCCACCTTTTATATATACATTATAGCTCTTGGCATCGTCCGACAATGAAAACTTGACGTAGGCAGACTCCAGCCAACCACTGGCCTCGACAATCTGAATGACACCAGCATGGGTAAACAACGTCAGACAAGTGAACAATCCCAGTAAAATAATCTTCTTCATTTTCTTTTAGTAGATTAGTTTGTTCGTATTTCGTACTGCAAAAATAAGATAAAACGAAGAGAAGGCAAACACTTTTCAACGGAAAAACAACGTAAACGATTGTTGGGGTGTAATAAGTACGCATTAGAAAAAACTCAAATAAAATTTGGTTTTTTGCTCACTTAATCGTATCTTTCACCCTTGGTGAAGATACTCACGTTCGAAAAAAATCAAATAAAATTTGTTTTTTTGCTCACTTAATCGTATCTTTGCAGAAACTTAAACGATTATTACAATGGAACTGAAGAACAATAAGTCTGCATGGGCCGCTTTGGCCACCTTAGGTGTAACGGCTGTTGCCGCTGGTGCAACGGCATTTCTGAAGATTCGCGAGAAACGGAAAGAACGTCAGGCACAGGAGAAGGAGGAACATAGTAAGCACCTGACTGCCGAACAGATGATGGTGTACAACGAAGCCATACGTTCCTTTATATCACTGGACGACCGCATCTACGACATGCGACGCGAGCGTGAAGCCTTACAACCGCTGGTGAAATGGCTGGCCATGAACGGCGAAAAGCCCGAATTGACAAACGCTGGCGAGGACGTCAAGGCTTTGGCTGACGACATAGAGCGATTCCTGGCGACGCAGGTACCGTTTATCAATGCCTGTCTGGTTAGTATGGGCGACCCGGCACTGAGCTATCCCGACTGCGTCAGAGGAGCTGTAGGCGGTAACTTCGACGACACACTGGACGCGGAACCTACTGGTGCGCAGGCGGAAAAGGGACAAAAGATAGCCTTCGTGCTGCGCCTGGGCTACTTTTTTCCAGAATCCACACTGGTGTCCGCCCCCGTCAAATCGATAGTTCTGGTATGAAGTGGCTGATAACGGTTATTGGTTATTGGTTAACGGTTATTGGTTGTCAGGCACAGACCTTTTCGCTGCAACGACAGACGGATTCGCTGTATGTGCTGACACTGACAACAGAATCAACGACGAACCAGTGGCGACTGCCCTACCCCGTATATCGCATGGAGACGGGCGACGTGGACGGCAACGGAACCATAGAGGCTCTGGTGGGTGTCATCAAGCCTACACGCTTCTACCCGGAAATGGGACGGCGCCTGTTTATCTTCAAGAACTACGAAGGACTGGTGCGACCGATGTGGTTAGGTTCGAAACTGGGCGGTACGTTGCAGGATTTCCACTTCCGCAACGGATGCGTGCGTAGCCTGGAAACCAACGCCAAGGGTGAATATACGGTGGCGGAATACCGCTGGAGCGGTTTTGGCGTGGCGTTCGAGCGTTACCTCGCTAAAAACGTTGACGAAGCAAAAGCTTTGGAGGCGTTTGAGAGGTGAAAGTTGAAAGTTGAAAGTTATGATATGATGAAGAAAACTATTTTAGCAACTATGTTGTGCCTGACGGCTCTGACGGTTACGGCACAGACCAAGCAGCGCGTGATAATCCCCGGTAAGGGTAACATCGACGTAGAGCAGTTGAACAAACGTATTGACCTGAGTCAGGACATCTCGCGACTGAACATTACGGAGCTACGTGTGCTGCGCAACAGTTTCTATGCCCGCCACGGCTATCCCTTCCGCGACGCCTTTCTGCGTGGTGTATTCCAGAGTACGTCATGGTACGACTCGCTGATGGAAAAACGCTGGGAGAAGGTGGAGGACCTTATGGAATACAACGAGAACGAGGACTATCGCGACACCTACTACAAGGCTGACGCCAAGGTGCCCTTCAAGACCACGAAGGCCGAGCAGGCATTCATCAGCATGCTGTTGGCACGCGAAAAGGAGTTGAAAAAGCAGAACTTCACGCCCTCGCAGAGCGGCTATCGTGTCAATATGGACAACGTGGTAAACAACATGCAGTTGAAGGAGTACCCAGCCCCGCTGAAGGACAAGCTGGGGCGCAACGGCTTTGCTATCGTACCTGCCAAGCACGACCAGCTGTTCCAATTGTACGAGAGCAACGACTACACCAACTTCCCCAACTTCGTGACCACCGACCTCTACCTGCAACTATACCACCTCTACTTCGACTGTCTACTACGTGACGTGGAACAGCAGAAGCTGCACAACGTGGTGAAGAAACTGTGTCAGCGTGGCCAGCAGTTGACAGCTAACGGCCAAATGCCAAAAGCTAACGCCCAATGGCTCAAGACCTACTTCGATGTAGGTTATGCCTTGATAACTGGTCAAGAGGGTGCTGAGGGCACGGTAGCTGATGAGGTAAAGAAATCGACGACCTACAAGGCCGACATGTCGGAATTCCTGGGTTTTAAAGAGGTCCCCTTCAACTATCAGCTGTTCCGTCCACGTGGCCACTATACGCGTAACGACACCCTAAAGACCTACTTCCACGCCATGATGTGGTTGCAGACGGTGCCTTTCGGCACGGATGTACCTTCGCAGTTGCAGAATGCCATTCTACTGGCTGATTTGGTAGGCAGCGATGCTCAGATGCGACAGCTCTACCAGCAGCTGTTTGAACCCATGACGTGGCTTTTTGGTACACCTGACAATATCACCATCATGCAGGTGTACGACCTCATAAAAGGTCGCAAGGCCTGTGAGTTACTGAAGGACAAGAAGGCCATGAAACAGTTACGTGGCGAGATTGAGTCGCTGGCCCAGCAACAGACGCGCATAAAGCCCAAATTCGAAATCAGCAGTCCCTACAAGATCAACCTGCTGCCTCAGCGCTACATGCCCGATGGCGAGGTGTTGCAGGAGATGGTGGACTACGACAGCCGTCCGACGAAGCGTGCCCTGCCCAAAGGTCTGGACGTGATGGCATCTATGGGTGTAGCCTCAGCAGAGCGCATCCTGTTGGACGAACTGAAGGAAGCCCAGAAGTGGGACGGCTTTGTACCCGCACTGAGTCGTATGAAGCAACGCATGAAGGAGATTGACTGGCAACAGACCATCAGCAACCGCTGGATGGATGCCGTGAAGACACTACACGAAACCAGCGACGGCTATCCTTACTTTATGCTTACTCCTGAATGGCAGAAGAAAGACCTGAACGCTGCCCTGGCCTCATGGGCCGAACTGAAACACGACGCCATCCTGTATGCCAAACAACCGTTTGGTGCCGAGTGTGGCGGTGGTGGTCCACCCGAGCCAGTCGTGACGGGTTATGTAGAGCCTAACGTCAAGTTCTGGCGCAAGGCCATCAGTCTGCTTGATGCTACTGCAGACGTACTGGAACGCCACCATCTGACCACAGAAAAGGGTAAGCGTGCCACGGAGCGTCTGCGCGAGGAGGCTCAGTTCCTGTTGCGCGTCAGTCAGGAAGAGTTGGCTGGGAAGAAGTTGGACGACGCCGACTACGACGCTCTGAAACATATCGGTGCCACATTCGAAAACATCTCGCTCGACCTGGTACGCGACGAAGAGCAGTACCTCATGGGCTGGAACGACGTTGAGGGTACCGACCGCAAGGTGGCACTCATTGCCGACGTCTATACCGCCAATTCGCTCAACAACCCTGAGAAGTGTGTGATGTACGTGGCTGTGGGATTGGCTGACGAGATATACTGCGTTGTGGAGGTCGACGGTTACCTGTGGCTGATGCGAGGCGCTGTGCTCTCGTATCGTGAGACACGGCGTGCTTTGGACATCCTGCGACTGACTGACGAAGAGTGGCAGAAGAACTTGGAGACGTATCCTGACGAGGGACGTCCCACGTGGATGCAGGACATCATCGTACCACTGAAACCTGCTCAGACACCCAAGCCGGATGAGAGTTATTTCTATAGCACTGGCTGTTAGTTCATTAGTCATCACACTGACTGGCGACATCCTGCTGGACCGCGGGGTGCGCCAAGTCATTGACCGTCAGGGTATCGACCAGCTTTTCTCGCCTGACATCGACTCCGTGCTGCAATCGTCCGATGTGGTGGTAGGCAATCTTGAGTGTCCTGCTACGAAAATCAAGGCGCCAGTGTTCAAACAGTACATCTTCAGGGCAGAACCGGAATGGCTCACAGACCTGAAACGGCATGGGATAACACACCTGAATCTGGCCAACAACCACTCGATAGACCAAGGGCGCGAAGGGTTGCTGGACACATATCAGAACATCCTGAAAGCAGGTATCGTACCCTTCGGCGCAGGTCGTAACATGCAGGAAGCCACAAAACCCGTACTCCTCAGCGAGACACCACGACGGGTATGGCTCGTGGCATCGCTGCAACTGGCATTGGAGAACTTTGCCCACCTGCCAGACAAGCCGTGCGTCAGTCAGCAGAGTATTGATTCACTGTGTCAGCAGATAGCCCAACTTCGACGTAACGATCCCAAGTGTTACATCATCGTCAGCCTGCACTGGGGATGGGAGAACCATGTAGAGGTTGTACCTCGCCAGCGCTACGATGCCCACCGTCTGATAGATGCGGGAGCCGACTGCTTAGTATGCCACCACACCCATACCAAGCAACCAATGGAGTGGTATCACGAAAAGCCCATCTACTACGGCTTGGGCAACTTCATCTTCGACCCGAAGCGCGATATCAACCGCCGAGGCGCCATCGTCCGTCTGACCATAACAGGCCATGATGCCAAGGCGGAAGAAATACCAATTTACATCAGAAATTGTACACCATTTGTAATTCATAATTCGTAATTCATAATTCGTAATTCAAAAATCGTTATTCATAATATGATTAACCAACAACTATTAAATCCTAAGAGTATCGCCATCATTGGCGGTTCAAACAATGTGCATAAGCCAGGTGGTGCAGTGGTGCGCAACCTACTGGGTGGTGGCTACAAGGGTACGCTGCGTATCGTCAATCCGAAAGAGGACGAGGTGCAGGGCATCAAGGTGTTCCACGATGCAAGGGAGTTGCCACCTACAGAATTGGCCATTCTTGTGGTAGCTGCGAAATACTGTCCGGAGTACGTGGAACTGCTGGCCAAAGAGAAGCAGACGCGCGCTTTCATCATCATCTCGGCTGGTTTCAGCGAGGAGACAAAGGCTGGTGCCGAACTGGAGCAGAAGATTCTGGACGTCTGCAAACAGTATGGCGCAGCCTTGATTGGTCCGAACTGTATTGGTCTGCTGAACCGCAACCATCACTCGGTATTTACGAAACCCATTCCTAAGCTGAATCCGCAGGGGGTCGATTTTGTCAGCGGCTCGGGTGCTACGGCAGTTTTTATTCTGGAGAGTGCTGTCATCAAAGGCTTGCAGTTCAATAGCGTGTGGTCGATAGGTAACGGCAAACAGATTGGTATTGAGGACGTGCTGCAGTATATGGACGAGCATTTCGACCCTGAGACGGACTCGAAAGTCAAACTACTGTATATTGAGAATATCTCGAATCCTGACAAACTGCTGTTCCATGCCAGCAGTCTGATACGCAAAGGATGTCGCATAGCAGCCATCAAAGCAGGTTCGTCGGAGAGCGGCAGCCGTGCGGCATCGAGTCACACGGGCGCTATTGCTTCTTCTGATTCTGCAGTAGAAGCGCTGTTCCGTAAGGCTGGCATCGTACGCTGTTTTTCACGCGAAGAACTGACTACGGTAGGCTGTATTTTCACCCTGCCTGAGCTGAAGGGCAAGAACTTTGCCATCGTCACACATGCCGGCGGTCCTGGCGTGATGCTGACGGATGCACTGTCGAAGGGAGGATTGAACGTTCCTTCTTTAATAACGACAACAGAGACAACAGAGACAACAGCTGCCGCATTAGAGCTAAAGGATAAACTGTTCCCTGGCTCAGCGGTGGCCAACCCCATCGACATCCTCGCCACAGGAACGGCTGAGCAGCTGGGCATTGCCATCGACTATTGCGAGCAGCGTTTCGATAATATCGATGCCATTGCCGTCATCTATGGCACACCTGGACTGACGCAACTCTACGAGGCTTATGAGGTGCTGCACCAGAAGATGCTGGAGTGCAAGAAGCCCATCTTCCCCATCCTGCCGAGTCTGCATACCGCAGGACCCGAAGTTGCAGAATTCCTGCAGAAAGGTCACGTCAACTTCAGCGACGAAGTGACGCTGGCCACTGCACTGTCGCAGATTATGCGTACGCCCAAGCCTGCACCACAAGAGGTACAGCTCTACGGCATCGATATTCCCAGACTGAACAAAATCATCTTTAGCATCGAGAATAATGGCTACGTGCCACCACAGACAGTACGCGACATTCTCTCCTGCGCAGGCATTCCTCTTGTGCCTGAGATGGTCAGCACGTCGAAAGAAGAGCTCATGGCCTTTGCCAATCAGGTGGGCTATCCTGTCGTAGCCAAGGTGGTAGGTCCTGTGCACAAGAGTGACGTAGGTGGTGTAGCCCTGAACATCCGTACAGAAAAGCATCTGGCGTTGGAGTTCGACCGTATGATGCAGATTCAGGATGCCACAGGCGTCATGGTTCAGAAGATGCTAAAGGGTACCGAGCTGTTTATCGGTGCCAAGTACGAAGAGCGTTTCGGACATGTGGTACTCTGTGGTTTGGGCGGCATTTTCGTCGAGGTGCTCAAGGATGTGTCATCCGGTTTGGCACCATTGACTTATGGCGAAGCCTACTCGATGATTCACTCGCTGCGTGGCTATAAAATAATAAAAGGTACGCGTGGACAACAGGGCATCAACGAGCAGAAGTATGCCGACATCATTGTCCGCCTGTCTACCCTACTCCGTTTTGCCACGGAAATCAAGGAGATAGATATCAATCCACTGCTGGCGGACGAAAACGACGTTGTTGCCGTGGATGCAAGAATACTTATTGAAAAATGAGAAATTAGAAAAATCCCTGAGCCTTCAGGGCTTCTTTCAGTCCTTCTGACATGGCCTCGTTATCGGCCTTGGTATAGCGGATATCCGTGAATATCTGCGCCAAAGTCTGCTTGTGGTTAATCTCCACAAAGTGCTGGTTCTCGGGCAACTGTTCCTTATAGCCGTAATAGGCATCAATATCTGCAGCGGTCGGCTTGTGGTAGGTCTCGCTATGTACGAAACTCTCCAAGGGCAGTCGATCCGACAATGGCGGTTGCTCAGCGGGCCATCCGACCGTCAGTGTAGCAACAGGCATCACGAGTTTTGGCAACTGCAACACGTCGATAATCTGCATGGGCTGGTAGACGGTAGTTCCCAGATAACAGTAGCCCAGTCCCTCCTCGTCCATCAGATTACACAGAGTCTGCGTATAGAGCAGAGCGTCGATGGCGGCATTCTGGAACGACAGGAAGTTGTCGTAGCCGGGATTGGCCTGACGTTCCTCGCACCAACGTGTGGTACGATGGAAATCAGCGCAGATGGTCAGCACCACAGGAGCCTCAGTCACCATAGGCTGATTGAAATGGGCAGGTGCCAAACGTTGCTTCATAGCGCCTGAACGTGTCACTACCACGCTATACAACTGGAGGTTGCCCATGGTTTGCGTACGGGCAGCCTCCGTCATGAGACGATTCAGCAATGCCTCGCTGACGGGTTGTTCACTATATTTGCGGATAGTCCGACGAGTATCTAAATTCTTCATTCTTAATTTTTACCTTTTTACTTTTTTACCTTTTAAAAGACTTTGGGTTCTGCTATCTCCTGACCACGACAGAAGCGATGTACAATCTGGCGGTCATCACCTACATAGATAAAACGCTCCAGGCGGTGTTGCAGCGAATACTCATCAGGATAGAGCACGGCATCGTCGATGACCAATGCGTCAAAGTCGTAGCCAGGCTCGAAACTGCCCACCTTGCCGAAGAAACTACCTGCCGACTTGGTGGCAATCCAGAAAATCTCGGACAGCGTCAAGAATGCCTTACTGTGGTCGAGCTGATAGTGCATCTTGCTGACCTGAATGGCATAGACCAACATGCGGAACATGTTGAGGTCGTGACCGCCGCTGATGTCGCTGCCCAAGCCAATGGGCAGTCCCTCGTCGAGGAAGGTACGAAGGGGAGCCATACCCGACGACAGGTTGAAGTTCGAAGTAGGACAGTGGGCCACCATCACCTTGTTGCGCTTCATCAGCTCCAGCTCACTACCAGAAGTCCATACACAATGGGCCATGATAGTGGGTGTCTGTCCAAAGAGTCCGTAGCGATTATAGGCATCGCCATAGCTGGTACTTTCCTTTTCCAAATCCTGTACCCAGGCTATCTCAGAGGTATTCTCCGACAGGTGCGACTGAACGGGCAACTGGTATTTCTTAGCCAGTTCACCACAGGCCTTCAGCAGTTCTGGTGTACACGACGGGACGAAGCGAGGGGTGATGATAGGACGGACAAGTGAAGTTGAAAGATGAGAGTTGATAGTTGAAAGTTGAGGGAATTCTGCGATAAGCTGCTCCATGCCTTCGACAGCGGCTTCCACATCCTCGCAAAGAGCCTCAGGACAGTTACGGTTCATGGCCACCTTACCGACCAATGCTCCCATACCTGCCTCCAGATACAGTTTCATCAGGACACGGGTACTCTCCGTATGGACAGTACCGAAAGCAACGCTACGCATGGTACCAAACAACCATTGGGTATGAATGAAACGACGATACATGCGCTCGGCATACGCCGTATCGGCATACTTCGACTCCTCTGGGAAGGTGTAGTTCTGCAACCAAGGCAACAGTTCCAAGTCCATGGCCACACCCTGATTATGCACCTGAGGGGCATGCACATGCATGTCGTTCATGGCTGGAATCAACAGTTTGTTGCCAAAGTCGATAACTTCTGCATCGTGGACGTTGAACGTTGAACGTTGAACGTTGAGTTCATCCAAACTGTTTGCAACGCCCAACACCTTGCCGTTCTCCACAGCAATATAGCCATTCTCAAACACCTCGAAATGATCCTTTTCTTTTGTAAAAAGAATATGTGCCTTATAAACCTTTTTCATCGTGAAATAGTACTGATTTGTTAACTTATTGCTGCAAAGATACTAATAAATTAGGAATTACGAATTAGGAATTACGAATTATTTTGAAATCTGATAGTAAATTTTTCATATTTCTCTTTTCACTTTTCACTTTTTTTTGTATCTTTGCCCCATATAACTATAAATTTAATGACTATGGATAAAGAATTTCTAATTCACCTTTGCGGATGGATTGCCAGCATCGGCTTAATCCTCGGCTATTTGCCACAGGCTATTCAGACTATTCGCACGCGTAACACGGACGGCATCTCGCTGCCAGGTTTCATCATGATGGCTATTGGCTGCTTTGCCTTCGTAGTGCAGGGCTTGCTCATTGAAAACTACTATCTGCTACTCACCAACCTCATCACGTTCACTTGTAGTGTGATTATCTTCACCATCAAGATGATAAACGACCACGGGAAGAAACGTTGAACGTTGGTCGATGAACGTTGACATAACCGACAAATCGGCAGACATTTCTGACGTTTTGTCGGTTTCTTCTTTATCGGCACACATTTTGTCCGCCGGTTAGCAGATAAACAATAAAAATTGGAGGACAAAACTATGACATTAGACAAGTTTACAATTAAAGCGCAAGAGGCCGTACAGCAGGCAGTGAATACTGCACAGCTGAACGGTCAGCAGGTCATCGAACCTGTACACATACTGAAAGGTATATTGGAGAAGGCGAAGGACGTCACGACCTTCATCTTCCAAAAACTCAGCGTGAATGCCCAGCAGATTGACATGCTCGTAGATCAGGAAATCAAACACCTGCCACGTGTTCAGGGCGGACAGCCGTATCTCTCAAATGATAGTAATAATGTATTAGTACGTGCACAAGAACAGTCACAAAAGATGGGCGACGAGTTCGTAGCGTGTGAGCCAATTCTGTTGGCTCTATTGTCCGTCAACTCCACCGCCTCGCGTATCATGAAGGATGCGGGCTGTACGGAGAAAGACATGCTGCAAGCCATTCAAGAACTGCGCCAAGGTCAGAAGGTGCAGAGCCAGAGTGCTGACGACAACTACCAGTCATTGGAAAAGTATGCCAAGAACCTCGTAGACCTGGCTCGTCAGGGCAAGCTCGACCCCGTCATAGGTCGTGACGACGAGATTCGCCGACTGTTACAGATTCTGTCGCGTCGTACCAAGAACAACCCAATTCTGATTGGTGAACCTGGTACGGGTAAGACGGCTATTGTCGAGGGACTGGCTGGTCGTATCGTGCGTGGTGACGTACCCGAGAACCTGAAGGACAAGCAGGTCTATTCATTGGATATGGGAGCGCTGGTGGCTGGTGCCAAGTACAAAGGTGAATTCGAGGAGCGTCTGAAGTCGGTCATCAACGAGGTGACAAAAGCTGAAGGACGTATCATCCTGTTTATTGATGAAATCCATACGTTGGTAGGTGCTGGCGGTGGCGAGGGTGCCATGGATGCTGCCAACATCTTGAAACCTGCCCTAGCTCGTGGTGAACTGCGTGCCATTGGTGCCACGACACTGAACGAGTATCAAAAATACTTTGAAAAGGATAAGGCCTTGGAGCGTCGTTTCCAGACGGTGATGGTTGACGAACCCGATGAGCTCTCGGCTATCTCTATCCTCCGTGGTCTGAAGGAGCGTTACGAGAACCACCACAAGGTGCGTATCCAGGACGACGCCTGCATCGCTGCCGTACAACTCTCTGAGCGTTACATCTCTGAGCGCTTCCTGCCCGACAAGGCCATTGACCTGATGGATGAAGCTGCCGCCAAACTACGTATGGAGCGCGACTCAGTGCCCGAAGAACTGGATGAAATCACCCGCCGTCTGTCGCAGCTGGAGATTGAGCGCGAGGCCATCAAACGTGAAAGTGACGAACCCAAGATTGCCCAGTTGGACAAGGAGATAGCGGAACTCAAAGAGCAAGAGACGCAGTTCCGTGCCAAATGGGAAGGCGAACGCCAGCTGGTAAACAAAATCCAACAGGACAAGCAGGAGATGGAGAACCTGAAATACGAAGCTGAGCGTGCTGAGCGCGAGGGCGACTATGGTAAGGTGGCCGAAATCCGCTATTCGAAACTCAAGGCCCTCGAGGACGACATTACCGCCATCCAGCGTCAGTTAGACGCCAACGTTCCCGACGGATCTCCGTCGGGCTCCCGCCTCGTTCGCGAAGAGGTCACTGCTGACGATATCGCCGAAGTTGTAAGCCGTTGGACGGGCATTCCCGTGACACGTATGATGCAGAGCGAACGCGAAAAACTGCTACACCTCGAAGAAGAGCTGCACCGTCGTGTCATTGGTCAGGACGAAGCCATCACAGCTGTCTCGGATGCCGTGCGTCGTTCTCGTGCAGGACTGCAAGACCCCAAACGTCCTATCGCCTCGTTCATCTTCTTAGGTACAACAGGTGTAGGTAAGACGGAACTGGCCAAGACACTGGCCGAATACCTGTTCAACGACGAGACGATGATGACACGTATCGATATGTCGGAGTATCAGGAGAAGCATACCGTCTCCCGACTGGTTGGTGCACCTCCGGGCTATGTAGGCTACGATGAGGGTGGTCAGTTGACAGAGGCTGTGCGCAGGAAGCCGTACTCCGTTGTGCTGTTCGACGAGATTGAAAAGGCTCATCCCGACGTGTTCAACATCCTATTGCAGGTATTGGACGATGGACGACTGACAGACAACAAGGGGCGCACCGCCAACTTCAAGAACACCATCATCATCATGACCTCGAACGCCACGCACGAGCAACTGCGACTGACCATGCGTCCTGAGTTCCTGAACCGTATCGACGAGATCATCACCTTCACGCCGCTCACACAGGAGCAGATTGCCGACGTTGTCCGTCTGCAGATGAAGAAGGTGACCGACATGCTCGAACCGCAGGGCATCCGTTTGGAAACCACCGAGGCAGCCATCAGCTATCTCGCCAAGGAGGGCTACGACCCCGACTTCGGTGCCCGTCCCGTCAAGCGTGCCATCCAACAGCTGGTACTTAACGACCTGTCGCGCAAGATTCTGGCTGATGAAGTCAATCGCGAAAAACCCATCATCATCGATGAGTTCGGTGACGGACTGGTATTCAGGAATTAAAAATGAAGGTGAAAAAGAAAAGTGATGAAGCTTAGTGCTTCATCACTTTTTTTATTTCACCATTAGGATAGCGCTGGATGCTGACGGGCCCCAGACGGTAGAGTTCCTGCGGACGGCCTTCGGCTTGACGTTCCCGAATGGCGGTCGGCGTGCCAACAGCGAAGCGGAAGGAGGCGAGACCGTTTTCGACGTTCATGTCGTAAAGCGGCTTGTTCATAAACAGCGTACCGTCGGTGTTGGCATGGATGAGCGTGGCAGCAGGCACGGACGTGTTGGTGAGCGAGTCGTTCCACACAGAGTCATTGAGTGTATAGGGATAGGACCAGCCACCGTTATAAGAAACGGACTTGTTGTTGGCAGGAAAGATGGTGTAGCGCTTCACTTTTGAGGAATTGGCATAGTCTTTTAAGCCCGCCCAAATCTCCTCGTCAAAGTCGATATGGAACACAATGAGACCACTGCCGGTCAGATTACTGTCCCAGCCCTGCTTCTGACGATTCTCGACGATATAATATTCATCGGCATAGCCATCATTACGAATAAGGTAGGCCTGCGGTTCGTCGGTAAGGGCCTGCATATTACTGATTTCAGTAGCATCAGTCAGTTCGACGGGTTCGAGCCATCCCATCAGCCAGCGCTCATGGGCTGAATAGCTTGTTGGACAATAACCATAATTGCCGTAATTACCGCTGTCCATGAGGTCCCACTCACCAACATATTTGGTAGAACCATTATAGAAGTCGGGGAATCCGAAACAGTGGGTGTATTCGTGGCAGATGGTGCCAAAGGGCGTCTTCACACTTGAAACATTTACAACTTCCTGCATACAGCAATAGCAGTCGATGATGAACTGCTTGTCGCCATGGGAAACAGTACGGTAGCCGCGATAGCCTTCCCACTGGTTATCAGGATTCTTCAAATGCTTGCTGAGCCACCACTGGTGGGGCCAGATGGTGTTCGAACCACCACCAGCATTCATACCCTTGCCAGCATAGACAATGAGCAACTGGTTGACAAAGCCATTACCATTCCAGTCGTACCGGCTCCAATCGATGTCGAGCGTCTGCAGGGTATCGACGATGTCATCGACCATATACTGCGAATACTCGTCGTGCTGTGCTGTACTACGATACTTCTTACAGGAGTCGGGCAACATAACATAAATGAGGTCGAATATGAGGTTGAACTTGCCGTAGCTCTGGGCATAGAAATAGTCATGAACAGAGCCTACGAACGAACCCTCGTGATAATCCTCAGCATTGAAAATCTTGTCCCATTTGGTCAGAGTCGCTGCCTCGTCGCCCTGGAATTTCTGGTCGGGGAAAGATACCAGCACCACCAATTGATGACGATCGCCATGATAGAAGTCACCACCTGCAGGAAACTCTGATGACGATGCACGCTGAGAGCGCGTGGTCGGCAGCAGCACGCCACGGCGACATCCTTGTCGCACAGAATAATCCTGTGCTACCAAATTTAAAGGTAAAAAGGTAAAAAGGTAAAAGAGTAATAAACACTTTACCATGCATCTAACACCCATAGTATTCTTCAGTTTCATACGCCTTTACTTCCTTACCTTTTTTACCCTTTTACTTTTTTACCCTTTACAAGGTGTCCAAGGTTTAAGCGTCTTGAAGAAGTCATTACCCTTGTCATCGACCAGGATGAATGCAGGGAAGTCTTCAACATCAATCTTCCACACAGCCTCCATACCCAGCTCCGGATACTCGACGCACTCAATGCTCTTGATGGAGCTCTGAGAGAGAACGGCTGCGACACCGCCAATACTGCCCAGATAGAAGCCACCGTACTTCTTACAAGCCTCGGTCACTACGTCTGAACGGTTACCCTTGGCAATCATGACGAGCGAAGCACCTAACGACTGGAACTCGTCGACGTATGGATCCATACGGTTGGCTGTTGTCGGGCCCATCGAACCACAAGGATAGCCCTCTGGCGTCTTGGCCGGACCAGCATAGAGCACCGGATACTTCTTGAAGTAGTCGGGCAATCCCTCGCCAGCATCGAGACGAGCCTTCAGTTTAGCGTGAGCAATATCACGAGCGACGATGATAGTTCCCTTCAGGTTGACACGGGTAGAAACAGGATACTTAGACAGCTCCTTGCGAACAGCATCGATACCCTCGTTCAGGTCGATGGTGATAGTGTTGGCACCCTCGCCAGCCTTAGCATACTCGGCAGGAATCAGCTCGGAGGGGTTCGAGTCCATCTTCTCCAACCAGATACCATCGGCATTGATCTTAGCCTTGATGTTACGGTCGGCAGAGCAGCTGACACCCATACCGATAGGACAGCTGGCACCATGACGAGGCAGACGAACGACGCGGATGTCGTGAGCCAGATACTTACCACCGAACTGAGCACCCAAACCAATCTTATGGGCTTCCTTAAGCAGTTTCTGCTCCAAATCGACATCACGGAATGCGCGACCAGTCTCGTCGCCCGTTGTGGGCAGACCATCGTAGAACTTGATAGAAGCGAGCTTAACTGTCAGCAGGTTCTTCTCGGCAGAGGTACCACCAATGACGAAGGCAATGTGATACGGCGGACAAGCGGCAGTACCCAGCGACTTCATCTTCTCAACAAGGAAAGGAATCAGCGTTCCCTCGTTCTGGATGGTAGCCTTGGTCATCGGATAGAAGTAGGTCTTGTTGGCACTACCACCACCCTTGGCAACCATCACGAACTTATACTCTGCACCCTCGGTGGCCTCGATGTCAATCTGGGCAGGGAGGTTGCAACGGGTGTTCACCTCGTCGTACATGTTCAGCGGCGCATTCTGCGAGTAGCGCAGGTTGTCCTGCGTGAAGGTATTGAACACACCCAGCGACAGGGCTTCCTCATCCTCGAAACCAGTCCAGATCTGCTGACCTTTCTCACCGTGGATGATTGCCGTACCTGTGTCCTGACAGAAAGGCAGGATGCCACGTGCAGCGACCTCAGCATTGCGCAGGAACTGCAGGGCCACGTACTTATCATTCTCTGAAGCCTCGGGGTCATTGAGGATCTTTGCCACTTGGAGGTTATGCTCACGACGCAGCATGAATTCCACATCGTGGAAGGCCTGCTGGGCCAAGAGCGTCAGGGCCTCTTTCGAGACCTTTACGATTTGCTTTCCCTCAAACTCGGCGGTCGTCACGCCTTCTTTTGATAACAGACGATACTCCGTCTTGTCCTCGCCCACCTGAAACATCGGGGCGTACTTAAATTCTACGTTTTTAGCCATACTTGTATTTGTTTAAAGTTTCATGTTTCAAGATTCATGTTTTAATATCCAAAAATTTCTTCTGTTGTCAAACGACGGATGGGTGCTATCTGCTCCAAGGCCTTGATATTGAGTTCACGCTCATTGCCAAGGATGACGTAGCGCCACGTCTTGTGAGCCATACGGGCCTGTTCGAACTTCACGATATCGTCAAGTGTCGTACCAGGCAGTGCCTTGTATATGCGCTCGTTCTCGTCGTAGTCGATACCACGCTGCTTAGCCCACAGCCACTTCGTAATCAGTCCATATTTGGTAGTACGTGTGCTGGCAATACGCTTGGTGACAGCCTCCTTGGCTATCTGGAACGATGCCTCACTCTGCGGAATGGTATCAAGGATGTTGAGGAACTGGTGTACACAGTCCATCATCTTGTCGTTCTGCGTAATGATATGTACCAAGGCCATCTCCTTTTCGTCCTTATAGTCGGGATCGAAGTAGCCTGCGTAAGCATTATAAGCCAAACCGCGGCTCTCGCGCATTTCCTGGAAGACAATACTTGCCATCGAGGCACCATAATATTCGTTGAAGAGTTCCTTAACGGCAGCCTCATCAGGATTGAACTTATGGTCATCGATATAATACATGCGCATATAGATGTTCTTAGCATCGTAGGGAGCCAACAGGACTTCGCTCTGAGGTGTTGCCTGCAGCGTATAGTGTTTGCCCTCGGGTACCGGTTTCAGGGAAGCCGGCACGACATGCTGAGCCTTGATAGCCTCGCAAAGCTGCTGCTCAGTAGCAGGACCATAGTAGAGAATGCTGTGTTCATACTGGCTCAACTGCTTCAGCAGGTCGAGCAGTTCCTGCGGATTGATGGTCTGCAACTGCTGGGCGGTCAGGGCATTGCGATAGGTATTGTAGGGTCCATACTGGCCATACTGTGCCAGATAGGCGAAATTGTACTGCTGATTGAGTTTATTGTCAGCACGCTGCTTTTCGCGCACAGCAATATACTGCTGCCAGGCATCGGTATCGACCTTGGCATGCTGCAACACATTTTCAAGCAGCTCAAGGGCTTGTAGCATGTTCTCGCCAAGACCACTGAGCGACACATCGATGCTGCGGGCACTTACAGAAATATTGAAGTTGCAGGCCAGTTTATAGAACTGCTGCTTCACCTGCTGAGGTGTGAGCTTGTCGGTACCCAGATAGTCAAGATACTCGGCAGCGTATGCATACTTCAGTTCAGACTCCTCGCCAAAGTCGTAACGGAACGAGAGGGTGAAACGACCGTTCTCCACATTCTTCACATAGATGTAAGGCAACTTGACAGGGTTCTTCTGGCCAACCTCCATATCGCCAAAGGTCAGGTCGCGCTGGAAGTCGACGAACTTAGGCTCGATAGGTTTCACCTCGGCCTTCTGGATATTCTGCACAAACAGGCTTACCGTATCACGATTGGTAGGGATAGCCGTTATCTCAGGCTTGTCAATCTTCTTCTGGTTGGGATCAACGCCTTGGCGCTTGTAAACCGTCACGTAGTTGTCAGCAAAATGAAGTTTGGCAAAGTCCATGATTTGCTGTTTGGTCATACCTTCCACACGTTCCAATGTCTTGACAATCTGTTCCCATGGGGTGCCATTGACAAAGGCGTCAGCATACATATTGACGCGGTCTTCATTACTCTCAAGGGCATTGTAATACCGCAACTTCATATTGTTGACAACAGAAGGTAGCAGGTCGTCGCTGAACTCGCCCTTCTTCAACTTCTCAATCTCACCGAGCAGCAACTGGCGGACGTCATCGAGCGTCTGTCCCTCACGTGGTGTACCCAACAGGACAAACATAGAATGGTCGAGCATCGTCATGTGCCAGGTATTGGCTTCCAGCATCTTCATCTGCTGATTGATGTTGAGGTCGAACAAACCGGCAGTACCGTTGTTAAGCATCAAATCGATGACTTCCAAGGTATCGTTCTGCAAAGAGGCGGCCTTGTCGAAACGCCAACCTAACCACACATTCTCAGCCTCAGGGCCAACGACGGTGGTATCCTGGGGAGCAGTAATCTCGGGCAAGGCAGCAAACTCGGGCTGAGCAACATCATCGCCAGGCTGCCACTGGCCAAAGTACTTGTCGATGATGGCAATGACCTCGTCAGGATTGAAATCACCAGCCAAACAGATAGCCACATTGTTGGGCACATACCACTTTTTGAAGTAGTTCTTGATATTGGTGATGGAGGGATTCTTCAGATGTTCCTGTGTGCCGAGGGTTGTCTGCGTACCGTATGGGTGGTTGGGGAACAATTTGGCCATCATGGCAGCCATCTGTTTGCGGAAGTCTCTTGTCAGACTGATGTTATACTCCTCATAGACAGCCTCCAACTCAGTATGGAAACCGCGAATAATCATATTCTGGAAACGCTCGCTTTCAATCTTGGCCCAGTTCTCAATCTCGTTGGAAGGAATGTCGCAAACGTAAACCGTCTGGTCGTTCGACGTAAACGCATTGACGCCATCAGCACCAATGGCAGACATCAGCTTGTCGTACTCATTAGGAATAAAGTACTTGGCAGCCAGCTGACTGACGCTGTCTATCTCGTGATAGGCCTGACGGCGTTCAGCAGGATCGGTCAGCGTGCGATACTTCTCGTAGCGTGCCTCGATATCGGCCAGCAGCGGAGCCTCCTTGACAGAGTCAGTCACACCGAAACGACCTGTTCCCTTGAACATCAGGTGTTCCAGATAGTGGGCCAAACCTGTCGTTTCTGCGGGGTCGTTCTTAGAACCTGTACGCACAGCGATGTAGGCATTCAGGCGGGGTTTTTCTTCATTGACGCTCAGATATACCTTCAAACCATTGTCGAGAGTATAGATACGTGTCTTCGAGAGGTCGTCTTTCACCTCTTCATACTTATACTTGCTGCAACTAACAGCCAACAGCCAACAGCCAACAGTTAAAAGCAAAAAAAGTTTAGTCTTCATAGTCTATTTCGTGATCAAGTTTTGAGATAAAGTCATCGTAAACCTCCTGTTCGACATCACCCATATCGAACTCTTTCTGGGCATCCTTGCGAATCTCGGCAATCCAAGCACGACGAGCCTTCACGTAGTCCTCACGAATGCACTGCATCGTTGGCTCTGTCAGTTCGTCGACACCATAGTAGTCGAGAATCAACTGGTAGGTCCATGCCCACTGGTAAACACGGTAGTTATTGTTAATCTCGTCGAAACGGGCCAGTACGTCGGTTATGCTCTCAATATTACCGTCCTTGATATCTTTAATGAGTCGCTGTTCCTCGCTGTCAGGCAGCAACAGTCCGCTGAGGTCGTTCCAACGGCCCAAGCCTGTAGTAGAGGTAGGACGGCCCAGCCACCCGCCCTTAACAGCACGTTTCAACACGGCACCCATATAGATGCGCAGAGCGATATCGTAGTATTTGATACCCTTCTTCAGAGACGAGGCATTGATGATATACTCCTGGAAGTTGTAGGAAGAGACGTTATTACCACCTGCCTGACGCAGGTTCTCCAAAATCTTCTTACCTTCTACAATCTCACCAACGGTGAACGGCGAAAGCCAGTCGAAATTGATGATACTCTTACGGCACGATGGTGCACGCTTGTCGCGCTTGGGCCACTTCTTGATGTCGCGATAGAGACCGACAGTGGTAATGTTACGACCAGGCACGATATACATGGTCTCACCGTATGCCATCAGATAGGCAAAGGGCAGACAGCGCATGTCGGGATGGTTCATCAGCTTACCAAAGCAGACGCTGAAGGCACCAATCTTGGCAGGCATCAGCACGTATGCACCCGAGGCTGTTTTCGAACCACGTTCCAGCACTCCATAATGCAATGGTCCCATCTTGTAGGCGTGGTTCGAGAAGTTAGTATTCGAACCGGCATTGTAGAATGAGAACTCACCGCCAATCAGCAGGCTCGACTTGTGGTGCGATGCTGAGAAGGGGCCACAGAAAGCAGCACAGGCCTCACCATTAGCCATATAACTGTTGGCAAAGAACACGCTGGCTTCAGCAGTGAAGCCGTTGGTAATCTGACAGGCCTCGCCCACAAAGCAGTCCTGCATCTTCACAGAGTTCGTAATCGAACAGCCGTTCGAGATGATGGAGTTCTCGCAGATGACGCCCGTACCGATATATACCGAAGCGTCGCCAGACGAAAGGATGGTACAGTCGGAGAGACGTGCAGCACCATTGATTTCGCAATCATCCTTCACAACGGTATTGGTAATCTCTTTCGAATTGATGATTTTCACGCCATTACCCAACGTGCCACGTTCAGGCTGCGAGAAGCGAATCTCTTCATTGATGAGTCGGATGATATTATCTTTCAGCTGCTTGTCGTTGAAGTGCTTGACCATGAAGGCAGCCAACTGTGAGTTCAGGTCGTGGAACAGCATCACATTGCCGTCACCCATCTCGTTGAGCACGCTGACCATGTGGCCCTCGCCAAAGGTAGCACCCTCAGTGGTCTCCATCGTCGATACATTCGAGATGTAGCAGTCGTTACCAATCGTATAGTTGTTGATGAAATTGCCTATCTTCTCTATCAGACAGTTGTCACCCACGGTGACATTACGCAGGGTGGCGTCGTTGATGCCGGAATGCTTGGTAAATCCTTTGGCCACCTCGACGGTCTTTTCAAACACACCCAGGCAGATCTCGCCATAAAACACCACGCGGTGGAAATTATAGGGACGGAATTCTTCGGCCACCTTAACATTATTCCAGTCCTCAGCCCAACAGCTGTTGCTCTCGAGCACATTAATCTCTTCTTGTGTCAGTTGTCTGTAATCTCTCATAATCAGTATTGTGTTTGGTTCAATTATTCTTCTATCGTATACAGGAAATCGTTATATGGATATTTCTGGACGTGCAACTCACGTACTTTTTTATAAAGTACTTCGCGGAGTTCGTCGATATTCTCCTTCTTCTTCGCTGAAATAAACAGTGGGGCGGTAGCAAATTCTTCACTCTTCACTCTTCCCTCTTCACTTATCCTTGCCATCCACGTCTTCTTCAACTCGTCCAGCGAGATATTTTCACGCGTGGGTTCCGTCAGGTCGTCCTCGTCCTGTGGTGTCCATGTGTAGGCATCAATCTTGTTGAATACCAACATAGACGGCTTGTCAGCGCAGCCCAAATCAGCCAATGTTTTCTCCACCACCTGAATCTGTTCCTCAAAGTCCGGATGCGAAATATCCACCACATGTACCAGCATATCTGCCTCGCGTACCTCATCGAGCGTACTCTTGAAGCTTTCCACCAGATCAGAAGGCAATTTACGGATAAATCCGACGGTGTCAGCCAACAGGAAGGGCAGATTGTCGATGGTCATCTTGCGCACCGTTGTGTCGAGCGTAGCAAAGAGCTTATTCTCGGCAAACACATCGCTTTTTGCCAACAGGTTCATCATGGTCGACTTACCCACATTGGTATAGCCCACCAGCGCCACACGGATGAGTCGTCCGCGGTTCTTACGCTGTGTAGTCTTCTGTTTGTCTATCTCCACGAGACGTTCTTTCAGCAATGAGATACGCTGACGGATGATACGCTGGTCCATCTCCAACTGTGTCTCACCAGGACCACGGAGACCTACCGAGCCTTTTCCGCCTCCGGAACCAGAGCCTCCGCCCTGACGTTCCAAGTGAGTCCACAGGCGTTGCAGACGGGGCAGCATATAGCGATACTGTGCCAACTCCACCTGCGTCTTGGCTTCAGCAGTCTGCGCACGCATCGCGAAGATGTCGAGAATCAGGCTGGTACGATCCAATATCTTCACCTTCAGCTCAGCCTCGATATTACGAATCTGCTTGGCACTCAGCTCATCGTCGAAAATGACCATACCAACGGGCTGTGGACATTCCTCGTCCCCCGTCATAATCACCGAACCATCGAACCCCCGATGAGCATCCATCCACTCATCGTATGCATCCTCCTGTTGTTTGATATATTGCTTGATTTCCTCGAGTTTTCCCTTGCCTACATACGTCACCTGACTGGGGCCCTGCACCTTCTGCGTAAAACGTTTCACAGTCACAGCACCAGCGGTATCAGCCAAGAATTCCAACTCGTCCAGATATTCTTTTGTCTTAGCCTCGTCCTGCTGCTGGGTAATCAGTCCTACCAGCACCGCAGTCTCAGCCTTGACTTCAGAGATAACAAATTCTTTCATACATTATATAATATGGGTGCAAAGATAATAATAAATTAGGAATTAGGAATTAGGAATTAAGAATTTTTTTTGTGTGCGACAGCAAATTTTTCACTTTTCACTATTCACTTTTCACTTAAAAATATTACCTTTGCACCCGATAAGACAAAAAACTTTATATTTTTTCACTTATGAGAGTAATTATTGAATCTGATTATCAGAAAATGTCGCAGTGGGCTGCT
>CAMJDL010000013.1 GCA_946404405.1 uncultured Prevotella sp.
GCACCCAGACAGCCTTACACCAAATACCGTTATCCCTTTCAGGGACTCTTTCTCAACAAGAAAAAACCTAAAAAACAGGCTGCGCACGGAGCTTAATCTTCTATACACTGAGGAAAATGTTTTTTTCTGTTTTTGCTTCTGTGGGATTGAACCACGATAGTGGTCGTGGCAAGTGGTATGACGCTGGCATAAAAGCGTGCTTTTAATGACAGAGCCATACCATTTGTCACAGATGCTCAGAATGAGCGTCAATCCCACAGAAGGGTTTTTTATGGTTTTTGTTTTCATCATATCAACTTCAGAAACTTTTGTTTTTTAACTTATTCAAACGGGATGGTTAGTTCGGGATGTTCCGCTTCGCTCTCAACAACACGGAACTTCGGGAGATTGTCGTCAATGCCCTGTTCGCGCTCCTTGAGTAGCAACTCGACCTCACGACGCTCGCGTTCGAGGACTTCGCGCCGCCGTTCCAATAACTGGCGCCGGCGACGGACAAGCCATACCAGTACGGCAATGACTACGGCCAGCACAAGGACAATCACAATCAACACAGAGAGGATAATGTTATTGGTTTGCATAAGCTATATTGTTAGTAGTTCTTATTTTTTATACTTATCACTTATCACTTATCGTTTATCACTTATCACTTATCACTCATCGTTTATCACTTATCATCCGTTCCCGGTATTTCGTGGGCGAGACACCGTATTTTTTTTTGAAATCAACAGTGAACGTCGAGGCGTGGACGAAGCCCGAGGCCGTCGCTATCTCGACCAGCGTCATGTCTGGCCGTTCGACAATCAGCTTCCTGGCATGCTCCAACCGACACTCGCGGATGAACTCAGGCACTGACGTGCCAGCCTGCGAGAACGCCGTACTGACTCGCTTGTTCGACAAGTGGAAACGCTCCACCAGTTCAGTACGCCCGAACTTCGGCGTCGTATACAACTGCTCGTCGCGGATGGCGTCAGTCAACTGCATAAACAGCTTACCATCCGCCCCCTCAACAGTATTGACCTCCTGACCTGTTTCATCCTTAGCGATGTTAATAGGATTGTCTATAGTCTTGTCAGTCCGTTCAGTCGGCTTCTCTGCTGGTTTGTTGGTCTTGTCTGCCAGCTTATATGCAAGCTTATTAGTCTCACCGAGATCTTTGTCACCCAGCAGCTCCGACAACTGACAGAATATGGGGCCATACTTATGGCGATAGTATAGGCTGACCACAATCGCGGTCACCAAAACGGCAAAGCCTAACATCGTACTCCAAAGTATAACTTCCATTTGTTTAGATTTGTTTCTCTTTTATCATTTCTATCACCGCAAATTTACCCATAATAATAGGAATAAACAATAGCTGTGACAATCCCATAAGCCTTTTTGCACAATCCAATAAGAGAAAACACAAATCCAAAAGACTGTCAGCACAAATCCAAAAGACTTATGCCGATAATATCAAAATCAGACACCAAAAAATAAAAGAGCCACGACCCCTCGGCCGTGGCTCTTATAGCAAAAATAAAATAGTTATTTTCTGATGATTTTACTTCTTCGCGTTCAGCTCGCGGTAATTGCTGGGTGTAATGGTGTAGCGGTTCTTGAAGTCAGAGCTGTAGTTGCTCGCGTAATTGAATCCTGACTTGGCGGCAACCTCCTTGATACTGAGGTCTGGACGCGTGACGAGCAGGTTGCAGGAATACTCCAAACGGCAGTCACGGATGAAGTCGGAAAGGCTGGCGAACTCGGAACCCTGGGCGAAGGCTGCACCCACACGATGTCTCGACAACTGGAAGATATCCATGATCTTCTGGCGGTCTAAGCTCGGATCGAGGTAAAGGTGCTCGCGTTTGATAGCGTGGCGCAGACGGAGGAACAGCTCGTCGTTGGAAATGTCGTCAAGCGAAAGCAGGTCGGACTCTATAGCGGGCGCAACAGGTGTGGTGTTCTTGTCAATGGCATTTGCAGGCTTTTCACCACGGTCCACGATGGCCTCGTATTTCTCTTTGTATTCAATGGTCTCGCCAATCTGCTCTACCAACACGAGGTTCTTTCGACGGATGACGCGCCACTGGCGAAGGAGCCAGGTGGCAAAGATGCTGACAAGCAGGATGATAATAACGGCAGCCCAGATGATGATGGTCTTGCGCTGGTTCTCGGCATTGATCTGTGCTATCTCTAACTTCTGCTCCTGGTCGTGGTAGCGGGCAGCATACTCGTGAGCCTTGCTCTTCAGGAGGCTGTCGCTCAGTAATCTCGAGAGGTCGGCGTAGCGGGTCTGGTAGCCAAAAGCCTCGGCAAAATTTCTCTTCTCACGGGCTGCGATGGCACGGGAACGCAGGATGATGGCATAGTTCTCGTTGAGTGTATCGCTACCCATGCGGTGCTCCAGTTCATCGTAGGTGGCCAGTGCCTCGTCGTACATACCCAAGGCCATCTGCGCGGGTGAAATCATGCGTCGGGCGGCGAAGGTCTTGCCGTAGCTGCTGTTGTCAAAGAGCGCCAGGTATTTCTTCGCCAGACTTAGGTAACGGCTTTCCTGGCCCTTCGGAGGGTTCTGGGTGTGGCTATAGGCTATAGCCATGAAGCCCCATGCCTGTGCCCGGCTGAAGTCGAGATAGCGGTCGCGTTCGCCGGGGTTATCTTTCCACGCGAGGCGGTAGCTGTCCTCGGCATAGTCCTTGGTATGGCTCTCGAAGTGGTCCAGCCGGTCGAGGATGCGCTGCCCCAATGGGATGACCTCTTCGTAGCGGCGCAGGGCGTTGAGCGCATTGATCTTGCGCTTCACGGCAACGATGTAGGCATCCATGCGGTCGATGCTGCCGGGAGCGTCGAGATGGCTGATGGCCTCGTCGAGCTTGGCAAGACCTTCGTCCTCCTGTCCCAGACGCGTCATCTCAAAGCCAACGTCGGCCTCGCTGCGCCAGCGTTCTGTCTCCTGGCCTTGCTGCTGACAGAGTTCGGCCTTCTGTGCGGCCCAATGCATGTATTCCTCGTAGTCGGGCTTGGCACGGCTGATGGCAATTAGCAGGTCAAGGATATTCTCCTGTTCCGCAGCATCGTTGCGTACGGAGTCGTGACCGAGCAGTTCCTTGCAGATGAGGATGGCAGAGTCCTGACGTTGCTCCACAAGCGACTTGCTATAGATTCTGGCACGGATGCACTGCCCGCGGTATTCGCTGATGTTACCCAAGAGCAAAGCAGAGTCGAGCAACGTCAGTGCCCGCTCAGGATTGGTGGCGTAAGTGACCAGTATGGTGTCCTGCTGATAGGGCGTGTCACCTAAGTGCGGCAGCTGCCTCACAGACTTGCCGTCTCCGCATCCCACCAGTGTCAACAGCGCGGCATATATAATAATAAGGTGTACAACCTGCCTCATATCGTCAGTTACTCAATTATAGTAAAATGTCCCCCATCATGTATGAAAGACAATGCAAAGTTAATCATTTTTTTGCATTTTGAACACTTTTCCTATCAAAAAGTACAATTATTTGTATAATTTAAGACTCGCTTTCGCGCTTTATCCAATCGGTGTCGGAGAGGCCGGTGATTCTCTTAAAGGCAGCGCTGAAGGTGCTGTAACTCTTGTAACCGCTCCGTTCTGCCAGTCTAAGCACGGCGATGGAACGGTTTCCCTCAGTTGTTTCACGATAGAGACTGATGAAGTGGTTAATGCGCAGTCGGTTGATGTAGTTGTTATAGGTCGTTCCCTGTTCCGTGAAATAACTACTCAAATAGTTGCGGTTCGTCTCGATGGCATCAGCCAGCTCCTTCAACGACAAGTCGTGCTTCAAGTACAGCTGCTTGCCTTCGCATCGCTCTTTCAGCATGGTACTGATATAATCAGCAATAGCCATAGGCAAATCGCTCGTGTTTGTTAGTGGAACAGATTCGAGCGTCTGCAGTGTCTCCACACGCCAGAGCAGGAAGCCGATGATGATGATCGTGTTGATCTGCGTGACATATTCCATCAACATGCCGCCGTTCACTTTGTATGCGACGAACATGAGCAGGATGCAGGTAATAGTCACAAGACTCTTCCAAACCTCCTTGCGTTCCAAGTCGGCATAGTTGTCACGGAGCCATCGGCCGTACTGTCGCACAGCGCGTATGTAATAGATGACGAAAATGACAGCCAAGGCAAGGAGATAGGCCTGTAAGATAGGTTCAAGGGCACCGCAATGAATGAAAATACACACGATGACAACCGCTACTACGGGAATCATGGACAGGCCAATGGGCCAAAGTGGACGCTTGCGGTCTTGCAACATTCGAAGCAGCATCGCCATCATACTGGGCATGAGGGTGACACTGTCGAGCATAATGGCTACGGCATTACGAACCAGACGGTCTTCGTGAAGCCAGAAGATGCCTAAAACGCCCCACCACACATGGCTCAGTGCTACAAAAGCCATAAAAGCAGCCGTCCAGCCCCTAAGCAACTTGGGAGGGCGGATGTCGGACGAGAATGCATTTCCAGGGGTCAACAGCAGATAGCTACAGCCCACCACAGCAAGCATGGCTGCCCCGCCATAGAGCATGATGAAGGAAATGTCCTGAAATCCCAGATGTTCGTACATGGCTGCAAATATAGATAAAATTTTCGAGATTATAAGCCAGTCGAGATAAAAATGTGAACAAATTGCCCCGAAAAGTTAGAAATCAAGGCCTCCATACGCTCAATCCTATCCATTTACGTGCTCTAAGTCACAATTTTTTATTATCTTTGAAGCGTTAACATGTTTAACTTCAAAATCGTAGGCTTATGAGAACTTTTACACAACGCACAAAAGGCCTCGTTCTGGACTATTACTAAAATTCTTCTTAGAAATTTTGCATTTATATATACATTCCTACATTATCCGCGCAATTATTTGTATTCCAGAAGATTATATAATGTATAGAGACATCAGATAATGATACGTCTATACATTCTATATGAGGTACTACTGTAAAGTATGGGGCCTTGGGCTGTTTCCATTGGGATGTCCGACAGGAAGATGACGTGTCTATGGGGGATAAACTGACTGCGAAACAGTTTGTTTCTGCCTTTGAAACAAATTGTTTCAGCCTATGAAACAACTTGTTTCCCTATTAGAAATATTCAAGAACTGCCTTATTATCAGTGCATAACAATGCTATTAATCTCTAAAGTGGCTTTAAAAATGGCTATAAATGTATAGTATTATAAAATATCAAGTCTCTATACATGGAATAAACAACTGAATCATAGAAAGTTAACAGAATGATGTAGAAATGTATAGAGAAAACAAAATAATCAGATGAAAAAATTGCAAATAACTCGCTCTATGCATTCGGTTTGCACTGTCCTTGCAATGTCAAAAGGAACAAAGCGTTGTTCATCACGACATTAAGAGTAGTTTTTTCATAAGCATAAATGGTTTTAGTTATTAATTAGGTTTTAGGTTTGTAAAATCACTTCGGGCTCGCAGGGAATGCGGGCCCGAAGTGGTTACTTACATTGCAGAAGTTGATCACCAGAACCATCCCCATGATCCATGAAGCCTTATTGTTGTTTGAATACACAAAAATAAAAAACGTGAGCAATTACTTCGCTTACGTATTCCTGGTATCTGTATATAATTATACACTCTCATGAGCATAATTCTGGTAGTTACCCAGAATCTGCTCGATATATTCTCACTCCCGTCCTTCAAACGCCCTGTACATAAGGGGTCGAAGCCTGTGACGGGACCAAGGGAGGGTAAAATCAAGATGCCGTCAAAAAGCGCTTAGATTGTCGAACAAAATTTAGCATCTCATTGCAACAAAACAGGGAGCCAACCGTTGTGGCTGGCTCCCTGCTGATTTCATGTTGTTCAAGATTCAATCAAAAATCTGTCCCCTTGATTGCTATTGCCTTGTTGTTGCTCAGTGGCGTAGCTGCCCAGGAAACCAAAAAGTATCTCTGGAGCAATCGTCTGGATGACGAGATGGAGGAGTAATTATGTGTTATTGAAATATGCTACAACGATTTTTGGGTTTTAACCTTGATATGAAGGGGAGGTAAGCCAAAGCCGTTGGGCTCGTCAATCAGCAGGATTAATTCAATCTCGCCATCTTCCAATGTTTTGTCTGCCTCGAAAGGTATTTCGACGGAAGCAGTGTGCCGTTTTGGGATTATGGTCTGAGAAATTGTGCCAAAGTTCAAGACATCGTTGCCACTCTTCTCACTCAGGATAATGTCACACTTGCCCGTAGGGGCATTGCCATCATTACACAGACGGAAAAGCAACTTACACCTTGTTCCTGCAAGGAGGGTACCGTCAGCTGTCAGACCTTCTAATTTCAACGAGTTATTAATGAGGCGCAGACTGGGAGCACGTTTGACTTCCATAGGTTCTGGCACAATTTTACCCGTGCTTAGCGGTACGAACTTCTCGCCCTTCCGCTTGGCTTCTTTCTTGTTCAGTTTGTCTAATGCCTTCAGCTGTTCCATGTGCTGTTTGAATTGGGCATAAGCCCCAGTAGCATGCATATACCCAGCCTTTATCGCTTTTTGAAAGGCAATGCCAGCGTCTTTGTAGCACTCCAGTTTCTCGAGTGAGACGCCCATATAATAAAATAATTTTGGTGTAAAGTATTTGTTAGCTAGAGCACTGTCACCATAAATAGCCGTCATGTAGTAGTCGCCATCGTCAAAAGCCTCATAAGCCAGACGGCATAGCCGTTCGAATTCATCGCGACGTTCATCATAATCTTTCGGCTTTACATTTTTAGATATGTTGGCATCATCGATGTCACGAATCCTCGACCAATATTCTTGTGCTTCAGCCTCCCAAGTCATAGCGACCAGCATGACGATTGTCATCAGATATTTCATAAGCATTTCATTTTATGATGCAAATATACGAAATAAAAACGAACCAACCAAATAAATGTATCCTTTTCAAACTATCCTCGCGACACCAATTGCTTCGAAATACTCCTTTTGTCGCAAAATGAGGATTATGTCGCACCAACTTGAAGAAGAAGTTGTTCCATTTCTTGTATCCTTGTAATTCTTGCCGTATCTTTGCATCAGAAAAAGAAAGAAAAGAGTTTCATAAGTTTCGTTTCATAAAGTTTGTTTTAGTTATTGGTTAGTAGTTTTCTCATTAGAATTTGGTTTTAGGTTAGTTTGTAAAACAATCACTTCGGGCTCGCAGGGTATGCGGGCCCGAAGTGGTTGTTGGCACAGTCATATCTATGTTTACTTGATTGGGAGAATCACCTCGTTATCACTTCCTATAAACAATACTTGAAATTACTGCTTTGGGCTACACCCTATAATTGCTTTTCGTAATCAATATTTGTTGTTGTACCAATCTAAGTGCACCAAAGAAAACGTGGACAAGTACTTCGTCTACGTTCCTAAGGTATCGGCAAACACCTATGTTTCTTAAACGAGTAAAAGTCCACGCCATTTAGCGTGAACTCCGACTTCAGTTCTTGAAACATTCCTTGAAATTTTGCCGATTTTTAGGAACAAGAATCTAAAAGTGGATGTTCTTTGACCTAAAAGGTGCAAAGCGACCCGAAGGTCGATGACACCCTATATGTCAATTTGTCCTTATGTATTTGTTTTTATATTT
Source organism: uncultured Prevotella sp. (assembly GCA_946404405.1). Classification (GTDB taxonomy): domain Bacteria; phylum Bacteroidota; class Bacteroidia; order Bacteroidales; family Bacteroidaceae; genus Prevotella. The sequence continues at coordinate 7,590 of CAMJDL010000013.1, forward strand.
ATCTCAGCCCATAGGCATCTTCAGTTTTAAGGGTTCAACATTTATTTATGTTCAGCAATGTATTGCTTAATCTTCTCAATCAATTGTCGAGTTGGTTTAATATAAGGACTCAGCCTTTCTTCATCTGCCTCAAAGAAGCAATTATAGTCTGCATTGTCACGCATAATAACCAAATCAGAAAGCAAAGCCCCGTCTTCCTTGGCGAATATCTCAGTTCTGATAAAATGTTCACCAAACATCGCTAAGATACCACGATGACTTTTTACATGGTATCCGTCATTGACCAATAAAGCAGACATAGCATGGAATAGAGCGTAATAGAGCCGATTTGCCGTAGTTTCCCACTTACCTTCGTCTGCACAAAACAATGCGTCATCGAAGGTTCTTTGGGCTTTCTCCAATTCTCTGCTGACTATAATATGACGTTCACTTTCACTAAGACTCATAAAGCACCTTCTTGTCCTCCTCTACATTATAATAAAACATAGCATGTGGCCCATTGAACCATTCTTCCTTAGTATAGGCATGAGGTCGAATGTCTGCCCCCAAATCCCATCCCATCAGGACGAAAGGATAGGAATACTTAGCAAAATCTTCGTTGACAAGCTTAGGTTTGTCGAGCAACAACAAGAGATCCCAGTCAGAATCTTCATGATAGTCTCCACGGGCACGAGAGCCATATAGGTAGAGAGTACTACCTTTAGGAAGTACTCGAGCGGCTACCTGCCTGATGTTCTCTATTACTTGTGACGTATTCATATTTCTTCGCTTATCTGCTGCAAAAATAGTAAGAATATCTGAACATTCCAAATTTTTGAGGAAGAAAAAATATAATCGAGGAATTAAATGTGCATTTAGATCAGTCGTTTTTCGGTATCGTCAGCCACAAGAGATAATAGGTGGCGAAGATGATGCCATAAATGGATACGGTGAGCATGACGGAGGGGTGCAAACCTTCGATGGTGGCGCCTGGGATGGCGGCTATATATAATAAGGTGGTGTTAAGTAGTCCTACGATGCCTGCAAGGACAACGCCAATTGAGGGTATGATTAGTGTGCCTAATGAGAGATAGAGGATAAGCGTTGCTGCTGGAATGACAATGAAGTTAGTCAGGAGGAAGTAGCACGAGAAGCGTCCGAAGTAGTAAGCAATCAATGGGGCCACACCTATCTGGGCAGCTACGGATACAGCTATCATGCCCAACGCCCAATTGACGATGCGATGTGTCATCAGGTATTCAGCGGAGAAGGGGCGGTAGAATAGGGGGACGAACAGCAGAATGGCGAATACGGCCATAAACGACATCTGGAAACCAACATCGAACAAAGCCTTTGGCGTAACCAGCAGCATGATGATAGCTGTAAAGGCCAACGTGTTGACAGACATCTTTTGACGATGGCCAATGGCAAGCAGCGCATAGACAGTCAACATCACAGCTGAGCGGACCACGCTGGCAGACATGCCCACCAGAAAAACGAAAGCCCAAATGCTGAGAATAATGGCAACCTGTGTAATCAGCTGCCAACGACGCCCTACGACCAACATCGACAGCAGGGCGTAGATGATGCCTAAGTGCAGGCCGCTCAATGCTAAAATATGCGAGGCACCCGTCTTGGAGTAGGTGTCCTTCAGTTCATGGGTTAGGGCAGACTTATCACCTAACGCCATTGCTGCCACTACGGCATATTGGTCGTCTGACAATCCAGATGACTCTAAGCGTTGCAGCAACACACTCCTTTGGTGCAGAAAGTACTGTTGGGTGCGCTCTATGCGCGAAGGCTCTCCATCGTCCACCTTGCTCAAATCCATCTCTGTGACCAAGATGCCTAACGCCACTGAGCATAGGGCAATGCCTATGGTTTGCAACTTGCCCCATCGTCCTAATAAGGCTGTGATGATGGTCAGCCCCAGCAAAAGCATCAGGCATGTAGGAACAGACAACAACAAGTGGCTGCCTAAAATAATACCCACCATCAGGCAGATGGCAGGTATTAATAGTGGTGATTGATGTAGGATGTTGGTTTTCAAACCCTTAACCCTTAACCTTTAACCATTAATCATTAATCAAATTCTCGCCCGTCATGTCTGAAGGCTGCTCCAGTCCCATGATATGCAGGATAGAAGGAGCCACGTCAGCCAGACGACCGTCCTTCACCGTTGCCGAGTTGTTGTTGGTGACATAGATGAAGGGAACGGGGTTCAGTGAGTGAGCTGTGTTAGGTGTGCCATCGGGATTGATAGCGTTGTCAGCATTACCGTGGTCAGCAATGATGATAGCCTCGTAGTCGTTAGCCTTAGCTGCCTCGATGACCTCACGAACGCAGTTATCAACTGCCCAAACAGCCTTAGCAATAGCATTGTAGATACCTGTGTGGCCTACCATATCGCCATTAGCGAAATTAACAACGATGAAGTCATATTTGTTCTCGTTGATGGCAGCCACCAGCTTATCCTTTACCTCGTAAGCACTCATCTCTGGCTTCAGGTCGTAGGTAGCTACCTTAGGAGAAGGTACCAGGATACGATCCTCACCCTCGTATGGAGCCTCGCGACCACCATTGAAGAAGAAGGTTACGTGAGCATATTTCTCAGTCTCGGCTGTGTGCAGCTGTTTCTTACCCTGCTTTGAGAGATACTCACCCAGTGTGTCCTCAACGTTCTCCTTGGGGAAGAGAATGTGAACACCCTTGAAGTTGGCGTCGTACGGAGTCATGCAATAGTACTGCAGGTTGGGGATGGTCTTCATGCCCTGCTCTGGCATATCCTCCTGAGTCAGAGCGATAGTCATCTCCTTGGCACGGTCGTTACGGAAGTTGATGAAGATAACAACATCGCCCTCCTCGATACAACCATTAACGCTGGCGTTGTGGATAGGCTTAATGAACTCGTCCGTCACACCCTCGTCGTAACTCTCCTGCATGGCCTTCACCATATCCGTAGCCTGCTTACCAGTGCCGTTCACAATCAGGTCATAACCCTCTTTGACGCGCTCCCAACGCTTATCGCGGTCCATGGCGTAGAAACGACCAACGATTGAAGCGATAGCAGCATCATTAGCAACGCAGACATCGCTGACTTGCTGAATAAAACCTTTACCGCTCTTGGGGTCAGTATCGCGACCGTCCATATAGCAATGAACAAACACCTGATTCTTCAGACCATAAGCCTTACCAATCTCGATGAGTTTGAACAAATGATCGAGGCTTGAATGTACGCCACCGTCAGAGGTCAGACCCATCAAGTGCAGCTTCTTTCCATTCTCCTTAGCGTATGTATAAGCAGCCTTCACCTGAGGATTCTCCATGATAGAGCCATCCTTGCAGGCACGGTTAATCTTAACGAGGTCCTGATACACGATGCGACCAGCACCGATATTGAGGTGACCCACCTCAGAGTTACCCATCTGTCCGTCGGGCAGACCTACGTCCTCACCAGAGGCCTGGAGCTGAGAGTGAGCCGAAGTGGCTGTCAACAAATCGAGATACGGGGTCGGCGTATTGAAGATCACGTCACCCTTACCATGCTTACCGATTCCCCATCCGTCGAGAATCATCAAAAGTGCTTTCTTTGCCATAAAATCTTATACCTATTTAATTATAATATCTTTTTTGCGCTGCAAAGGTACGAAATTATTTTGAACACAGAGAAACAGAATCGAAAAAAACGCTTATAACATGCAAATTACAAGCAAGTAATTTGCCCGTATTGGCAAAAAGTAGTATCTTTGCACAGTGTATGTTGCAGAAACTAGTCGATAGAAAATATGTGCTCATGCTGATACTGATGGTATTGGCCATAGTAATAGGTGCTGTGGTGTGGCTGACAAGACAGCAACCACAGGAAGAGCCTTGCAAGCCTGTGGTTCAGCGCAGCTATAAGAAAATTAGTGGCTTTGACGAGAAACGCTATCCTACGCCAAACTATGACAGAACACGGAAGAACGAGGTAAAGGGTATCGTGTTACACCATACGGGGGAGCCAACGGTAGAGGAGTCGTTGGAAATCCTGACATCCCCAGAAAGGAAGGTGAGCACGCATGTGGTGATAGATACTGACGGTACACGCTATGTACTGGCTGATCCTACCGTCGTCACTTACCACGCAGGACTCTCCATCCTGCATGGTATGGAGCATTGTAACTATTGTACGATAGGTATTGAATTCCAGGGCAATACACTTGAGAAACCCTTGACTGGCGACCAGATAGCCAGCGCCATAGAATACATACTGCCCATCATTGAGGAATATGACATTCCTTTGGACAATATCGTGACGCACGAAATGGTAAGAAACGCCTATAGAGAGCAGTATCCTGACAAGCGTTGCGACATCAAGGTGGACATCACCCCAGCAGAACATGCCCACTTCATGCAGGCATTGCGCACCTATTATAATATAAAGGAACGCGTAAGACAGGCCATGAATGGATAATATGAATCATAACAAATAAGGTAAAGATATGAGACGACAAATATTTCTTCTGATAGCTGTATTGACAAGTCTGATGGTTCAGGCAGGTCATGATAATCCGGCACTGAAAGTCAGTGAATTAAAACTGAAGAACGGTATGACTGTATGGCTGAACGAGGACCATTCGCAACCCAAAGTGTTTGGTGCCGTTGTGGTGAAGGCTGGTTCCAAAGACTGTCCTAATACGGGTATTGCCCACTATTTCGAGCACATCATGTTCAAGGGCACAGATCGTATGGGTACCATAGACTATCAAACTGAAAAGCCTTGGCTGGACAGTATCTCTATGCAGTACGACCTCTTGTCGCAAACCAAGGACGAGGTGGAACGTGCTAAGATACAGCAACACATCAACGCATTGAGTCTGAAGGCTGCTGACTATGTGATTCCCAACGAGTTCAGTCGTCTCATCTCGAAATACGGAGGTAGTAGACTGAATGCAGGTACAGGTCATGATATGACTTACTATCATAACTCGTTCATGCCACAGTATATCGAGCATTGGTGCTGGTTGAACTCAGAACGCCTGATAACGCCAGTGTTTAGAGGTTTTCAGGGAGAACTGGAGAATGTGTATGAGGAGAAAAACCGTGCATCGGACAATATGGTAAGTGGTGCACAGGAGAAAATCTTTGCTGCCGTCTTTAAGACGCAACCCTACGCCTATCCTATCATCGGTTCGACGGAGAATCTGAAGAATCCGCGCCTGTCGGATATGGCAGATTTCTACAAGAAATACTATGTGGCTTCGAATATGGGGCTCATCCTCTGTGGCGACATCACACCCGACTCTACGCTGACTGCACTCTTGGAGCAAACCTTCGGACGCGTGCAGACTGGCCCTGTTCCAGAGCGTGGCTATAGTCCAATGCCAGAGATTGGTGCAGGAGAGAATTACGAAGTGAAGCTGCCCATTCCACTGATAGGTGCGGAAGCGATGGTATTCAAAGGACCTACCGACTTCGAACCCGATGCCGATGCCCTTGATTTGGCCAACAAATTGCTCTCAAATGGTAAGGCTGGTATGCTGGACTCACTCTCCAACGAACACAAGGTGATGATGGCAGCAGCCATGAGTGTGGCATTGGCTGATGCTGGTGGTTCGGGAGTCATCATTATTCCCAAGCTGTTGGGTAAGATGAAGACTGCCGAAGGGCGTGTAATGGAACAGATTCAAAAGGTGATGAACGGTGACTTCAGCACACAACAGTTGGAGACGCTGAAACAGGAAATGGTGTTGGAGGCCCGGAAGGAACTGGAGACTATCGACAATCGCTCGCAGCTGATGGTGGATGCCTTCTCGAAAGGCCATTCCTGGCAAGATGTGCTCGACAAGATTGAACGCATCAAGCAAGTGACAAAGGAGGAGGTTGTTGCTGCTGCCAAGAAATACTATGGTGCCAACCATATCACACTGACCAAGAAATATGGTACGCCAGACAAAGAACGCATCAAACAGCCTGGCTACAAGCCCATAGCACCAAAGAACATGGATGCGAAGTCAGCCTTCGCCCAGCAACTGGAGCAGATTCCCGTCAAGGAATCCATGATTCGTACTGTCGACTTCGAAAAAGACGTGACGACCAAGAAACTCAACGATCACGTCACCTTATATCATAAAGTGAACCCTCTCAATGATGTCTTTACGTTTACGCTGCGCTATCAGGATGGCACGTTGCATAGTCCTAAGCTCAGAGTGCTGGCATCGTATCTCAGTGCGTTAGGCACCGATTCGCTGAAAAAACAGCAGTTGGAACAGGCCTGGCAACACATAGGCACAACGATGGAGGTGGCACAGGGTGACGAACGATTCAGCTTTAACCTGACGGGTCCCGACCATCAGCTGAAATCTGCTCTACAACTGTTGGCCCACTTCCTGCGTTCTGCCAAGGGTGATGACGCAGCACTTGATGAGGCTAAAGATGCAGACAAGGTGGATCGTAAAAGCTTTGGCAAACAGAAGGACGACGTCTTGAGACCTATACTCCGTAAGGTGGCCTATGGTGAAAAGTCGGAATATCTGACGCAACTGTCGAAGCAGGAAATCAAGGCCCTGAAGAGTAATGAGTTGTTAGACGTCTTCCATGAGCTTCAGCAGTACGACTGCGAGTTGTTCTATTGTGGACGACAACCCTTGGAGTCCGTTGCGTTGGCTACGCAACAAAGTCTACCTTTGACTCAGTGCAATAAGAAGAAAACTGACACCTTCCGTCGCTTGCAGCAATATGCCGAGCCTACTGTTTTCTTTTACAATGTACCTAAGTCACGCCAGAACTACGTGGTCAGTTATGATGGCATTAGCGCGCTATCCACAGCTGAGGAGCGTACCAAGCTGAAACTGTGGGATGAATACTTTGGTGGCGGCATGTCATCGGTATTGTTCCAGAATGTCCGTGAGTTCCGTTCGCTGGCTTATTCCACGAATGGTGGAAGCATCGCACCCAGTTTGCCCCAGCATGCCCAAGAGCCTGTAGCTTACTTCACTGCTACGGGTACGCAGGCTGACAAGACGATGGAGGCTATCGCCACCATTGACTCGCTATTACGTCAGATGCCTATGAAAGAAGAGAATCTGGAGGCTGCCCGTCAGAGCGTGCTCAGTGACATCCAAAACGCTTATCCCACATTCAGAGGTGTGGCCAAGTATGTGGCAAACAAATTGGGAGAAGGTTACACCACAGATCCGAATGCTGAAGTAGCTCGTCTGTTGCCTGCTGTCACTGCACAGGATATCGTACAGTTCCACCACCAACACATAGCCAACAATAAGAACCGCATTTGGATTGTCATTGGCGACAAAAAGACCACTGACCTCCAACAGTTAGCCCGCTATGGCAAGGTCGTAGAGCTGAAGAAGGCAGACATATACAGATAAGTGGATGTCAGTACTTGAAGACAAAGTCTTCTAAAGTGCAGAGCGACTTCTCCTTCGTGTCAGACTTGAAGACGAAGAAGAGGGCGTGCTTGCCCGTCAGTCCTGACAAACCAGGCAAGGGGATAGTCAGTCCTATAGGCTTTTGGGGTGTCATGTCAGCCTTCACGTCAACCTTGCCCAGCGTTAAGCCTCGCTGTGATGCCCAGGGACGGTCGGCCATCACCTCGATAGTGCCGTCGATACCTTCAGGAATGATGGTCAGCAACAGTTGCACATTCTTCTTTCCCATAAATGGGTCGAAGTTGAAATACTTATAGCCTACGATGGAGCCGTCGGTGTTGTTGACAACGGCATTGGTGTTGTAGCGCAGGTCATAAGGTGCATCGTACTTCTTTGTCGAAGCCAGTGCCTCTTCTTTTGTCATGCCTTCCTCACCACCATAGCCAGCAGCTACGTAGGAGCCGTAGAACGTGTTATTGGGCCACTCATGGGTAGCAGGCTTCGGACCCGTGTACCAGCAGGCAATACCGGCAGAATGGCGCTCTAACGGGTTCAAACCTTCTGTTGAGAATCCTTCGGAAGTATATTCTCCCTCGCTGATCTCCACCTTGCCGCCCTTGCCTTTTTCCACCTTTACCTCGATGGGGGCCACCATGGCCTGACGGGCGTACTCGTTGGTACCCGTCTGACGATGGTAGAACACATACCAGTGACCGTGAATCTCACAGATACTGCCGTGGGTGTTGCCATCAGGTGTGGCTGAAGCGATGACGTTACCCTGCTCATCCTTCTCACGGGCACGTCCGTCGATGATGGTACCGCCATAGGTCCAGGGACCCAGTGGGTTGTCGCTGTAGCAGTAGGCGAGGGTATAGTTTGACGAGGGCAGTCCGAACTCACCTTCCTCCGTGAAACGGCTATAGATAAAGACGTACTTATCCTTGATCTTACGGATGCTGGAAGCCTCGAAGAACTTAAAGCGGCCCTCCTGATAGCGACCGGAAATCATATCTTCCACAATCTTCGTACCTGGTTTTACAGTAGCCATCGTCGTTGGGTCGAACTCAGCAGCATAAGAGCGCTCGAATCCCCAATAGCCATAGACGCGTCCGTCGTCATCGACAAAGACAGCAGGGTCAAACTGCAAAACACCATCCACCTGATTAGGATTGTCCTTGCTCCAGTTACACACCTTGAAGGGCCCGTCTGGACGGTCGCTCTTCGCAATCAGACCATTGCGGAAACCCGTCTGGTCGTTAGGGAAGAGGTAGTAGGTTTTTTTGCCTGTGCTGTCCGTCACCAGTGTCACGTCGGGGGCATAGAGCACGTCGGCAGTGCCGGCAGAGTCAAATGGCTCGCCGTCACGGTTCTTATCCACCGTGAGTATAACGCCGTCGTAGCGCCACCGTGTCAGGTCATCGACTGATGCCGACCACACCACTTGGTCGCGTCCGCAGTAAGCCGTCACCAGGTTATCGTGCGAACCATAGACATAGACACGATACTTCCCTGGTTGGTCAGGATCTTCAAACACGTAAGGTTCACCGTCAGGGATATGTTCCCACAGGGGCATATACGGGTTTCCTACGGTAGTGAGTTCAGATGTCGTCGTGGTCGCAGTTTTCTGACTGCATGACACTACCATCGCTCCACAGCATGCTGTGGCAACAATCATCTTCAAGGCCTTTGCTTTCATATTAAATCGTGATTAGTTATGATTTCGTTGGCAAAAGTACACAATAATTTTGGAATAGGCAACTATTTGCTCTCTAAAATACGTTTAGTATTGATGACAATTCGAACGTTCATACATCTTTATAATATAGTATATACTTAAAAACAAACTATGAGCGTAAAAGAATTGGAATTGCTTGCGGAGAAAAACCGTAAGCGTCTTGTTGAGGTGGTATATGCCGCCAAGGCTGGCCACATCGGTGGCGACCTGTCGTGCCTAAATGTGATGACGGCACTGTATTTCCATGTGATGAGGAATTTGAACCCTGCTGAACCCAAGGCGGCTGAAAGAGATCGCTTTGTGTTGTCGAAAGGCCACTGCGTAGAGGCGCTGTATGTAACTTTAGAGGCCAAGGGTTTTCTCGCCCCTGAAGTGCTCGATACCTTGGGTAAGTTTGGCAGTATCCTGAGTGGACACCCCACCATCGAGGTTCCTGGCATTGAGGTGAACAGTGGTGCGCTGGGTCATGGTTTGAGCATTGGCGTGGGCATGGCTATTGCAGCGAAGATGGATAAGAAGGCGTGGAAGACCTATGTGTTAATGGGCGATGGCGAACAGGGCGAAGGTTCTATCTACGAGGCCGCCATGGCAGGTAACAAATACCAGTTAGACAATCTGGTGGCTATCATCGACCGCAACCATCTGCAAATTAGTGGTGATACGGAGGACGTGATGCCCATCGACAGCATCAAGGAACGCTGGAGTGCCTTTGGCTGGGATGTTATCAGCATGAATGGTGACTCGATGGATGACATAGTCAAAACCTTCGATGCCATCGACTATACAAATGGCAAGCCCCACCTGTTGATTTCGAATACGACGAAGGGCCGTGGCGTCAGCTTTATGGAAGGAATTGCCAAGTGGCATCATGGCGTGCTGAACGAAGAACAGTGTAAAGCCGCTGTCGCAGAAATAGAAGAAAGAATTTGTTTAATGAGTAATGAGAAATGAGTAATGAGTAATTATGATTACTCACATAAAGGCAAAACTAATCACAATTACTAATTTCTAATTACTAATTACTAATTTAAGAAGAATATGATTGCTTGTAGAAAACAGTTTACTGACACGTTGCTGGAATTGGCACGTGAGGACAAAGATATTATTGCCGTAACCACCGACGCCCGTGGTTCTGTGACGTTGGGCGACTATGCCAACGCACTGCCTGAGCAGTTTGTGGAGTGTGGTATTGCTGAACAGGATGCAGTAGGTATCTCTGCTGGTTTGGCGCATAGTGGGAAAAAGGTGTTCTGTTGTGGACCCGCCTGCTTCTATGTGGCCCGTTCACTGGAACAGGTGAAGGTGGACTTGGCTTACTCTGAGAATCCTGTGACGATTCTGGGTGTGTCAGGTGGTGTGGCCTATGGTGCACTGGGTGCTACCCACCACTCGTTGCACGATATTGCCGTGCTGCGCACTTTCCCTGGTATGACCGTTTGTTTGCCCAGCGACTGGCGCTTTACCAAGAAACTCGTGAAGTTGCTCGTCGACTACGATAAGCCCTGCTATGTTCGTGTGGGTCGAGCTGCTATTCCTGACGTTTATGCTGACGACAACTTTGAGGTAGTGCCTGGTAAGGCCATTCAGATTCTTGATGGTACTGACGTGACCATCGTAGCTGCTGGCGAAACGGTCTATCATGCCTGGCAGGCAGGTTTGCAACTGAAGGAGAAGGGCATTTCGGCTCGTGTGCTCGACTGCTCATGGATTAAACCCTTCGACGAGGAGGCTATTAAGAAAGCTGCCAAGGAAACAGGGCGCATCGTCACTGTCGAGGAGCACTCTCAGTATGGTGGCTTAGGTGCTATGGTCTGTGAGACTATCTCTGAGAATCCCGTTCCTGTGCGTATTATCGGTATTCCTGACGAGAATGTCGTTCATGGCACGAACGCAGAGATATTCCACCATTATGGCATGGATGCGGAAGGCGTAGCGAAAGCTGTGACTAGCTTTCTAAATGAGAAATGAGAAAGGAGAAATGAGAAATGACGCAACGAATCATTGCCATTGACCAGAGCACATCGTCAACAAAAGCCTTGTTGTTTGACGAACAGTGTAAGATAGTGGCGCGTACCAACGTCGACCACAAACAATACTACCCCCAGAGGGGATGGGTGGAACATGACGTAGAGGAAATCTATCGAAACATGATAGAAGCCATTCGCCAGCTCCCCCTCTCTTTGGAGGGGGCGGGGGGAGGCTTCTCCCTCTGCATTACGAATCAGCGCGAGACGGCTGTGGTTTGGAACAAGTTGACGGGTAAGCCCATAGCCAATGCTGTGGTATGGCAGGATACGCGTGGTGCAGAACTGTGTCGTCAGCTTCGTGCTGAGAATAAGTCTGATATGGTGATGCAGAAGAGTGGCTTGCTCATCGACCCAAACTTCTCGGCAACAGGCATTAAGTGGTTGCTTGATAACGTTGAGGGTGCCCGTGATGCTGCCAATCGTGGCGAACTGCTGATGGGAACCATCGAGACATGGCTTATCTGGAAACTCACGGGTGGTCAGGTACACGCTACCGACTATACCAATGCTTCGCGTACCATGCTGTTTAATATCCATACCATGCAGTGGGACGACGAGCTGCTATCACTTTTTGATATTCCTCGCTCCATGATGCCAAAGGTTTTGCCGTGTGATGCTATCTATGGCGAGACCACCTGTGAAGGACTGTTCAGTAGTCCAATCCAAATAGCCGGTGTACTTGGTGATAGTCATGGTGCTTTGGTTGGCCAAATGTGCTTCGAACCAGGTTCTGGTAAGGTGACGTATGGTACGGGCAGTAGTGTGATGGTCAATATCGGTGAAGAGCCTAAGTCTGCGCCAGAAGGACTGGTGACCAGTGTGGGCTTCTCTGCCTTAGGCAAGACATACTATGGTTTTGAGGGCAATATCTATAGTACTGGTGCTACGCTGAAGTGGATCTGTGACCAGTTGCAACTCATTGGCAAACCCTCAGAGATGGAGGCTTTGGCAACGAGTGTAGAGGACAATGGTGGCGTGTATATCGTGCCAGCCTTCTCTGGTCTAGGTGCTCCTTGGTGGCAGAGCGATGTTAAGGGAGCTGTCTTCGGACTGACTTTCGCCACGACAAAAGCCCATTTCCTGCGTGCTGCTTTGGAGTCTATCGCCTATCAGATTAAGGATTTGGTGGATGTAATGGCTCATGCCACTGGTGGACAACTGAGGGAGATTGCTGCTGATGGTGGACCTACGAAGAACCAGTTCCTGATGCAGTTCCAAGCTGATATGCTCGAAACTCCTGTTGTTTGTACGGAAGTCGATGATGCTTCAGCCCTGGGGGCTGTCATCATGAACGGTTTTGCCCGTGGCTTGTGGCATAGTTTCGACGAGGTAGTTGGCTTCCGTAAGGTGACACAAATCTATCAGCCAAATTCTCACCTCTCATCTCTTACCTCTCACCTTTATCAAGGCTGGCGCAATGCAGTTAATCAGTTGATAAAATAACTAAAACATAATTAATATGAGAAACGGAAAGACATGTTTTGGCGTGATAATCGGAACACGCGCCTATTTTAACTCCGAATTGGCAAAAGATGTTCGTAAACAACTGTTGAAGACCCTCGACGAGGGTGGCTACGAGTACGTGATTCTACCTGAAGATGCCACACCTACGGGTAGTTCGAGTATCGAGACCCGTGAGGACGGACTGATGGTTTCGAAGCAGTTCCGTGCCCATCGTGACGAGATTGATGGTATCATCGTGTCGCTGCCCAACTTTGGTTTCGAGATTGGTATTATCAATGCCATCAGCGATGCCGACTTGAACGTGCCCGTCCTGGTACAAGCTTGTGATGACGAGAATGACAAAGTCGATCTTGACTCGCGTCGTGATGCCTTCTGTGGCAAGATTAGCGTATGCAACAACCTCTATCAGTATGGCATCCCCTTTACGGACACCACCCTGCATACCTATTCTATATATGACCCCTTGCTGAAGAAGGATATTGACAAGTTTGCTGCCATTTGTCGTGTGGTAAATGGCTTGCGTCATTGTCGTTTGGGTCAGATAGGTACCCGTCCTTTGGGCTTCAACACCTGTCGTGCCAGCGAGAAACTGTTGCAGCGCTCAGGTATCACAGTCGTACCTGCCGACCTTTCAGAGATCCTTTATGCTGCCCAAAAGATTAAGGACGACGACCCCAAATTTATTGAGATGTGCAATCGTACCTGCAACTACGCCAAAGTACCTGACAACTATAAGGAGAAGTTGGGCTTGCAGGCCAAGTTCAGTGTGGCCGTAGAAAACTGGATTGAGGCTAACGATGTGCAGGCTGTAGCCATTCAGTGTTGGGATTCACTGGAGCAGAACTATGGCTGTGCACCTTGTGTCACCATGTCGATGCTGAGCGAAAAACTGATTCCTGCTGCTTGTGAGACTGACCTTGCTGGTGCTATCTCGATGTATGCCCTCTCGCTGGCTTCGCAGAACGCCCCTGCCCTGCTCGACTGGAACAACAACTTTGCTGAAGATCGCAACAAGTGCGTCTGCACCCACTGCGGCAACTTCCCCAAGCAGTTTGTTGGCAATGGCGACTTGAAGCTTGGTCCTTTGGGTGTATTAGGTCGTACGCTTGGTAAAATCAATACCTTTGGTGCTGTCTATGCCAAGGTTAGCGAAGGCCCCTTTACCTTCTTCCGCATCTCGACAGACGACCCCAAGGGCACCATCAAGGCCTATCTGGGCAAGGGTCAGATTACCAACGACCCCTACGGCATGGACGGCTGTATCGCTGTCACTCAGGTCGACAACCTGCAGAAACTGATGAAACACATCTGCAAGAACGGCTTTGAACACCATGTAGCGATGTGCCGCACTGATGTTGTCGACATCCTGAACGAGGCCATCGAGACTTATCTGGGATGGGACCTCTACGTACACGAGTAAAAGAAAGTATTAAATCAAAAAATTGCTACTATTAATACTTGCAATTGCGAGCATTAATAGTAGCAAATTTTTTCCTTAAGGGTAAGGATTAGTTCATGGCAAAGAATGTGCCATCGTTAGCCATCATGCGTGCCTGATAGACACCAGCCTCGTCCAAGGTGAGGTTTTTGGTCTGACCGTTGATGTTGGCCTGGATCGTCTTACCGTCCTTGTTGTAACGGAAGAGCTCTGTGGTAACACCATTCTGCTCCATAGTCCATGAGTCGTTCTCAGCGTGGTGACGGAAGTAAGTCATCTCGCCTGTAGGAGACTTTACATCGTAGCCGTCCTTCAGGGTGGTTACAGCATAAACGCGACCATCCTCACCAATCACATTCTGGGTCTTGCCGATATTGGCATGAACAGGATTAGAACCAGACCAGAACTCGATGGTGTTCAGCACCAGGATGTCGACTAACTGGCAAATACCACCAACGATGGGTACCAGGATGAAACCCACGATGGCATTCACGAACTTGCTGCTGGTCATGTGATTCTGCCAGTTGATGTACTTGTTCCACAGGCCATACTTACCAACGAAACATGAACTGAACAGGAAACTTCCTGCGAGGAGGCATACAGCCACTTTCAAACTAATTTTCTTCATAATGTTTTAGTTTTAAATTAATAAATAGGGTTTATAGATAAAAAATAGATTCTGGTCCCATATTAAAGAGGAGGTCAAGTATCGAGAGATTGGGCAGGAAACCATGCTTATGCTGGAATACCTGCCAATATTCTTTAGGTGTGAAGCCTTCATCAGGCTGAGGATGCTTGGCGTTGATGACGTCACGGAAATCTACGATGTCTGATGTCTGATGTTGGATGTCTGATGTGTATTCAGTCGTGTATGTTATTTGTGGATGGATGTCGATGAGTTCACAGACTTTTTGGCGGATAGCCTCGTTGAAATCGATTAGATAATTATATTTCTGCTCGAAGAACGGACGCAGGTCGTCAGCATAATACTCAAAGAACGGACTCTCGCTATAGGCACTCTGCAGGGCATTCCAATGTACGCGTCGCCACTGGTTGTGGTCACTGATGCGAAGGTCTTTTACAAGGGGTGAGAGGTGAGAGGTGAGAGGTGAGAGATTTGTATGTTCTACTGGAACGGTGAGCGCCTGCACACCATTGGCTGTAGCAATGACGCAACGGTTGCGATAGGTCTGTTTCTGGAATGAGTCATACTGCTCTATCATACAATGGTCGTAGCGATACAATTTCTGATACCATTGTATCGGACCAAAATAGGTGGTTTGTAATAGGGCAGTGGTCATTGCAGTCGGATGTTTTTACGATTATAGAGTACTGATATGACTTCGCCAATGATGTGGCTCTCTGGTATGAAGCCGATATGGCGCGAATCAGCAGGGTTGTTAGGATTGATGGACTCTAACCAGTAATAGTCTGTCTTGGCACATGTCTCAATACCAGGTACCAGCAGTGGACCATCTTGTGTACTGATGGTGTCGCCAGGAATGGCTTTGCAGCGGGCGATGAAAACTCCGTCTAATGAGTCGTTAGGAACAGTGAAAGCTACGATGTCGCCTCGTTGGACAGGACTACGCATCAGTCTGCTGTAGGGCAGAATGCCATTCCCCTCGATTCGCAGGCCATAGCTGCAACGATTGATGAGCAGTTGGTCGCCATTTTGGTAGAGTGGGGCCAATCCGTTGCCCTCTACGCCATGTATGGAAAAGGCCTGCGTACGAATAGCAAGCATCAGAGCGAATGCTGATGCAAATGCTATCACGTACTTCAGCCAGTTTGCCATATTTATTTGATATTATCCACAAATCGGAATAGTCGGCTCCAACGGATGCCAGAGAAGCCTCGACGGTCTGGATCGGAACTCCACCAGATGAAGATGGGCTTGCCCACGATATGGTCTTCAGGTACAAAACCCCAATAGCGCGAGTCGAGGGAATTGTGGCGATTGTCACCCTGCATCCAGTAGTAGTCCATCTTGAAGGTGTACTTCGTTGTCTCCTTGTCATTGATGAATATCTTGCCATCCTTGACCTCTAGCTTATTACCTTCGTAGGTACGGATAGGACGTTCATAGATGGGCAGATTCTTCAGTGTCAGGTCGATGGATGCGCCCTTTTTAGGAATCCAGATGGGTCCGTAGTTATCGCGCGTCCAGTGCATGTTGCCATTCAGCGGATAGATGTCCAGCGTGCTGCTATCCCTGTTCAGCGTAATGCTCTCCACGATGTCCGTACGCTTCTTCAACTCATTGACCGTATGATTGGTCAGAGGCATATAACCCTGCGTGTTGAGGCTGGTCAGGTCTTCCATCGTGATGCCCAACTCCTTCATCAGGTCATCGTCGAAACGCTGCTTCAACTTGACATGATAGGTATATTGCACGTTGTCAGGCTCTTTATTGGCCTTGCCGTCAAGATAGACGATGTGGTCCTTAATCTGCAATGTCTGACCAGGCAGACCCACACAGCGCTTCACATAGTTCTCTCTGCGGTCTGTAGGACGTGTGTCGATAATGCCATACTCCTGCGAATTCTGTTCAATAGCCTGCTTACCAGCCTGATAGATGGTCTCAAAGTAGCGGGGCAACTGTTCTTGTGTCAGCGAGTCAGGGTTAGGACGCTGCGGATAGAGCTGATAACCTATCTGGTAGCACATCTGATAGTAGTCGTATGCCTGATATTGGGGTGCAGAGCAGATGGTGTCACCAGCAGGGAAGTTGAACACGACGATGTCGTTCAACTGTACCTTACCCAAGCCCTTCACACGACGATAGTCCCAATGGGGCCACTCGATATACGACTTACACTCGAACAAGGGCATCGTATGCTGGGTCAATGGCATCGTCAACGGGGTCTCTGGAATACGGGGACCATAGCTCACCTTCGACACAAACAGGTAGTCGCCAGTCAAGAGGCTCTTCTCCAGTGAGCTCGATGGAATGACGTAATTCTGGAAGAAGAACAGGTTGATGAAGTAAACAGCCACCAAGGCAAACACCAAGGCGTCAACCCACGACATCACCCATTTCACAGGGCCTTCAGACTCCTTCCACCACTGCCACTTGATTTTCTTGGTAATATAGACATCGTAGATGAATGGTACGACGATGAGGCCCCACCATGAGCCTACCCAATAGAGGAACAGCAGATAAAGTACCAAAACGCAGATGAACTTAGCCCACTGCACCCTCATATTCAGCTTTTTCTTTTTCTCCATTGCTTAGAATTTAAACATGTCTGAGATGGTTAACAGTCCCTGATGGTCTTTGGTGTACTCTGCGGCAAGTACGGCACCCAGTGCAAAACCCTGACGTGAGTGAGCATCGTGGGTAATCGTGATGATATCTGCCTCAGAGTCGTAGCGGATAGTATGGATGCCAGGCACTTCACCACGACGGATATGGTCTACACGCAGATATTTCTTGTCAGTAGTATCTTCCTTCCACGCTTCCTTACGGTCGATGTTCTCTACGATTTGCTCTGCCAGTGTGATAGCTGTACCACTTGGATGATCGAGTTTGTGGACATGATGCGTTTCCTCCATCTCTACATCGTACTGAGGGAACTGGTTCATAATCTTGGCCAGATACTTGTTGACAGCACTGAAGATGGCTACACCAATCGAGAAGTTCGAGGCCCAGAACAGCGTCTGTCCTTCCTCTGAACACATACGGCGTACATCGTCGCCATGTTCCTTCATCCATCCTGTCGAACCTGAAACAACCTTCACCCCATGCTTAAAGGCACGAAGATAGTTGCCATAAGCTGCCTGTGGAGCCGTAAACTCTATCGCCACATCAGCACTCTTGAAGGCCTCGCTGTCGAAGTCCTGCTGGTTGTCGATGTCGATAATACTCACAATCTCATGACCACGGCTCAGGGCTATCTGCTCTATCATCTTACCCATCTTGCCGTAGCCGATTAAAGCTATTTTCATAATAATAATGTATTAATACGCTGCAAAGGTACAATAAATAATTGAGAATTGAGAATTGAAAATTGAGAATTTAAAATATTTTTCGTACTTTTGCAGCATGTTAATCAATGAGAAGACGTGGGATTTCATTCGTCAACATGCTGACGACGATGTACGAAAGCTGGCTTTGCAAGGTGTGAAGAATGCTGAGGTGGACCTTCAGATGGCGCTGCAACAGATAGCTGGCAGACAGACTGCTCGTCGCAAACTGCCTTCGTGGGCTGAGGTCGATGGCATCGTCTATCCTCCTCATCTCAATATGGAACAATGCTCATCAGAACAGACAGCACGCTATAAAGCCCAAATCGTCAATGGTCAATCCGTCAATGGTCAATTAGTTGACTTGACAGGTGGCTTTGGCGTTGATTTCTATTGGATATCGCAAGGTTTCCAGCATCGCAGTTATATAGAGCAAAACGAACAACTTTGCGCCATTTCATCGCAAAATTTTGGGCAGTTGGGTTTAGATTGTTCTATATGTTGCTGTGATGCAGTATCGTACCTGACCACCATGCCCCATGTTGACCTGATTTATATGGACCCTGCACGTAGGAACGAACATGGAGGACGTACCTATGGCATAGAGGACTGTACGCCTAACGTGCTTGAATTGCAACCTTTACTCATGGAAAAGGCCGATCGCGTATTGCTCAAGCTGTCGCCTATGCTCGATTGGCGCAAAGCTGTTGAGGATTTGAAATATGTCAATGAGGTACATATCGTCAGCGTTGATAATGAGTGCAAAGAACTGCTGCTGTTGCTCGACAAGGTGCATACAGACTTGCGCGTGGTTTGTGTAAACTTCAACAAAGATGGGGAACAGTTGTTTGAAGCGTCGGAGAGAAACGGCCTTTCTCTTGGAGAGAAACGGCGTTTCGCTATCGGAGAAACGGCCTTTCTCTATGAACCAAACGCAAGTATTATGAAGGCAGGTTGTTTTGAAGAGGTGGAACAACGATTCCCTGTTCAACAGATTTCTCAGAATTCACACCTTTTCCTATCTTCCGTTGAAATCGAGGATTTCCCTGGCAGGAAGTTTCAAATTCTGTCCGTTTCATCGATGAACAAGCAAGAGCTACGTATAGCTCTGAAAGACATAGAACGAGCCAATATCAGTGTGAGAAACTTCCCTTTGAGCGTTGACCAACTTAGAAAAAAGCTGAAATTGAAGGATGGTGGTTATGTATATATCTTTGCCACAACAATGGAAGATGGCGAGCACAGGCTCTTTATTTGCCGTAAAATTGGTTAATTCTTTTGGAGGTTTGCGCTTTTTTTCTTAACTTTGCAAAATTAAATAAGAAAATGCGCTTATGTCATCAGTAGAGATTCGCAAGGTTACAAATAAGCAGGAGCTTGATGCTTTCATCCAGCTCCACTATGACTTGTATCGTGGTAATGCCTACGACGCCCCTAACTTGTATTCTGACGAGGTTCATACTTTGAGCAAGGACAAAAATGCAGCCTTCGAGTTTTGCGAGGCTGAATATTTCCTGGCCTACAAAGAAGGTAAGGTTGTGGGGCGCATAGCTGGTATCATTAACCGTCGTGCCAACGAAAGTTGGGAGCGCGACAGCGTACGTTTTGGATGGATAGATTTCATCGATGACATGGAGGTATCACAAGCCTTACTGGATGCTGTAGCACAATGGGGACGCTCAAAAGGTATGACGGAGATGATTGGTCCGTTGGGCTTTACGGATATGGACCCAGAGGGTATGCTTATTGAGGGCTTTGAGGAATTGGGTACGATGGCCACAATCTATAATTATCCCTACTATCCCCAGCACATGGAGAAGTTGGGTGGTTGGGAAAAGGACAACGACTATGTGGAGTATAAACTCATTGTGCCTAAGGAGGGTATGCCTGAGAAGTTTAAGAAGGTGGCCGAAATGGTGATGAAACGGTATAATTTGCACCCGATGCACCCCAAACGTAGCCAGGTCTTTGGTAAGGAACAGTATGGTCGTAAGGTGCTCGACGTCGTCAACAAGTCGTTTGGTCATCTGTACGGCTACTCACAGATGACGGAGCGTCAGATTGACGAATACCTGAAGATGTACTTCCCCATGCTCGACATGGATATGCTCTGCCTTATTGAAGATTGGAACTTGCCTAACCACGATGTTATTGGCGTTGGCATCTCGATTACCAATATGACACGAGCCTTGCAGAAATGTAAGAACGGACGCCTGTGGCCTTTTGGCTGGTGGCATTGTCTGAAGGCCCTGAAGTTCCATAAGGCTGAGTGCCTCGACCTGATGCTCATCGGTATTCTGCCCGAATACCAGCAGAAGGGTGCCAATGCCCTGTTGTTCTACGACCTCATTCCCATCTATCAGAAGTATGGTTTCAAGTGGGGCGAGACGAATGTCGAAATGGAGACCAACGAGAAGGTACAGTCACAATGGCAGTATCTGGAACATATACAACATAAAAGAAGAAGGTGCTTTAAGAAACAATTATAATGGCTGAAGATCTAAATGTAATTTCAGGAGAAGAGGTTGTCAAATATGACGACGACAATATTCAAACCCTATCAGGACTGGACCACATCCGTCTGCGCCCAGGTATGTATATCGGACGTTTGGGCGACGGTAGCTCTGCAGAAGATGGTATCTATGTGCTGTTGAAAGAGGTGTTCGATAACTCCATCGACGAATTCAAGATGCGCGCTGGCGACCGTATCGAGGTCAATGTCGAGGACAACCTGCGCATTTCCGTTCGTGACTATGGTCGAGGCATCCCCCAAGGAAAACTCATCGAGAGTGTCAGCATTCTGAATACCAGTGGTAAGTTCGACTCCAAGGCTTTCAAGAAGTCTATAGGCCTGAATGGTGTGGGTGTGAAAGCTGTCAATGCGTTGAGCTCACATTTCGAGGTGCGTAGCTATCGTGAAGGCAAGGTACGCAAAGCTATTTTCGAGAGTGGACAGCTGATATCCGATGTGACGGAACCCTCGCAGGACGAGAATGGCACCTATATCTATTTCGAACCAGATAATACGAAGTTCCAGAACTACCAGTTTCACGATGAAATCGTGGAAAACATGCTTCGTAACTATACATATCTGAATACAGGCCTGACCATCATGTATAATGGTCGTCGCATCCTTTCACGTCATGGTTTGCAGGACTTGTTGAAGGACCGTATGACGAACGACGCCCTCTATCCTATTGTCCATCTGCAGGGCGACGATATCGAGATAGCCTTCACACATGCCAACCAGTATGGCGAGGAATATTACTCGTTCGTGAATGGTCAGCATACCACGCAGGGTGGTACCCATCAGAGTGCCTTTAAGGAACATATCGCCAAGACCATCAAGGAGTTCTTTGGCAAATACGAGTATGGCGACATCCGTACAGGTATTGTTGCTGCTATCGCCATCAATGTGGAAGAACCAGTATTCGAGAGTCAGACGAAAATCAAGCTGGGTTCGACGGTGATGTCGCCAGATGGTGATACCATTAATAAATATGTAGGCGACTTTATCAAACAGCAGGTCGACAATTACCTGCATATTCATCAGGATGTGGCAGAAGTCATCGAGGGCAAAATCAAAGAGTCGGAACGCGAGCGCAAAGCAATGGCAGGCGTCACAAAACTGGCTCGCGATCGTGCCAAGAAGGCCAATCTGCATAATCGTAAGCTGCGCGACTGTCGCATCCACTTCTCTGACGTCAAGAACGACCGCAAAGAAGAGTCGTGCATCTTTATTACGGAGGGCGACTCAGCCAGCGGAAGTATCACCAAGAGTCGTGATGTCAATACGCAGGCCGTATTCTCATTAAGGGGAAAACCTCTGAATAGCTTTGGTTTGACGAAGAAAGTGGTGTACGAGAACGAGGAATTCAACCTGTTGCAGGCAGCCCTTGACATTGAGGAAGGTCTTGACACGCTTAGATATAATAAGGTCATAGTGGCAACGGATGCTGATGTCGATGGCATGCACATCCGCCTGCTCATCATCACCTTCTTCCTCCAGTTCTTCCCGGAACTCATCAAGAAAGGCCATGTCTATGTGCTGCAGACGCCTCTGTTCCGTGTACGTAACAAGCGCACGAAGATCAAGAATAAGGAGATGCGCGAGGATGGCAAGAAGGGTGACTTCGTGACGCGCTACTGCTATAGTGAAGAGGAACGCCTGAAGGCTATTCAGGACTTGGCACCAGATCCGGAAATCACCCGATTCAAGGGCTTGGGTGAGATATCACCTGAAGAATTCGCCGGTTTCATCGGACCAGACATGCGTTTGGAGCAAGTAACGCTGCACAAGAACGACCAAGTACAGAAACTATTGGAATACTATATGGGCAAGAATACGATGGAGCGCCAGAACTTCATCATCGACAACCTCGTCATCGAGGAAGACCGCCCAGAAGAAGAATACGACTAAACGAAATGAAGAAATGTGTATTGTTTGTTGCGATGTTATCGCAACTGGCTTTAGCAGCCTCCGCTCAAATACGAATCAACAACGGTAACGACTCACCGCTGCGCAAGTTACAGATTGCTGAACTGGCCATCACCAACCTCTATGTAGATAGCGTAGATGAAAAGAAGTTGGTGGAGGATGGTATTCGCGGCATGATTGAAAAGCTCGACCCTCACTCCAGCTACTCTACTCCCAAGGAGGTCAAAGAGATGAATGAGCCCCTGCGGGGCAACTTCGAGGGCATTGGTGTGCAGTTTAACATGGCTGAGGACACGTTGCTCGTCATCCAGCCCGTCAGTGGAGGACCCTCAGAAAAGATGGGTATCGTGGCTGGCGACCGCATCGTGTATGTCAATGATACGACCATTGCTGGTGTCAAGATGTCGAAAGAGGAAATCATGAAGCGCCTGCGTGGACCTAAGGGTACAAAGGTTAAGCTGGGCATCGTACGTCGAGGCATCAGCGATACCCTGACGTTTGTCATTACGCGCGACAAGATTCCCGTGAAGTCGATCGATGCCACCTACATGTTGCGCAAGGATGTGGGCTACATTCGTATTGGCAACTTTGGTGCTACCACGCATGATGAGTTCTGCGAAGGTTTGAAACGCCTGAAGAAAGAAGGTATGAAGACCTTGATTCTTGACTTGCAGGAGAATGGTGGCGGCTATCTGCAGGCTGCTGTCGACATTGCCAGCGAATTGCTGCAGAAGGATGCGCTCATTGTCTATACCGAAGGACGTACTGTGAAACGTATGGAATATAAGGCCAAAGGTGGTGGTTTGTTCGAGAAAGGACAGGTCATCGTGTTGGTAGATAGCTATACAGCCTCTGCTGCTGAAATCGTATCGGGTGCCATTCAGGACCAAGATCGTGGTATTGTCGTTGGACGTCGCACCTTTGGTAAGGGACTGGTTCAGCGTCCCATCGACTTGCCAGACGGCTCTATGATTCGTCTGACCATTGCCCATTACTTCACGCCTTCTGGTCGCTGCATCCAGAAACCTTACGAGAAAGGTAAGCAGAAAGACTATCAGATGGATGTCTATAATCGTCTGAAGAGTGGTGAACTGATGAGTGCTGATAGTGTTCATTTTGCTGACTCCCTCAAGTATTATACGCTGAAGAAGCATCGTGTGGTGTATGGCGGAGGTGGTATCATGCCTGACGATTTCGTGCCACTCGACACACTGAAATACACTAAGTATCATCGCCAGTTGGCTGCCAAGAGCATCATCATCAATGCCAATCTGCGCTATGTTGATGAGCATCGCAAGGAGTTGCAACAGCAATATACCAGCTTTGAGGACTATCGTAAGAACTACGAGGTACCCCAGCAACTGATTGACCATATCAAGGCTGAAGGTGAGAAGCAGAAGGTTACACCTAAGGATGACGCAGAGTTGCAACAGACAATACCTTACCTGCGCTTACAGTTGAAGGCCCTGATAGCTCGCGACCTCTGGAATATGGACGAGTATTTTGCTATCTTCAACGAGAGCAACGATGCTGTACAGCGCGCTTTGCAGTTGTTGGAAAAAAAGAAATAAATATACGAACATATGAATATCGGTAATACACAAGCAGAGTTGATACTGTTTTTCACCCTCTACGGCATAACGGGCGTGGTGTCACTCCTTGCAGCCCTCTACCTCATGCTACGCCGTAGCAATGCCATCGCACCTGGTGTTACGCCACCGTTGCGGTTGCGCCGTTGGACGTCATCGTTCTTTGCTGTAGCGACATTGGCACATGTGTGGTGGCTGCTGTTCTACATCTACTCCGGCGACGTGAATTCCGTGAGCTATTTGGTAATCGTCATGCTCGACTGCGTGTTGCTGTTTTCCTCCTTTGCCGGTATGTTGTTGGCTATGCTTCAGGACCGCCGCCGACCCGTATGGCCCGCCTTGGTGACCATGATACCGTTCGTGGCACTTTGGGGAGCGCTCATGGTCTATCCCAGTAAACTGATAGAGCAGATTACCGCAGTTTACCTCGTGTTGCTCGGCTTGCTCTTTACCGTACATATGATATTTGCCATCAGACAGTACGGACGGTGGCTGAACGATAACTATGCCGACCTGGAGAATAAGAAGGTATGGCTGTGCCAGGCGGTGGCGCTCGGCTGTATGCTGATGTTTGTCCTCTATGTTCTCGCTACCAACATCATCTTAATCTGGCTCATACATATCATCGAGCTTGTGCTTGTCGGCCTGTTGCTGTGGCGCGTGGAAACACTGCCTCAGTTGGACAGTATATCAATGGTAGAGGCGAGCACCTCAACACCTGACGCCCCAACTCTAACACCAGACATCGACGACCCGTCACCCCTCATCTCTACCATCGACCTCGCTCAAATCGAACAATTGTTGACAGAGCGTTGTGTGAATACACAACTTTACCTGCAACATGACCTCACCGTGCAGCAGCTGGCTCAGTCCATTGGCACCAACCGTTTCTATCTCAGCCAGTATTTTTCCCGTCAGGGTATCACTTACAATACCTATATCAACAATCTGCGCATCAACCACTTCATCACTCGCTACCAGGAACTCACCGCTGCCGGACAGTCTATCGGTGCCCAACAACTGTCCAGAGAAAGCGGCTACCGCAGCTACAGCACCTTTAGCATGGCTTTCAAGCAGCGCACGGGACAGGCCGTAAGGGTCTGGACACGCGAATCGGTCGAGTAATTAATCCCCCTTTGGAGTTTCAAAATATACAATTTTTGGAGGGCGACTTTGCATTTTTACTGCGAAGTCGCTCACGTTGATGTACATCGACCTCGAACGCGACTCGGTCATTAAAGTGCGAGCACTCACGACTCTCGCTGCTTACTCGGTTCAACAGATAAAAAAGTGCGTTTTTGTCTGCCTTCGCTTACCCTCGACTTTCAAAATTAGCAAAAAAAGTTTCAAAATTAGCAAAATCTTTCGAAATGGGCAATTTTGGCTTGCAAGTTTCGAATATTTTTCGTACCTTCGTAGCACCAATTACTTCTAACTTTGGAGTGATAATCGTGTGTAATTTTTAACAATAGCTACTGATATGTACGAATACCGAGGACTACAAGACATGTTTTTCATGACGCTTTACGGCGGAGTGGCATTCTTTGCTGTGTTGGCATGTCTGTACCTGCTGCTGAGGCGGGGCAATGCGTTCGTGGGCGAGGAGATTAAGTCCAGCCGCAGACTGCGACGCTGGACGGCAGCGCTGCTGGTGGCGATGGCGGCGAGCCATGTGTGGTGGTATGTCATCGGCGTGTATTGGCTGGCCGACGACTGGCTGGTACGCACCATCACGGTCATCATGTTCGACCACGCTACGCTGGTACCGTTGGCGATGGGGGTGCTGCTGGCGCTGCTGCAGGACAGCTATAGGCCTTTGTGGCCGTGGCTGGTTGTGCAGTCGCCGGTAGTGGTGTTTGCCGTGGAGGGCATTAACCGTCGCGACATGTTCTGGGGTTTCGAGCTGCCACATTACTGGCAGCTGGCCGTCCTTGCCGTCTTTATTACCTATTATATATATGCGTTATGGCAGTACGGTCGGTGGCTGCTCGACAACTACGCCGACCTGGAGCACAAGGAGGTGTGGCAGAGCCTGGTGTTCGTCATCGTGCTGCTGGCAGTCTATGTGATCTATACCTCGAACGCCGGGGAGCTGATGAGGGAGTACCTGTCGCAGGTCATCTCCATCGTCATCATCGCCTTCCTCGTCTGGCGGGTGGAGACGTTGCAGGAACTGGAAACCGATTAAATAATAATGTATATGCAAACAAGATTCAAGAAAGGTGCTAAGATTGCCGACATATTGATTACCGCTGTCGGTGGCACGCTGTCAGTAGGCGTCATGCTTTATGCCGTTTATCACTTCGGACTGAGCGAGGCTTGGCCCGAACTGGTGCTTAACCTGTTTTACGTGGCCTGTCTGGTGATGATATGGATGTATTTCTTCAACTCCCGCCGCATTACCACCCAGCAGTTTAACTACTGGTGCTCCATCTCAGTGGGTATAACGGTGCTGCTGCGCGACATTCTCTTCCCGCCACCCTTGGCTTTTTATGCACTTCACCTGATGTGTCTCATCCTCGCGGTGTTGCTACTCTGCACGCTGACCTATTTCTATGCGCGTAAGAACTGGAAGAGCTATACCAAGCGCAACCTGTGGGTCATCTGTATCATCGACATAGCTATAGCCTCACTTTACAACTTAGACCTCTATTTGGAGCCCACCGACGAATATACCAACTATTTGCTGACCGAAATCTGGATTCGTCCCACCATCACCTATGGTCTCGTGGCCTGTTTTGTAACAGAGAAAGAGTAGCTAAAGACTTATAAGAAAAAACAAATAGAACTACAATGAAACAAGTAAAACTATGGATGATCGTCGCCATCCTTATCATCAGCGGCGCAAGTGTGCTGACTTCGTGCGACAATCAAGTTGACAATCCCGTCGTTAAACCCGTGAAGGAATACTTCACACTATGGAACCAGTGCGAGGCGCTGACCGCCCTGCAGGACTACGTGAATGATGTGACGAACCCGAACAGTCCAAACTTCATCCAGGAGGAGGACCGCATCGCCACCTTCGACATGGACGGCACTTTCGTCGGCGAACTCTATCCGACGTACTTTGAGTACAACCTGCTGGAATACCGTGTTCTGGACGATCCCACTTATAAGGATATCGCCCCTGCCGACGTCAAGGAGGCTGCACAGGATATCAGGGATTTCGTCCGAAACGGCAAGAGTCTGCCCTCACAGTTCGACATGAAGCATGCCTATGCCGCAGCGAAGGCCTACAGTGGCATGACAATTGCCCAGTTTGATGCCTATGTTAAGGCGTATGCCGCCCTGCCTGCTAACGGCTTCAGCGGCATGACCTACGGACAGAGTCACTACAAGCCTATGCTCCAGGTGTTTGAATTCTTGAAGGACAACGGCTTCACTTATTACGTCGTTAGCGGCTCCGACCGCTTCATCTGCCGTGCGCTGACGGAAAGCATCGGCATCCCCTCAAACCGCGTCATCGGTATGGACGTGAAACTCAAGTCCAAAAGTCAGGGCACGTTAGAAGGCGTGAACTATACGATGGGTAAGGAGGAAGATATTGTGCGCACCGATGAACTCATCATCAAGAACCTGAAGACCAACAAGGTGCTGCAGATCTCGCAGGAGATAGGCAAGGTGCCCGTGCTGTCGTTCGGCAACAGTAGCGGTGACATGTCCATGCACAACTATGCACTGAGCAATCCCAAATACAAGTCAGCAGCCTTTATGCTCATTGCCGACGATGATGTCAGAGACCATGCTAACCGTGAGAAGGCACTGAAGCTGGGTGAGCAGTGGCGTAACGCCGGCTACCACGTCATCTCGATGCGCGACGACTTCAAGACCATCTATGGCGAAGGCGTCGAGAAAACCGATTTCTCTTTCTAATCTTGCTCTGCATAATATGTCTCAAAATATGCAATATCTGCAAAAATATCTCTTTTCTTTTGGAAATTTAAATTTTTTATTTAACTTTGCAGTGTTTGTAACGTGAGAGAATGCTCTCTACCTGACTATAAAGAGAATATTAACTAACATAAAAGATGATTATGAGAATAAAAATCTGTTTAGTAGCACTGCTGGCAACCGTACTGTTGACGGGCTGCAAGAGCGATGACGACAAATCAACACCAGCGCCACCGGCACCCCGCGTACAGGTGACAACCGTGTTTGCACCCGGTCAGCTGGGTGACATGGGCTATGCCGATCGCGTCATGAAGGGCGTGAGTAGTTTGAAGAAGACCGATGCCAACGACGTGGAGGTGGGTATCATTTCCTCCGACAAGGTGGAAACCACACGTAAGATGCTGGCAGACTGGGCCGCCACGGCATCCAGTGCCATCGACGGTGCAACCTACAGTCGCCGCCTCCTGGTGCTCACCGAGCCCTATATGGTGGATTGGCTGGCAGAAGTGAAAAGTCAGCTGAAGGCCACCGACGAGGTGCTGCTGCTGAAGGTCAGCGAGGCCGACGTGCAGGCTGCCGCCCAGAAATTGGGCCTGAGCAACCGCGTGTACGGCCTGAACATCTCTGCTTCTGCATCGGTCAAGCATTTCGAGGATATGCGCAAGCAGTATTGTTCGTGGAATGCGCTGAACCCCGATACAGTGGTCGTTGGAACGGTGCGTCTCTATGACGATGGTGTCGTGGCCTACCGCGACAGTATCAACGAGACACTCACAGAATTGTCGCTGAAGAAACAAGACGATTATACGTTCTCACTCATCGACCAGGCCGGCGAGCAATACAGCACCCGATACAAAGTCACCGCTTTCGAGGCTGCCTACCACGTCTGTGGCCTCTGCTATGCCATGGCCATTCAGCGGGCTGACAGTCTTGAAAACGAACGTGCGTTCAAGACGTTTGTCATCAGTGACCTCGGCTCAGCCAACCACGGTGCCGACCTGTTCTTGGTGAGCACAAACCAGCGCATAGGTGTCATCATGCTGATGCTCGATGCCGAGTCGAACACCGATATGTTGCGTTTCTCTGTTATCCGCCACTTCGACCGCGCATTAGCCAACTGGACGCAGCTGTGGCTCAAACAGCCGCAGGGCTCTATGCCCCAGATGGAGAAGCACGGCAGCTGGGACGGCTACTGTACCGACGATATCGATGCAAATCAGCTAAAGCAGATTTGAAATTGATAATTGATAATTGACAATTGAGAATTATGATATGAAAAAGATAAAGATTCTATTTGCAGCCATGTCGGCAGCCGTACTGTTTACGGGTTGCAAGAGCGATGACGATAGCTCAACGAGTGAGTTTACACCGAAGGGGGTGACAACGTTGAATGTTGATGTCGTGCTGCCTGCCGACATCCGTACCCAGTGGCAACCCAGCATCGATTGGGCACTGGCCAACCTCAGTAAGGCACAGCAGAAACAGGACTATCAGGTCAAACTGAACCTGCGCTACCATGACGAGGACACCGAGAACCTCGATAATTTGGCTTATAAGTTGGCTAACCCTGAGAAGGATGATGACACCTGCCATGCCATCATCGGTCCCTACCATTCGACCAATGCCAAGACGATCCTCCGCTATGCCGGACGCAACCGTCTGCCCGTCATCATGCCGACGTGTACCAGTTCTGAATTGCAGCGCACCAATGCCCGCAATACCCACACCTGGTTCCTCACCGAGAGTGATATCACGCAGTGTGAGATCATGGTGACAGGTGTAGCCAAGATGACCGACGTGGACGTGGCACTTGTCTACAGCGACGACACCTACGGACAGTCGTTCCACGACTGGTTTGGCTACTACGCCACCGAGCGCCAGCTGCACATGGCAGGCGATGGCATTATGGCCTACGAGAACGGCACGGACCTGAAGCCGTTCCTCGACGGTCTGGCAGCCGACTGCAAGAACGGACGCCTGGTGGTTTGCTTCGCCCTCAGCGATGCAGCCAGCTACAAGAACGCCACCGAGCAGGTGCGCCAGTGGTATGAAAAGATCAAGAATGACGGCAAGAAGCTTGAACTCCAGGTCATCCTCTCCGACACCGCACTCGACGATCAGGTGATTCAGAGCACAGGAATGTTCTTCAACTATGGCGTCAGCCCTACGGCATCCTCGAAATATGGCTTTCCGCAGAGCTATGAGGCACGTTTCGGACGCGCCCAGAAGTTTGGCGAGGCTCGTATCTATGACGCGCTGACTATGTTGGCACTGGGTGCTGCTCACCAGCGTGTGAAGGGTGAGAATTGTACGGTGGCAGGCCGCGAGGTGAAGTACTATGAGAAACCCTACGGCCCCACGCTGACCGACCATATCCGCAGCATCGTGGCATCAGACGCAGGTCTTACCTGCGGATGGGAAGCTGAGGGACTGGCACGTGCCTTTAGCGAGATAGCAGCTGGTCGCGATATTCAGGTGACTGGTGCCTCGGGCAGCCTGAACTTCGACCACGAGAGCTATACCAAGGTGCTGGGCACCGACTATATGTTCTGGCGCGTTGATACTGAACAGGGCAGCCGTGTGGCCAAACCTATTCTGTACATCAGCACTGAGAGCAGCAATACGCAGGCTTCGACGACGTCGCTCTGGGAACTGGACAAGATGTGGACGCCCAACTATGAGGACGTGGCCGTCCACCATAACCTTCCCGCAGTCACCGACCGCTGGGCAGTGGTCATCAGCCCCTCTACCACATGGAGCAACTACCGTCATCAGGCCGATGCCTTCGCCATGTACCAGCTGTTGCGTCAGCACGGTTATGCCGACGACCACATCGTGCTCATCGTCGAGGATAATCTGGCTAACGACGAGCGCAACGTCTATCCAGGACAGATCTTTGTAGAGCGCAGCAGCGATCCTGCCGCAGCCTCTGACCAGTTTGTGAACGAGGATGTTCGCAAGGGCGCTGTCGTGGACTATAAGTTCAGCGACCTGCAGCTTTCCGATTTGGCCGATATCATGACGGGCCGCAGCAGCGACCGTCTGCCGAAGGTTATCCATCCTACGGCTACCAGCGACGTCTTCTTCTTCTGGAGCGGACATGGTGGCAGTACCGAAGGTCCGTTGTGGGGTAACGAGGATGCTGACGATTACTTCGGCAAGGATCGCATCCGTAATATCGTAGCGGAGATGGCTGGTCAGACGGGTGGTACACGCCAGTATCGCCGCATGATGTTTGCCATCGAGACGTGCTTCAGCGGCCATTGGGGCGATGCCCTCAAGGGTCTGCCCGACGTGTTGGTACTTACCGCTGCTAACGAGCAGGAGTCGTCGAAGGCCGACATGCACGACAGCAGTCTTGGTGTCTACCTCTCCAATGCTTTCGCTCGCACCTTCCGTCGCCAGATTGATGCCAAGAACGACATCACCATCTACGACCTCTACCGCGAGCTGTTCAAGACTACGAGGGGATCGCACGTGAGCATCTACAACCAGCAGGAATACGGCTCGGTCTATTCCGAGCGCATGAGCGAGTTCCTGCCCAAGTAATATCTCTTTATTTCATCAAACCCGCCGAGATTCCAAGGAGTCTCGGCGGGTTTGTTTATTGATGTGAACGTTTAACGTACCAATGTTCGTAAAGCTCATCTTGGGGATGCTGCTCGTTGCGTTGACGGATATACGCTTCAGCCTCCCGGCGGGTATGGAAAGACTTGATGAGGTAGTCACTGTCATCGCCCATCTCGTGACACCTCACCTCGTAAACGGTTCTCATCAGTCTTTAAGATGCTCGAAACATTCGTGATACTTGATGGCCAGTTGCCTGTAGTATTCCACGGTGGCGGCGCTGGATGTGTCGGCACGCATAATCTCGTAGTAGTAGTGTGACAATCCTGGCTCAACGCCCGACTTGGTGCGAATGACGGTATAGAGGCTGTCGCCAATGACACTACGCACGACGTCCTCATGCTGTGCTCCGTAGAACATACCGTAGGTCTTCACCTGAACCTCGGTGAACAACTTTTCGAACTTCAGGTTGACGATGTCGCCCCAGTAGCCGTAGTCGCTGGTTTGGTGCTTGTAGCGTCCGAAGAAGCCACGCTCCGTCGCTGTCGCCACCAGATACTCGATGACGGGCTTGATCTCTGTGCTGTCCCATCCTGCCACGATAGTTGTGCGAGCTAAGTCCTTCAGGTCGTAGGGTCGGCAGTTGTCGGTCTTGCATTTTCGCGTGGCACTTTCACGCGTCTTGTAGTTGATGTCGGTCACACAACCGTTGAATTTCTCAGCCACCTCTCTGGCAAACGCATCGGTTTGCGGACCGTACGTTTGTGCGTCGGCCAGTGCCGCCGTCATCTCTTTCTCGAACAGTTCCTCTTCGGTAGGGTTGTCCTCATTGGCTGTACACGATGTCAGCAATCCCATGCCACAGAATAATGTGGCGACAAGCAAAAGATGATAATACTTTTTCATAGATTATTTTAATTGGTACGTGCAAAGATACGATATTCTAACGACTTTACCAAATAAATTGCTGTTTTTCTAGCGACATTTCCTGTGGCGAGATAAATGGCGACACCATCACCATACCCTTACGAGCCTCCAGCACACGACTGTTCATATAGTCTCGGAGTTGTTGTGGCCTGCCTTGATAAGCCTCGTCAACCAATTCATGGTGCACATGAACGGTGTCAAACCCTTCCGACATGAGCAGGGCCACATTCCCCACGCCGTCATACTTCCTGTCGCCAATCACGATATCCTTCTGTACTCGAAAATAGCCAGGCTTCAGGCGCTTGGTAGCCAACCGTTGCGGGTTCATCTGAATATAACGGATCATTGTATGTAGCTGCCCACGACGGGAAAGAGGGCGAATGAATGGCCGCTCAGTGAAAATGGGGAAAGGATAGCCTTCGTTTGTTGTCTCCGAATTAAATTCGCGAGCAACAGACAAAGTATAAGCCCGGCCTAGTTTTTTCACCCCCTGCCAATAACCACGGATAACGCTGCGGATACTTGTATCCATCATTCGCGTCACATGGATAACAGCATGCAGATGGTCAGGCATGAGGCAGAATTGGAGAATGCGGATGGCAGGATAATGTCTGCACATCACATACAGTTCGTCAACAACGGCATTCCTCAAGGTTGTCCGCTCAATTCTAGCGTTCGATGCGTCACCATCCGGAATGACCAATGTACCGAACAGCGGCTCTCGCGACGGCACAGTCAGTGTGATATGATACACACCGACACCCCGCCATGCCGTTCCGGACTTCTGCCATTGCCATTGCTCACATTCAGCCATATCGTTTAGTTAGTTCTCAACTATATCGTTTCAATTGCAAAATTAGTGAAAGAATACGAAAACACCAAATGATATCTTTTTTTTCTGCCTTCACTTACTCGCGACTTTCAAAATCAGCAAAAAATGTTTCAAAATTAGCAAAATTTGCAGGTTTGGGGCATAAAGGTATTGCAGATTAAAAAAATAAATGTTACCTTTGCAGCAGTTGTGTACGAGGAGAGCATCTCCTTTAACCTGACTAAAAATAGGAATATAATATTATTAATAACAAAACAACTGATTAATTATGAAAAAGAATTTTTATTTCTTGCTCTTGGCCGCACTGGTATTCGGCCTGAGCCTCAGCGTCACTTCTTGTAAGAGTGATGACGACAATAACGGCAAAGGCAACGAGGAGCAATCTGAAGAAGGCCTGACGATGTTGGAGAACGACCAGCTGGCCGACCTCATTGCGGCATGGACAGACGCCAACCGCGACGAGTTGAACGGCACCGCATGGCTCAACAATACGTACGAGCCTACTGTGGGCCTGGCTTTGGACGAGTCGGATCTCGGTGTCCGCTCCATCGAAGCAGGCACTATCGAAGAGGCTGACAGCATTGCTGCAAGCTCGTTGAGTACGCTGGGCATTGACTACGAGAAGCCCGCGGGCTTCACCTACAACAACAGCCAGGTGGGCACTATAGAATACAGCCACGGCGAAGGCAACACGCTGGGTACCATCAGCGTCAAGATTCGGCAGATACCTGTACTACGGGAGATTCGGCTCGTCAAGGAGCTGGGCGAGAATGCCAAGGCCAAAAAGCCTTACTACAAGTGCGGTGACATTGTAAAGTATAAGAATCGCTTCTATGTCTGCGTGTCGAACCACAAATACGGCCAGGAGGCCCGTTTCATCACCCTCAACGACCAGGACACTCACACCAAGGGCAAGTTCACGTGGAAAGGTGTGGGTAATGATACCGTCTACAACGACGCTATGGCTAAGGCCGAGGTGCTGGGCGACTGGCTTCAGAACGTGGTGTGCAACGGCACGATGTGGAACAGCGTGGTCAGCAGGATGAATAGCACGGGAAACGGGAATTACACCCGTCAGGTGGTACCAGAGGACAACTATATCCGCGTATCGTTAGTCAACACGCTCTTTGCCTCGTACGAGTATATTCCTGAATTTCAAAAGCCCAATCCATTGGAAGAAGTTAACATGTATAACTTTCAAAATTATGCTTGGAAAGAAAAAACTGATGAAGAAACCAACATCATATATGGCACGTACGCTCCAATCGGTTTCCTGCTGGCAGACAAGTTGAGATGGACGTTGATCACGGACAAGTGGGTTCCCTACATCTATCTGGTTAAGGGGGAAGAACTCTTCAATAAGGTGTACGACCTGGAGCTGAGCAAGATTCCGTCGCAATACAAAGACGCCTCGCATTTCAAGTTCAAGGCACTGAACAAATTTAAGATTACCAAAGATGACCAACTCATCGGCACGCCAACCCTCATGGACAAGGAAAAGGGAGATCACGCTCATAATTTTATTAAAGCAGACTATTATTATGTGTGCGTCATAGGTATGCACTGGACTCACGAAGCATTCAATGATGGAGTCACCAGTAGTCAGATTAAGGCGCTTCTTAACTTCTGTCAAAGCAACGAGTTTCATCCGAGGAGTTCAGTCAGGAAATATTACAATCAGTATCCTACCGACTGGACTCATCGTAACATCACGAGCCGCAGCTTTACCTTCACTGACAAGGGAAGCAAGCAAAAGAGCTACACGGATGTGTCTATCCAGAAATAAACGTATAGCTAACAAAAGAAAACCGCCGAGACTCCACAAGGGGTTTCGGTGGTTTTTTTGTGTCATATCGGGTATAATACTAATAAAAAATATTAAATTTATACCCGAAGTGGTATATGGTAATGAAATAATAGCTATATTTGCACCCGTTAAGGTATAATGATGATGACCCTATCAGAATATATTAAGCAAAAGCGGAAGAAAAACGGGCTTTCTCAAGTGGAGTTGGCTGAGAGAGCTGGAGTAGGCCTCAGGTTTGTAAGAGAGCTTGAACAAGGCAAGCAGACATTGAGAATGGATAAGGTAAATGATGTGCTGGCCCTGTTTGGCGATTGTCTCGGACCCGTAAAATGTGACACCGTATGAAGCAGACCGGAATATATGTCAATGACATCTACTGTGGTATCCTTACTGAGGACGAAGAGGGGTTCCATTTTGTCTATGACGAGGCGTATCTTACCCGCTCAGATGCGGCGCCTGTTAGCCCCACTATGCCTTTGACTGAACAACAGTATGATAAAGAGATGATGTTCCCCGTGTTCGACGGACTCATTCCAGAAGGATGGCTGCTGGATATAGCATCATCGTCTTGGAAGATTGACCCACGAGACAGGATGTCGCTCTTGATGGCTTGCTGCAAGGATTGTATCGGAAACATCAGCGTAAAACCATTGAACTATGAGTAAGTGTTTGTATTGTTATCAGGAGTTGGAAGAAGGTCAGGTTGACTTTCATCCAAGTTGTGCCCGTAAGTTCTTTGGCTCCGAAATAGTGCCAGTTTTCCCTTATACACGTGAAAACATGTCGGAACTTGCCCGTCAGGTTATTCGTGCCAGCGCATCGGTTACCGGTGTGCAAGCCAAGATGTCGCTCGACGTGAATCGTGGCGGTAAAAACGAACCTGCAAAATTCACCATTGTGGGCCTCTGGGGCAAGTATATCTTCAAACCGCAAAGCAGCAAATATCCCTGCCTGCCGGAATTAGAAGACTTGACGATGAAGATGGCCGAAGCGGCCCATATCCGTACTGCCAGTCACACGCTCATTCGCCTTGCTGATGGTGAGTTGGGCTATCTGACCCTACGTATGGACCGTGGACGGAATGGAGAAAAGATATCCATGTTAGATATGTGTCAGCTTTCCAATCGTCTCACCGAGCATAAGTATTATGGTACCTATCAGCAGCTGGCTGATACCGTCAAGAAGTACTCATCGGTCCCTATGCTTGACGTGCAGCGATACTGGGAGGTGGTTTTGTTCTCATGGATTACAGGGAATTCCGATATGCATTGCAAGAACTTTTCTTTGTTAGACAGCGGAGGGGGTGAATATGTGCTGTCGCCTGCCTACGATCTGTTGGCTGTGCTACTGGCTGACCCTCAAGATACCGAGGAGATGGCAATGAGCTTTATGGTAGGAGGCAAAAAAAGCGGTTTTGACCGTAACACCTTCATCACTGCCTTTACCCAAAGCGGTATTCCTGTAGTGGTTGCGAACAAAATGATAGAACGAATGAAAGGTTATCTCCCCAAATGGAAAGAACTAATAGACCAATCATTCCTACCAGATAAAATGAAGTCCGACTATCATCGTTTATTGAGTAAGCGAATGGAGCTATTATAGTACCCGCGACTTTGCATTTTCGATGCGAAGTCGCTCACGCTCAGCAGACAAAAAAAAGTTTTTTTTCTGCCTTCGCTTACTCGCGACTTTCAAAATAAGCAAAAAATGTTTCAAAATTAGCAAAATCTGCATGTAAGGGGCATAAAGGTATTGCATATTCCGAATAAAGTTGCTACATTTGCAGCAGAAAATATTATCTAACAATCTAAACAACTGATTAATTATGAAGAGGAATTTTTATTTTCTGCTTATGGCCGCCCTGGTGTGCTGCCTGAGCCTGAGCGTCACTTCGTGTAAGAGTGATGACGACAACAACAGTGATGACGAGGGTGTAGTATTTACTGATGGTCCTCAGGATGGACAGAACGAGGCTGCGATGAAGTTTTGGAGCATTATGAGCGAGCTTGCAGACGTTGACGAATACACTAACGACTACAAGGACAAGACCTTCGAGCCAACTATTGGTATTGAGGATCCCAACAATCCACAGGCACGCATTGTCTATACCAACAATGCCGAGACTGCTGCCATGCGCTTCGCTAATCTCGTCAATATTGATCAGGCGGAGGTCACCGAGGAGACAACTGTGAAAGAATGGAACGACCCCGACGTTGGCACGCTGACCTACACCAAGGGCGACGGCACTACGTCATGGGCTACGGTCGAGGTCAACATCAAACAAGTGCCTAAACTCGAAAAGATTATCTACCGCGCACCTGAGCAGGGTGACGAGAACGGCGGCGTGAAAGGCGGCAAAGCTGCCTACTACCGCTTCGGCGACGTGGTCAGCCGCGTGGTAAAAGACAAGGACGGCAAATCTTTCGATGAGTATTGGATCTGCGTGCGCCCAGCCTTCGACCCCGAAGGAAAGGGTGACAGCCACTGGGTTTCTATTAGCCCCTTACCCAAAGCTAACCTATATACTTGGGAATACAAGAACGTCAACAAGAAAAAGAAGATTAATGTCACCCGAACCTATGTGTTGCCTACCGGTCTTGGTGATTCCGAGGAACACATGCAGAACTTTGCCGAGATGCTTTACGCCATCGGCAATCCTCCTGCCTGGTATCATAACGTGCAAGAAATTAAGAAGTACTTCCATGATTTCCATTTAAAGAATTTGGACTATCACAACGATAATTTCTGGAATAGAGTGAGAGTAGAGTGGTATGATCATGATATCGCTTGGAAAGTCTTTGGAATCTCGGAAAATTATTCGAAAAAAGAAGCAGCCGAACGTTTGTTTGATATATTAGAATCTAATTCACTCTACTTTCTCTACAAAGGCTATTCCTGGCCTGCTGGCTCTGGCGCTAATCTCACGCTCTACCAAGCCCATTACTCAAGTGGCTTTAATGTGTCAGAGAAAAACCACCATAAAGCAGAAATTAAAAAGATTAAGAAAGCCGTTTACGACAAGAACAATCCTGCGAATGACATCGAAATAGATGTCACTAAATTAGAGGGTGGTCAATACACGAATAGAAACTTCTTCGGCGATTCGGATAAACACTATATCTTGCGTGTGGCCACTGGTGCCCAGTTGTCTTCAACTAAAAAGTACCCCGACAATACGAAAGCAATCCCTGGTGTTACGGAGGTCTATCGCTACTATGCTGTATACCCAAATCCAAATAAAGATGGCAAACCTGAGATTGTTGGTGATGATGATGATGATTGATGTGCCGGACGTGTAAATTAACACTACAACTCATAAACCCGCTGAGACTCCTTTTGGGATCTCGGCGGATTTGTTTTTTTTAAGCAGACTTATTTAGGTTATAATTAGCCAAATTAATCTAAAACCAAGCTTGTTTGGCTGATTATTATCGAAATATTTGGCCAAACGATTCTTTTTTCTTATTTTTGCGGCTGAAAATATACATTGTCGGTTATGATAGGACGCAAGAATGAATTCGAGAAACTGCAATCGGCCATGGATAAACACCCTCCGTCATGTCTGTACTGGTAACCACCTACGGTCTGAAACGGAACGAATATGCCTCCCGTTTCGACAGAATAGTCACCATGGAGGATTTGTTTCAGAAATAGATGATAATGTGGGAAGTAATACGATACCCGCCGAGACTTTGTGTTTCGGCGTTTTTGCTGGAGCACACGGGGACCCGTGTGTCACTTTTAATGGGTTATAAGTACCACAGGCTGAACAGCGGAGCGGCTTATAGGATGATAGAGGAGGCTCCTTATAAAGTAAAACAAGTTGTTTTGGTATCGTAGAAGGCCTTTCTTTCATCGTAAAGTACCACTCCTACGCCACCAAAACAACTTGTTTTACTGTAGTGATGTTAAGTGTCATTGCTCTTAGTAATGACACTTTACCTAATAATCTGACACTAAATAAGTTAGAACCAATAGTGACATTAATATAAAAATTGCATAATTGAAATGGCAGTACATATTCTGAAGGCACCGTCATTGGTGTAGTGACGGCACATCACCCGTATCATCTGCGGTTTCCTACCTGCAAGCCGCCGTATTCAGGGCGGACATATCCTCTACGACTTTTGCGAGGGCGTCAAGGCCGTCTGGCAGAAAGGCTTCAAACCGTAAAAATATAACCTAAATGAAAGATTTCAAGCTGTTAGGCGACTAATATTAAAAAAAATGCTTATCTTTGCCGAGAATTTCAATAACAAGATTATGGCTGAGAAAGAAGTTATATTATATCACGGAAGTAGACAGTATAAGCCTATGACAAACGTTTTCTTTCCAGACGAACAGATTAGCAAGGACGATGTGTATTTCGTCTGCTACATGTTAGAGCGAATTGCCCGCCAGTTGAAGCAACCAAAGAAATATGTCGCAAATGCTATGGGACACGATGAATTGGCAAAGAAATTGTCGCTTGCTGATACGTTGCACTCTGAGAATCCACTTGCCGTAGAGGCAGACTGGACTGATGAGTATAATTTGAAGGCTGGCGAGTACGACGTTACGAAAGTAGACCCTGACCTTTGTTCATGTATTCCTACTGCCACACAGATGGGGAAGGTTTATAAACGGCTTATAATTGACACCTTACAGCCAGGTGAGGATTATGCAAATGCTATGCTTAGGGTGTATAACAACCCCATCTGTGACATCATAGACAATTATAATACCAGTGCCTATTACGAGCCTTCTCCCTATATAGTCCGTAGTTACTATTCAGGAGGCTTTTAAATTAAACATATCAATTATACCCGCCGAAATTCCACAAGGAGTTTCGGCGGTTTTTTGTATTTTTTTTCTGCCTTCGCTTACTCGCGACTTTCAAAATCAGCAAAAAATGTTTCAAAATTAGCAAAATCTGCAGGTTTGGGGCATAAAAGTATTGCAGGTTTCAAAAAAAGTAACTACATTTGCAGCAGTTGTGTACGAGGAGAGCATCTCCTTTAACCTGACTAAAAATAGGAATATAATATTATTAATAACAAAACAACTGATTAATTATGAAGAAGAATTTTTATTTTCTGCTCTTGGCCGCACTGGTGTGCTGCCTGAGCCTGAGCGTCACTTCTTGTAAGAGTGATGACGACAATGGTAATGGTGGTGATAGCGAGTTGGTGGAAGACGGGCTGTCCGAAGAGGATGCGCTGGCCTGGTCGTGGGTGAGCGTAATGACCGATGAAGCTGCACAGGAGACTGGCTGGCAGAATAAGAGCTACGACGTCACCATCGGACTGCAGTCAGACAACGACCCAGGGGCACGCCTCATCATCGTCTCCAATCTGGACGATGCCAAGGCCAACTTTTCCTCTATTGCCGGCTGCGCGCCTGAAGAGCTCAATGCCACAAAGACCGTCTCTGCCGGCAACTACGGCTCGATGACCTGGAACATCTCGGAGCCAGGTGCCCCGAACATCGCCACTGTCGAGGTGAAAAGCCCGCTGTTCAAGATGACGAAGCTCATCTACTGCACCGAAGAGCAGGCTCCCGACAATGCCTCTAACATCACTGGCAACTGCTACTATCGCGTGGGCGACGTGGTTGAGGACAAGGACGGATTCTACTGGGTATGCGTACAGCCCTCGTTCCTCGGCAAGAAGAATAATGACAGCTACTGGGTGAACATCTTCAATGCTGCCGAGAGTGGCAGAGGTGTGAATACGAAGAAACTTCCTGGTATTCCGTCGAAGTTCATCTGCTCGAAGTACAATAACAATAAAAAGTACAACAATAACATCATTTTGCTGCCTACCGGCCTGAAGGAGAACCGCCAGCAGAACTACAACTTGAGCAACCTTATCTGGGCATTGCTAGAGCCTGATAAGTATATGAATAAGATAAAAAACAGTTCCACAGGTCTCGCTGGTCTCCCCAGCAAATATCATGGTAAGCAATACTTGAAGGAGGTTGATGAAGGATGGAGTAAATACGACATCTACCCAAAGCTCTTCAACTGCACCAGGGCGCAGATGAGA
Organism: uncultured Prevotella sp.; assembly: GCA_946404405.1. Taxonomy (GTDB): domain Bacteria; phylum Bacteroidota; class Bacteroidia; order Bacteroidales; family Bacteroidaceae; genus Prevotella. The sequence continues at coordinate 48,646 of CAMJDL010000013.1, forward strand.
GAATTTGAGGCATTCCATTTCTTCTATAACGGCTATCACTGGAAGACGGGAACAACTGCAGGTGTATGGATATACCTATCGGAGGAATACGAGCCAAAGTATTCTGGCAGTCTCAAAAATGATGACATCCTGTTCGAGATGACGAAGGCTGGCTATGGCTTCGACGTCCGCCGCTATGCCAGCGACCCCAAGCAGGAAACAAATTGTGCATCGACCAACTTAAAGGATATGGCTCCCGCCCAACAGTTTGACGATGATGCCTACTGGGTGATTCGTGTGGCTACGGGTAAGCAGCTCGATAAGAACTATAATCCTTACAAGCTGATGAGCACTGTAGTTGATATATACAATTTCAACACCACAGGGCGTCAATTTGATTACCGATGTGGTGCAAAAGAACATGTATGTACCGACGAGGAGCTTGCCAAACAAGAAGAGGATGAGAAAGATGTCTATGAATGATTTCTGACGAGTGGGGCCCATTTTGGAAACCCAAATAAAAGATAATGATTCAAGTAAACATAAAAGAATAGATAATGAAAAAGCATTTTTATTTCCTGCTCATGGCCGCGCTGGTGTGCGGACTCAGCCTCAGTTTCACCTCTTGTAAGGATGATGACAAGGACAACAACGGTGGACAAAGTGAAGAACAACAGGAGCAGCAAGCCCTGGAGCAACAGGATCTGGACAACGCCCGTATCGCTGTGCTCGACCATCTGGCTGATATCGACGAAGCCAGCGACTCAGTGCAAAGCTACATGTCGCAGACCTTCGAACCCGGTATCGGCTTGCCTGATGGCGACAATGAGAGTGTCCGCATCGTGAACACCAACACGATGGAGTTGGCTGCCGAACGCTTTGCCAACATCGTGGGTGCCAGTATCGATGAGGATACCCCGTCGTACACGTGGGCTGACGAGAAGATGGGCACGATGACCTACACCAAGATCACCGACGGCACAGCATGGGCCACGGTGGATGTCAACATCAGGCAGGTGCCCAAACTGCAGAAAATCATCTACCGCGCACCTGAGATGGGCGATGAAAATGGCGCGTTCAAAGGACGCGCCTACTACCGCTTCGGCGACGTGGTGCAAAGACATAATTATGTTGATCTTTCAAGTAGCCAACATGAGTACTGGGTCTGCGTGCGTCCCGCCTTCGGCCCCGAGGGCAAGGAGGACAGTCACTGGGCGTGCTTCGAAAGACTTACCACGAACAACTATTTCATTCATACATTCAAAGATCAAAACTGGTGGATTCCCAAAGGCCTCGGCGAAGACATGGAGCACATGCAGAACCTGGCAGAGATGATTTACGCTATCCTCAATCCCGAAGAGTGGGAGAAGAATATTCTCAATAACAGCAATAACAAGAAGATGAAGATGTTCCACGACTTCGACAAGAACAAGGAGGCTTACCACAACAAGTACTTCTGGCAGAACGTCTGCAAGGGATGGGACCAAAAGGCGTATATAGACTGGAATACGGATGCCGATCCTGATAAAAATTGGGAGAGAGAGAAGTTTGATATCTGGAAAATCCTCTTCAACACTACCAAAGAAGAAATGAGGAAACAGATCAACGACCCCAACATTGGTTTGAACCTACTCTACAAGGGCTATTCATGGGTCTCGAAGAAAAATTTGGAAGTCCACTTGTGGCAGGCAAACTATAAGAACGGCACGGGCATCAACTCGAATATGCACACTGTAACCAAAACCGAGCCTAAGGCAAAATTGAAGGGGATAAACTTCGACTGCCGCATGATGGGAGGCAATTTGGATGAGTATATTGGTTTCTTCAACAACGATGGTAAGATGCGCTGGTGTGTGCGTTTTGCCACTGGCAAGGAACTGCTTGACAAAGGCGTTAAGTATAGCGTGAAATCAAGTCTTTTCAAAAAGAAAGTACTTGAAAGCACAAGCAGTACAATCTATCGCTACTATCAGCACGTTGATCCAGAGGGTGGCAAGGATTTGAACAAAGAACTCGAGCCTGACATGCCCCTCTAATGCATGATTAAGAAATTAAAAATTTACTATTTATTTATAATGAATAATAATTATGATGAAAAAGCATTTTTATTTCCTGCTCATGGCCGCGCTGGTGTGCGGTTTGAGCCTGAGCGTCACTTCTTGTAAGAGTGATGACGACAACAACAACGGACAGAGTGAAGAACAGCAGGATCAGCAAGCTATGGAGCAGCAGGAGCAGGACAACGCCCGCTTTGCCGTGCTCGACCAGCTGGCTGATATTGACACTATCAAAGCAGACTTCCTGTCAGAAACCTTTGAGCCCGGTATCGGTATGCCCGATGGTGACGATACGAGCACGCGCATCGTGAACACCAACGATGCTGAAACCGCTGCCGAACGCTTCGCTAATATCGTGGGTGCCACCGGCATCGATGAGAATACCACGTCGTTCCCATGGAAAGACGACAAGTTGGGCACGATGACCTATACCAAGGTCACCGACGGTACAGCATGGGCTACGGTCGATGTCAATATCAAGCAGGTGCCTAAACTCCAGAAGATTATCTTCCGTGCTCCCGAGCAGGGCGACAACAACGCCGCTTTCAAAGGCCGTGCCTACTACCGCTTCGGCGATGTGATCAAAAAATTTGTATATGTCAACTCCTACACCAGTTACTACGAGTACTGGCTCTGCGTGCGCCCAGCTTTCGGCCCTGAGAAGAAGGAGGACAGCCACTGGGTATGCCTCAGACCCAATCTCAACCAAAACGTCATCGAGCATATCGTCGGACAGCAAAGGTGGTATATCCCCACTAAACTTGGAACAAACAAGGAACACATGCAGAACTTGGCTGAAATGCTTTACGCTATCCTCAATCCCGAACAGTGGGAGAATAACGTTCTCACCAACATCAAGAACAAGAAGATGAAGATGTTCGGCGACTTCAATAAGAACAACGAGCCTTACCACAACAAGTTCTTCTGGCAGAACGTCTGCAAGGGATGGGATAAGGAGTATTATGACCAGAATACTGAAGAGAATAAGGACATCTGGAGTCTCGTATTCAGAACCACTAAGAAATATATGACGGACGAGGTGAACAACTCCCAAAACGGCCTGCACCTGCTCTACAATGGTTATTCTTGGGCTTCGAAGAAGAACTTGAACCTCCAGTTATGGCAGGCCAGATATACCAACGGCGCGGGTGTCAATTCGAATATGCACACTGCCCAATATACTGAGCCTAAGGCCAAATTGAATGGTATTAAATTCGACTGCCGCTATATGGGCGGTGATCTGGACGAATATGGAGATTTCTTCCCCGTCAACGATGAATGCATGCGCTGGTGCGTGCGTCACGCTACCGGTTCGGAACTGACAGATCCTCGCTATTCGTATAGTGTGAAAAAGGAAATACCCGGCACCTACCATGTCTATCGCTACTATCAAGACGTTGATCCCGAGGGTGGCAAGGACTTGAACAAAGCCCCCGAGCCAGACAAGCCCCTCTGATGTATGTGCAGTATATTATAATAACAAAACAACTGATTAATTATGAAGAGGAATTATTATTTTCTGCTCTTGGCCGCACTGGTATTCGGCCTGAGCCTGAGCGTCACCTCATGTAGTAAGGACGATGACAATAACAATGGATCGAGTGAAGAACAACAGGATCAGCAAGATCAGAAAGAGGCGGAGGCGCAGGATCTGGCCAATGCCCGCTATGCCATAATTGACCAACTGGCTAATGTTGACACAATCAAAGCAGACTTCCTGGCAGAAACCTTTGAGCCCGGTATCGGTATGCCCGATGGTGACGATACGAGCACGCGCATCGTGAACACCAACGATGCTGAAACCGCTGCCGAACGCTTCGCTAATATCGTGGGTGCCACCGGCATCGATGAGAATACCACGTCGTTCCCATGGAAAGACGACAAGTTGGGCACGATGACCTATACCAAGGTCACCGACGGTACAGCATGGGCTACGGTCGATGTCAATATCAAGCAGGTGCCTAAACTCCAGAAGATTATCTTCCGTGCTCCCGAGCAGGGCGACAACAACGCCGCTTTCAAAGGCCGTGCATACTACCGCTTCGGCGACGTTGTGGCAATCCCTAGAAAGGGCTATGATAATAATAAATTCTGGCAGTATTGGGTCTGTGTGCGTCCCGCCTTCGGCCCAGAGAAAAAGGAAGACAGCCACTGGATAAGCGTTCAAATCAATCAACAGACGAACCTCTACACGAAGACGAATAACAATAAGACATGGTTCATGCCTACCAAACTTGGCGAGAACAAGGAGCACATGCAGAACCTGGCTGAAATGCTTTACGCTATGCTCTATCCCGAACAGTGGGAGCAGAACGTCCTCAACAACCTTAAGAACAAAAAGATGAAAATGTTCGGCGACTTCAATAAGAATAACGAGCCTTACCACAACAAATACTTCTGGCAGAACGTTAGTAAGGGCTGGGATGAGACGATTAACGATGGAAATAATACACAGGATCTCTGGCATCACGTCTTCAACACTTCCAAGAGCAATCTGAAGAAAATTATCAACGACCCCAATATCGGTCTGAATCTTCTTTATAAGGGTTATTCCTGGAACTCGGAGAAAAAATTGGACATCCACTTCTGGCAGGCCTCCTATACCAACGGTTCAGGTGTCAATTCGAATATGCACACAGCCAAATATACTGAGCCCAAGGGGAATCTGAAAGATGTTGTTTTCGATTGTCGCCTGATGGGTAATAAGATTGAAAACTACTTGAGGTTCTTCAAAAATGACGGTAAGCAGCGCTGGTGTATTATACATGCTACAGGTTCTGATCTTTCGCTGATGGCAGGATCTTACAATTATGATGGCGTGAAAGAACCTATTCGTAAAGTCACTGAGTTCTATCGCTACTGGAAAGACATTGATCCAGAGGGTGGCAAGGACTTGAACAAAGATCCCGAGCCAGACATGCCCCTCTGATTAACTACCTGCTCATGAATGATTAACAACAAACCCGCCGAGACTCCATTGAAGCCTCGGCGGATTTAATTTTTCCCCATTTCATCGGGAAACGGGAGGGAGGATGGAAACGGACGAGGGGGAGTTTCAAAATATGCAATCGGAGTTTTAAAATGAGCAAAATAGAGGGGGTGACTTTCAAAATAAGCAAAAAATGTTTCAAAATTAGCAAAATCTTCATGTGAGGGCATTTTTTGTTTGGTGGTTTCTTTTTTTTTTTCTATCTTTGCCCTGTCGAAAATGAAAATATGACCTGAACATCTTTATCGTGGAGACCTAAAAAACAACATAGTGTGAAACCTAAATTTTTTATAAACAATCTAATTATAACGATTATGAAGAAAATGACAAAACAGCTCTTAGTTGCTGCAGTGGCTTTAGCAGCCTTTAACGCATGCTCAGACTCTTTATTGCCTGATGCAGTAGTTGTTGACCCCACAGCGGAGACAACAGTCACCGAGAATTCGTTTGTGCTGACTAATGAAAGTGGTCAGCAAGTTACAACTCTGCCTTCTACCTTTGGCAGGTACTATCTGGACATCAAGACTGATGGCCTTTGGTACATCGAGACCGATAACAACATGGAGTTCACGCCTACCAGAATGTATGGACGTGGCAGCATGCGCGTGCCTGTTTATATTGGTAATAACTGGGCAACAGCCCGTCAGTTGTCTTACGGTGTGAAATTCCTCAATGGGAATGGCGTAACGCGTGGTAAGGAAAATTCCCAAGGAAGTACTGAGAAGGTTGAACAGGAGTCTGCTACAAATCTTAATGCCTTCAAAGAGCTTGTTAACTCGAACATCTTTGTCGGCTATGGTTACAATCCCTTTAAGAACGCTGTTCCTGAGCTCTGCACGGGTATTGAGATTTTCGATATGGAGATGCTTAAGGAGGTAACTGGTGCGAGTGATGAGAGTGCGAGTGATAGTGATAGCGTTGCCGTGGCACCCCAAAAGCTATATGTTAAGAGCAGTCTGGCACCACAGACCAAGGAATCGTATTACTATGCCGACAGTGAGGATGACATGGACAAGTTAGTTTCTGTTAAAGCCAATCCTGGCGGAAACTTCAACGTTGTCAAATTTGATTTGGATGTCGATGTGAATACGACTAACATCACGCGTCATGGCACTATGACCGTGCAGAAGTCGTTGACTCGTGCACTATACAGCCGTGAGCTAAAGTGGGCCAACGCGATGCTGGTCGATTCTTTATACAGCGAAGGTTTCAAATACTTCAAGGAGCGTTTCATCGCTCAGCTTAAGAATGCCAAAGATTCGGCTCAGAAAGCCAATGCTGCCAAGGAATTCTTCAATGTCGTAGGTACCCATTTCATTTCAAAGGCATTGTTAGGCTGCCAGCTCGACTATCGAATGACCGTTGACTCTACCAATACCACTAAGGCTACGAACGTGAAGGCAGCGCTTGACTTCAAGTGGCAGCAGCAGGTGAAGGACACCACTCAGGTTGACAGCTTAGAGGAGGAAGAGGCCGAAAAGACCATTCCTGACAGTCTGAGAAAGAATTTCGTGTTCAAGGCTAAGGTTCACGTGACCGATTCAGTATATAATGCAGCCAGCCATACCAAGGCTGATGTCAAGGCACGTGGCGGTGAAATCGAGCGCGTTAACATCCTGACCACTGGTGGTCAGCTGCTCTGCGACGACCTGGCAACGTGGCTGTTGGCTACCGAGCCTGAAAAGGCAGCGATGGTGGGTATCGTCAATCATCCTATTTACATACTCTTTAAAGATACTGTAGCAGGTGACGAGAAGGATGCGCACGACTATCTCCAGAAGCTGATAGATGGCAACTTCAACATCGACCCGACATCATACGGAGTGATTAAATAGGCAGAATTGTTGTTTAAAGCGTTGTTCACCTAAATTTGACAGTTAATAAAATATTTATTAATTATGTACAGGTACATATCTTATATGATGTTGGTGTTTGTTGCCGCTTTTGCGGCAGCATGCTCCAGCACCGAGGATGTGACAGGCAACGAGATGGCTGGCGGTGCTAACAGCAATGCACCGTTAACCATTCTCGGAACCCCAGGTGACGGCCTCGTGAATACGGGCTCGTCATACGGGGAGTACACGGCCTTCATCAATGTGCCGGGCAAGTGGTCTATAGAAACTTCGAAGGGTCTGGCGAATATCTATCCGTCAGAAGGCGAAGGTCCTACCACGGCTGTCGTTCAGGTGGGTGAGAACTGGGGAGATGTGCGCGAGAATGTACTGACGCTTAATGCCCAGGGAGCTATCACGCGAGGTGGTGGTGAAAACAAGTATAATCTGACTATCCAGCAGTCGAGCAATCCTTCGATGGATTCTATCTCGACGATATTCTCCTCCAATAAAGGTGCCGGCTACAGCTATATGCCCGGGGGCGAGTTTTGCGAAGGTGCCATGATTCCGTTGTTCAACCTTGCCACGCTCGATAGCATGCAGCGTTTTACTGGTATCAGGCTGATTTCCGACGTCATATTCCCGCAGACCACGCAGGAGTTTATTACTGCGGATAGTGAGGAGGCCATCACCAAAGCTGTGACCGTTAATGCCTCGGCCGGCTTGAACTTGGGTAACGTGAAGAACAAGGGTACTGGTAAAGGTAGTGTTGGTGTTGATGTGGGTAAATCACACGAGGAAAAGAGTATCAATAAATATGCGCTCAAGCGCTTGAATACCACCCAATTCACCAGAGAGATTCATTATATGAATGTCATGTCACTGCTGGAGCAGACTAGTTCGCCCAACATGCAGGAAAAACTGTTGTCGCCGGGGTTCCTGGCCGTACAGAAGAGGTTTGCCAAGGAGATTGCTGCTGAGAAGGGTAACACGACCAAGCAGTATATCCTCTGCGACAGGTTCCTGGGCGAGGTCGGTCCTTGCTTTATCAGCAAGTCGGCCATGGGTACGTCGCTCGACTATCAGATCAGTGTTGACAGCACCGCTCTGCGCGACACGCTGACCGTCAAGGTAGCCCTCGAAGCGAGCTTCCAGGCCAATATCAAGACTAAGCAGGTCTCCGGAGACGCGTCGTTCGATATTGGTGTTTCCAAGGAAGCCACCGATTTGAAGTCCAAAACGACAGCTACCGTCAAGGTACGTGGCGGCGACGTGAGCAAGGTGTGTATCCTGGTCACCGGTGGTCAGTTGGACGACAGTGATGTCACGGCATGGCAGAACAGTTGTACGCCCACCCGTGCCGTCATGGTTGACATGGTGCTGATCCCCATCTATGTGCTCATTACTGATACGTATGCCCGTGAAGTCTTGACAAACTACTTTGATTTGAAATTGAAATGATGAAGCGATTATATTATTTCCTCCTTCTTGCCTGTGTGCTTGGCATAGCTTCCTGTAGCAGTGACGAAACAGCCTCTGCTCCTGATATATCCATTGGGAATATGGACGAAGATGGATATAAGTCCCGCCTCCTGGCTCCTCCGGGCTTTGAGCGCGGTGTGGGCTATACTTACGCCACTGGTGCTGAGTATCTGGAAGGCGTGTCATTCAACATCTTCAACCTCAACTATCTGGACTCCATCCAGTATGTCAAGGGTCTGAACTTCATCATGGATGATTATACGCCGTATAGTGAGGAACAGATTATCACCGGTGAGACACGCAGTGCCGTTTCCAAGCAGCTGGCTGTGTCGGCAAGCGTTGGTGTCAACTTCATCGTTGCCGATATCAAGGTGTCGGGCAATTACTCCAAGGGCAGTGTGCAGGAGAACCAGTCGGTGTTTGCCATGAAGCGCACCAAGCGCGTGGCCTACAGCCGTGACCTTCAGTACAGGAACGTCATCATGTACTACAAGGAAACGGGCGACAGCATGGTCTTTGCCCCAGGCTTCTATGCTGACTGGAAGAAGCTAGAAGGCAATAATACCAATCAGGCCGACGTGAGCAACCAGGACGTCCTGGACTTCGTGAACAAATGGGGTAGGGGCTTCGTGGCCCGCTCGTTCATGGGTGGTGTGCTGGAATATACCATGCAGATCGACAAGTCGGTGCTCAACGAGAATATGAGTGCCGAGATGGCCATCAATGCCAGCGTGGGACTCCTCATTGGTGCTGAAATGTCGTCAAGCACGAAGACCGAGAACTTCAAGAACGTGTCCCGTGACCGCTACAGCCTCGACATCCATGTCCGTGGCGGTAATGTCCAGGCCGTGACAGAGGTGTTGGCAGGTACGAGCACGTCGCCAAAGGGCATCCAGGAATGGTTGAATAGCGTCAACTTCCCACCCGAACCTGATAACGAGCAGTTGAAGACGTGTGCACTCACCGACGTGAAGATAGCATCCATAGCCTACCTCTTTACAGGCAAGGTGCAAGACAGAGTGAATTATATCTTGCGAACGAATGGAAATTGAATAAGGAATGAAGTACAACTTATTACATATATTTGTAGCCGTAGGCATGTTGACGGTAGTCTCATGCAGCAGTGGCGGTGATGATGACGAGGCGCCTGTTGTTCCTGAAAACAACCAGGCAGTCATCGGAACAGGCGGTCAATCTCCTTCTGAAAAAAAGAAGGCAGAGTCGTGGATTGCCAATGCCGCTACTCCCGAAGAATTACAGGAAGTAGAGGATGCCATTGGTGCCATTCGTGGTGCAGGCTACACATACAGAGATAATGCGCAATACTGTATGGGCACCGATATGGAGGTGTTCAACATACGTCGTCTGCGTAGTATGGAAAAGAAGTACAACACCTCCTATATCGTTGACGACTACATTCCTTTTACCAATCAGAAGTTCTTCTACAGTTCCAGCGAGAAAGGCTTGAAGGATTCGTTGTCGCTTGACATCGGTATCGGTGTGGGTGCCGGTATGTTCTCCGTGGATTTAAATATTGGCTTCAATAAGAACAGTTTCGAGACCACCAAGAACTACTATTCCATGATGACTCTGAAGCAAGGTTACTTCTCTCGCGAACTCAACTATCTGAACTTGCGTGAACAGGTGGCCAATGCCGTTGCCGCTTCTTCGCTGTCCAACACGTTTGCTAGCGTCGATGCCGACTCGTTGGCTAAGGTGGTGCCGTTCTTCAAAGAGGCCTACGCCCCCGGTTTTGCTGACGTCATGCAGAAGTTTATCCGTAAGATCCATGCCGCTCCCTCGGCATTCGCGGCCAGTGGTATCTGCCGTGAGTTTATCGAGGAGGTGGGTTCCGGTTTCGTCATGCGCTCCGTCTTAGGTTGTTCGCTCGACTACTACAACACCACGAAAATGGACTCTGTGTCTAACTCGCTCGACGTGAAGGTGGCTCTTGAGTTGTCTGTTCAGATCAAATTCATCTCGATTAGTACCAGTGTCAGCACCGAATATCGTGATGCTGCTGAGAAGTGCAACCGCAGTTCCGAGAGCCATATCATCGCCCGTGGCGGTAACGTGGCACTCGTGACGGCCTTCACCACAGGTCAGGCGGCGACGATTGAAACGTCGACTCTGAAAGAGTGGCAGCAGACGGTGACGCCTCAGGATGCCGCCCTCATCGACATCCGTCTGGTGCCTATCTACGAGGTCATCTACGATGCCAAGACGCGTAACATTCTGAGGAATTATATGAACAAGTCGTTAGGTAACTATGAGGACAAATAAGAGTTAAGAGTTAAGAATTAAGAATTAAGAGTTATGAAAACGAACAAATACATCTTATACTTTTCATTTTTCACTTTTCTCTTTTCTCTCCTCTTTGTGTCTTGTTCCGACGACATTGAGAACGAAAGTGCCAATGCCAGCGAATATATGCTGACGAGAGGCTATTCTGATGAGCAGATACTGTTGCAGCGTCTGGGCTATGCCTATAATGCCGCCGGTAACGTGATGGACGACAGCAGTTTCTCTGTGAAGCCCATCATCAACATGGCTCGTCTTGAGGCTGCCCAAAGTGAGTATGGCCTGATCATCAACTCTGAGCGTCGCCATTATACGTCCATGGACATCTTCAGCGGCAATACGCTGCAGGAGATGGGTCATGAGGAGAGCAAGTACACGATTAGCGAAGATGATGATATCGGTAGTGGCAAGTATTACAAGAAAAGCAATAAGGTTTATCACAACGAGTGGAAAAACTGTTATAAGGCCCACATGTTCATCAAGCACATCATGGCTACAAGGACCATCGATGTGGGCATACTGCGCTGTCTGAAGTTAGACGACTTGAATGATGCCGAAAGCGTGTTGGAAGAAGACTTCCGCAAAGCCGTTGCCGAACTGGTCAAGCTCGGCGAGGGAGGTATCGATACCGTCAAGGCTACCAAATTCTCCGAGAAGTATGGCACACACGTCGTGGTATCTTCAAACCTCGGCGGCATGATTGAGCTGCAGATGGAAATCAACCGCGACTCATGCGTTGACAAGACATATACGACACAGCAGGTCACTGAGATTATTCTTGGCAAGCAGGTGACAAAGACCACCAACTCGAAGGTTATCAAAGAGCTATCTAACCATCACATCCAGTATCAAGGTGAGATTAAGGTCAAGGGTGGTACACCCGAAGATACGGCCAAACTGCACAGGACCTTTGACCACAATAAGGCTGAAGCTGTGAAAATCGCCGATGGCGACTATTACGGATGGGCCAACAACATCAGCATAGAGCCCGATAACTATAATGCTGCCTTCATAGGTGGTCGTTATGTGCCGTTGTACGAGTTGTTCGAGGAGGCCACCACGCGTAAGATATTGCGCAAGTGCTACGAAATGTACCTGAAGAAAGAGGCGCCCACGCAGGAAGTCTATGAGCCCGACTACGGCATCATGCCTGTGGCAGGTAATTACGGCCCTGATGTGCGCGTCGCTGTGTCTGGTAATAACAAGGCCTGCATCGTTTGTCAGGAATATGTGCCCTCTATCCGTAGCGACAAGCCCTGTGTCGTGGTTTACCCATTGCTCCGCGACATCAATGGCGATGCCCGTCCGTTCCTTTATTCCGGACTGTTCGTCGGTGATGAGAGCCATCGTCCCGGAACTGTCATCTGGAAGGGTAGCGCATCGGTGTACACGCCTAACGACAGCATCTTCGAACAGAGCGACAGTACTGCTATCCGCGAGCTCTTCGACAAGAAGACCCATGCGCTGAAGAACGTGTATTTCTACTGGAATGCTGTTCATCCCCAGCCCTGTCCCACGAAAAAAGATTCGCTGAAGACCTATACGACGACCATTTTCAAGGCTCAGCCTCAGGGACTTGCCGATTCGACGGCATTTGCCAAGGTTGCCAGCACCTTCTGGTCGGTACGTCCAGTGCAACCGAAAACCGATGGTATCTTTAATTACTGGAATCAAGACGCGAAGTTCAAGCAATTCAAACTGATGAGATATAAAGATCATGATGGCGTCCTATATAATAATGGCAAATATTGGTTCTGTCTGTTGGACGGCGGCGACAATATGAAGCGTGTTTCAGTTCAGGTAGATGACAATGATGCCAGTAAACAGTGGATAGAGGCCGTGAGCCTGTCGATGAAAGCGTTGGGCGTGACTGAGTATCTGCCCTCTGTGTATCAGTCGAAGAGCATCACTAAGATGTTGGGCAACCGCATGAGCCTCTTCTACGACAAATCATACGACGGTCGTAATATGCTTGGACTGGACTGGCCTACCGGCTATTGGGTCATCTCGCATCCTCTTCAGACGAAAAAGGCTGTCACTCACACGCAATGCGATGGTCAGGGCATGCCTATCATCACGAACGATGCCGGTCAGGCGCGTATTCTGCGTCTGAGTGGTTCGGGAACCGATTTGCTGCTCGAATTTCCGGAGTATGTCAGATCATTCAACTACTCCGATCAGGAGTACTTCAAGTTCTTCCCGATATATATCACGGTGGACAAGTTCTAAGAGTGAATAGTGAAGAGTGAATAGTGAAAAGTTTGCTACCGCAATAGATTTAAGAATATGAGAACGAATAATATAAATATGAAGGAAAGAAGGATGAAGCAGATGGGGAAGGGACTGTTATACGCAGCACTTTTCACTATTCACTTTTCACTTTTCACTTCATTGACTTCGTGTACTCGTGACGATGATTTAGAGGCTGTCGTTGAGGAGTACGATCCGGAGAATGCCTACGGCACCTATAGTGAGAGCCACTGGAGGCGCGTACATGCGGCACAGCGCCAGGAATACATTGGCGACCTGTATCGCAGCTACGGTGTAGGCTACGGCTATAACGGTACGGGAAAGTATAGTAACTATGACGAGGTGCGCGACCGCATCATCGACCTGTCACAGATTCAGAAGTTCGACCAGCAGCATGGCTCTTCTACGATTGTTGACGACCTCTCTCCCTCGTCCTATCATCATGTCTATAGTGGCACGGATGCCATCACGATATGCCAGAAACTTACAGAAAAGTCATCGACGAAGGTTAACGTGGTGCTCTTCCAGGCAGAAGTCTCTTCGACATACAGCAAGACCGACTTGTCGAGCAATGAGTATGCTTTCTGTACCATTTACGACGGTCTGACCCTGGCCTCGCGCCATCTGGAGCCTTACGACCTGTATTATATCGCCCGCGAGCATCCTGAAGTACTGTCTCCGGGCTTCCTTCGCTACCAGACCCTGGCAGCTGAGGCCCTCAAGCAGAAGAATAATACTGAGGCCATCCGCATCGTTCAGAACATGTTCCAGACCTACGGCACCCATATCATCTATCATGCCCAGTTGGGTGGCAAGCTGAAGTTCAGCACCACGATGAAGCGGAGTGTGGTGGACTCACGCAACACGACCGATGAACAAGCCAGTGTATCGTTCCTCGGCGCCATCGGTGTCACCAAGGGCACGGAGAAGGAAAATTGGGTGGTCAATACGCAGGAAGACCGCGAAACCCACATCGAGGCACTTGGTGGCAACAGTGCCCTCGGCCTGAAGTTGGCTGGCCTGCATGAAAGCAACGACAATAAGCTAAAGAGCCAGGTGCTGGACGAGTGGTTCAAGTCGCTCAAGTTCGACCCCAAGGAACCTAAGGACAGCAATAACGTCGAGCTGATTGAAATCAAGGTGGCGCCTATCTCCGACCTGATTATCGATGAAGGCGTAGCCGACCTCTACAACACGCTGGTGGGCAAGCATATCCAATACGAGACCAATGTCTTGCCACGTTGCAGGAATAAGATCTATGCCAAGATACCTACTAACGAGCTCCGGCTCGCTGACCGTTCCACTACCAATCAGGTTGTCGTGGACCATGAGGTTATCGGCGAAATACTCAACGAGCATGTCCACAACATTGAATATACGGTGTTCTATCCCACGTTAGGTGGCAAGATGGGACGTGAGGGCCTTGGCCGCCGTTGCAGCGACGACAGCTTGTTCACCATTACGTGGCAGTATGTCGAAGGTGCCGAGGAAAAGGCGAAAGCCTTTGTCACCCCACTTGTCCGACTCAATTACGACGACAACATCTATTATAATAACGGTGAGATCGACATTTCACCCGACAGTAGCGTGACGGCCTACAAGACCAACGTCAGTGTCAAGCAGGCTGCCCTCTATATGTGGAACGACACCTGTGTGTCAAACATGAAGATCGGTCCCTACTACCTGCACCAGGGTGTCATGGCCAATACCAGCAATGACAAATCGGCGATGAACACCATCCGCACCTTGCTCAAAGATGTCCCTGTGGGCTATGAGGTTGCTGATACGGTGAAGTTGAACAATATAGTGCGCTTTATGTATAACTCCGGAGAGGTGTTCGGGCCCAACCGCATCAAACAGAATGATGTTCCCCCGTTCTTCAGCTACAAGCGGTTTATCATGTTCGATAACGAGGCAACCCAGTATGGTATTTTCGAACTGGAGCCTCGCAAGACGACTGTTAGTCCGATGAAGCTGGAAAACATTGGCCAGGCGTTGCTGATACGCAAAAGGGACTTTAAGCATATGTAAGGAGTGAAGAGTGAAAAGTGAAAAGTGAAGAATTTGCTACCGCCATTGGTAGACAGAAACAACATATACGAATATGAGAACGAATAATATAAACGTGAAGGAAGGGAAATTGAGGCTGATGGTGAGAGGTTTGCTATGCGCAGCACTCTTCACTCTTCACTCTTCACTCTTCACTAGCACTGCAAGTGCGCAGGGCTTGTTGACGGACATCAAGGTCATAGCCATTCAGGAGTTTAAGGATCTTGACGGCCAGGCTCAGGGCTATCATGGTACTGGCAATAAGGATTTGGATTTCCGTAAGGGCCGTGGTGGTGGCTATGTGTTCGTGGTCTTCAAGAATAGTCCCGACACAGCCAAATATATCACCGAACTCAAGGTGACTACCAGGACAGCCTATGGCGTACCGTTTGATGAAGGTGATAAGAAATATAATCCTGTGCCCTTCTTCCAGGCTGATGAGCATAAGGACGACAAATACAAAGGCGGACTGAACGGTCGTAACTATAGCATTTATGGTGGAAACTACATCGAACAGCCCCATATCTATATCAGTCATACCGGCGTTCAGGATTTTGACAAAAAGTTGATCAAGGATGCATACGTCACGACCAGCAAGCCCAAGAATTTGCGCTCTGATCAAGAGTATACCGGTGGTCATGCCGGTGGTGGACGCTACATCGTCTATTCCTGGCATACCCATGAACCCAAATACAGGCCAAAGACTTCCGATGAGGCTCCTGATGGCGATATTAACGTTCATATCAAGTATTGTGAACGCGACCAGTGTGGTATCGAGAAGGAAGAGCCACACCGTTTCATCCAATTGGTCTTCGAGGGTGTCGACACCTGGATGCAGCTGGACAAAACAAATCCGAAGGCCGCCAAGTCACACTACAAGAAATGTAAGGATTGCGGCCAGATTGTCTATGACGACCATAAGTGGGCTACCTATGTGTCCGACAACGAAAGTCATACCAAGATGTGTCTGGTTTGTGACTATGTTGAGGACGCTGGCCACAAGAATTTTGGCAAGCAGCAGCTTCCCGTTGACGAAAATTATCACATCATTTTTTGTGATTCCTGCGGATTCATGAAGAAACTCCGTCATGACTTCGGTGATAACCGTTTCATTGTCAGCCAAGACTGTGAGCAGACCGTCGTGAAATATACCTGCAAGCAGTGCTTCCACGAGGCTTACTTCGAGGAGGACGGCGTGGGACACGACTACGACGCCTATGGCATTTGTACCCGCGCGAACTGTCTCCATCCATACAAACAACCGGATGTGGAATATCAAGGTAAGGACAGTGTTTATGTGATTAAGTCATACGGCAACCTCTACTGGGTCGCAGACTATGTAAACAACCGTCGTCCCAAGACCAATATCCGTCTGGCCAACGACCTCATAGCTGAGAGCTTTATACAGCAGCCGTGGCGTCCTATTGGTGCGACCGACAGCACGGCCTTCCAGGGCACCTTCGATGGTGGCGGCCACGTCATCTCCATGCTCCAGACGGAAAAGCCCGTGGCTGGTTGCGGCTATCGTGGACTCTTCGGAGCCGTTGGCAAGAATGCTACCGTGCAGGGCGTGTCGATTTCCAGTTGTAAAATGCGTGGCTGGGACTATATCGGTGCCGTGGCGGGTGTTAACGAGGGAACCATCAAGGACTGCCATGTGACGTTCTCGGTCATGAGCACCATCGATAGCGGTAAGAACCTTGGTGGTATTTGCGGCCTGAACAAAAAGACTGGCACCATCTCCGGCTGTACGACAGGTGGTGATGTCTGGGTAGGCGGTGTGCGCGACTATGCCGGTGGTATCTGCGGTACCAACGATGGCGGCACCCTTCTCGGCAATGTCTCCTTAGCGATTTGTGGCAGCGGCTCTGATGCCATGCTGCCCGATGTAGCATCGGAGCAGTAATTGAGTTAAGAATTAGGAATGAGGAATGTGGAATGATCACTTTGCGATTACCAATTACGAATTAAGAATTAAGAGTTGACAGATATGGTTAGAAAGATAATTTGCTTTTTTTACCTTTTTACTTTTTTACCTTTTTACTTTTCCGCTGTCTATGCTGACGACGATGTGGAGGTGGAGTTTCCTTTCGAGGGCGGTGTGACCAGTGACAGTATTAAAATCGAGAAACCGGTGTTCGAATCGTTCCAGAAGATGGACAACAAGAACTCCTGTCAGGTCATGAAGGATGTTAAATTCGCTACTATCAAATTCAAGGTTACTGTTCCTGAAGGACAAGAAGCAAACCTTAAATTCAAGTCTTTCTTCAATATAGCTGCTCAGAAAGGCCCTAACGGTAAATATCCGAAAACGTACATTTCTTTTGAAGTGAAACGCGATGGCAATAAAGTGCATAGTCGTGGCCATTCAAAGAATCTGAGTAGCAAAATATCAAATATCCAAATTCCTTCCGGACCTCATGAAATCTACTTCTTAGTAAGTTTCCAAGGTGCAGCAGGTCTTGATGTTACAGGATGTATCGACGACATGTTTGTTCATGTTCATCGTTATACCAAAATGAATCTAATGAGTGAGCCTATCTGTGGTAAAGCGGGTCAAAACAGGTCTAATTGCGACATCTGTGCCAAGGTGAAAATCTTCGATGTGGAACCTGAATATGCGAACCACAGCATGGTAGAAAAGCCTCAAAAGAAATTCAGTTGTCTGAGCAATGAGAGCGTTGCCTCCGTATGTGAGCATTGCCCATATAAGGAAGTAAAAATCAGCCAAGGAGGTGTGCTGAACGACCATGATTTCGATGCCGACGATGTCTGTAAGAAATGTCATCTGAGCCTGCCCAAACACAATGCCGATACGACGGTTTACTATGTTTATAATGCCGGTGAGATGCGTGTGCTGGCCGAGATGGTTTCCTTGGGCAGAATCCCAGGTAATATCGGTGTTGACATCAGGTCCGACTTGGTTTTCAACAGAGATACGACCATGTTGCCTTTAGGCACTACCGACCATCCGTTCCAAGGCACGCTCAACGGCAATGGCCACCGTATTCGCGGCATTGTCAATGCCTACCAGGGCATCGACTGTCTGGGCTTTGTAGGTGTGGCCAAGGGAACATTGATGTCGCATGCCGTCATTTCCAATCTCATCTTTGATAACGGCAACAGTCTGACGGGTATGGCTTGTGTGGGCGGCATCGTAGGCTATGCCGAAAACTGTGACATCGTCAACTGCGCCAGTTTCGGTTCGTTGGAAGGCACCGACAATATCGGCGGCATCGTAGGCTATGCCGACCAGCATGTGAGCATCCAAAATTGTGCGTCAATCTCCACCGTCAGGACAAAAGGCAAGTGGAACACGATGGTGTGCGGCATGCCTTACGGACATATTATGAACAGTTATGGTGCTGTCACCAATACCGACAACGGCGTTTTCGACGAACTGCCGACGACCACGTTGCGTCATTGTTTCTCCACTGAGGCCAGTGGTGACGGACTCACCAAGGTTGCACCTGACGTGCTGACGTCATATACGATGGTTGAGTTGCTCAACGAAGAGAGTGAGTCGCCATGCTTTATGATGTCGGATAGTGATCCCTATCCAATTCCTGTCGTCAGCACCACTGTCAGTGCCAGGGCCAATCGTGCCATCAAGACCAACCGGAGTGCTTACGTTTACGGCAGGCGTGCCGCTGCGTTGGACGATGGCGATTATGAGCTGTCGGAGAAGGATTTAGAAGAGTTACAGGTGTTTAATGGCTATGTCGATGAGTCCGCTTCTACATCCTATGGACAGACCGTAGAGGATGTCATGCACAAAGACTCCATCGAGTATGCCGATTTTGCATGCACTTATATTGCAGAGCGCACGGCTCCGAAGGATGCCCCGATGTACGAACAGCTCAGCGGAGGCGAGCTGACGGCCTTTGAATCCTATATTTCTCCTCTCGATTCGTCATACCTCAGAATGATAGAATACGATGTCGTCGCATCCAATCTGGTGATGGCCAAGACAGAAACGGTCAAATATACTGTCGGCGATAAGGAACTCATCGACGAATATGCCATTGAGGACGGCGGTGCTTATACCCTCAAGTCGCGCATCACTTTTGAGAACGATTACGACCTCATCTACCAGGAGAATGTCGATGGTATCATGAAGCCTGTCTGGAGCGTTCATACAGATTATGATGAGTCGGGCAAGGCCACCTATACCAATGCCTATTCGCATAACTACAAGACAGGCGAAACCAATTTGGAATATAGTTACCAATATAGTAATGAGGGTAATGGTACTGATACGGAAGACGACTCTTATCAGGAGTTTGTGGACAGCATTAACAATACCATCCATATCTTATACAGCTATTCTTACGACGACACTAACAAGGAGACCTACACCGATCACTACGTCCTCCGTGCTTCCGACGGGTACCCGATAGAGATCCGTACGGAAAAGGTGACTGAAGATGAATCGACGCTAACCGATGGCTTGTATTTTATCTATAACGAGAAAGATGAACTGGTGCAGGCTGTGGCCTTCGCCCCGAGTGGTGAAGACGGTGAGTTGTATCCATATATGTATTATGACTATTTGGGTGCTTGGGCGGGTACGCCGTATCCTACGACGACGGCCATCCAGCTGCCCACCAAGGACCAGCCGTCATGGCAGAAACGGATGGATGCCAATGTCTATGACATGCAAGGCCGTGTCGTTCACAAGGTAACGGATGCAAAGGATCCGTTCAGTGGTCTGCCACGTGGATTCTATATCTATCAAGGAAAGAAGTTTATGAAACGTTGATAGTTGATAGTTGAGATATGAAGAGGACTGGGATATTAATGGCGTTGATGCTGCTTCTTTCTGTCGGTGTATCGGCGCAGCATGAGGTGAAAGTGCGTGCAAATATGGAAAACGGAAGTGTTACCGTTAAAACGCAGTATGTTAAAAAAGGTGCTACAGCGAAAGTCGATGCTAAACCGAATCAGGGCTATGGCATGTCAAAGGGTGTGTACTTTGCTGCGAAAAATGCAGACGGCAGCTTTTCCGGCGCTCAGTTGGCTACCAATACCAGTACGTATCCCGATGACCGTGCCAACGCAACGCAGTCGTTCGAGTTCACGATGCCAGACGCTGATGTCGAGGTGTGGGCAGAATTCGTCCCCTTGCGTTCGATGGTCATCCATAAAGCCGTTGCAGGTGGTGGTAAGCTTGTACCGTTATATGGCTACAAGAATGATCCGAATACCGATACGGTGGTATGGAATATCCCGTTGAAGCCCATCAAGCTCGAAGTCAAGCCCAATACAGGTTACGAACTGGTGGATGTGGAACTAAAGAATCTTGCCTCGCGGTACTGCGAAAAGTCAGCCACGTTCATCACTGTCAGATTGCCTAACGAGACCGATGTCGTGCATATCACGCCCGTCTTTGGCAAGGTCAATTATAACGTTACTTTACCAAAGAAACTTGAAAACATCAAAGTGACGCTGAGCGACTCAATGCCGAAGGCTCGTCAGGAGGTCACAGCGACTATGGTGTCGGATAAAGGCTATATCCCTGCTAATGTATCCTTCACGGGCTGCAAGTCGTGGTGGCGTGTGGGCAAACCGGAACCGCTGGACAGCGGCAGATGGAAAGTCGTCTATCGCTTCAAGGTCGATTTGCAGGATGTTAACGTTAATGTGACACCTCAGCAAGTACATACTTTCAGCGTCAAAGACGAGATAAAGTCCGGTCGTGTACAGACCTATATCCCCGAGGTCATTGCAGACTTCCCGGGTGTGGCAAGCAAGGGACAGCAGATTCCCGTGCTGTTTAAGATGCCGGCCAACTACAGCGTCAGCTACGCTTACACGGGCAATCCCTCGGCCAAAGCGGTTTACCATAATGCGCTGCAGAACAGTTTTGCGGACGAGGGCATGTCAGGTTGGACAGAGTCCGAGTTCGTTGACAATGACGAGGCGGGTCTTCCCGTCAGGGTATTTACCGACTCAGTCGGTAATAAGTATTGGCGTGCCAGTGCGAAGAACAGGATGACGCAGAGTGTAACAATCAATGGTTCTTCTTTCTCTCCGGATGCTATCAAAGACGGCAAACTGCATATAGCAGCCATTGCCAGCATCAATCCGTGCCATAGTCGTATTGCCACGGCCAGTATTGTGGCGACTGGAAGCGGGATACACGACTCCTTAGTGGTGGCCGATTTGAACTATTCTCAGGACGAAGAGTGGCAAACCGTGTTTATTACCGGTGATATCAGTGCCAATGCCAGCACGGTGAAATTCATCGTCAATGGCAAGGCCGACGATGTGAATAAGACGCGTAGCTACACCGGTCCGATGTTCGACGACCTCTGTCTGCTGCTGCCCAACGAAGGGTCGTCCATCAGAGACGAAGACGTGCTGATCTTTACCATGGGCGACAATGACGTGACCATCGACTATACGCCATTGGCTCATCAGGACACGGTGCTGGTCAACCAACAGGCGCATGCTACCGTAACCCTCATCAATACCACCACCGGCGAGCAGGGCGAGTCCGTCAAGGCCATCAAGGATGAAGTCATTGTCGTCAAGGGAACGTATGATGAAGGCTA
>CAMJDL010000014.1 GCA_946404405.1 uncultured Prevotella sp.
ATATTGACGTACGAAAAAAAATTTGCGCAATTTAAAACAATTGCGCAATCTTTTATAGTTTTTTTGCCTCTTTCTCCAGCTCGTTGCCTATTCGGTGGGTTGTATAGAGCTGAAGTATCGCCGCAATGAGCAGCGTCACCACCCACTTGTTGTACACATATTGAAGGTAGGTAATATGGCTCAGGCCGAACACATTTTCCTGACTGGCGAACATCAGGACGGCCGACACCAGAAACAGCACGTCGCTGAGCAGCATGATGCGGCGAAGGCGGCGGATGACGAAGTTAGAGCCCTCGTAACGCTGAAGCATCTGCATCGACGCGAAACCCAAGGCGCCAAGCGCAAATAAATAAGGCGCAGCCGACCACTGCAGCAGGCTGGCACCGGCACCCACCACCATCAGGAGGGCACCGACAAGGAAGATGGCGTTCTGCCAGTTATTCAGCTGTCTCATTTTCGTTGGCTATTGACTGGAACTCACGGTTATCGTCGCTCAGCACGAAGATGTCCTCGTCGTCGTGCTTCATAAAATAACGCTCACGGGCTATGCGCTCCATAGCCTTCGGGTTATGGTTCAACTCGTGAATCTGGCGCATGTCGTTCTCGTAGCGTTTGGTGTATTCCTCTATTTCGTCGGCCAGAGAACCGATATAATACTTATTGCGAAGGTGCGCCAACAGACTGTTCTCACCGACAAAGCCCACCAGCACGACACCTATAACCGTGATAACGGCGTACTTGACAAACGGCAGATTCCACAAGCGAACCACTCCCGACAGAAATTTCTTCATTATCTTCATAATACTTCACTTTTCACTCTTCACTTCTTCACTTCTCACTTCTTCACTTCTCACTTCTTACGCCAGTTCGAGGTCAAAAACCTCACGCAGTTTCCCGACCGAAGGATTGGCCTTCAACAACTCCTCGAGCTGTTCGCCGCGCGTCAGGATTTTCACCTCCTCACGATGTTCATCAACCCGGATGGTCAGCTCGATGCCGCTATTGTGCAGATAGATCTTCAGCGTGTTCTGTATGCTGCCACGTATCTTCTCCATCTCGACCTGTATCAGTTCGTTGCCTACCACCACCTCCACTTTCGGCAGTTCGGTGATGACGGGATTCATATTTTTCATTCGGGTGGCAATGCCCACCAGCTTCTGGGGCATGCGGTTGCACATCGACATCCACTGCAACTCTAGGTCGTCCTGGGTGAAGACGGATTCTTCTTTCTCCGTTTTCTGTTCCACGCCAATCGTACCAGGCAGTATGTTCATCTTCCGATTAGCCGACTGGCGCAGATTGTTCCAAGACAGGCCTAACGACCCTGCCTTCACTTTCTGCGGCGTGGCCGCTGCGGGTGTTGGCTCTTGGATGGATACTCTGACTGACGGTACTGAAACCGCCGGGGTTGCCGGCTGAGCCGGCTCTTTCGTCTGACTCGGCGTCGCTGCCACGGCTACCTGCGGGGCCGCTGTCTTGGGCTGCGACTGCATGATCAGTTGCTTAAACAGGGATTTTAATCTTCTGGGCTGACGCCCACTGGCCGGTCCCTCGTCGGGCTGGGTAATCTGTGCTACTTCTATCAGCGTCAGCTCTACCAACAGGCGTTTGTTCGATGACTGGCGGTAGTTGATGTCACACTGATTCATTACCTGCAATGCCTTATATAAGAAAGGTGTAGGGCAGCGCTGGGCTTGCTCCTGATAGCGCTGACGCTGCTGTTCGCTCACCTCGAGCAGGGGCAGCGTCTGCGGGTCCTTGGCCATCAGCACATTGCGAACGTGCTTGGCCAGGCCCTGAACAAGCAGTCCACCGTCGAAACCCTTGTTAATAACGTCGTTCAGCAGTACCATCGCCTCGCTCACCTTGTTCTCAAGCGCATAGTCCACGAGCCGGAAGTAGTACTCCGAGTCGAGCACGTTTAGGTCTTCTATCACCTTCTGGTAGGTGATGTTGCCCTGACAGAACGAGGCTGCCTGGTCGAAGATGGAGAGGGCGTCGCGCATACCGCCATCGGCCTTCTCGGCAATCACGGCGAGTGCCTCCTCCTCATATCCGATGCCCTCCTTCTCGGCCACATGCTTCAGGTGGTCTATCGTGTTGGCCACCGTCATGCGCTCGAAGTCGTAAATCTGGCAGCGGCTCAGGATGGTCGGCAGAATCTTGTGCTTCTCGGTCGTAGCCAGGATGAAGATGACGTGTGCGGGCGGTTCCTCCAGCGTCTTCAGGAAGGCGTTGAAAGCCGCCGTCGAGAGCATGTGGACCTCGTCGATGATAAATACCTTGTACTTGCCCAGCTGCGGTGGGATGCGCGTCTGCTCCATCAGCGTCTTGATGTGCTCGACCGAATTGTTCGAGGCGGCGTCCAGCTCAAAGATGTTCAGCGAACGCTGCTCGTTGAACGACTGGCACGACTCGCACTCGTTGCAGGCCTCGCCCTCAGCCGTCGGGTTCTGACAGTTGATTGCCTTGGCAAAGATGCGGGCACACGTCGTCTTACCCACCCCACGAGGACCGCAGAACAGGTAGGCATGCGCCAGCTTTCCCGACTTGACCGCATTCTTCAGCGTCGTCGTCAGGGCCGACTGGCCAACCACCGTGTCGAACGACATCGGGCGGTACTTGCGTGCCGAAACAATATACTCCATAATAGTGCTTTGGTTTTAGGCTGCAAAAATAATCAATATTTTCCGAAACGCCAAACAATAATGAAGCAAAATGTTGAAGAAAAAAAAGTCCGTCATTGACGGACTATTATTTTGCGGGAAACGACGGCTCCATCATCGGAGCGCAACACTTCAATACGTGGACCTCTATAATGGGGTTTCAGCCTCGTGCCACTCAACGAGTAAATCTCGACATTGCCGTTGGCATGATTGTATAAGGCGGGGGCGGCAACCGCAGTTGTGGTTCCTCCCATTCCTGTTGGCGGCTCTGGGTCAGCAGTAACACACAGTTTGTCGATGCAGGCTCCGTCCTCACGGCCGCCGATGGTCAACTGGTGAGAGCCTGCCTGCATAAAGCCACTGTAAAGCTGCTTCCAGTCCCAGGAGCCACCAGTATAGAGTCCGTTGGCAAAATCGTTCATCGCGCCGTCAAGTCCTATCCAATAACTGTCGTCGTCCCAAGAAGGGCAGTTTACTCGCGCATAAATATAATAGGTGTTAGCTGATGGAACTGCAAAAGGCAGAGTCAGCATATTGGCACTGTCGGTTGGGGCTGCATTGGTGATGTTGTTCACCGTCTGAAGATACTTGCCGCCTGACGCCGACTCGTCTTCCTCAAGACGGAATAACCGGCCAATCGCATCGGTGCGCAGGTCCTCGGCCTCCTGCCAAAGCAGCACTTCGCCATATTCCTCGGCCTCGTCATCAGCTGCCAGCGGGTCGGTCTTGGTGAAGATGTTCAGGTCGATACAGCCGCCCATCGTCTCATAGCCTTTGGCATTCAGGTGGAGCCAGTCGTTCTCGAAGAGAAACTCCCGCTGCATGGCTATGGTGTCCTGCGGATTGCGCACGGCCTTGTCGAAATCAATGACGCCATCGAGCATCTTCGTAGTGCGTATCCACTTGTTCAGCGTGCTGCGTCCGTTCTCGTGGTCAGCCGAATAGTAATTGTTGCCCTTGAACGGCGTGATCGTTCCACCAAACACATAGATGCCCTTCTGGTGGGCCTCACGGATTATCTGCTTGTAGACGTCGATGATACGCCGTGCTGTCTGTACGCCGTTACCAGCCGAGCCCAAGTCGTTGACAGCCTCGAAAAGAATGATCCACTTGACGCCTTCCTGGCCAAGCAGGTCGCGCTGGTAGCGGTTCACGGCAGCAGGCCCAAGACCGCCGCCAAGAACACAGTTGCCGCCGATGCCCATATTGAGCACACCCACCTGACTGGTGGCCTCGTTGGCCAACAGCCGGCGAGAGAGCACGTCGGCCCAGCGGTTCTGCTGGTTAGTGGTCGAGCCACGACCGTCGGTAATCGAGTTGCCAAGAATGGCCACAGCTCCGGCCTCCTCGGCAGCCTCGACCTCGAGCGCCAGAATGTTGTACCAATGGTCGGTTGTAACGGCTCCGCTGAAGTCGGTGGTATTTCCTGCCTTCAGGTATGACGTGGTTCGCGAGCCGGGATGCCCGCTTACACTCGTTGACGACGCAGCGCCATAGTGGATAGTGATGGCCACGTTCTGGCGGTTGCCAATATGGAAATCGACTGGGTCGGAAACGGCCTTTCCACCAACCGGCATGTTCACGGAAGCCTTACCGTCGAAAGTCAGGCTGACGGTCGACGCCTCGTCTATCTCGCTACTGCTTCCTGCCGTCTTGGCGTATGCCAGTTCTACAGCCTTGATTGCCGTAGCCCCTTTGCTGAACTCATTGGTCAGCTTCAGCCGTACCTTATCACCGCCTATCGACACCTGGACAATCTGGCGCAGGGAGTTGTTGCCCAGACCGGGCGACGGCGGATTGTTGTTATTTTCCACAAGCTGGGGAGCCGTACCCCACGAGCCCACCCAATGATTGTCGGCAAAAGCCGAGACAACAGCAAGCAGGCTAATTATTGCAAAAACTGTTCTTTTCATCATGTCAGAAATACTAAATCAGCGGCATACCCAATTTCTTACATTCCTGACGCATATCGTCAGGCCAAATCGAAGCCTGAATCTCACCGATATGAGCCTTGTGGAGCAAGACCATACACAAGCGGCTCTGGCCGATGCCGCCACCAATACTGAGTGGCAGACGGTCATTTAACAACTGCTGGTGGAAGTAGAGCTGCTGACGCTCCTCCTTGTGTTCAATCTTCAACTGGCGCAGCAACGACTCCTTGTCGACGCGGATGCCCATCGACGACAACTCGAACGAACGGCCCAGCACAGGATACCATATCAGGATATCGCCGTTCAGACCCTTGCGGCCGTCCTCGGCCACCGTCGACCAGTCATCGTAGTCGGGAGCTCGGCCGTCGTGTTTCTCGCCGTTAGCCAGCTCACCGCCTATACCTATTATAAATACGGCACCGTAAGCCTCGCAGATGGCATCCTCGCGCTCCTTCGGCGTCTTGTCGGGATACATCTTCAACAGCTCCTCGGCATGTATGAACTTGATCTTCTCAGGAAGGAAAGGCTTCAGCTGCGGATAAGTCTCGCACGTCAGGTACTCCGTGCGGCGAATGGCAGAATAGATGCGCTCCACAACATTCTTCAGGAAAGCCAGCGTACGGTCCTCACGACGGATAACAGCCTCCCAGTCCCACTGGTCAACATACAACGAGTGCAGGTTGTCCAACTCCTCGTCAGCACGGATGGCGTTCATGTCGGTATAGATGCCATGTCCTGGCTCTATCTGGTACTCGGCCAAAGACAGGCGCTTCCACTTGGCCAGCGAATGCACCACCTCGGCCCGGGCGTCGCCCAAGTCCTTGATTGGGAATGTCACGGCACGCTCCACACCGTTCAGGTCGTCATTGATGCCCAGTCCCTGCAGCACGAAGAGCGGTGCCGTCACACGGCGCAGCCGCAACTCCGTAGAGAGGTTCTGCTGGAAGAACTCCTTAATCAGTTTTATACCCTGTTCCGTCTGTTTCGTATCAATCAGACGCTCATAACCAATTGGTTTTATCAGATTGCTCATAACTACTTGTTTTCAAATTTGCGTGCAAAGGTAAGCATAAAATATTAAATTGCAAACAAAGCCGCCAATTATTTTTGCAAAATGACACCGATAGTTGATTTTTGCTAACTATTTGCGCCAAATTCCGCACAGTTAACAAATCATAATTCTCAATTCCCAATTCGCAATTCTCAATTAAATGTCGTACCTTTGCACCCGCAAAACAGCATGGTCCCGTAGCTTAGCTGAATAGAGCGTCAGATTCCGGTTCTGAAGGTCTTGGGTTTGAATCCCAACGGGATCACAACGAAAAAAGCCGCTGAATTCGCGGCTTTTTTCGTGATTATTCTCAATAGGCATGCTCGTCTCGTTTGAACAGCGACTTAAAGGTAAGCCAGATGATGCGTATGTCGAGCCAGATGCTCCAATGTTCCATATACCAAATATCGCGCTTCACACGGCCTTCCATCTGCCACAACTCGGAAGTCTCGCCACGGTAACCTGTTACCTGCGCCCAACCGGTAACTCCAGGCTTCATGAAATGGCGCACCATATATTTGTCTATCAGCTGTGAGTACATCTCGGTATGGGCCAACATGTGTGGACGAGGTCCAACAATAGACATGTCGCCTTTCAGCACATTCCAGAACTGCGGCAGTTCGTCGATGTTTGTCTTGCGCATGAAATTACCGAAAGCATATTTGCGGGGGTCATCCTTGGTGGCCTGCACCTTATCAGCATCACTGTTGACGTGCATGGAGCGGAACTTGTACATCATAAAATCGTGACCGTCGATGCCCGTTCGCAATTGTTTGAAGAATATCGGACCGGGACTTTGGCTCTTAATGATTATTGCCAAGATAGGAAGGAATGGCAGCATCACCAGCAACGCCAAGAACGACACGACAATGTCGAACAGCCGCTTGACAAATCTGTTGGCAGGATTCCCCAAGGGATTCTCATAGGTTACATACACCTCGACATCATCGATCAGTTCACGCTTCAGATTGATGCCCAGCGTCTCGACCGATACCGGGACATAGAAGAATCTAATCATGTGCTGGTCGCAGAAGTGCGACAGTTTGTTTACTTTATCCCTCTCACGACGGGAGATACAGACGTACATATCGTCACCAAGGCGAAGCTTCTCTGGAGTGTCGAGATTATCCATCAGCTGATCCAAAGAGCCTAATCTTGTAAACTCATTCTCCTGCTGGTCACCGTAGTACCCCAACATCCGATAACCCGTTGTGGCATCATCGAGAAGTTTCTGGTATAAATTGGTGAGTTCCGGATCAGAGCCGACAAACGTCACCGTTCGGCTGTTACGGCCTATCTGACGGTAACGTCTGATGAGCAGGCGCTCAACAAGCCTGAAGGAAATCATGAGGATAAACATGGCGATTCCCATCTCTACCAGCAGGTAGCCTACCGGAAGCTTCAGGTCAACAACCTTCATCAGCAGGTAGGACAGGACTGTATGCATCAATGTCACATACACCATGCGTTTCAGGACGTCGGCAGCCGACACCACCCGTTGATGGATGATTGTGGGCAACTGGTATTCAGTGATAACAAGGCTACAGAAGCATACCAGCACAAACACTTCGACGCGATCGTAGCGCCATTCTGACATATCGGGATGGTACTTATAGAAGAGTACCAGAATAAGGCCTAATATCAGAAAGTCAAATAATATGACTATCCATTTGATCAGATTATTAGTTTGATTGTTTCTACTCATGGCTCAAAGATTAGATTAATGATGGCGCAAACGCCAGAAAAAATGATACCAGCGGAACACCGGTTCCCATAGACATTCTGAAGGAAAGTAGGACAAGAATCGCCAATCACGCTTCAGGCGCTGCATGTTTTTCGAAAACTGACTATGACTGTTTGCAAGACGATGGTCGAAATGGCCAAAATTGCCAGCCAACAGCATTTCGTTCAACAAGAACCGCCCCCGCCGTTCGTCAACGGGGACGAGCAGCATGTCTTCCGATGCTCCGAGGGCCTCTTTCAAGACATACATGACGGCAGTGGCCACATCGTATAAACCAAAATTTCGCAACAGCAGCTCGTCGTGCAGGCGTTCCTCACGTGAAAAGCCCCGCTTCAGCAGATAGTAATAGTCGAGAATCTGTCGCAGTCCGATTCCTTCGTGGAGTATGTGCTTCGATATATGTGCCATCTGATAGATGCGGTTGAAGGCATCTGTCGGCACGGGTATAGAACCTGCACCGTCAGGCAGCTCCACCTGATGGGCACACTGTTCCTCGGCCTGCTCGCTAAACCAGCGCTGCAACCGACTATTACGAATCAGGCTATTCATAAAAGCCGGCCGGTAATGCACCTCAACAGGAATATCACCTATCGGTGCAAAGTCGATATGATGGTACATCGGCTGTGCCTCTGGGTTCGTCTTTTTGCCCAATTTGATGATCGAAGGAATGTCGCCCACCGTCCAAATATCAATGTCGCCTGGAATACGTGCCAACGGATTAGGATACATCAGAGCATTCCCCTGTCCCTTCAGGACACAACAGTCATAGCCATCTTTCTGCAGGCGTTTTGCAACCTTCACGCTGGCAGCATTCATCCGTTTATTGGCATCTGCAATCTGCTCAGTCTGTAGGAACCAAGTCAGCCTTACCTCGTCGGACAGCGAAGCGACAGCCGACATTTTGATAACGCCCTGACAGAGGACTCCTGTCAGCGACTGCTCGGCAGCCATCACATTGACAGCCTCCCACTCATCGTCCCGCATCGTTGGCGGTTCTTGCTGCTCACCAATGGAGTAGCGCAACAATGCGAAAAACTTCTCGGCGGTAGGGGTCATCAGCCTGATTTCGGTTATAGGTTAATGGTTACCGGTTATCAGTTTTATAGAACTCGGCGTACCACTCGGCAAAGGCACGCAGTCCGTCGCGCAGCGATGTCGAGGGCTTGAAGCCGAAGTCGCGCTCCAAGGCCGTCGTGTCGGCATACGTCACCGGCACGTCGCCGGGCTGCATGGGCACCAGTTTCTTGTGTGCCTCAAAGTCGTAGTCTTCGGGCAGCACCTTGGCCCGTATCAGTTCCTGCTGCAGAATGTCGACAAACGTCAGCAGGTTCTCGGGCTGGTTGTTACCTATATTATATACGGCGTATGGCGGCAGCGGCAGTCCGTCCTCGCCCTGACGTTTCTCGGGAGCTCCCTGCATGATGCGCACCACCCCCTCGACAATATCGTCGACGTAGGTGAAGTCGCGCTTGCAGTTGCCGAAGTTGAATATCTGGATGGTATCGCCCTTCTTGAGCTTATTGGTAAATCCGAAGTAGGCCATGTCAGGCCGTCCGGCCGGACCGTAGACCGTGAAGAACCGGAGTCCCGTCGAAGGAATGTTGTAGAGCTTGGAATAGGCATGCGCCATCAGCTCGTTCGACTTCTTCGTGGCGGCATAGAGCGAGACGGGATTGTCAACCTTGTCGTCCGTGCTGTAGGGCACTTTCTTGTTCGACCCGTAAACCGACGACGAACTGGCGTAGACCAAATGCTCGACGGGGAAGTTACGGCAGGCCTCCAGGATGTTGTAAAAACCTATCAGGTTCGACTGGATGTAAGCATCGGGGTTGGTAATCGAATAGCGCACACCGGCCTGAGCAGCCAGATTGACAACCACCTGGGGCTTGTATTCGCTGAAGATGGCATCGATGGTAGCCTTGTCGGCGATGTCGCCTTTGACGAACTTCCAGGTCGTACCCTCTGGAACTACGTTGTCCAGTTCCCTGAGCCGGAACTCCTTCAGGGCCACGTCGTAGTAGTCGTTCATATTGTCGATGCCAATGATTGTGGCACCCTCAGTGTCTTTGAACAGGCGCTTCACCAGATTGCTGCCAATGAATCCGGCAGCACCGGTCACGAAAATCGTTTTATGATTCAGATTAACTTTTTCCATATTTCTCTATAGCTTCGTAATAAGTATCTAAAGAGCCTATGTCGAAACGTCCGGCACTCATCGGCCAGGCATGCATCACGGTGTGCTCCACCATATAGTGAGCCAGATTGCCCGGCGCATCCTTGCCGCAGCCGTTCTCAACCGAATGTCGGACCAGCTTCAGGTCGTGCTTCTTATATATATAGAAAGGTGGAACGGCCCAGTGGCTCTTCGGCACCTGCGGCTTCTCCTCCATATTGAGCACACGCATCTGGTCGTCGACGACGATAACGCCCGTCCGCTGCAACTTCTCTATCGAAGGCTGTTCGTGGCACATGATGCACGAAGTTCCTTTCTCTCGGGCAAAGTCCACAAACTCCTGGAACGAGAAGAACAGCAGGTTGTCGGCGGCAACGACCAAGAGGTCAGAAGACCCTCCTAAATCCTCCCTGTTTAGGGAGGACTTTGCCCGCTCATCAAGCACATCGAGTGCAAATAACAAATCGCGCACTGCTCCAAGTCGCGTCTCGTTGGTTTCCGTCCCATCATCGATGACGGTAACCGGTTTTTCCCATCTGCCAGATACCCCTGTCAGTTTTCCCCCTACACAGGGGGAGCCAAAAGGGGTCATTATCCATTCATCAAATATCGGGGCAAACTTGTGGTTAGTCACGATAACGTGTTCATCAATGTCAGGAATGCGGTCGATGTCGTCCAGCATCCGACCAAGAATCGTATTCTCGCCAATCTTCAGCAACGGCTTCGGGAAGTTCCTCGTCAGTTCACCAAGCCGAGTAGCATATCCCGCCGCAATAACAATATTTTTCATATCAAAGACCCTCCTAAATCCTCCCTGTTTAGGGGGGACTTTCTTATTTCATTCTTCACTCTCTCCATCACCATTTCTGTATCAAACAAAACCTGTTCATTAGAGAATCTAATCACATGATAACCTTGACCTTCAAGCTTTTTCATAGGGTATCCTGTTCTCCCACCTCAACAGGGGGAGTTAGAGGGGGTCTACAAATCTCGCCCCATCATCAGGCTTCACCCAGAACACCTGGAACGTTTTCTCATATTCCGGGAACTGCTCCAGATAGCGCTGGGTCAGCTGCTTCTCCACCACGTCTTTATAGGCTGGATCCACCAAGGCGATACAGGCGCCCTTGAATCCTGCTCCAGAGAATCGGCCGCCCCAGACACCAGACAAGCCCCGCATAATCTCGTAGAGGGCAATCAGCTCAGGACTACCACACTCGTAGTTATGAATAGAGCTCTCGCAGGAGTCAAAACTGAGTTTGCCGAACAGCTTCAGGTTACCCGTCTCCCAAGCCGTCACGCCCTGACGGACACGACGATACTCAGAGTAGAAATGCTCAGCCCGACGTGCAAACCGTGCCGGCATGGCAATACGGGTCTTCTCGTAGGTAGCCTTTGGAATGTCGCGGAGGAACGTCTTGTCAAACGTCCTCAGGGGCTGGTCGGTATAGGCCAGCATATTCCATGCCGCCGTCTTACACTCATAGACCCGCAGGTTGTAGTCGCTGTTCACCAAGCTACGGGTCAGGCCCGAGAAGAAGATGCCTATCTCAAACTCCGGCATATCCTTGTTCTTCTTGATAATGCGGTAGTCATTCGAGTCACAGTCCAGAAACAGCAGACCGTCCTTACGGCCAAGGGCAATACACGCCTGGTCAAGCAGACCGTTGTTCAGGCCAATGTACTCACGCTCAGCCTCCGATGCAATCTGCACCACCTCAAAAGGCTGCAGACGGATACCGTTAGCCTTGGCAAAAGCCATGACGTAGGCAATGAGCACGGCCGCCGATGACGACAGTCCGCCTACAGGCAACGAACCCTGGATAACACCGTCAATACCATGCAGCAGTTCAAAGCGCTTTCGCAAAGCATACTTGGCACCACGGGCATAGTCGCCCCAGTGGTGTTCACGGACTTGCGAAGGTTTGTCAATCTCAAAGCTGACGTCACCCTCAAAGGTTCTCGACGTCAACAGCACCTTATTGTCTTCACGCACATTGAACCATAGGTCGACGCCTTTATTAATAGCAAAGCCCGTCACCAGTCCATGCTGGTGGTCAACATGCGCCCCTATCGGGCACACCCTGTACGGCGCAAATATATGATACTGATACTCTTCCATCTCTTCACTTCTCACTCTTCACTTTTCACTTCTCACTTCCCTTGTCCAGTTCCTCGTAGACCGAGTTCTTGCTCTTGTACTCAGGCACTATCTCCTTCATCTTCGCCACAGTAGCCATATCATCATACTGTTTGGAAACAGCAATCAACTCGTCTATCTGTCGCGACACCTCATTAAAGTCGTACTCCCGCACTTCGGCTATACGTATCTTCTCGTGGAAAGTCGGCTTCGTGCTCTCCTGATCGTTGAGCACCTCCTCATAGAGTTTCTCGCCGGCACGCAGTCCCGTGTATTTGATTTCCACATTCTCAGCGCCCGAGAGTCGGATCATGCGCTTGGCAAGGTCGGCAATCCTTACGGGCTTACCCATGTCGAAGACAAAGATTTCGCCGCCGTTGCCCTTCGTACCAGCCTCCAGTACCAGCTTACAGGCCTCTGGAATCAGCATGAAGTATCTGATGATGTCGGGGTGAGTCACCGTCACCGGCCCGCCTTTCTTAATCTGCTCACGGAACAACGGAATAACCGAGCCGTTCGATCCCAACACATTACCAAAACGAGTGGTCACGAACTGCGTCTTGCCCTGTTCCGCTCCGTGCTGGATCGCATGGTTCAGACTCTGTACATATATTTCGCAGATGCGCTTCGAACAGCCCATGACATTCGTCGGATTCACCGCCTTGTCGGTCGATACCATCACGAACTTTTTCACACCGTACTTCACGCTCAGGTCGGCAATCACTTTCGTACCATAGATATTGTTCTGCACAGCCTCCGAAGGATTATTCTCCATCATCGGCACATGCTTGTAGGCAGCAGCATGGAACACATAGTCGGGCTTGAACTCCCTGAAGATCTTCTCCATGCGGTCAGCCTTGCAGATACTCGTCACCACCGTCTCAGCCTCTACCTCCGGATAATCGTGGGCCATCATCAGCCTGACGTCATGTTCCGGCGTCTCAGCCTGATCAATCAATACCATAGCCTCCGGCTTATATTGGGCAATCTGTCTCACCAGTTCGCTGCCGATGCTGCCGGCTGCACCGGTAATCAGGATGCGGCGGCCACTGAGCAGTTCACCCATTGCCTTCATGTCCACCTTGATCTCATCACGGGGCAGCAGGTCTTCCACGCTGACCTCTTTCAGCTGGATGTCCCCCACCCCACTTCCTTCCTGCAAGTCAGCAGCACTGAGTTCCTTGGCACCTTGGGCCATGAATATCTTTACCCCAGAGGCCAGCAGTTTGTCCTGCAGGTCTGGGTTATTGCGGAAACTCTCTGTCTGCAATGGCGAAACCAGCACTGCCTTGATTTTCAGTCTGTTGATGACTGGTTCCAAATCGTCGGCAGCACTATACACCTTCTCACCCATCACCAAGTTATGCTTATAGGAGTTATCGGGGGCAATAAAGCCCTTCACCACGAAGTGCTTCGGACTTTGGGCACGAACGTTCTTGGCCAGTCCGATGCCGCCCTCATGTACGCCATAAATCAGTGTACGCAAGG
This sequence comes from uncultured Prevotella sp., assembly GCA_946404405.1. Classification (GTDB taxonomy): domain Bacteria; phylum Bacteroidota; class Bacteroidia; order Bacteroidales; family Bacteroidaceae; genus Prevotella. The sequence continues at coordinate 13,194 of CAMJDL010000014.1, forward strand.
CCCAACCATCGGTCATCGCCACGTCATAAAGTGATTTCACCAGTGCTCTCACCCCCCACATCATGGCCGTACCGATGACATACATCAGCACGATATGCCGGAAGTGCAAGTGATAGAACACATCTGTGGGAAACCTGTAGATGAAGAAATGCCAGGCAAAAGCAACAGCCAGCGACACACCGTTGGCGTATGCCACATGCATCAAGTCCACAAACGACGAGTAGCGGACTATACCAGCATAAGTATGGAACATACGGGCACCGACAAGACTGGGCACCACATACATACAAAGTGTCTTGACCAGCAGCCAGATGTCCACCTCCACCTGTCGGCGATATATAAATATAAAATAGGTGAACAGCCCTGCTATCAGCAAGACCAGCAAATCAAGTATCAGGATACACCAGTAGGGCAGCGCTTTCTTGCTGAAATACCAGTTTGCGAGTTTCTTAAATGGATTCATATGGTCTAAAGAATCTATCTCACAATAGAATTAACAATCGTATCGATAATGCGCTTTACATCATCCTCCGTGACGCATGGTCCGGAAGGCAGACACAGCCCCTTTTTGAAGAGCTGCTCGCTGACGCCGTTCACGTAGGCCGGAGCATCCTTATAAACCGGCTGCTTGTGCATCGGCTTCCACAGCGGACGACTCTCAATCTGCTCCTTGTCCAACGCAAGGCGCATAGCCTCGACATTTCTGTTTGGTTCACAGTCTGTATGAACAGTGCCGCCGCCATGCACCACGCCAGCAGCGCCACCCACGGCACCTTGCACAGCCTCAGCGTATGCCAGTTCCTCACCTTTCACTTTCAAGCTCTCATCCAGCAAGATGGTCGACAGCCAGAAGTTCGACTCCATACCCTCCATTTCGTCATGGTACGTAATACCCTCCACATTAGCAAAAGCCTCCTTGTACATCTGTGCTATACGACGGTGATGACTGATATGGTCTTCCAACACCGTCATCTGTCCACGGCCAATACCGGCACAAACATTACTCATACGGTAGTTATAGCCGATGGCCTCATGCTGATAATACGGATAAGCTTCACGAGCCTGAGTGGCATACCACATAATCTTCTGCTTGGCTGCCATATCAGGACAAATCAATGCGCCGCCACCCGAAGTCGTAATCATTTTGTTTCCATTGAACGACAGCACCCCGTACTCACCGAACGTGCCCAGCACCTGACCGCCAAACATCGAGCCAAAGCCCTCGGCAGCATCTTCTACCACAGGAATCCCATAGCGGTTGGCAATCTCCATGATGCGGTCAATCCGGTAAGGCATGCCATACAGAGCAACGGGTACAATCGCCTTCGGCTTCTTCCCGGTCTTGGCGATGCGGTCTTTGATAGCTTCCTCCATCAGTTCCGGGTCCATGTTCCATGTATCCCGTTCAGAGTCAACGAACACTGGCGTAGCTCCCAAGTAGGTTATCGGGTGCGACGAAGCGCAGAACGTAAACGACTGAACTATCACCTCGTCGCCCGGTCCGACACCGCAGGCCAGCAGTCCCAAGTGTACTGCGGCCGTTCCAGAGCTCAGTGCCACCACCTCCTTGGAAGCTAGTTCACTTTGCACTTGGCACTCATCACTTTTCACTTCGGCCACAAACTGCTTCAGGTCGTCCTCAAACCCGTTCACGTTCGGTCCAAGTGGCACCACCCAGTTCGTGTCAAACGCCTCCTTTACATATTTCTGTTCCATCCCGGCCTCACTCATGTGGGCCAGGCATAAATAAATTCTCTTTTGTGACATAATTTCTTTTTTATTCTGTTTTCAATTTCAGCAAGCCCGCTTTTCTTTTGAATACCGACCAAGCATAATGCAGTGAAAGCATAAAGTACGACTCCCCTGGGTAGGCTATATCATGCTTCCACTTGTTCCCTATGAATGTTTTGGCCTCATAAACGAAATACATAAGGCTGTATTTCTTATGCGGATTCGTTTCAGGAGGCGAGACAATACTATCCCACACTCTCTCCGTCTTCTCGTTTGCAATTGGCCGGACGGGCACATCACTCAAATCTGCCCCTAAATGGGTCCGGATAATCTCCAAGATGATTCCGACAAATTCTGTCATCCCCGAAGCATCATATATTCTTTTGACACGTGGCCAGTCCACATCTTTAGCATGAGCCTTTAGGAAAAGAACCCAGTCATATAACATCCTCAATGCGATTGACTCGCTTCCAAAATGAGCAGACATATGGCGCATCAGGAAGATAGCATTCATCGTCGGTGTCATAATATAGACATTGTTGACATCATTTCCTAAGAAAGAAGCCTTTATAGACTTCCCTTCCTCTTTGGCCAGCACCTTCAATTCGTCATCAACGATTAAGTTTTGGCGATGATTCAGGCGTTCCACAAAATCGTAATGATTCTCTAGCAGTATCCCGTGCAGTGTAGCCTCCGTATTATGGTGATAGAATGGACGGCTTTTAATGCCATGCCGTTCCATTGCCGCATTTCCGTCGAAGCATCTTCCATAAAGGAAGAAATCGATATCACTGAACACGCGCCATTCTGGCTTTGGGTACAGTTGGGCAGTAGCAACACCCTTAAACACCATCATGTCGATACCATCTTCAGCAAACATGGAGGCTAGTTCTCTGACCGTCAGGAGCCTATTCTTAAAATTCAGCGCATTCTTCTGAACAGAAGCAAATTTCTTGACGACCACCCGTCGGAATTCTTTATCTTCAATTAGTCTACCCTCAAATACCTGCATCAACGACGGAAGCATTCCATGCTTGCTGGCGATAGAAAGCAGCTCTTCCCAATCACCAATTGCCAAGTCTGGCATATTAGAATTCGCGATGTCCTTTTTGTCCTGAATCAACACATAGTTGCACAGGTACAAAATGACATTCACCAAATGTTTACGATGGTCTTTTCCCTTCACCTGGTCAAGCTCTATACAAGGGGAAATATGGAGATTCTATGTTAAACGAAACGTCACACGCTTTCCGCATTTTCACTAACTCATCATATTTCCCTTCATCAAATATATCTTTGGATATAGAGAATTGATAATCAGAATTCTTATTGAATGACATTTTAAATACATAAAGGCTGTCCTCACCAGAACCCAAACCGCCGCCAAGGTGCAGCAGCTTCAGTCCCTTTTGACATCCCCACAAAGCAGCCTCATACAATAGCAAATTTGTGGGTGCCATATTCCGATACTCCACCAATGAGCCAGAGAGATGATAGTGCATAAACCCATTTGAGAATAGCATAATGGCCATTGCAATAATCTTTCCCTCCAGTTCAACATAAAAGAGTTCATATTCATCATGTAAGTCTTCGTGTATAGAACGATAGAAGTCTTCCGAGAAGTAATAATAATCCTTAGCATCATCATGATCCATCGTCTCTTTGTAAATTTCCATAAAAGTTTTGAAGAGATTGAAATCACTATGAGAATGGTGCACAACAAGCCCTTTACGTTCTGCTTTATGAATTTTGTTATGACATTTCCCTATAATATTATTCCAAATAGTTTCTTCCGAAGACAGATCCATTGCCACCGTCTTGCCCAAATCTATCACATTGAAGATTTTCTTCATAGGGACAGCATTCTTTAGCACGGGACTATAACGGGTAAAATTACAAATAATGCCTTCCTTTTTCATCAGAGAAAGGAACTCATCATAAAGCAACTTCAAATTCTCATCATTCACTATTCCATCAAGAAGGAATCCACCATATCCATAAGGTGAGACCAAATCAAAGACTGTATTTTCAGGAATCTTCCCTATAAAGCAATCATATTTGGACACATCCCTTTTCATGGCGACATATATGCCTCTTAACGCATCATTACAATAGTAAACCAGTATCGGCTCACCATCACCATGCAAATAAAAAGCATTTGAGTAGCCACTCAAATAATATACATCATAAGAGGGAAAAGAACGGACTATCTCATCCCACTCATTTTTCTGTGACAAAGATAATATTTTAATCATATCTCAACACTTCCTGTAACTTGTAAAGCATTATTTTAATATCGTTATCATCATACCGGCCATCACAGTGGATTGACAACATCCTTTTACTAAAATCCTTCACTTTTTCTGACACAAGGTTGGGGACATTCCACAAAACAGCAGGATAAATTGATTCTGCTATCATCCTTTTTCTAACGTCATTCCTTTTCCCCTCTGTTTCAAATAAAGCAATCAGAGAGAATGGCACCAATTCCCTGTTTTCTGGGCAAGCAACTTCAACGTTACAACTTAAAAACAAGTCATTCAAAACTTCCCAGTTCTTTTTCTTTGAATAGTTCCAAGCCTCAATATCAAAAGATTCAAAGTATCCCCTTGATCGATCATCAATGGAAGAACAGTCCAATTCATCAAATGCATCCTCTGTCTCCAAATACAATTTCCTAAAGCCATCTTTATCGCCTACCAAGCCCTGAAGATATTTAGATTTGTCATCCATCGCTTTCCAACGCTTTTGGGACAATTCCTCATTTGCAGCTGACGATTGATAAATACTGGGGATACAATAACCTTTAGGCGACCACATGATTCCACCTTCCGGAATAGGGACTATCTTGCGAAGTGAAGCGATACACCAATCAGCATTACTATTCTTTGCCCAATCCCCAACTAAATCATGGGAATGATCCTCTATGACGGGAACAGGAATCTCTTGCTCACTTCTGAAAGCCCTTAATCCGAAATAATTCATTCGGAACAGCACATCGCCATCCGCATACGGTAATGTAGCAACTACATGTCCATCATAACATCCCGGATAGTCTTCATAAAAAACAATTTCTATCTCTGAGTTGTTCTGGATATATTCTATTATGTTATAACAGAAATATGCGGGCATCCAAATACGTTTCCACCTATAGTGTCGTATCAATTCAAGGATACACTGACGACCATCTGCCATCAACAAATATCCATTAGGATAAACCGTCCTACTTGACTTTTCTTTTTTATAATTACCTATGATATGGAAGTCTGAGCCAAACTCCTTCATTATTCTTTAGGGAATTAAACTTTCTCTACATACTTGCCTTCATAAAGGTAGTCGAGTAATTGCTTTTTGTTCATGTGGCCGAAGCCCAAATATCTCATCAAAGGCAAGGAGCCTTCCAATGCCTATTGCAGTACCAAATGCGCCGTAAGTTCCTGTACTATGAAGAAATCCATAATCTTTTTGCATAGAAAGAGCCCAACGGATGGTCAACTCGTAACATATCACCAAAGCAGACAAGTATTCTTTGTAACTCACATTCTGCTTAATGGCAGCAGCCAACACCCCTCCTACAAATGAAGTTCCTGGATGTCCTTGTATCTGTCGATGGCCATCATCAATATCAAATGAGTTACTGCTATGCCCCATCACTATTGCTGCTCCAAGCAGATTATAGGTCTTTACACATCCTATCACAGGAATGTCTCCAGCCATGCCCATCATAGAAGCCAACTTCAGCCCAGCCTCGAATTGCTTGCCATAACTGCCCAAAATAAGAGCCGACATGAGATCAAGACTACACATCAAAGCAAGTTCTCTTACCTCCTCAGGAAAATGCTCCCATTTCGTATGCAATGCATACTTTTCTATAGTATAGTCAGTGTTAAACACCATATAGAAATATTCTAATTAAACGTAAGTTCCTCTAAAGGAGAATAAAGATTAAGCTTGCCATTACTTCCTTTAATAGAAATGGACTTGTTTATTAAACGTATACATTCTGAAATACTCTCTGTGTTTGAACCTACAATATTGCACATGGCAATTTTCTTTGGGACATCCTTTTCTATTGTAGAACCTTTATGAACATAGGCAGTAATTGTCTTTATTTGCTGTTCTGATACAACATCACCCATGTCCAAAGATGCAATTGTTTCGTCAATCGGTTCGTTTACAAAAAGGTTATATGAAAGCATCATTACATCTGTCCGTGACGTCGACCGTGGTGGAAGGGGCAATCCCAAATGATAATATAGCATATCTGTCATATAGTCATTCCCTTGTGTGCATCGCTGATAGTCATAGGAGTGCTCACCACTCAACCTAAATCCGGTTTCAAAGGCATAAAAAATCCCATCTTTATAAAAAAAGGAGATTGTGCAGTAGCCAAACTCAAACCCCATACTTTCTATCATCTTTTCAACAATAGGAGAATAGTTCTTTTTAAATTCTTCCTCGCGAGAGGATGGGAAAAACCATCCTTGCTGTTTCGTTTCCATTCCCTTATCTGAAGAAAGCATCAGTGTGTCACTTGAGCCTATATAAAAAACCTTACTGTCAATTATTTCGTAGTAACAATCAAACTTCAGCGAATCACCCATGAACTGTTCTACAATGACGTGCTTAGACGGAGATAACTCTATTGCCTGCTCAAGAAACAAATGATATTCCTCCTCATTATAAGCAGTATTAATACCAATACTTCCTGCCCTGTCAACAGGTTTCACAATGACGGGGAAGACAATGCTCATGTCATCCTGCTGCCATTCTTTTACAGTTGGTACACCATGAGCCTGACAATATCGCTTAAAAGCATCCTTGTCTCTTGTCAACTCTAACTGCTCCTTAGTAATATAACATGGTAATTTCATGGACGAACACAGCCTTACCATACTGTCCACGATAAACTCGCTGAAACCTGTTATGACACCGTCTATATGTATTTCGCTGCAACGTCGAAACAACTCGTCAAAATCATTCCAGCTAACATTCCAGGCTTCATCGGCAATAAGTTTTGCTGGTGAGGCAATTGAATCATACCAATCGGTAACAATCGTATATGCTCCTTTTTGTTTGGCTAACTTGACAACATTATACATGTTTGTATCGCCGCCCAACACTAATAACTTTTTACCTGCAAAGTCTCCTTGTTCCATTATCAATTCATTTATCTCCAATATGAATAGTTATTTTCTATCCGAGAAATTAAGGTCATCGACTTCTTGCATATCATCCGCTCCTTCACCAACGTCTGATCGTTTTAACACATTCTTTATAGTTAACCATATAATCGTTAAATCTGTCAACAACGTGCAATGGTCAACATACCATACATCATATTTAAATTTCTGGCTTAGCTTACAATGATTACGCCCGTGGACTTGCGCCCATCCACTGATTCCCGGCCTGACTTCATGCCTACGTGCCTGCTCTTTACTATATAACGGAAGATATTGCACCAACAGTGGACGTGGTCCTATCAGCGCCATGTCACCCTTCAGTACATTAATCAACTGCGGCAGCTCATCTAACGAGGTAGAACGTACAAAACGCCCAACTTTTGTCAGACGCTCACCATCTGGAAGCAATTCACCATTCTCATCACACTCATCCGTCATCGTTTTAAACTTGATGACCTTGAAAATCTTCGCATCTTTCCCAGGACGATTCTGAGTAAAGAAAGCCCCAGCTCCTTTATTGGCAAAATGCAGCCAGATAGTAACTACAAGTAAAATCGGAGAAATACATATCAGCGCTATTAAAGAAATCCAAAAGTCAAAAAAACGCTTAAAGAAATGTTTGTACATAACTATTCAATATCATTGTCAACAATGCCGCCAAACCTAACAGTTACGCCTGTTTTTATAACTTTTGCCGGGTTACCTGCAACTACTGTATTTTCCGGAACATCCTTTGTCACGACACTCCCCGCACCAACAATTACAGAATCACCGACTTTCACACCAGGTAGAATGATGGAACGCACCCCTATAACGCAATGTTTGCCAATGACCGTATCTGCTATTAAATCTCTACATGCGTCATGTGTCAAGATCATAGCTCCATTAAGAACCCGTGTCCCCTCTCCTATATAAATCCCGCGAGGATTAATAGACTTATCAAGGTGGGCCTTCCATGAAATGCGGCAATGTTCACCTATATTCATTTTATACACGAGCCGTAGATATTTGGGATATAAATCTACGACCGTCCTCCACAAAAATGCTCGCAATCTCCACATATTGAAGCCCTTAATTCGCGTTTACTACTTCTTCAACTTAATCAACGATTTCTCCTTGTAAAAATCCTCAACCACACTAGCAATGGCCAAAGACACATCCTCATTGATATAGTCAATTCGTCTACTCTGGTGTATTGCTTTCAAGAACGAAACAATCTCATATCGAATGCCTTCCCCTTCAAGTTGGTAAAAATACCGTTTGTTTTGAGTCGGGTCTTCACGGCGTATCTCAAAATAATCGGTTTTCCACCACGGAGCTGGCACATATACGTAACCGGTAGTGCCTGAGATGACAAGTTCACCTTCAGTCTTTACACCTTTTCCCGTTTTTACAGATGCTACGGCATTGGGATAAATGAACGAAACTTTCGTAAAGGCATCATAGTTGCCATCCTCCAACAAACTTGACATTTGTTTATTGACGTATTCTGTTCCAAGAATCTGGAAAACAGGCAACAGAGCATTTGGTCCCCATGAACAAAAAGCGCCAACAGCATTCGGTGTTCTTTCCCTCAGGCTGCTACATGAAGCATCGACAGAGACAACCTTACCAATACGTCCACTTTTCACCAACAAGAGCATACGATAATAAGCAGTGGAATATGCGGTACGAATGGCGTCCATCAGCACAAGCTGCTTTTCCTTGGCCAGTTCCATCATTTCTTTCCATTCCTCAACTGTCATGGTCAAGGGTGATTCACACAGCACATGTACACCATGATTAAGTGCACACTTTATCTGACCATAATGCTTTTCAAGATTTGAAATAATGTATATGGCGTCAACTTGACTTAACAAATCCTCAAAATCATCTGTAACGACAGGCAAGTCACCAAGGCATTTGGTCAGTTGTTTAGTATTCGGAAAGCATACACCTTCAACCGAAACCCCATTAACAAACCGACTTTCAGCGACGAACTTATCCATCAACACCAACTCGTTTTCATCACCAACAACGCCAATCCTTATTGGCTGGTCTTTTGACCTCAATTCCGAACTGGAGATACCCTCGGTCCGTTGGAGGTAAACCACCTGACAAAACTCATTCAGATAGTCAAACTTACCTTCCCAGTCAGAGCCAATAGCAAAGATATCGACATCGTACCTTATAATATCGTCAATCTTCTGACCTTCATATTCTTCTACGATGACTTCATCAGCCAGCCCCGTCGCTTTTACGGCTTCCATACGTTCCATCAGCGACTGCTGGACGTTGATCTTGCCACGAGCCATATCGAAACCATCAGCCGTTACGCCGACAATGAGATAGTCTCCCAAAGCCTTAGCACGTTCCAACAGTCTGATATGACCATAATGAAGCAGGTCATAAGTGCCGTATGTTATTACTTTCTTCATATCAAAATTGTTTAAAGAGAAAGTTTTAAGCTATTGTTTCCACAATGAATATAATAAGTATAGTGCTCTGCCCCACCCATAGCATACTTATATGGTTCCATGCCTCTAGTTAAATCAAAAACATGAAAATCTCTTTCTATTAATATCTTCACTATCTCATTTACTAAAATAATACCTGCGCTATACTTTAAGAATCGCTCGCTTGTTGAAAGTCTCGGAACATAAAAGATTTCGGAAACATCATCAAAGTATCCACTCGCAAATGCTACTGGGGTGTCATCGAAGAACAAAACGAAAGTATGACGTTTAGATGATAAAAAAATCATGTCATTTATAAAATAAGCCTTTCTCCTCCAGTATTTCCTTAAATATTTAAACTTTAGATGAGAATTTTTAATGTCACATCTTTCCTCATAAATTCTTTGGCATTCTTTTTTTATAAGAAAAGGGACTGGATTATTCGCATCATACTCCTTTACACACAATGCAATATTGTTCTTTCCTAACTTATTATAAGCAGTTCTAACATTCTGTCTCTGATGTTTGGACAAAGACTGATAATAATCATCGTAAGACTTCTCTTGCAAGATAATCTGAACACAGATTTCTTTTTGCAAATTGCCATGATTCTTAAAAATGCTGTATATAGAACTCCATTCTTCAAAATGAGTAAAAGTAAGTTGATAATCACAATAGTCTTTAATACATTCAAAAAAAAGCGCTTTCAGATGTATCGGATCTGTAATATCAGTCACAAAATCTATATAATCAATTGGAGAAAAGCAATAGAAGTCACGGATTTCTTTCTTATTATGACTTATAGCCAACGGAAAGATTGCCTCTCCCGCATTTGTTTTTACATAAATAAAAAAAGGATTATACGTCCATCTTAGAGGATGCCAATAGAATGACTTCATCACCATCGTAGCACATTCATACGATTGAAGAAATGAATAATGCCATTTATCCCTACCTCTAATATACAGCTCTTCCCATTTCGCATGAATAGTATCAAGTTTTGAGCCTTTTATTATTTCCTTCACCATAATTCTATAGAATCTATGTCTACGAGCTCAAATTATGATAGTTCCATTATATAAACTTCTTTACTCTTAGGTCTAAGAATGCCGCAATCAGTCTGTCATAATCAGTCTCTGACAAGTATCCAATATGGCCGACACGGAATACTGTTTCTTTCATATCTCCACCATTCGGGCATATCCAAATGCCATACTCATCTTTAAGCTTCAAGAAAATCTCATAGGCAGACTGCGTCGTGGGATGCAGCGGAGTCACAGCATTACTCAGACTTTCACTAATAATCTCAAAAGGCAGATTGTATTCCTTTAACTTATTACGGAAATAATGAGCAAGATTAGCAGTTCTTGCTATCTCTGCCTCCGCACCGCCAGCAGCATCAATCTCTTTAAGCCGAGCATTGATTTGGCGAAGTACACCGACAGCAGGCGTCCAGGGAGTCTGTCCCCTCTCCTGATTCTTTAAAGCCAGTTTCAAATCAAAATACTGGCAGCAACATTTAGTCTTTTCAACACGTTTCAAAGCGCGAGGCGATAGAATCATTACCGCTATTCCTGGAGGGCAGGCCAATGCTTTCTGGCTACCAGTAATCATCACGTCAACACCCAGTGCCTCCATAGCGAACGGGTCAGTCAAGAAAGTACTAATCGTGTCAACAATCTGGAAGATACTATTTCGCTTGCAGAAGTCACTCACCAAATTCATGTCGAAGTGGACACCAGTGGAAGTCTCATGCTTCTGGAGAAGGAAAGCGGTATAGCCCTGTCCTTCATATGGTGCCAGATGCTCAGGCTTTAATGCCTTGCCATGCTCCAGTTTGATTTCCGTAAAGGGGACCTCATGAAGAGTCAGCAATTCCACGAATCGCTCACCAAAGCTACCGCCGTTGACGACCAAAGCTTTATCTTCTTTAGTCAGCGTGTTCATGATGGCCGTTTCCATACCCCCAGAACCGGAGCTGGTCATAAACACGACACGACTGTCGTCGCTTGAATGGGCAAACTTCTTGACAAGGCGCTCATTCTCCAGCATTGTCTCGGAGAACTCGGCCGTTCTGAAATATGGTACCTGCTCTGCACCGATTGCTCTAACAGCTTCGCTAGACTGCACAGGTCCTACTGTAAAATTAATCATAGCAAAATATCTTTAATCTATTTGATGTCTTGGTTTCCTTTCGTTCATTTGCGGAGGAATCATATAGTCGGGGCCAAACTGAACACAAAGGCACTCATGGTAATCCCTAACAACGTATGCACTTGTGTCTTCAAACTCCATCTCAATGATATGTTCAAGCAAGTCAGGACGATAGTATTTCCCCATACAACTAAACTCCTCAAAATAGCTTGTCAGCTTCTGACTTGGCTTATGATTATAGGCTAATTTGTCATACCACTTAAGTAACCATTTCCTATGGAAGGGTTTTCCGACAAAATGTGTAACCACTGTACACAATCTTAACACAATATTCCCCCTTTTATAATTGGGGGCTACTTTCAGCATACCTTGCATGAACAAGGACAATACTACCTTTAGTTTCCTCAAGAGTCGGTTATCTGGAGCATAATCCATTACAAGCATGTCGATTGTTGGAGGATATCCTTCATTATCGTCTTCCTTTCCAAAGCGGATTCGCTTTATCCATAGAGTTTCCGGGGATCCGTCATCTATCACTAAAGAATCGTCTCCCTGTAGCTTTTGGATAATCTTCAAATAGTTATGCCTATCCACCATTATATCGAGGTCATCATCCCAAGGAATAAAGCCTTTATGTCTGACTGCCCCTAATAGAGAGCCCCAATCTAAGCTGTATTTTATCTCATTCGCTACACAAAAAGAATGAAAATTTTTTAGCAAGACAAGTAGTCTTTTCTGAATCTCTAACGAACCATACTGGTTATTTATATCCATAATTACAATTTTACATTACGAAATCCACCCCCACAACAACTCTTGGGTTCGACTTCAAAAAATCATTTCCCCAAAGGTAGATATTCCAATTCTTTATTGAATAATAGACACCGGCAGATATATCTACATCCTGATTAAACTTCCAAGAATGTATCGTCCCTATCATTGGCGTGATGTTTTGGCCTTTCATAATGGGGATACAGTAGCCAAGATACTCCCAGTTGGTCAACGTATTATCAGCACCGTCGTTGACCCCCCACCAGGTATTGCTGCACCAGAAGAAATTGCCGTCATTGGAAATTGCCCCATTCATATACAAGGCAGAAGTTAGGTAACTGAACTTAAAGTTATTGTTCAAATCAAATGATGGCGTAACCTGACCTCCCAGACCTAACCATTTACTAAACTTTTTACCTACACGAAAAAGATAGCCAGCATAGCTGCAATTCTTACCCGTATATAAATCAAGACCTGCAGCAGCATAACTACCTAAACCATACTGGAAGGTGGTATAAGTCTCTTGAGCATTGATACCAGGACGAGCCTTCAATGATGTATAACCATATAGTTTTCCATTACCAACCGTTCCTGCGAAGTAAGGTACCTGAGCCTTTACAGAAGAAACGGCTATTGTCAATATTAGCAGAATGAATAACTTTTTCATTGTTTGATGGTTTTTCTCAGATCTTTAACTAAAGCAGGCATCATTGCAATCATTACTATAAGGAAGGGCAATGTCGCTGCAATTGAGATTGTCTGAAGGGGTTTTAAGCTACCAGCCGACAACAGAATGTAGGCAATTGTTGCTACAACGATTCCCCACACCACCTTTTTATATATTGGAGGATTGATGTCGCCATTGGTCGTCATTACGCTCAAAGAGTAAGTTGCAGAGTCGGCAGAAGTGATAAAGAACACCCCTAACAGAATAATAATCATTATCGAGATTACTTGACTTAACGGATAATTACTAAATACAATGAACACCGCTGTTTCTGGTGAAGCTATCAATTCTTGTACACTCTCTAAGCTCCACCCTTGAACCGTACTCAAAGCAATGGCACTAAATACAGACAACCAAATGATGGTGAACACAGTAGGTACTATCACGACACCCATGATAAATTCACGAATGGTGCGTCCCTTGGAAATTCTTGCCACAAACATACCAACAAATGGCACCCAAGCCACAAACCAAGCATAATAGAACACACGCCAGTTCATCACCCACTCGTTATCACCAAAAGCATTAATCATAAAAACATCCTTGAAGAAGTATTGGATATGCTGACCAACACTATTAGTCAGATTGTTCAAGACTGTTATTTTGGGACCGACAATAAAAGCTAAGGCCAACAAAGCCAAAGCCAAAAGCGTATTTAAGTTTGACAAGAGTTTGATACCTTTATATACTCCTGTAATAGCACTGATGATAAACACCAAGGTTATCAGTACAATGATGGTGAGAATAGTATCTTCCGTCTTAGGAATGTCAAACAAATGATGCAAACCACCACAAATCTGGGAGACGCCCAAGCCTAAAGAAGTAGCCACACCTGCAAAAGACACCACAACAGAGAAGCCGTCAATATATTTGCCGAACCAGCCTTCGGTCAACTTATCACCTACTAAAGGTGATAACAAATTGCTCAACTGCGCATTCTTACCCTTCCGGAACTGGAAATAAGCCACACCTAATCCAACTACAGCAAAGCACACCCATTGGGTAATGCCCCAGTGGAGATAGCAGGTTCGGATAGAAAAATCTATAGCTTGCATTGTACCTGCTTCTATGCCAAATGGTGGGGCTGCATAATGAGAAAGTGGCTCTGCGATACTCCAGAATACCAGCCCAATACCTGTACTACCGCAAAACAGCATAGCATACCAGCTGAAGTTGCTAAATTCAGGCTTTTCATCATCCTTACCTAACTTCACCTTCCCATACTTGCTCAGCGAAATCCATAGGCAGAATCCAATAAAAGCCACTACAGAAAGTATATACAACCACCCGAAATAGTGGCTCACCCACTGCATACACAATCCGGAAATCTCGCTCAACGAATTGCTATATGCAGCACCAAACACAATTACGCCAAAGGCAATCAACAACGTCCAAATAAAGACTTCGTTGTTCTTATAATAAGATGCCAAATCCATCCAAATACCGGTTTTTTATCTTTTGAATTCCAATAGTACAAGCAGTCGGTCTTCCTTAGATCACGGATCCATTTCAAAAGCGAAATCTTTCTTGTCAAAACGAAATCCTTAAAATCCTTAACTTCTACCAATGCTGTAAAAGGAGTTTTCTTTATGCCATCTTCTGAAATACGTATTTCACCCTCTAATGTAGCTTTTGCCCACTCGTATGGCATATTTACGCCTCCATAAGTAAAGGCATAACTCCACGTCGAATTTCTGAAATTCACCTCAAGGAAATATAGTTCGTCATTCTTGTCAATGAGATACTCCACAGAAAAGATGCCGTTGAATTGAGCCTTTTCAAGAATTCTACATACTTGTTTATATACTATCTCATTATTAAAAGGAGTGAGTTCCATATAATTCCCATACATACCAGGAGCTACCCTCAGATAGGTTGTCTGAAAAGGAATACAAACATCTTTTCCATGATTAATGCAGAACCCATCTAAACAGAGTTCATTCTTTTTCTCAATAAATTCCTCAACCAGCAGGTCTTCACTTTCAATCGTCTCGTAAGCCTCAATCAATTCTTGTTCTGAATAGCAAATACGAACATCATTTTTCCATCCCCCTACAGCAGACACTTTTGCCTTTGTAATGACAGGATATCTCAACGAAGTTGGTAATTCACCACGCTTTACGATTTCTGTCTTTGGAATTTTGCAACCACATTCAACAGCAAGTTGACTGATTGCATCTTTATCCATATATCGAGAGACAATGCCTGCTTGGCCACCATCGAAGAAATAAAAATGGTTCTTCAATTCTTCATAATGACTGTCTAAACACATTTCTACATAATCATCGCAAGAATATAGAAATGGTTTTAACTCCTCTTTTCCATATAATTGTTGTAGGATACGATATCCTTCGTCTACGTCATCAACTATATGTACTTTTGAGGCATATCTACAATTTGGCACTAAACTTGGGTCTTTTACAAGTGTCTTATGAAGAATGACAATTGGAGATATTCCTTTCTCGCCCAAGCTTCTAACAACGCCAAGAGCATTGTAATGGTCATAACCAAATATTATAAACTTATGACTTCTCATTATAAAATATTAACTTCAATATTGTTTGCCTACATAGCTATTTCAAAGAAATGCTGCAAACTAATGGAAAATGGTCACTCAAGTTTGTTCTGACTATTCTAACGTCACTAATAACAAGTCCCTTTACAACTATATTGTCAAGCGCATATGCCTTCCCTGGAAACGTTTTAAGCGAGCCATTATTACCTATGCTATAACCGCCATTCTTAAACAAGGAAAAATCCTGTGTATTCCAATCACCACACATGATTACTCTTTCTTCGTCCCTGTATCTATTTAACAATTCAGAAATCTGAGACTGGCTAACAGCATTAGCACTGCTCGTGGTATGTGCACACACCAATTTTATCTTTATATTACCAATGTACAGATCACTTTCCAAATAGTAATAGTTTTCTGCCCTCGGCATCTTTTCTGCAATAGTCTTACTAATTTCGAACTTCCTTTGCTTTACCCTTTTTAATTTGAGTCTACTAAATATAGAATTACAGCTATAGCCAAGAAGCGGGCCAATTTCAGAATAATCATAGTCGCCAAAGAACAAGTCTTTTGTTATCTGATCTTTCTTATTCCTATCAGAGAAGAAAATTTCGCTATACTCATTGAGGCAAAGAACATCGGCATTTATTGAATCTTCGAGAACCTTTTTTAGCTCATCATAATTTGCTCTATAAGTTGAACTGTTAATCGTAGAACAAGTTTTCTCCCCTTTAGAGAAATGACCAATATTCCATGTGGCAATTGTATAACTCTTCTTTTCGATGTTTTCTGCCCAAGCAGAACAATGGATTGAGGATAAAAATAAAATAAAGGAGAATAAGCCGAATCGTTTTAAGATATCTGATATTTTTTTCGACATAAAGACAATAGATATTATAGCCTATAATATGTTTGAGTAACCTCTGGAGGAATAATGCGCTTTTCTTCTGGTGGTAACTCCATATAATTACCGTAATAATGCTTCAAGAATTCATCATATCCATTTATCACGTTAAACTCCATATCGCAGAATTGCATCTTTATACGCGATTCGTAATAAGCTTTAGGGTTATGCTCCTTTTCAGGATAATCCATGATACATAACTGACCACAAAAATCAGCACTGTCATAATCATAACTCTTTAACAATTGAATATGTTGATTCACCAGTTTTCTAATATCATATCTGTAATATAGAACCCTTTTAACTAAGCAAGCCACTAAATTTCTAAAAGAATAAGTATCGGATAACTTAAGATACCTACCAGTACGTAACCTATCAGCACGCTTCTTTATCTTCCGAATTTTCTCCACATGACTTAAAAACTCCGTTTCGTCAGAAGGCAAACCATCAACAGGGAAAATATCAATCCACAATCCTGTTGGACTGGTTGTCCAAGGACGATTTGTCTTTACTAAAGTGTGTTCATTATCACATACTCTTGCAAAAGGTTGAAAATTATCATAATCACCAGGCTTGTATAACTTATATCCATGAGATGACTTGTATTCTGAACAAAAACGTTCAAAATCAGGTCGAGGAATAATAATATCCAGGTCATCATCCCAGGGAATGAAGCCTTTATGCCTACATGCTCCTATTAGAGTACCATAAGCCAACGAATAACCTATTTGATGTGCTTTACAAAAAGCATGAACATCTTTTAAAATATCCAAGCACGCGTTTTGGACTTCTACTAATGTCATTTCTTTCATAATTAATAATATTATCTAGATTTATTTATAATGCAAAGTCATCTTTTTCAGATTACCAATTCTATCACATATTACTTTTTCAGGACTCCTTAACTTTAGACATTCTTTTTGTAATGACTAATTGGATTTAGCAGAATATTCATATATTTGAAATGAGACAAATATAATAGTCCAAATGTGATAATAACAGCGTAGACAAACAACAAAAAATCATTTTGAGGAATTAAATCTCTTTTAGTAAGTCCTATTAAAACATTAATAGCAAAAGTATGGTAGATAAAAATAAACAATGTTACTTTCCCCCACTTTGCTAACTTCGCATTCGTGGGAACAAGTCGCATCACACAGATACTCATCATAATAGCAACTGGGACATAAATACACCTAGCTAAGAAGCGAAACATCGTGTGTTGATAATCATAGGACCAATATGAAAAAGTACCATGATGAACATAGGTAAGATTCTTATTATCTAACAAAAAGAAGAAAAATAAGAATATAACAAATAACAATAAAAAAGCACAGAATGAAGGTATCTTATTGATTAACTTCAGTATGTCAAAGTCAGATGAGTAATATCCCATAACAAAAAAAGGTAAATAAAAAAAAGTTCTTTGTATAGCAAAAGAGTGGTTTATTGGAATAAAACCAGCAATAATGCAAATAAAGAAACTTATAAACAACACCATCTTGCGATAATGAAGAAATGTCTCGGGTATATAACACACCATCAAACGCCAATAAATGAGCGCTACAAGATACCATAAAGTCCATTGCGGCGTTATAAGGCAAGCATACGTTATTTCATCTCCTCCCCATAATTGCAAAAGAGTTCGGATAATCTGGAATACCATATAAGTTTCAAAGAGTCTTAGAATTTTATCTATATACTTTTTTCTATCCCGCATATGTGAAAACCTTCCTGAGACAAAAACAAACAAGGGCATATGAAACATATAGATGTAATTAAAGATTGCCATATTAAAATGGCTGCCCTCTAAATAACGTGGAGTGACATGGCCATAAACCACTAGGAAAATTAAAACAAATTTCAAAGAATCCCAATATAAATCTCTATCCTTTTCAAGGACATAGTGGGTAATCGCTTTATCCATTCTAATTAAACCAAAACCTAAATTTGTAATCTGGTTTAAAAAAAGACTTACTAACAAACTTCGACAAATTGAACATACATCTCAAGAACCAATCGGGGAACGGACAACCGTCTTCCCATTTTACCATCGTAACAGAATAATAGTTAGCGCCCTCTCCTGTAGGTTGAAATTGAACGAGTTTAAAACCAAATTTAAGATTTATCTTTATGACTGTTTTATTATCCTCAGCAGTAGTAAAGAACTTCTTTTTTATACCAGTCTTATTAACTTTATCCAATTTTATCTTTCTTAAGCCCAAATAGACATCAGTTCCTCGGTACTCCGGTAATATTCCATCATAACAGAAACAAATCACTTTTCCATTTAAACACCAACTCCTTACTTTGGAAATAACAAAACTTGTTGTCCCCACTACTTTATTGTTATGTAATGCGACAAAACAAGTTCCATTTTTCACTTTTTTTGCTATCTCATCAGGAGTAATATTTGAGAACAGCATGTGAAAGCCTTGCTTGTCATTAACAACATTGGCTTTACGAATACACTCACACACATCATCCCATGAGACCCAGTCAGGTTTCTCCATGAATTGTATTTCACTCATATCTAAAGAAGGATTAATTCAGGAACTATCATTGGCTTCGTCTTTAAAAGCATTGTGCCCCAACTAAGACCGAGGCCGAATGAAGAGCCAAGAATGGTCGTTTCTTCTTTCCGCAATTTATCTGCAATCCTCGTCACCATCAGTGAAGGAATACTAGCACCTCCGAGGTTACCAAACTCCTCCAGATTATAAGGGACCTTTTCTGTTGGCAACTTCAGCTTCTTCACAACACGGTCAACAATCATCTTGTTGGCCTGATGAATCAGAAAATAATCGATGTCTGTATTGCGGTCGATATTGTAATCTGCCAAGAATTTCTCCACTGACTTCGGCGGTCTGCTGATAGCAAACGAGAAGACATTCATACCGTTGATCATCGTATGATAAGGAGCTCGAATAATACCATTGCCGAAATCCTCGTATTCAAAGGATGCTGGCGTAGCAGGATGACGGAAACCGCCATGGGGCGTCATCAAAGCTTCAGAGCCCTTTCCAAAAGTATGGAAGTCAATGATGATGTCATTGGCAGTCTCGTCATACTCCAAAGCCAAGGCCGTTCCGCCATCTCCAAACAAAGGCACACGACTCTTGTCCTTCATCGAACCCATACGGAGAGCTGTGTCGCCGACAAGCAAAAGAGCACGTTTAATCTGTCCAGTGGTCAGCAGATTCCCTGCCACAACAATGGCATACATGCAGCCACAGCAACCCATTGGTATATCCACACAGAAGCAGTCTTCTGACAGCCCCATCCGATCCTGCAGCAGACAAGAAGTCGGAGGTGTACGATAGTCGCCTGTTACCGATTCAAAAATCAGGGCATCAATACTATCCTTTTCCCATCCAAGTTCTTCAAGCAGTTTCTCACCTGCCGCTTGACACATGTCCGAGGCACACATCGTGTCAGGAGCTATGTGGCGGGACTTGATGCCTACAGTCTTGTCAAAGACTTCAGCTTCTTCCTGTGTAAAAAGGTCTATTTCTGCCGTCTTCACCGTGTGCTCTGGCACAGCCATTGACACACCGGCAATATTGACATTCTTAATTTCCCACTTAGCCATACTTTTTAAAAGTAAAAAGGTAAAACTTATAGTTCCACTTCGTACTTCTTAAGTATTTCCTTACCTTTGGCGTAGGAAGTCATATCCATAATGTCCTCAGGGTCGAACATAATGTCGAAGGCTTCCTCAAACTGGGCAACAAGACTCAGCTGATGGACAGAATCCCATTCTTCTACAGTTTCCTTACCATAGTTGTCATTCAAGTCTTCGACCTTCGCACCAAACACTTCTACAAAAGCGTTGTTGTATTTCTCAATATTTTCCATATATTTAACCTTTTTACTTTTTAACCTTTTTACTTTTCCATCAGTTTTGCATATAATGTTTTACCCGCCTCATTCTTAGGAATTTCATCAATGACTCTCACCTCGAAAGAAGAAGCAACTAACTTCAAGCGATTAACCAACTCATCCTTAACCTGATCCTTATAGTTTTCATCTGTCAGATAGACCAGCATCTTTTCGTCAGTACCTACGCAGGCACATTCCAAATGAGGAAACTTTCCCTTAACAATTTGTTCACACTCATCCAAGCCGACACGCATACCAAATAGTTTCAGAAAGCGTCCCATCCGCCCCACGATATAATAGCATCCATCCTCATCGAAATATGCTAGGTCGCCAGTATGGATATAGCCGTGACGCTCATCGCCCAAAAGCAGATCTTCACGTTTACGGGCATAGCCCATCGTCACATTCTTGCCCCGATAGCACATCTCGCCCTCAGTATTTGGAGCAGTTATGGGGTTACCATCCATATCAATCAATGAAAGTTCCGCATTCGGCACTGCAATACCTATGCTTCCTACTTTGTCAATGGCCCATTTCGGAGGCAGCCATGCCATACGGGCCGTACATTCCGACTGACCGTATGTGGCAATCCACTTCTTGCCGTTGTCCCGACAATACTCTGCAAACTTCAGATTCAGTTCCTTTGGCATCCGTCCACCACCCTGCGTCAACAATGTAAGGTCGGGCAGGTCCATCCGGAAGAATCGCATCAGGTTCAGTATCTCATAACTATAAGGTACGCCCGTAAAGCTCGTTGCCCGCTCTTCCTTGATGAACTTCCAGAAGTTTCGGTCGGTCATGCTCAAGTTTGTTATCAACACTGTTGCACCGACATAGAAATGGCTGAACACCATCGAAAGCCCCATCGTATAATATAAAGGTAGTACCATCAAGGGACGCTCGTTCGCTGTCAGTTCGAAGAACGTTGAGATGTTCAGGGCTGCTGCCTCAATATTTTCATATTTATGGCGCACCAACTTAGGACTGCCTGTAGAGCCGGATGTCGGCAAAAGATGAGACAGTTCGGGATGCATCGGGCACGGCTCATTGCCAGTTTTCATCAAGGTATAACCATAACTGGTCATGACCGTCTCATAAGGAAATCTGTCAGCCATACCAGCTGGTACACAAACGAAGGGAGGCAGGTAAAGATCATACAAACTCTTATACAACCCCTCATCCAAATGCGCATTCAAAATCAGCGGTACATTTCCTGCACAGATATTGCCTATCGTCCAAGCAATACCTCCCACGTTATTTTCAACCAACAGGAAGAACAGCGAACGGGCGGGCATCAGGCACACTGCATTCTCCGCAAAGTCCCGCAACTCACCATACGTCAGCTGCTGTCCCTGCGAATCAATCGCTGCTACCGCCTCATTCTGCCACCTATCCAGATTCAAGATCATCTTCAGTTATTCAATCCTTCCATTCTTCAATTCTAAATAGACGCGCAACCATCCACGCCAAGTATCTGACCGGAAATATACGAAGCTCGGTCGGATGCCAAGAAGGCACAGGCATTTGCGACATCTTCAGGAGAGCCTAAACGCCCTAGGCCTATCCTGGATATTCTCTGGTCAATCTTGGCTCCGTCACTCTCGTAAAGTTCAGCAAAGCGTTCTGTCTTCACAATGCCTGGAGCCACAGCATTTACGCGAATTCCCTGAGGAGCCAACTCCTTGGCTGCCGACTTGGTGAACGACATGATGGCACCCTTCGTAGCCGAGTAGGCCGACTGTCCTGGAGAACCAAGCACAGCCGTCACAGAAGCAATATTCACAATAGAGCCGCCACCCGTCCGAGCCATTAAGCGAGAACAGAGCTGAACCATTTCAATGACGGCAATTACATTGATGCGGAACATCAGTTCAGTCTCCTGACGTACAATCATGCCAATTTTCTTATTGAACACGACTCCTGCATTATTCACCAAAGCATCGATACGCTTTTCTGCCTTGAAGATTGCCATAAAGTTGTTCTTCACTGCCGCTGCATCCGTTACATCGAAGTACATCGGGACAACACGGGTGTTATTCCTTTCCGAACAATCCTTAGCCCATTCGTCCATACTTCCTTCCCGAATGTCGCAGGCATAGACAGTAGCGCCGTCAGCAGCAAACTGTTCGGCAATGCCCTTTCCTATACCTTGGGCAGCTCCTGTGATGATGCAAATCTTGCGCCCTAACAATCTATCCATTTTACTTGAGACTACGTCCACCATCTATCACCAATTCTGATCCTGTCATGAAGGAACTCGCATCACTGAATAAATAAACAGCCAATAATGCAATCTCTTGTGGGGAGCCAAAGCGTTTTAATGGATATAAAAGCTTATTTGTCTCCCATTGTTCACTACTTATAGTCTCCTTGCCCTTCATCATTCCTGTTTCTACCATTCCTGGAAGAATTGCGTTACATCTAATACCTTTTGCTGCCAATTCTAAAGCAGCTCCCTTCATAAATGAAGACAAACCACCTTTTGAAGCAGCATACATGCTATTACCTGGCGCTACCATAAATCGACCAATTGAAGATGTAAAAACAATAGAGCCTCCCTTAGAAATTTTTTTCTTCTTTACCAACAGATTTGTTAGCATAATTGGAGCATTCAAATTAACATTCAAAAGATTCTCCAATTCAATCTCATTTATAAAAGATATAGGTTTTGCAGTTGTTACACCAGCATTATTAAATAAACCATCTACTTTAGTAATACTCTCAACTAATTGCTGAATGCCATTATTATCAGAAAGGTCTATCGTTATCATCTGATGGCCAATTCCTGCCAATTGCTGGAAAGTTTGCTTAAGCCGCTCATCGTTACGAGCAGTAATAATGACGGTAGCACCCATTTTGGAACATTCGATTGCCGTAGCCTGGCCTATTCCAGAAGACGCGCCTGTTATAAGTATTCTCTTCCCTGCTAATGAAAACGGATTATATCCTGTATCCATAATTTTCATCCTCATCATTAACTTCTACAATATCAAGAATCAAAACATTTTGGGTTTCAATTGCCACCGTGCCCCAAGACAAACCAACTCCAAAACCACAACAGATGAACTTTGTCAATTTGTTTTCAAATTTTCCTTTAAGTTGAGAGACTATAGTCAATGGAATAGAGGCAGAAGATGTATTTCCATACTGGTACATGCATGAAGGGACTTTCTCCGGATCTAGTTTCAATTTCTTTACGATCTGATTGTTCATCTTCATATTAGCTTGATGGAAAATGAAATAGTCTGCATCCAAATAATTAAAGTTGAAGTGCTCTCCCAATTTCTTTATTGACTTAGGGGCAGTTGTAATGCCAAAAGAAAAAACATCCATGCCTTTCATTCGAGTCTGAAGGCCATGCATCATCTTCCCTTCATATTCCTTTAGTTCAAAAGAATGGACACTTACCTGGTTACGGCTACCGCCATCGGGTTTAATAATTGCATCATACCCACTGCCATCTGTGCCAAAATGAAATTTAAAACCTGTTTCTCCTTTAACATATTCAATTGCTGTCGCAGTACCTGCGTCACCAAACAATGGGTCTCTCTTTTCAATCGCTCGCTTTTTGGCATCACCAGCCAATAACAATGCTTTTTTTATAGAGCCTGTTGAGACTAGCGATGCGAGATTACTTAGGCCATAAACCCAGCCTGA
The DNA here is from genome assembly GCA_946404405.1 of uncultured Prevotella sp. GTDB lineage: Bacteria > Bacteroidota > Bacteroidia > Bacteroidales > Bacteroidaceae > Prevotella. The sequence continues at coordinate 37,153 of CAMJDL010000014.1, forward strand.
ACAACCTAATGCAACATCTTCTGCATAACATTCTTTTCTTAATCCCAACTTGTCTTGAAGAATACAAGCTGTTGCTGGAAGAACATAGTCCGCATTTTGTGAAACAAAAACGACAGCCTCAATTTCAGATTTATCCCATTTAAGTTCTGCTATCAGTTTTTCTGCAGCAGCAAAGCACAAATCCGAAGTACAAAGCCGATCAGAGCATCTACGTTCCTTTACTCCAGTCGCTTCAACAAAGGCTTCTGGAGTGTAATCTGAAGATATGTCTTCCCCTTGTATAAGTGAGTAATTACTTATTTTGTTTTTAGGGACACCGGCGGCTATACCGGCAATCCTTACATTCCTGAAGTCAAGAAAAGCCATTGATTACAATTTAGATTTAACAGTATTGAACAAGTCTTCTACTGTGTTAGATGTTCTTATATCTTCTCCTTTCAGTGTCACCTCGTACTCTTCGTCAACCATGGCAATAACGGAGAGAGCAATCAGTGAAGACCACTCATCCAACTCCTTGAACACTGTTTCAGCCTTAATCTCACTTGCATCAGTATCATCAAACTGAGCTGCAAAGTTCTCAATAAAATCTTTTAATTCCATAATTCAGTTTTTTTGTTAAATTATAAACATATTCTAGTTCTTTTATCTTCATCAAATAAGCGCCTCCAAAATAAAAGAGAACACCAACAAGAATCCCGACAGCTAATTGTGCATAAACATTCTCAAACTTGTTAGTAATTAAGAATACTACAAAAAACATTCCAAGAGACAATGATAAAGACGGCAATAAGTCTCTTATCAATGTAAACAAACTAATTTTCACCTCTCTGCTGGTATAGAACATATTAACCAATAATGTCAAAACAGAAGAAACAATCCGCCCATAGCACATCACAACAATACCAAATGGAATAGTTCCCACAAGAAAAGCAAATGAAATAACTTTCTTTATTATTTCTGATTTCAAATACAACTTTGACTTCCCTTTAACCTGTAGGACATTCATATTGATGGAGTGTATAGGATAGAACATGAAACTGAATGACAATGGCACCATCAGAATCGCAGCAAAATGCCACTTACTACCAATCAGGAAATGAATCGTTGGAACAGAAAGTGCGGCTAGTCCGCACATCATAGGGAAAACGCCAAAAGCGATTAGACGTGCCAATCGGCGATAAACTTCGGACAGTCGCTCATTATCGTCTTGTATCGTGCTCATTATTGGATAGGTAACTCTACTTAAGATGCCAGAAATATTAGAGGATGGGAAATTGGCAATAGTCTTCGCCTGTGTAAAATGGCCAAGACTCGCAGCAGAGAAGAACTTTCCGATAAATATCTGATAACTATTCTGGTAAAGCGTCTCTAATACCCCAACCGTCATTAAATTAAAGCCAAATAGATAGAGTTCTTTAAATGACTTCCACGAGAAGACCAATAATGGGCGCCAACTGGAATAATACCATAATAGGAGCGTATTAAATATCGAATTCGATAAAAACTGTATGACTAAAGCCCAAACACCAGCTCCCTTCATAGCAGCTGCAATTCCTAAAACACCTGACAAGATGGCTGCAATGGTCGTTGCTTTTGCTTGAGTCTTAAAATTAACTGCTGCCGTATACAGTGCACGCTGGATAACCGAGAAAGAGTTAATAAATACCGCAACACACAGGACACGCATCAGTTCTGTCAACTGGGGCTCACGATAGAAAGACGCCACCCATGGGGCTATTGCATATAGCAAAAGATAAACAAGCAGGCTAGTAACAATGCTAAAATAAAAAACCGTACTATTATCTACATTACTACGATCCTGTTTTCTAATTAATGCCAGTGAAAAACCAGTTTCAATTATTGACTGAGACACTGAGATAAAGACAACAAGCATCCCTATCAGGCCAAAATCATCCGGTGTCAACATCCTAGCGAGAACCAATGTCACCAAAAAATGAACGCCCTGCATGGAAAAACGTTCTATGCTACTCCATACAACACCCTTGATTGTTCTCCGTCCTAAATTATCTGGCATTTTACGACTTTATATGATACTTAAATAAAGAACAAGCCCAAAAAGACATAAAGTATGGGAACGGCTCATAGAAAAGCCAAGCACGATGAAGCATAATCATCATCAATGATAAGAACAATGAAATCTTTAATAATACAGGTGCCCCTACCAAAGTCGCCAAAGAAATGAATATAACAAGGAAGAGACCTATATAACCCATATTAACGATAAACCCTCGATAATCTGAAAGTACAATATTACGATCACCTTCACCTCCTACAAGTCTCTCTTCAAAACTCAAATGATCATAAACGCTCTTACCCAAATCATTAGCTCTTTCATCAAGTGCCTCATTCAATGAACCTGAACTATCGTACGCTTCTACCACCTGCTCCATATTGCGCTCATAAGCCAGATAGTACACCATATCCTGCATGTCCTGTGGCAAAGCTTTATAACCTATTATACACAATACCACAGAACAAACAAAATACAGAAGTGTCTTTCTCCAATGTGTAATAAAATTCCAGAACTCCGTAAAAAAGAGTATCAAGAAAAATGTTGAGGAGAATGTAAATATAGCACCAATGATTATTGCCGGATTTATTTTTCTTTGTGTATAACGGTCTATCAGATAAACTAAGCCCAAAACAATAGAAAAATGCCCCGGCTCTTCCATCATACCACATGCACGGTTAAAAAAGAAACCCTCACCATTTAACTCTGGAAATATTCCATAAACGTTGTAAAAGTCACCTCTGTTATCGTGTAGTGCTGACTGGGGTCCCATCTGGAAATGGGGAATACGGGCTGTTATCCCCACATAAGAAAGAGCTGTAATTATAGTAGAACCAATCGCAAAAAAAATAACGACTTTGCGAAATACATTATAAGTTCGTAACAATAATTCACTTGGCCAAAAGACAATAAACATAAATGGAACAAAGGTCATAGCCACTGACAAATAGGCAAAGATTTGATCCATCTTCAAAAAAGCCCAGAGGAAATATAAGAAAGTCAGGATTACAATCCATCTTCTTTCTTTCGTCACCTCATGCTTCTCCATCATAAAAGAAGCTGCCACTACTCCCGTCACAGCTATTACACGAAGAATAACGCTGAACGAGAACCAGGCAAAGATAGAGTTCATGACATACAACAGCCAGAGGACAGCAAAATATGGTGCCCATCTGACTATCACCGAACTATCTTTCTCAACTGCTACTGCAGCTTCCATTAAAAAGGAATTATAAAGTTTTAAAGTGCCTACACTGCTTACACTTAGACGTATCTGTCAGTGGTTCAATTAATTATCTTGTGTAGGCAAATTCGTTTAGTGTAGGCAACTACTTCTTTTCACGCACCAGATACTGGCGGTTATTGCCAATTCGGCGGCTTTGGAGACCTTCGATGTTCTTCAGGTAGCGACCGAAGGCGGCAACGCCGTTGGCTTTCAGACCACTGCCGGCTATCTGGCGCAGACGGGTATAGATGGCAGTGGGCGAGAGCCACTGGCCCTCAGCCTCGTTGCTGACAGCGGTGTAATATTCGTTGAAGTACTGGACGGCAGGGGGCAACACCTCAAACTGGCGGTTGTGGGCAATCAGCTGCTTCACCTCCTCGGGTGTCATCCAGTATTGTTCGCGCTCCTCGGTGACGATGGTGTAGGCCTGGTTGTAGAGGGCGGCGTAGTTGGGCTTGAAATTGGTATCGATGGGGGCCGTCAGCTGAACGCCGATGAAGCGGCGGTTGCCGGTGGGGTCGCTCAGCACGCTGGCTTCGTTGCAGGTGGCGATAAACGAGGCCATGCGGGGGAAGTCCTCGACATGCTTGCCATAGGGACGCTTGATCTTCACCCGAGGCAGCTGGATGACGTTCTTCAGGAAGCCCTCCTGCGTCTTCTGGCTGATCTGATTGAACTCGTCGAGACTGATTATCAAGAAGTTGTGCATCGCCTGCAGCGTCTGTTTCTTCTCCTCGACAACAAGATTCTCGAGGAAGCCCCACTGCAGCTCGCGGGGCAGCAGGTTGCGGCAGAAGAACGACTTGCCGTCGCCCTGCGGCGAGATGAGCAGCGGAACGAGGGCATTGCCGTAGTCGCGCATACGGCCGAGCCACTGGGCAACCATGCTGAGGAACCACTTGCGGAACCACTGCTCCCACTGCGGGAGTTTGCAGGGGACGGTGCGCGCCAGCTGGGCAATGTGGTCGGTCTTGCCGTCCCAGGCATCGCGGATTTTCCAGAAGTAGTCCTGCAAGGGGTCGCACCGCCTGATGATGTTCGAGCGCACGTAGCGGCGCACGTCCTTATCGCGAATATCAAGGTTGGCCAACCGTGCCTCGATGCTCATGCCGTTGATGACGTTCTCGTCGCAAGCAGCCCAGTCCTGTATCCACGTGTTGTTGGGGCGATATTCAGTATAACCGAGCACCGTATTGTAGCGGAAGACATAGCGGGTGGTGAGGAACTTGATGAGCCGGCGCATTTCCAGGCTGGTCGCCGTACCTTCCACCATCCGCTCCGGCTTGTTCTCACTGTAGACGGCCTCGACGATGGCACGGAACTCCAGCTCCTCGTACGTATTATTGAATACATAGTGGTTGCGCAGGTGGAGGAAGGTCTCCTCCTCGGGAACACCCTTCAGGCACATTCGACGGGCGAGTTCTGTGACGTAAGCCTCAAGTCGCTGACTCTCAACGACATCGGCTGTCTCTTCGTAGGCCTCCTCAGCCGCCAGCTTGTACATCATCTCGTAGTCGGCATACAGTTTCATATCCATCTCGCGCTGCTCGGCAACCGTAGTATCAGCGAGGTTCGCATCAGAGAGTATCATATTGCTGACGTCGACCTTCAAGGCCACAGCAGCAGGATTGACATACGGCTCAGCGTCGAGTGTCAGACGGAAATTAAAGCGCGCCGCAATAGACTGGCGCTCAATCGGTTTCGGAAGAACGCCACTATATGCGCCAAAAGCAACGTCGTAGCCCATCTTGCAGAAGCGGTCGATGTCGGCCTCCCGCTGCGGCAGCTGACCATCCTTCGGAGCTACCGCCACAAGAATCTCGACGCTACGGCCGTCGGCACCAACGAAGGTAGCGTAGGTCATAGGCATCATTTTGGCAGCCTCCTTCACCGCCTCCAGATCGTCGTCTCTCAGCAAGTCGGCGACATGGAGCGGCACAAGGCCATTATAAGCGGTGACATCGAGGTTGTCGTTGGCCGATTTAGAGAGTTCCACCAACGGAAACACCCTGGGTACGGGCACACGGTTCTCGTAGCTGCCGTTGTCGCCCAGCGCCTCGATGTGGCGGCGAAGGTTGCCGATGAGTGCCGTCTTCGTGTCCGACGTGATGCGCCCAAAGAACCATTCAGCCGACTTCACCTGCAGATGCAGCTGCTTCTTTTTATCGATATTGACGATTGAGAATTTCATTGCGCGTCATTTCCATCTGTTTCCACAGTCTGGAACATTTGTTCCACAGCGTGGAATAAATGTTCCACTGCATGGAACAATTCTTAAAGCGTTCGTTCGAAGTTGTAAGAGTCGATGTATTCGTCAAACTCCAAATCCTCTGTATAACCGTGCTGGCTGAAAAGCCGCAAAATCCACTGTTGCTGTTCGGGGTTGAGCAGCCGTTCGCCGCTCTTGCAACGATAGTAGGTTCCTACGCTACCAAGAAAGCCTGTCAGTTCACGGCGCATGGTGAAAATGTCGTCACGGCTCTTCACGCGCGCGAACATTATTTTAAATCCACGCGCAAAGCGAACCTTTTCATTCTTGACAAAGAAAGAACAACTGCCATCTTTCATGGCTCCAGACATCACGCAAGGCCAGACCGTCAACGTAGGTGGCATATTCTGACAGGCCACATAGCGGAGGCAGTTAGTCGACTGCGGACAATCAGCATTCTGGCACACAGGCCACCAATCAGGCACTAAATTCAAGTCGAAAGCCAAAATATTAAGCGATTTTATAATAGTTGCCTACACTAAATCAATTTGCCTACACAAGATAAATCCCTATCTAACAATTGCTTACGTCTTAGTGCAAGCAGTGTATGCACTTGAAAAATTTTTGATTCTACGAAAGGCCTAATAGGGGCTTCAGCAAACCATCCTTGTGGAAAGCGCGTAACGTTGTTATAGCGAAAGCAAGGAAGAGGAAAACGAATACGATCTTCTTCCTGCTGGGAGCCGAAGGCTTCACCGGCACCGTAGCACTCTGAAGAGTCATGAATGCCGGGGTGTCCTGCTGTACCTGAGCCTCTGCACTCTGAAGCTGGGCCACATACGTCTGATAGGCCGTGAACTGAAGTTGAAGATCATTCTCAAGGTCGGTCAGCTTGGTGCGGACACTCTGCAGCACCAAATCCTGGTTGGCATCTGCAAACTCTGCATAGCGCTGACGGGCCTTCTCGTAGCGTACCTTCGCCTCGGCACACAGCTTCTTATTGTACTCATAGTCAACACGGGCCTTATTGGTACGATAGTCGGTAATAAACTGCTGCAGGCGCTCCTTGACGGAGTCGGCGACGGTGGCACAGATGACAGGATCCTGGTCCCGGACATCAATCTTAATGACAAGTGTCTTCTGGTCGACATCGCAAACGACCTTGCGGTCAATCATCTGGGCAATGCGGGTCTGCTGTTTGGTCAGCCTGAAGGGATTCACCTTTGAATTATCCGTCGTGTCCTCTGTAGCGATGAGGCTGACAAGCGCACTGATTGTTCCACCGATGGCTTTTCCCCACCACGTCCGTTTCTGGTCGTTGAGCAAGTAGTCATAGTAGCTCTTGGGCTTGACGCTGTCCTTCGCACAAACTTTCACATCGAACAGACTGGTCTTAAAGTCGACCGAGTTCATCAGGTCGGGATAGAGCGTGGGCAGGAGAGCCTCGCTGCCACCGCCCATGGCGCTGTTACCCAACCTCATACCAAATGATCGGGCCAAAGACGCCAAAGAGCTGGTGCTGCGGCTTGTTGACAACTCAGGCGCCAACATTACCTCACACTTGTAGACTCTCGGCAGGGAGAAGGCATAAATACAGGCAAGGACAAAGGTGATGCCCAATACCTTATAATATGTCTTCTTGCGTTTCGTTACCGACCGCCATAAAGCACCGAAGTCGATGGACGACTTTTCCACGGGCTTCACTTCTTCCATGTTGTTCTGTTCCATCGTCATACGGCTTACTTGGTTATCATGTAAATAATGGTGGCAATCATCGTACCGACTGAGGCTACCGTTGAGCCTATACCGACCCACTGGGCAGTGGTCATGGCCTCACGCTTGGGCTTCGAAGGAACGATAATCTCGCAGCCCGGCGTAATCTTGGCACCGTGGTTGACCTGTGCCATCGTTCCGTTAGGATAGATGACATAGCCCTTGCGCTTCTTGGCACGGTCGCCGAAACCGCCGGCCTGACGGATATACCACTTATAGTTCTTACCCTCTTCGTAGGCCACAGTGTTGGGATACATGACGTCGCCACTAATCTTAACCGTCCCATCATATTCGGGAATCACCAGACGGTCGCCCTCACGAAGCACGATGTCGGCATCGCCACCGGGATTTCTCAGGGCTTCCTCCAAATGGATACCGACCCTATATACATCGGCCTGCTCCACTTTCTCAATGGCTACGGAGTCATCGCTCTCCTGACTCATCCGGACGGTCTGCATGGCCATACGCAGACGGGCACGTTCCGTTTCATTCATGCGACGCTCCAAGCGTGCTCCTTCAACGTAAGCATCTTCAGTGACACCACCAGCGATTTTTACGAGGTCGCTCAGACGCTGGTTCTTCTTCTCCAAGGTATAGTCACCGGCAAAATTAACCTCGCCTTCAATCGTGATTCTTCGAGGCGTATGGAAACCGGGACTGCGGAACACCTGTACAATATCATAAGGCTCGAGCATAAAGCCAGGCGTGCCGTCGATGACGAAACCGTCCTTCAACTCGAACGAGAAGCTCTTAGCCAAATCAGAAGTGGCCTTGGTAGCCTTGGGGTCGATGAGACGGCGGGAGACAGTAACCTTGGCTACAGAAGCAGCATCAGTCAGACCACCAGCCTTCATCACCAGGTCTTCAATCGACATGTTAGCGGCCCACTGATAACGTCCGGGGGACTGAACCTCGCCATTAATCTGTACATAGCGATTACTAATCAACTCCGACTGCGTGGGAATGAACAGCACATCTTCGTTGGCTAATGGTATGTCGGCCACCGTGCCGCCCATGATACCTGCCACATCAACGGGGATAACCTCCAAAGAGCGGTCGGCACGCATGCGGTGCAAGACGGCACGGGCTGTGAAGGCGTCCTCGGTCAGTCCGTCGGCCTGCTCAATGAGACTACGGACAGTGGTCACCTGCTCGCCAAGCCTGTACTGGCCGGGGCGGAAGACGGCACCACTAATCTCAACCATATTCTCGAAGCGGTCGAGGATGGCGTCAACCTGTACGGCATCACCGTCAGCCACCTTGAAAGAGGCCTGCTCGAACTCATCGATATTGAACACGCCAAAACGTTCGCCAGACTTACGAATCAAGCGGACACTCTTGCGATAAGCGTCGCCAGAGTAGCCACCAGCATACTTCAGCAGCGTGGAAACGCTCTCGTTGGCACGCATCTCATAGTACATGGGGCGCTTGACATTACCCGTGACATTGACCAGACAATCGTAAGGGCCGACCTGAATAACATCACCGTCCTTCAAACGGATGTTGCCAGCAAGGCGGCCATTCAGAATATACTCATAAATATCGACAATGGTCACCAAGTTGCCGCCACGGAGCACACGGACGTTACGCAAGGTACCCAGATCGTTGATACCGCCTGCTGCATAAAGGGCGTGGAACACGCTGGCAAAGGCGCTGAGATGATAGGTGCCGGGCTTGTTGACCTCGCCCATGACATTAATCATGATGGTACGAGTCTGGCCGACACTCACCTTCAGGCTCGAACTGCTGTAACGAGAGCCAAGGCTGGCACGGATGCGGCTGTTAGCGGCAGCCACCGTCATACCCGACACGGTGATGGGGCCATAGTCTGGGACCGTCACCGTTCCCTCGGGCGAAACCGTCAGCTGGAACGACTTCTGCGAAGCACCGTAGACATCGATGACCAACTGGTCGCCAGGACCAAGGACGTAGTCCTGCGGCGTGGCAATGTTCATGTTGGGCTCGAACGACAGCAGCTTGTTGTTGAAGATGTCGTGACCAAACACTTTCTTGGTGTCAAAGGCATCGACCGACTCGTCCATGGTCCCTTCCTGAAGGGTCTCTTCGTATCTGAGGTCGGCATCATCGTTTAGCTGGGTCCTGGTGCCGGACTTGCCCGATGTGATTTCATCGGCGATTTCTGAGTTGTTGGTACGCATACGAGAGTTCAGCTCGCTGGTTGCCTCATCGGCAACACCACTGAGTCCACGGCTGCGGAGCTGCTTTTCGTACTTGGCACGGACACGGCGTATCTGGTCGATATTGACACCACGCTGCACAAGTTTGGTGACAATCTGCGACCGCGAAGAGCCGGCAGCAGTCTCGCGCTTGATCAACTCCATCACCTGATTGTCGCTCATCGACTGGGCGAAGGCGGCCATAGGCAGGAACAACAATAGCAACAGTAAAGTTCTAAAATGCTTCATCTATTGATAGTTTTATGTTAGAATACAACACAACCTCTCTTCCTAACGATAAAGCAGAAACCGTTGGTTTCCAGCACGTTAGTTATCTGTCAATACAAATACTTACGGAAAAGAGGGTCTTGAGCATGCTCTTTTTCGAATTTCAGGGTACAAAGGTACGAAATTATCTGAATAGTACAAAATAAAAAAAGGAAAAAGCCGCGCTGGGCGGCTTTTTTCTCTTTTTTAACTTTACAAAAGGTTGTTACGCTCAATATCCTTGAAATAGCGGTAGGTGCCTACCTTCAGTTCGTCGCAGGCAGCCTCGTCGGCCACGATGATACCGTGCTGGTGCATCTGCAGGGCCGAGATGGTCCACATGTGGTTGACACTGCCCTCGATGGCAGCCTGAAGGGCACGGCACTTGGCATGGCCATTGACTAGGATCATCACCTCGCGGGCAGCCATCACGGTGCCTACGCCGACGGTCAGCGCAGTCTTGGGCACCTTGTTTATATCGCCCTCGAAGAAGCGCGAGTTGGCAATGATCGTATCGGTGGTCAAGGTCTTCTGGCGAGTGCGGCTGGTCAATGAGGAGCCAGGCTCGTTGAAGGCGATATGTCCGTCGGGGCCAATACCACCGAGGAAGAGGTCGACACCTCCGAACTTCTCTATCTCCTTCTCGTAGGCGGCACACTCGGCATCGAGGTCGGGGGCATTGCCGTTGAGAATGTGGATGTTCTCACGGGGACAGTCGATGTGGTTGAACAAGTTACTGAACATGAAGCTGTGATAGCTCTCAGGATGGTCGACGGGCAGGCCGACATACTCGTCCATATTGAAAGTGACAACGTTCTTGAACGACACCTTTCCGTCCTGACAGGCCTTGACCAGGGCACGGTACATACCGATGGGCGAAGAGCCGGTGGGCAGACCAAGTACAAAGGGCTTCTCAGGTGTTGGTTTTGCGGCGTTGATACGCTCGATGACATGATTGGCGGCCCACTGGGACATCAAATCATAATTGGGTTCAATAATTACGCGCATAAGCTTTGTTGGTTTGTTGTTGTTATTGTATGATTACTTTCTTTCCTTCAACGATATAGATGCCCTTTCCTGGACGGCCAGCGATACGGCGGCCCGACAAGTCATAATAGGCATCGCCGGCAGCACGTGGAGTCATGAGGTCATGGACAGCATCAAGATCTCCGCCTCGGAAGTCGAATGAGACAAGGCCTTCATCAGTCATTCTGATGTTGGTGATAGGTGTCTCTGTATCAGTCAGGGCCTGGTCGACCGTTGACGTTGAATCTGTGGTCCACGGGAAGGGGCTGGTACTCAGGTAGAGACAGTTCATTCGTGTCTTGTTGATATACTTCGTCTTAGCGTCACGCAGCTCCAACAAGTTATCCCAAGCATCGTAGTCGAGACCGTCGGCATGAACCAACTCGTAACGGTAAGCGCCCTTCACATTGTTGACCGAATTCGACGACCACTTCGACTCCAGATAGTCCACATGATAGATAACCAGTCCTCGGCCCGGTACACCAAGACTCCAGCCCTGCCATTGGCGGTTCTCCAAGAGATAATAGTTGTCTTCGGTCTTCTTGATGATGTACACATCGCCGCCGTCGGCAAGAGTCTTCATATTCTTGATAGTGGTCGGCTCCGTCAACTCGACAGGCGTCAACCAGCCGAAGAGCATCTTTTCCAACGGTGAATAGTCGGGGGGGCACCAGCCATAGTTGGTGAAGTTGCCGCCATCCATCAAGTCCCACTCGTCGACGACAGAGTAGCCGGCGTCATTAGTTGTGGGATAGATATCGGGCAGACCTAAGCTATGGCTGAACTCATGGCAGATGGTGCCAATACCACAGCTGCCAAGATTGTTCTTCCACAACTCGCCACTGGCAGAGAAGTTGGCTATCTTGGTTCCGTCGGGAGCTGTCACTGTGGTGAAGGAGCCCGTGTTCGGCCAGATATGGCCATAGCTTCCTTGGCCCTGATTGCCACAAAGACCGGCATACACGCAGATAACCTGGTCTACACTTCCGTTGCCATCCCAGTCGTACTGTTTGAAGTCATGGTCCGGGTTCTGCTTCAGCAGCTCAAGCATCGCATCGTGGAACTGGTCTTTGCCGTAGTTTCTAATCTTTTCTGTCGGAGCAGTGTAAGGATTGGCCAACGTATCGAGTTTAATTGGTCCAAAGACATCGAACTCCATATTGAAGCGACCGCCTGACTGGTCGCGGAAATAGTCGGCCACGCAGCCCACACCGTTCCGCTTGTTATAGCCACTCTCGTTGAAGATGGAGTTGTATGTCTTATTCGGGTTCTCCATCTGGAAGTCCACATCGCGGAACGACACCAGGACGACCATCTGCTTATAGACCCTCGTGGAATCCCAGTCCTTGCGTATCCTGGGCAGTTGGTGGCGGGTGCCACGGGTCAAGCCGCCACCGTCGGTCAGGTCGGGAGTGCAGTCGCCACGGACTACCTCAATGTCCTGAGCTTGGACGACAAGGGGAAAAAGCGCAGCACAGCAAAAGGCCAGAAGGCCCTTTGCCAGCCAGACGTTCCATATTCTGTTATTCATTTCCATACAATTACAGGTATTAACGGGTGCAAAGGTACGCATTTTCTTCGTAATTCCATACGATTATGGCGTTAAACTTCTTGAATAACACCACCTCGTGTGGTATTGGTTCATTTCAACAGAACCTTCTTTCTTCGGAGGATGTAAATGCCACCTGTCGGCTTCGCAGTTTGTTTGCGACCTGACAAGTCATATATATCTGCGGAGCCTCCATTCGGTACAGTGGAAACACCTTGAACCGCCGTTACATCAAGAAGTCCATTGGCAGCAAAATCGAGTACAGATGTTAGTTAACGACAACCATCCTTATACCCTGGCTGGTGCGCATAATGTTAATACCTTTCTGCAGCTTGTCAAGTTTCTGACCATCAATAGAGAAAATTTCAGCTTCCTTGGCTAAGTGGAACGTATTGATGACTACTGTTTCATTGAAGCCAATAATATCACCAAACCCACTCCATGGATATGCATTTTTGTAGATGTCAACAAGATTGTCGTTCACCCTCAGGGTGGCATTCTCGACAGGAGTTCCATCAAAGCTGTCATCGCAAGAATAAGGAACCGATTCTGCGTAGCACTCAACAACGAGCGTGTTATCCTCGCCTCTTACCCCTGCATCTTTTGACTGAGCAATATTTGCAAAGGCCTTCGTGCCAATAAACTGTACGTCCTTTCCAAGCGTAAGCTTGTTCAGATTGATACAGCCGTTGAAGGCATTGGCAAGGATGGACTCCATACCGTCATAAATTGTAACCGAATTGACGTTATTACAACCTTCAAAGGCTCTCTGGCCGATAGTAGTCACATAATACTGGTTGTTGTTGATGACTACAACAGAATTTATAGCCACATCGCTCACATTCTCACCCTTGACAAGTACTGCCTGGCCGTCTTCAATCTGGTAGCAGTTACCCATCACCTCGTAGTTTTCCTTAGCGAATACGCCAGAAACAATTACGTCCTCAGCAGGCATCTTATTCGGCATCCAACTCCAGCCCGAGAAAGAGTAACCTTCCTTTGTAGGTCCTTCCTCTTCAGGAAGTCTGTCCCCATAGACCACGTCAATGGTCTTATACACCTCTCCATCAACCATAAAGATTAGCTTATATGTATTGATGGTGAGTATGCCTGTGACCATAACATCTTCAGCTGGCATAGTACTTGGAATGTAGGACCAACCACTGAACACATACCCTTCTTTTGTCGGGTTTGCCTCCGGAATAATATCAGAGCCGTATTCCATTTCTTTTGTCTTATACTCTTCACCGTCCAAAAGATATATAAGTTTGTATTTCTTTACATTAAATGTTCCCGAGACAACGACATCTTCCCCTGGCATTTTGGAAGGTATCCAACCCCATCCCGAAAAAGAGTAACCTTCTTTGGTCGGCTCAGCTTCTGGAGTGATATTATCGCCCTCATTGTAATTAGTAGTCATATAAACCTCACCGTCTACCAAATATGTGAGTGTATACAATCGCGGCTTTGCTGATATAGCCCTTATCTCCTTGAAGCCCTTCCAAGGGGTAACAGACTTGTAATTGTTGATGGCCAAATTTGGCACAAAAAGGGTCGCATTTTCTAATATCTCCGAAGAAAAAGCCCCACTGCTGGCTGCTGGAGGGTATTCCCTTTCACAAGTGATAGTTTTTAATCCGCTGGTCTTGTAAAACGCTTCAAGACCTATATCTGTCACGCTGTTAGGGATGGTAAATGATGTCAGACTGCTGCAAAAAGCAAACAATCCAGAAGGAATAGCTGTCAATCTGTTTGAAACACAAACTGAGACCAAGTTAATACAATCACTAAAGGCCCCCTCTCCGATGGTTGTTACACTGGTTGGAATAGATACAGTTTTTAAGCTTTGACACTCACAGAATGTATAATCTCCTATGGTCGTGACACTATCGGGAATAGATATAGCTTCTAGGCCTATGCATCCACGGAACGCATGATCTCCTATTTTCGTCACACTATTGGGAATAGATACAGATTGCAGACTTCCACATTTATAGAATGCTCCATCTCCAATAGCCGTTACGGTGTATAGGTCACCTTCATAAAAAACTTCATTTGGTATAACGACATTACCGGAATAATTTGAGTAGAAGGCATTTCTATCATACTGTTCTTTACAAGTCACCTCTACAGTTTTATATTTCTTGTAGAGGATATAATAGATTCCATCAATTTGCACATTATAAGCACCAACAAAAGCCGGTAATAAAACTGCCAATAATAAGTTGATATATTTCTTCATATACTCACAAACTTTAAATATTTAACAAAGATACTACTTAAATCAATAGGTGGTACACCCTGTTAGATTTCTCTTGACAAGAACCAGTCTATGACGATATACTGTTAGACTGTTTTAAACGTCTATCTCCGGCATTGAATAATTTCCGCTATTGTCAAACACGATAACTCTTCCTCCACCTTGATTAATCAGTTCACCTTTATACGTTACTTGCGTGTTGTAGAAATACCACGTATAGGACTGGCCTTTAACGTCATTTCGGTCCTTCATAGCATCTAATAAGGTCGTTAATTCTCCATACACCCCTGTATCATAAGCAACACTTACATAAGACAGTGATTTGGCTGCAGACTTAACCAAATTCGCAATATCTCCAGTAACCTGTGTCCCAGGTATTTCTAAATGTTCTATATCATTCCGGTCTTTAATCATACTTAAGTCCCCCGCACAAGTCAAATATGAACAAAGGATTTGAGGACAAGACAGGAATGCAAATTGCCTGAAGTCTGCGACGGCAGCATAATCTCTCGCCTCTTGCTGAGCAAGACTTCCAACACCACGATGTTCGCTGCAATCATACACTTCTGCCCGTGTCGTTCCAACTGTACACTTTAGTGTAAATCCCAAGTGACCACTCGCATAAGTATTATCAAATAAGTAACTTGTTACTACATTACCTTGTTCGTCAGTTTCTGTTCCAGTCTCAAATTGAACCAAGAAGTCTGCATTGTTGTTTATGGTCATCAATTTGCCATTGTAGACTTTCACTTTAACTAAAATATCTAAACTTTTCTTTGCTATGCGAAGACCTTGCATTTTATTATTTTCTATCACATATTCTAATCCACCAGGATAATTAAGAATAAACTTGTTAAATCCAAGAGTCGGCTCTGCTATGACTGTGTTTGTTCTAAGAATTAATGCTTGTTTCATGCTTGTAAAAAATTAAAAAACTATTATTTCATTATCTTTTCTAATAAGCCTGCCGTCACTCCCAACACGAATTGTCGTATCAATGCCAAGTCTGGTCAAGTGAACTTTTTCATGATCCATTGTAAGTACCGTGGCAGTATCTGCTTTCTTTGGATTGGCACCAGTTCTAACTATGTCACAATTCGGCACATCGGACAGTGTGCCGCACAGGAATCCTATCTGCGTCATTCCTAGCATATCTGACTTGGCTATGCAGTCCGAATGATTATGCCCATTGAGGAACAGAACCCTTCCCCCTCCATCAAACCTGTAATTGAGTGTGACAGGAGCAAGGCTTGTCGCGTCGTCAAGTCCCCATCCCTCTAAGTCACTGTGCCTCTCAGTACAGTTTTTCTTTCCATAGGGATAAACGGTCTTATTTATGGTTCCTCCATTAATATACTTGTCAACTATCTGCGCTATAATGTTCTTATCGCTTGTGTGATCGTCAGGATTGATATCATATCTGACCTCAAACTCTATGCTGTTGCCTCGGTACGGATTATGGAAGCGTGTCTCTGTGGCATACCTTGCGCCCAATAAGGTATTCCCACCATAAAGCAGCGGGTAATGCTGTGCTATAATAACATCGTAACCAAGCGACTTTGCCTCATTCAACTTGACGACAAGCCAGTCGAGCTGAGCCTGCCTGTACCAGACATAGTATCTGACCATCTTGTATCTCGGATTGTATTCATAGTGATAGTCAGTCCTGACTCCACCATTCTCTGTCCATGCCCGTCCTCCTGGAGACTGGATATATTGAACTGCAACTTCCTCTTTACAGAAAAAGGAATGTTTGGTATGGCCTGGGATATTTACATATTCGCCCTGCGTATAACTTCTCGCAGCAAGATTGTCATAGCTGGAGTCATAGGGAGCAACAGGTTCCCAATAATTTGTATCAAACTCATCACCGCTATCATAGGGATATAGCATAATTAGCCTGAGATTGTATGGGGTAAAGTCATGATAATAATAACACTTGTTTTCCTGATATTCGCCACTTTTCAAGAATCCCCTGTCTACCGAAGGCTTGACAAACCTTTCATACAATTCCTCTTCACTTTTGCAATACCTGACATAGCTGCTGTTTGTTCCAACATCATGGTTACCAGGTGTCATAAACAGAGGTTTTCCCACAGCATCGATTATTTTTTTATTAGCGGAATAGTTATCAGTTCCAGGATCGGGGTTGTTGCCAAAGTCGCCAAGATGCAACACGGCATCAATGGTGGAAAAGGCTAATGCTGCATCTATCGCATTCTTAAAGGAGTCCGTCAGTTCATGGGTGTCGGTTGTAATCATCAACTGCAGTCTCTTGCTTATTACAGGATTGCCGAAGGATTCACCCATCACATTAGGAACGGCATCATTCTCGATTATCTCCTGTTTTTCTGAGTTTCTTTCACACACTGTACCTCTATTGCCACTTGACACAGATCCACCTGTAGACAAAAAACCATCTATATACAGAGTTCTATTCTTGCCATAAGCAAGGATGATATTGTCGTTCTTATCAAGGACGGCAAATAATAAGTTATCATCATTTATATGGGAGACAAATCTTCCAGGGAGGCTGTCTTCCGAGAGTGCGCCACCTGGTATATGGAACTGTTTCTCATTGTCGTAGTACAGCAGGATATTATTCAAGCTATCAAGAAGTGCAAATGGAAAAATTGACTCTTCATAATTAATCATTCTAGGGAGTTCCTTAATCTCACAAGGAAGACTGTCAACAGACACATGACCATACGGTATGCGTAGTACCTTGTCCTTGTCATAATAGAACAGGATGTTGTCATTTTTATCAACTACAGCAAATTCAACTGAATTATGTTCGACATACCTTGCATACTCATTTACAGATTCCATAATGCCTCCACTCTTTGTAACATTTTGACTATCTCTTGGTTACTACTCAGTCATACACCCATGGCTGAGTTACGCAAATCGAATCAGCATTTCCCGCAAACCGGCCAGGGCTTGAGCTGCTTGAAGAAGTCGTTGCCCTTGTCGTCGACGAGGATGAAGGCGGGGAAGTCGACCACATCGATCTTCCAGATAGCCTCCATACCGAGTTCGGGATACTCCACGCACTCAATTGACTTGATGCTCGACTGCGAAAGGACGGCAGCCACACCGCCGATGCTTCCGAGGTAGAAGCCGCCATGCTTCTGGCAGGCATCGGTGACGACCTGCGAGCGGTTGCCCTTGGCAATCATCACGAGCGAGGCACCTAACGACTGGAACTCATCGACGTAGGGGTCCATACGGTTGGCCGTCGTCGGGCCCATCGAACCGCAGGGATAGCCCTCCGGCGTCTTGGCGGGTCCGGCGTAGAGCACGGGATATTTCTTGAAGTAGTCGGGCATCGGCTCACCGGCATCAATGCGAGCCTTCAGCTTAGCGTGGGCAATGTCGCGGGCCACGATGATGGTGCCTTTCAGGTTGACGCGGGTAGAGACGGGGTACTTCGACAGTTCCTTGCGGACGGCGTCGATACCCTCGTTCAGGTCGATCTCGATGGTGTTCTGTCCCTCGCCAGCCTTGGCAAACTCTGCGGGAATCAGCTCAGAAGGGTTCGAATCCATCTTCTCGAGCCAGATTCCATCCTTATTAATCTTTGCCTTGATGTTACGGTCGGCAGAGCAGCTGACGCCCATACCGATGGGGCACGAGGCACCATGACGCGGCAGACGGATGACACGGATGTCATGAGCCAGATGCTTACCGCCGAACTGTGCACCGAGACCGATCTTCTGAGCCTCAACGAGCAGCTTCTGCTCGAGGTCGACGTCGCGGAAGGCACGGCCCGTCTCGTCGCCCGTCGTGGGCAGCGAGTCGTAGTACTTAATCGATGCGAGCTTCACCGTCAGCAGGTTCTTCTCAGCACTCGTGCCACCGATAACGAAGGCGATATGATAAGGCGGACAGGCAGCCGTGCCGAGGCTCTTCATCTTCTCGACGAGGAACGGAATGAGCGTGCCCTCGTTCTGGATGGTGGCCTTGGTCATGGGGTAGAAGTAGGTCTTGTTGGCCGAGCCGCCACCCTTGGCCACCATGACGAAGCGATACTCAGCGCCCTCGGTGGCCTCGATGTCAATCTGCGCGGGCAGGTTGCAACGGGTGTTCACCTCGTCGTACATCGTCAGCGGGGCATTCTGCGAGTAGCGCAGGTTGTCCTGGGTGAAGGTATTGTAGACACCGAGCGAGAGAGCCTCCTCGTCCTCGAAGCCCGTCCATACCTGCTGGCCCTTCTCACCGTGGATGATGGCGGTGCCGGTGTCCTGACAGAAGGGCAGGATGCCACGAGCTGCCACATCGGCATTGCGCAGGAACTGCATGGCCACATACTTGTCGTTCTCAGAAGCCTCAGGGTCGCTGAGGATGGCAGCCACCTGCAGGTTGTGCTCACGGCGCAGCATGAACTCCACATCGTGGAAGGCCTGCTGAGCCAGCAGCGTCAGTGCCTCCTTCGACACCTTAATGATTTCCTTGCCCTCAAACTCGGCGGTGGTCACGCCTTCCTTCGACAGCAGTCTGTACTCGGTCTTGTCTTCGCCCAACTGAAACATCGGGGCGTACTTGAAATCTACTACGTTTGACATAAAAAGTTTTCTTTAAGTATTTGTTTAATTGTTAACTATCAAAAGAACATCACCGGGCGCGAGTTGCGCTTTTTCTGGCCTATCTCGCTGTTCATACGGCCAATGGCCACCCGGAAGAAGAATGCCACCAGATACTCATCCGTACCCTCGGTCCTGACTTGTCGCAAAGCCTGAATATAGTCAGCGCGGTCGTCAAGGGTAATGATAAGAAGCGGATGTCCTGCACACAGCAAAATGAAGTTGCTGAGCAGCCGACCGGTTCGACCGTTTCCATCGCGGAAGGGATGCAGATACTCGAAGAATCCGTGCCAGCGGGCAGCCACCACCAGCGGATGCTGACCATCAGTCAGTGCCCGCCGGGTGGACTCCATCAGCGCCGGCACACGGGCTATCAGCTGCTCGTGGTCGCCAAAGACGGTATCGCCGGCCACCATATCTTCAGTGGTGTATTCACCTGCCACAGCCCCTGATGCCCTGTAGGCCAAGGTATGCTCAGTCAGCAGGCGATTGGTCTCCTTCAGCAGCGTTTCGTCGAACGGCAGGTGCAGGTGGCTCACCACATAGTCGAAAGCCCGGAAGTGGTCAGCCATCTCGGCACACTCCAGCAGACTGTGCCCGACAGGAACCATCGCCATACCCTGTTCGCGGAGAATACGGGTGTCATCGACGGTAAACGAATTGCCCTCGATGGCACAGGAATGGGCCGAGAACAGAATCTCGTTGTACTCCATCCACTGCTCACGGCTCATCTTGCCAGCCACTTGCTGCTGGTAGAGTTGACGCACTCGCTCGTATTCCTCTATTTCGCTCTCAAACATCTTCTATCAGTATCCAAAAATCTCAGCTGTCGAAATGCGCTTTACAGGACCATACTTCTGCAAGGCAGCCATATCGAGTTCACGCTCGTTGCCGAGGATGATATAGCGGTAGGGCTTGCGGGCTATCTGCTGCTGCTCGAAGTCGACGATGTCCTTCATCGTCAGGCCGGGCAGGGCGGCATAGATTTTCTCGTTCAGGTCGTAGTCGATATCCAAGTCGCGGGCGTTGATCCAGGCATTGATGAGCCCGAACTTCGTGGTGCGCAGGCTGGCCAACTGCTTCGTCAGGGCCTCCTTGGCAATCTGGAATGAGGCATCGCTCTGGGGGATGGTGTCGAGGATGGTGTGGAAGTGGCTCACGCAGTCCATCATCTTGTCGTTCTGGGTGATGATGTGTGTGAAGAAGTCCTCCGTCTGGTCCTTATAGCCGGGACGGCGGTACATGGCCCAGGCGTTATAGGCCAGGCCACGGGTCTCGCGCATCTCCTGGAACACCACCGTGTTCATACCGCCGCCGAAGTACTCATTGAACAGTGCCTGGACGGCAACCTCGTCGACATTCCACGGGCGCTGCTCGTTATGATACATACGCATATAGATGTTCTTGGCATCGTAGGGAGCAATGAGAATCTCGCTCTCCGGCGTAGGCTGCGTGACATAATGCTTGTTAGCTGGTGAAGGGTGAAAGGTGAAGGGTGATGGGAGGGATGAGAAATGAGAGGCAAGAGCTTCCTCCAGGTCCTCCTCGTCCATCGGTCCATAATATAATAAGGTGTGCTCATACTGGCTGAGGTTCTTCAGCAGGTCGAGCAGCTCCTGCGGATTCGTCTGGCGCAACTGGGCAGTGGTCAGAAGATTGCGCTGGGAGTTGTAGGGGCCATAGACACCGTAGTTGAACAGGCAGTCAAAGCAGGTGCGCTGGTCGAGCTTGGCATCGGCACGGGCCTTATCAAGTAGACCGACATACATATCATAGGCATCCTGGTCGACCTTGGCGTTCTGAAGCAGGTCTTCGAGCAGCGCCAGTGCCTCGGCCATGTTCTCGCCAAGACCACTCAACGTGACATTGATGACGCGTTCACCCACATTGATGTTAAATTCGCAGGCCAGCTTGTAGAACTGCTGTTTTACCTGTTGGGGCGTCAACTTGTCGGTTCCCAGATATTCCAGATAGTCGGCAGCGTAGTCATAACGGACGTCGGCCTGCTTGCCGAACTCATAGCGGAACGACAGCTGGAAGCGGCCGTTCTCCGTGTTCTGGACATACACGTAAGGCAAGCCTTTGTCTGTGGATCCAAAGGTCAGGTCGCGCTTGAAATCGACAAACTTCGGCTCGATGGGCTTCACCTGGGCAGCCTGGATGTCCTTCACGAACTGGCTCACGTTGTCGCGGTTGGCGGCAATCGGCGTAATGGCTGGCTTGTCGATCTTCTTCTCGTTGGGGTCAACACCCTGACGCTTGTAGACGGCGGCATAGCCGTCAGTGAAGTGGCGGGCGGCGAAGTCCGCAATCTGCTCCTTGGTCATACATTCCAACCGCTGCAGACGGTTGGCCACCTGCTCCCACGGTGTGCCGATGATGAAGGCATCGACAAACATATCGGCCCGCGACTGGTTGTTCTCGAGGGCGTTGTAGTACTGCAGCTTCAGGTTGTTGATGACCGACGGCAACAGGTCGTCGCTGAACTCACCCTTCTTCAGCTTGCCAATCTCTTCGAGCAGCAGCTGGCGCACCTCGTCGAGCGTCTGACCCTCCTTAGGCGTGCCGGCCAGGATGAACATCGAGTAGTCCATCAGTGCCTCTACCCCACCCCATGAGCTAAGCATCTTCATCTGCTGGTTGATGTCGAGGTCGATGAGTCCGGCAGTGCCGTTGCTGAGCATGTGCTCAATGACCTGCAGGGTGTCGTTCTGTAGCGACGCACCGCGGTCGAAGCGCCAGCCCAACCACAGCTGCTCAGCCTCGGGACCGATGACGGCAGTGTCCTGTGGCTCGGTGTACACGGGCTGTTCGGGGAACGTGGGCTGGGCAATGTCGTCGCCGGGTTTCCACTGTCCGAAGTACTTGTCGATAGTGGCTATCACCTCGTCGGGGTTGAAGTCGCCAGCCATGCAGATGGCCACGTTGTTGGGCACATACCACTTGGCGAAGTAGTTCTTGATGTTCGTAATCGAGGGATTCTTCAGATGCTCCTGCGTACCGATGGTGGTCTGCAGACCGTAGGGGTGCGTCGGACAGAGCTTGCGGCTCAGGGCCTCATAGAGCTTGCGCACATCCTGCGTCAGTCCGATGTTGTACTCCTCGTAGACAGCCTCCAGCTCGGTGTGGAAGCCGCGGATGACCATATTCTGGAAACGGTCAGACTGGATCTTCGCCCAGTTCTCGACTTCGTTCGAGGGAATGTCCTCCGTGTAGCAGGTCACGTCGTTCGACGTGTAGGCATTCGTTCCCTCAGCACCGATGGCAGCCATCAGCTTGTCGTACTCGTTGGGAATGAAGTACTGGGCAGCCACCTGCGATACGCTGTCGATGCCGCGGTAAGCGGCGCGGCGCTCCGCGGGGTCCGTCAGCTTGCGGTACTGCTCGTAACGCTGCTCGATGTCGGCCAGCAGCGGTGCCTCAGCCGTCGAGTCGGTCACGCCAAACTTACCCGTGCCCTTGAACATCAGGTGCTCCAGGTAGTGGGCCAGACCGGTGGTCTCAGCCGGGTCGTTCTTCGAACCAGTACGCACGGCAATGAACGTCTGTATCCTCGGCTGTTCCTTGTTCACACTGAGGTAGACCTTCAGTCCGTTGTCCAGCGTATAGATACGTGTCTGCGACAAATCGCCTTTAACACTTTCGTATTTGTACTTCTCACAGGCGGTCAGCCCAAGCAGCACCAGAGCGGCTGCAAACAATACTTTCAGTTTCATATAACAATCAGTTTTCGTAATCAATTTCATGATCCAGCTTCTCAAGGAAGTCATCGTACACATCCTGGTCGACATCGCCCAGACTGAATTCCTTCTCGGCATCCTTGCGGATTTCGGCAATCCATGCACGACGGGCACGGACATAGTCTTCGCGGATACGCTCACAAGCCGCCTCGTCAAGCTCGTCCAAGTGGTAATAGTCGAGAATCATCTGGTAGCTCCAGGCCCAGCGGTAGTCGCTGTAGTGGTTGTTGATGTCGGCAAAGCGGTCGAGCACCTGCGTGATGTTCTCAATCGTGCCCTCCTTGATATCATCAATCAGACGCTGCTCCTCGGTCACGGGCAGCAGCAGTCCGCTAAGATCAGTCCAGGGTCCCTTGCCAACCTCCGATTTCGGCATACCGAAGAAGCCCTCCTTCACAGCACGCTTCAGCACGGCTCCCATATAGATGCGCAGGGCGATGTCGTAGTACTTCAGGCCCTTCTGCAGCGACGAGGCGTTGATGACATACTCGTGGAAGTTGTACGACGACACGTTGTCGCCACTGGCCTGCCGCAGGGCTTCCAGAATCATGATGCCCTGCATAATCTCGCCGACCGTAAAGGGACTGAGCCAGTCGAAGTTGATAATCGACTTCTTCGACTGCTTCGAGCGCTTATCACGCTTCGGCCACTTCTTGATGTCGCGGTACAGTCCGACGGTGGTGATGTTGCGGCCCGGCACGAGATACATCGTCTCGCCGTAAGCTACGAGGTAGCTGAAGGGCAGACAGCGCGTGTCGGGATGGTGCATCAGTTTGCCGAAACAGACGGAGAAAGCACCAATAGTTGCGGGCATCAGCACATACGAGCCAGAGGCTGTCTTCGTGCCGCGCTCCAGGGTGCCGTAGTGCATCGGTCCCATCTTGTAGGCGTGGTTCGAGAAGTTGGTGTTCGAGCCGGCATTGTAGAACGAGAACTGTCCGCCGATGAGCAGGCTCGACTTATGGTGACTGGCCGAGAACGGACCGCAGAAGGCGGCGCAGGCCTCGCCGTTGGCCATATAGGAGTTGGCGAAGAACAGGCTGGCCTCGGCCGTGAAGCCGTTGGTAATCTGACAGGCCTCGCCCACGAAGCAGTCCTGCATCTTGACGGAGTTGTTGATGCTGCAGCCGTCGCAGATAATCGAGTTCTCGCAGATGACGCCTGTGCCGATGAACACGCTGGCATCCTCAGAACTGAGGATGGTACACTCGTTCAGACGGGCACAGCCGCTGATTTCGCAGTCGCCCTTGATGACGGTGTTCGTAATATCCTTGGTATTGATGATCTTCACGCGGTTGCCGATGATGCCGCGCTCAGGTGTCGAGATGCGCACCTCGTCATCGATGAGCTGCTTCAGGCGGTTCATCAGTTCGCGGTCGTTGTGATATTTCACCATAAAGGCAGCCAACTGTGAGTTCAGTTCGCGGAAGAGCGTCACATTGCCGTCGCCCATCTCGTTGAGCACGGAGATGGTGGAGCCGGCACCGTAGCTGGCGCCCTCGAGCGTCTCCAATGTCGAGATGTTCGAGATATAGCAGTCGTCGCCGATGGTATAGTTGTTGATGAAGTTACCCACCTTCTCTATCAGACAGTCGTTGCCGACGGTGACATTGCGCAGCGTGGCGTCGTTGATGCCCGAATGCTTGAAGAAGCCCTTGGCCACCTCCACCCGCTTGTTGAACTCACCCAGGCGGATGTCACCATAGAACATCACGCGGTGGAAATTATAAGGTTTGAAGCCTTCGGCCACCATCACCCGCTGCCAGTCCTCGGCCCAGCAGACATTATTCTCAAGAATCTCAATCTCGCTTTGTGTCAGTTGTCTGTATTCACTCATAGTCTTGGTATAAAAAGTCGTTATAAGGATATTTCTGTACGTGCAGTTCACGTACTCTACCATATAATAACGCGCGAAGCTCGTCAATATTGTGTTTCTGCTTTGCAGAAATAAAGATGCAGTCGTCGCCAAGCTTGGCCATCCACGTGCGCTTCAGTTCGTCGAGCGAAATGTTCTCCCGCGTCGGCTCCGTCAGGTCGTCCTCATCCTGGGGCGTCCATGTGTAGGCATCAATCTTGTTGAACACCATCATCGACGGCGTCTCGGCACAGCCCAAGTCGGCCAGCGTCTTCTCAACCACTGATATCTGCTCCTCAAAATCGGGATGCGAGATGTCCACCACATGGACCAGCAGGTCGGCCTCGCGCACCTCGTCGAGCGTCGACTTGAACGACTCCACCAGGTCGGAGGGCAGCTTGCGGATGAAGCCCACGGTGTCGGCCAGCAGGAAGGGCAGGTTGTCGATGGTCACCTTGCGGACGGTCGTGTCGAGCGTGGCAAAGAGCTTGTTCTCGGCAAACACATCGCTCTTCGAGAGCAGGTTCATCATCGTCGACTTGCCCACGTTGGTATAACCCACCAACGCCACACGGATAAGCCGGCCGCGGTTCTTGCGCTGCGTCGTCTTCTGCTGGTCAATCTCCTTCAGCCGTTGCTTGAGCAGCGTGATGCGCTGCAGGATGATACGGCGGTCCAGCTCCAACTGCGTCTCACCAGGACCGCGCAGTCCTACCGATCCCTTGCCGCCGCCAGAGCCAGAGCCGCCGCCCTGACGCTCCAAGTGCGTCCACAGCCGCTGCAGACGGGGCAGCATATAGCGGTGCTGCGCCAGCTCCACCTGGGCCTTGGCCTCGGCCGTCTGGGCACGCATGGCAAAGATATCGAGAATCAGACTGGTGCGGTCCAGTATCTTTACCTGCAGCTCTTTCTCGATGTTGCGCAGCTGCTTGGCCGACAGTTCGTCGTCGAAGATGACCATTCCCACGAGCTGGGGAGCCTCCGCCGACCGTTCGTTCTCGTCGGTGTCGAGCCACTCGTCGTAGGCATCCTCACATTCCTTAATATATTGCTTTATTTCCAGAAGCTTACCGCTGCCGACGTAGGTCACAGCGCTCGGACCGCCCACCCTTTGGGTGAACCGCTTGACGACCACAGCCCCTGCCGTCTCGGCCAGGAACTCCAGCTCGTCCAGGTATTCCTTGGTCTTGACCTCGTCCTGCTGGTTGGTAATCAGTCCCACCAGCACCGCCGTCTCAGCCTTCGCTTCTGATATGACAAATTCCTTCATAAACAGTATCAAATCCTTAAGATTGTGCAAAGGTAATCAAAAACTGGGGAACTCCCACAACAAAACTGTTATTTTTTGTTAGTGAGAGTTCCCTACTGCCATAGCCATATCGCTACGAACGGGACGATATCTGGAAATGTGGTCAGCGTTAAGGCTTGTCCAACTTGAAACTGACGGGCAGCGTGTAGGTGGTTTCTATGCGTTTGCCGTTCTGTCGGCCAGGCTCCCATCGCGGCATATTGCGCACCACGTGGATAGCCTCCTCCTTCATGGCTTCGATGGCATCATCGTAGGCCTTCATGATCTCAATGGCTTCCTCATTGCCATTCTTGGCAGCCTGACTGATCTCGATTGTGACGAGGGGCGAAGATGCCTTAACCTCAGTGACCTTGGGAGATCTGATGAGACCTGTCTTGCCGACGGTGAACTCCACTGTGACCTCTCCCTCTGCCTGCATCTCTCTGGTGACTGAGGGGTATCTCAGGTTGGCTGCCAGATAGTTGTAGATTTTTTCGTTTCCGCCAGAGTATCTGGGCATCTCCTCTTTCACTATGAACGTCGCTTCATCGCCTGTCTGGGGATATTCGTCCTTGAAGTGTGGGGCGTTGTTGTCAATGCTAAGCGGCTGAGTATGCACTGTAGTGCCGTTGATCTTCGTGTCGCTCTCCAGCGTAACGTTGACTGTGGCATCCTTGATGTCGAGTATCTGGCTCTTGAATCCTACGTAAGAGATACGGATCTTGTGCTTGGGGTTCACCACCTTGAACGAGAAGTTGCCGTTATTGTCGGTGATGCTGTTGGCCACGATGCGTCCATATTCGTCTATCTCAACAAGGTTGACGGACTGGAGCGGCTGGCCGTTCTTTGACTTTACATTGCCAGTAATCTTATCGCCGGCCTTCACTGCTTCTACGGCTTTCACCTCCTTGGCAGGTGCAGGAGCAGGGGTTTCAATGACTTCTGTCTCTTCAACATCGGAACTGAGTGCTTCGGCAATAGGCTGCTCAATGATTCTGACACTATTGTCCACAACCTCTTTCAACGCTTCTTTGGGTTTCGAGAATGCCGTAAGCGCAAAGCCTACGAGCGGAAGGGTGACGGCAATCCACGTCAGGCGCCACCACGTTGACTGTTTCTTCTTCATCATGATAATTCGTTTTTTAATGTTAAGATTAAACGAACAGGCCAGTGCGTAGGCCTCCGCCCCAACTGTCCGCATGACTAATAATCGCTGATAGTCACGGCTACGGATGTGATAATGATTGATCACTTCATCATCTGCCTCATATTCGTGAACCACCTTTATCTCCTTCATAACAAGCCAGCACACGGGGTTGACCAGCGTACACAGCAGGATGAACACCAGGTCGAGAGGGTGCAGCAGCTTGATGTGCGACAGTTCATGGTGCATGCTGGCACGACGGCCGAAGCCTCGTTCTTTGTCCGAAATGACAATATAGTTCATCCAGCTGAATGGGCCGTACTCGTCGTTGTGAACCACCAGCCGAATCCAGCGCCCCACTCTCCTTGTACGCTTCCCCCGCAGAAAGAGTAGCATCTTCACGACCGATCTCAGCCAGCCTGTTACTTGAATCGCCATATAGATAATGTAAGCGAGCGTCATAAAGACAAAAATGCGTTGTCCCACTGACGGTTGCTCCCGCACTTCTGTCACCTGCATTTGTACGGTCTCAAACTGTTCGGTGTTCAGTCGGCAGACCTCCGCGATGGGTTCTATCTGCTCATTAGCCGTGACGTGGATGAGCGGCAGCAAGGCTGAAACCACCACACTACCCAACAGGAAGAAACGGTTGAAACGATGGAACGTACTGCCGCTGAAACACATCTTGTACAACAGCAGGAAGGCCGACAAGCACAGCGCCCACTCAAGAACATATACTACAAAACTGCCCATATCACTCCTCCTCTACCATTCGTATCAATTCTTTCAATTCGTCAACGCTCACGTCGTGCTCCTCCACCAGTTTCGAGATGAAGCTCATATACGAACCGCCGAAAAGCTTATCAACATTCTCTTGGTGAATGGCATTGATATATTGTTCGCGTGTAACGGCTGCATCATACAAATAGAATTTCGGGCTTAACTCCTTATGGGTAATCATGCCGTGCATCTCGAGTCGCCGCACATAGGTGGCTATCGTGTTGAAGTGGGCGGCAGTTCCAGGGAGGTTGCTGATGAGATCGCGGATGGACTGCTCGCCACGCTCCCATAGCACCTCCATAATCGTCAGTTCCTTGTCGGTCAGTTTCTTCATAATCGCCTCGTTTTCTTCGTCTACGAAATAACTGCCGCAAAGTAACTACAATTTGTAGTAACCTCCAAATTATTTAGTTCTTATTAACAATACTTGTGTAGTTATTAGCACAAGACTGTGTTGGGTAGTCATGCCAAAAGTCGGTGAATACAAATAAAATTCAAGAATCTCTTGGCTATTTGCTTACTTATTCGTACCTTTGCCCGCATATTACCAAACTACAAAAACAGATGAACAGGAATCTACTAACAACCATTGGGATGATGCTGATGACCACCATACAGGCAATAGCCCAGACGAACTATGACTACAGTAAATTGCATCGCGAACAGCTGAACCGAGGCGTCGTAGCCGTGAGAACGGAGGACGGCAAGGTGGCCGTCAGCTGGCGCACGCTGATGAGCGACCCCAAGGGGCAGCCTTACGACGTCTATCGTAACGGCGTAAAACTAAACAAGAAGCCACTCACCACCGGCGGCACCTTCTTCATTGATGAGCAGCCGCTGCAAGGTGTCGATGCCATCTACAAAGTAACCACTCCCCTCCCTAATCAGGGAGGGGGCGGGGGTGGGTCTGTCGGGGGTGGGGCTGTCGGGGGTGGGGCTGCTGAGTCCTTCACTCTCCCCGCATCTTCTCCCGTCGGCTACATCCCCATCCCCATTCAGAAGCCCGAGGGCCGCTATTCGGCCAACGAC
>CAMJDL010000015.1 GCA_946404405.1 uncultured Prevotella sp.
TACTCGTAAGGGTAAGAAGAAGACTGTTGCTAACAAGAAGAAGGCCACGAAGTAAAATTTAAAGTTTAAAGTTTAAAGTTTAAAGTTTAAAGATTATGGCAAAGAAAACAGTCACTTCAAAGAAGCGTAACGTGAAGGTTACTGCCCTTGGTCAGCTTCACGTTCACAGTTCATTTAATAATATCATTGTGTCTCTGGCCAACGACGAGGGTCAGGTGATTTCTTGGTCTTCAGCCGGTAAGATGGGCTTCCGTGGTTCTAAGAAGAATACACCGTATGCTGCTCAGATGGCTGCTGAGGATTGTGCAAAGGTTGCTTACGACCTGGGTCTGCGCAAGGTTAAGGCTTATGTGAAGGGTCCCGGTAATGGTCGTGAGAGTGCTATCCGTGCCTGCCACGGTGCTGGTATTGAGGTCGTCGAGATTATCGACGTTACGCCACTGCCACACAATGGCTGCCGTCCTCCCAAGCGTCGTCGCGTATAATATTTATTAATGTCGAGATTTCGAGTCATCGAAATTTCGAAATGTCGAAACATCGAAAAATATTTATTTTATTTAGATTATGGCAAGATATATTGGACCGAAATCAAAAATTGCCCGCCGTTTTGGTGAAGCCATCTACGGACCGGACAAAGTTTTGTCTAGGAGAAACTTCCCTCCTGGACAGCATGGCCAGAACCGTCGCCGCAAGCAGTCGGAGTATGCAGTCATGTTGGCAGAGAAGCAGAAGGCAAAGTACACTTATGGTGTGCTTGAGCGCCAGTTCCGTAACCTTTTCGAGAAGGCCGCTAAGGCTGACGGTATCACCGGTGAGGTGCTGCTCCAGTTGCTTGAGAGCCGTCTTGACAACGTAGTATTCCGCTTGGGTATCGCTCCTACTCGTGCTGCTGCACGCCAGATGGTTAGCCACAAGCACATCACTGTTGACGGAAAGGTTGTAAACATTCCTTCATTCCAGGTAAAGCCCGGTATGATTGTTGCTGTTCGTGAGAAGGCAAAGTCACTCGAGGTTATCGAGGCCGCTCTCGCTGGTTTCAATCACAGCAAGTATCCTTGGATTGAGTGGGATGAAGCTCAGAAGGGTGGTAAGTTCCTGCACATGCCCGATCGTGCAGACATTCCCGAGAGCATTAAGGAGCAGTTAATCGTTGAGTTGTACTCTAAGAACTAAAATCATTTAAATCAATGGCGATATTAGCATTTCAAAAACCTGATAAAGTCGTAATGTTGGAGGCTTCGGATAAGTTCGGCAAGTTCGAATTTCGTCCTTTGGAGCCAGGTTTCGGCGTTACCATCGGTAATGCCCTGCGCCGCATTCTTCTTTCATCGCTCGAGGGCTATGCCATCAACACCATCCGTATTAGTGGCGTTGAGCATGAGTTCTCATCAGTACCTGGTGTAAAGGAAGATGTTACCAACATTATCTTGAACCTGAAGCAAGTAAGGTTCAAGCAAGTTGTGGAAGAATTCGAGAACGAGAAAGTCTCTATCACTGTCGAGAATTCTACCGAGTTTAAAGCCGGTGATATAGGCAAGTATCTGACTGGATTTGAAGTGTTAAATCCCGATTTGGTGATTTGTCATTTAGATTCCAAAGCTTCGATGCAGATTGACCTTACTATCAACAAGGGCCGTGGCTATGTTCCCGCTGATGAGAATCGCGAGTTCTGCACCGATGTCAATGTGATAGCTATTGACTCAATCTACACTCCAATCCGTAACGTTAAGTACAGCGTTGAGCCCTATCGTGTCGAGCAGAAAACCGACTACGACAAGCTCGTGCTGGAGGTAACAACGGATGGTTCCATACACCCGAAGGATGCACTGAAAGAGGCTGCAAAAATCCTTATCTATCACTTCATGCTCTTCTCTGATGAGAAGATTACCCTCGAGAACAATGATATCGAGGGCAATCAGGAGTTCGATGAGGAAGTACTGCACATGCGTCAGTTGCTGAAGACCAAGCTTGTGGATATGAACCTCTCGGTTCGTGCCCTCAACTGTCTGAAGGCTGCCGATGTCGAGACCCTTGGCGATCTCGTACAGTACAACAAGACCGACCTCTTGAAGTTCCGCAACTTCGGTAAGAAATCGCTCACGGAGCTTGATGATTTGCTCGAGAGTCTGAATCTGTCGTTTGGAACCGATATTTCAAAGTATAAACTGGACAAAGAGTAATTGTATTTACGATTTGACTATTTACAGTTTACTATTTAGTCCAAAAAGAAAAAACAAAGTAAAAAATGAGACACGGAAAGAAATTCAATCATCTGGGCCGTACTGCTGATCACCGCCGTGCCATGCTTGCCAACATGGCCATCTCGCTGATCATGCACAAAAGAATCACTACGACCCTCGCCAAGGCAAAGGCACTCAAGAAATATGTTGAGCCGCTGATTACGCGCTCAAAGGACGACAGCACTAACAGCCGTCGTGTAGTATTCAGCTACCTGCAGAACAAGGAAGCTCTGAAAGAGCTCTTTGGCCCTGTAGCACAGAAGGTCGGTGACCGCCCCGGTGGTTACACCCGCATCATCAAGCTCGGAAGCCGTCAGGGCGACGCTGCTGACATCGCTTTCATCGAGCTCGTTGACTTCGATGAGAACATGCTCAAGAGCCCCAAGGCAGAGAAGAAGACTCGTCGTTCACGCAAGTCTGCTGCTACTAAGGCCGAGGCTCCTGCTGCTGAAGAGGTTAAGGCCGAGGAGGCTGCACCCGCTGAGGCACCTGCAGAGACCGCTGCTGCTGAGGAGGCTAAGGCTGAGTAAATCAAGATTATTGATTGATATTCGTAAAGAGGGACATTGCCAATGGCAGTGCCCCTCTTCTTTTTGCGTATGGTTATGGTTGTTTAAGTTCAAACACGCGTGAAGCATAGTCTTCCCACAATGGAACCTCTATGCCTACCGACATCAGGAAACGACCTGTAAACTGCTTGCCGTTGAGGTTGCAGGGCTTCTGACCTTTGCGCACATTACGTTCTGTCAGCGTGTAGGTCTTGCCAGGATTCAGTCCTGCCAGACGAAAGCGTGGCAGGGGCTGATCGTAGTAGTTCTCTATTTTGTAGACGAAAAGCACAGAGTGGCTTTGGGCGTCATCTACATACATCAGTGATGCAACACCCTTGCGGTCGTAAGGCGACAGCAGTCGGTAGAGATTGCCTGTCTGTACGATAGGACGCAGCAGCTTATAGTCAGCAAAGCAGATAGTACATTGCTGACGCTCTTCGTCAGTCATGTCCTTGGGTTGCAGCTCAATGCCCAGACGTCCACTCATGGCTACATCGCAACGGAACTTTATGGGGATGACGCGCTTGCCGGTGTTCCAGTAAGGACAGTGGTTGATGTGGGCTGCCATGGCATTGGCAGGGAAGAAGAGACTGGTGCCATACTGGATGCGTACACGCTGCAAGGCATCGGTATTGTCTGAAACCCAAAACTCGTCGAAGTAGGGCAGCAGGCCATAGTTGGCTCGTCCGCCACCAGAGGCACAGTCCTGAATGACCAGACTGGGATATTTTGCACGGATGCGCTGTAAGGTCTTGATGAGGCCCCGATGGTAGTCTATATAGATGTTGTTCTGTTTCGACTTGGGTAGGTAGAGTGAACCGTAGTTTTGGATGGGAGCATTGGCATCCCACTTGATGTACGAGATTTCCGGGTATTGCGTCATCAAGTCATCGACAATCTTGAAGACAAAGTCCTGTACCTTCGGATTGGTCATATCGAGCACCACCTGAGTACCGCCACGTCCTTGTTTCAGTTCACGTCCTTTAGTCTGCAATACCCAGTCTGGATGTTGCTCATATAATTCACTGGTGGTGTTAGTCATCTCAGGCTCAATCCAGATACCGAACTTGATATGGCGCTGACGGGCGGCATCGGTTAGAGCTTTGATGCCGTTGGGCAACTTCTGCTTGTCGACCACCCAGTCGCCTAAAGACGAGTCGTCCTTCTTTCGAGGATACTTGTCACCAAACCAACCATCGTCCATGACGAAAAGTTCACCGCCGAAGGCTGCGATGTCGTCCATCATCTTGATAATTTTCTCTTCGGTAATATCCAGATAGATGCCCTCCCATGAGTTCAGTAGGATATCGCCAGTCTGCATGCCTCTATGGAACATGCCTTCCTTGCGCGCCCAGTTGTGGAAGGTACGGCTTACGCCACCCATGCCCTCAGCAGAGTAGGCCATGGCCAGATGAGGCGTTTCAAACGTCTCCTTCGGTTCCAGCACGTATTCGCTAGATAGTGGACAGATGCCGGCATAGATATGGTGCTCTTTGTGTGATATGGTGTTTACACGCAGTTCGAAGTTGCCATTCCAACAAAGGGCGAGACCAATGGTACGGCCCGTCTGTTCCTGCGGACGACCGTCAAGCGAGAGCAGCAATTCAGGTGCGTCGAGGTGGGAATTTCGAGCTCCGTCGGTATTGCGAATGGTCTTCATGCCCAGCGTCACAGGTTCCATGGTTGGTTCTGCCTCGGCGGCCCAATTGCCATGCAGATGGGTCATCCACATATCGCCCTGACGCAGTGTCAGGTGACCGCTGTCAAAACGTTTCAGTGTGATGGCCTTTTTCTCCTGATGTGAGATTTCCGTCCAAGTCTCAATGATGTCTACGTTTTTGTATGCCTTGTAGAAGACCTTCACGGTAAAGGGCATCAGTTTGTCGACCATTGTAAAGATATGAATCTTGGCACGCGTTTCGTCTCTTAATTCGTAATTCGTGACTCGTAATTCCAAATTCAGATCACCGTCCGTATGTTGCACTTGCAATGCAGGAGCCTGGACGGCATCAATGGTGCCGAAGGCGGGTAGGGCATGAAAGTCCATATCGCTGCCAGCATCACGTAGTTGCTGTAGTGTGGCAGTTTTGTCGCCATAATACGACTGTCGCAGGTCGCCGCCTTCCTGGACGGTAAGCAGCAGCTGCGTGTTGGGTGTCTCAATTGTTACGTCACCTTGCCAGGCAAAGGCTGATAAAGGTAAAAAAGTAAAAAGGTAAAATAGTACTTTTTTCATATTTAGTTTAGAGTTTAAAGATTAGCGAAACGCTCCATCGTTTCCAAACACATGCGGCTATTGTGATAGGGACATTTCCAGAACCCAGCATGGTCATCATCCAGATTCAGTGTGCCATCTTTGTGCCGGCTCCAGAACCATTCGCCATGTTCGTAGTCGATGAGGTTATGCTTGATATATTCCCAACAGGCAACGGCCCTCTGCAAAGCCTTTTCATCACCAAAGTGCTGATAGATGTTCAGCCACCCTACTACGTTCTCTGCCTGTACCCACCAGTGCAAGTCTTCGTCAATATGAGAATTGATGGGTGAGTCTGCACATCCCTCATGAATCAGTGAGCCATCAGGGCGCAAACCCTTTTCCGATGCCCCAGCTACCATCTGTACAATCGGTTCCACCTTTTCCGTCACCTGCTGGTCGCCCAGCACGAGAGTCGCTTCATGCAACAGCCACGAACACTCGATATCATGTCCGTAGCTCTCCAGATGACCTGCACCACGCGTCCAGTCCATGTCGAAGAAGAGATCCAGATGGTGGGTTTCTTGGTTCAGTATCTTGTCCGTAAAGATGTTGATAAGGTTACGCAAAGCCCCCTGAAGATGTGCAAGCGTTTCCATCGGGACAATGATATCGACAGGCAGTACCGAGCCAAGAACCGGCACGTAATTACAGGTTGTTGCCGCCTGCATTTCCTTGATACAGCGCAGCAGGTTTGTATATGGTTCGATGATGTGCAGATGTGTGTTCTGCGATTTGGGGTAGTTGGCATCGAGCTCAGACAGACGCATGTCGGCTATGGTGCCCCAATCACGCGTGCAGGCTTCGATATAACCGTTGTACTCATGGTCGATGGCATGTTCTTCGATAGTCTCGAAGAGCGCAATGGAGTAGTCGAGTGCTTCACGGTCACCCGTAGCACGGGCATATTCCGATAGTCCATAGATGGCAAAACCGATGGCATAGAACTGCTTCTTGGTGTCGAGAGGATTACCCTTGCAGTCGACACTCCAATACACACCGCCATACTTGGGATCGATGAAATGGTCAATAAGATAGTCTTTAGCACGAGTAGCAGCTTCAAGGTATTCTCTTACCTCTACCCTCTCTGACCCATGGTCAGAGTGTGGCGTTGCAATCTCGCCTCTCACCTCTGAAAGTACACGATAAGCTGCCGAGAACGACCAAAGAATGCGGGCATTAAGAATAGCTCCCTTTTCAGCTTCGGGATGTATCTGCATGTGACCGTCCATCCGTCCGTAAAAGCCACCATTCTCTGTGTCTTGCATTTGATTGAGCCAGAAACGCAGGATATTGTTTTCCAACACATCCAACATTTCCTCCCTCATCTTTCCAATTGTCTCGTGCAGACTATCCATTGTTTCTGTTTTTAGCAATGAGTTTCTTGATGGTCTCTACAGAAGCTGCTGTATAGAAGCCGTCCTCAGGTGTATTCATGCAGTAGTCTGTCAGCTTGTCAATAGTCGATGTTGCCACGTGCATACGCGTGTCTGCCGAGGCGTAGTATATAAACACCTTACCGTCTTCGTCGGCTATCCAACCGTTGGCAAAAGCCACATTCATTACATCGCCTAGGTATTCGTCACCTTCGGGTACAAGAAAGTAACCGCCAGGACGGGCAATGACTTTTGTAGGATTGTCCAGTGCCGTCATATACATGTATAGCACGTAGCGCAGCCCGTCGGCTGTGGCACGAACACCGTGAGCCAAATGCAGCCATCCTTTCGACGTCTTGATGGGATGCGGTCCCTCACCATTCTTAACTTCCGTGATGGTATGATATTTGCGTTCATAGATGATCTTCTCTTCTTTGATTTCGGCATGGGTGATATCATCAACGAGAGCCCAACCGATGCCGCCACCAGAACCAGTGTCGATGAAGCCATCTTGCGGGCGGGTATAGAAAGCATACTTTCCATCCACAAATTCCGGATGAAGCACAACGTTACGTTGCTGATGTTTTGTTTTCAAATCAGGTAGCCGTTCCCAAGTCTTCAGGTCCTTTGTGCGGGCAATGCCTGCTGCAGCAGTAGCTGCAGAGAAGTCCCCTGGCTGCGTATCATCGTGTCGCTCGGCACAGAACACACCATAAATCCATCCGTCCTCGTGCAGCGTTAGTCGCATATCATAAATATTAGTGGCGGGGATTACATCATCCGGCATGGTGACAGGCTCGTCCCAGAAGCGGAAGTTATCCACTCCATTGGGACTCTCCGCTATAGCAAAGTAGCTCTTGCGGTCAGCACCTTCAACGCGTACCATCAGCAAGTATTTACCTTGCCACTTTAGTGCACCGGCATTGAATGTGGCGTTACACATGATGCGCTGCATCAGGTAGGGGTTGTCCTTCTCGTTGAAGTCGTATTTCCACTCCAAGGGCACATGCTCAGCAGTTACCACGGGATTCTTATATTTGTCATAGATCCCGTTTCCCCATTCCACTTTTTCGTTCTTCTTGGCAAGCAGCTCTTCATGGTGAGCACGCAGGGCCATAAGTCTTTCTTGAAAATCACTCATATTATAGTGCCTAATGCTTAATATCTTTTAGGAATAGTACGTTCTTTGCTTCATATAGCTTTCTGAAGTCAGCAGCACAAGGCAGTTCTGGCGAGGGCCCAAAGTATTCCTCCTTGTAGTTACGCCACAATAGGAAATAGCTGATGGGATACTGGTCCATGATGGGCTGCAGCACGCGCGTCCACCAGGTAGAATCTGTCATGTTCTTCAATCCGCACTCCGTCATGGCCAGAAGCTTCTCGTTCTTCTTGGCAAAGTCGCTCAGGAATGTAAGGTCGGCAGTCAGGTCTCGCTTGAAGTCCTCCTCCGTACCCCACTGGTAGGCATCCTCGCCGATCAGCGTTACACGGTCGTTGCCTGGATAGCGCTGCATGAAACGCTCCTCCGTCCACCCGCCGTCGAGGTTAGGCGAATAGCTCCATAGCAGATTGCTGAAGCCTCGCTCGTCGCGCAGATAGTCCTGCAACATGTTCCACAAACCTCGAAACTCTTGGTCTGTGCATAGCTTCTGCCCCCACCAGAACCATGAGCCGTTGTTCTCGTGCCACGGACGGAAGATGATGGGGACGGGCTGGCCATCCTTGTTTTTCAGCGTCTCGATAAAGTCGCCAACACGTTGCATCCAACTCTGGAATTTCTCATGCTGAGAACCGCCTTTCAGAATACTCTTTACAACGGTTGTATCTGTGACATCCCAGGCAGAGCCCTGTGGAAACGTGCCTCCATGTCCGTTGTCTGTCAGTGGGTTGCGCGGATGCCAGCTAAGGGTGACGATACCTCCCCGTTCATGGTGGGCTATCAGCTCATCGTGAATGCGGGTGAAGGGTACGCTGTCAAGGTTCTTCGCGTCACCCATCTCGATGCCGCCCAAATCGAATCCCATAACGGCAGGATAGTCGCCAACTGTTGCCAATACGTCGCTTTGACCCAGCTCGGCACTATCGCCACGATAGGTTCCCATCCATGTCACGCCATACATCGGGTCGTCCTGATGGCCCATCATATAACCTTGCTGTTGTAATGTCTGCAGACGCTCTGCCAAAAGTTCACTCTGTGTCTTCTCTACAACGGTCTTTTGACCACACGCTGCCACCATCATGGTGACCAATAAAAGGAAAGAGATTTTTTTCATACTCACACGCATTTGCATGCAAAGATAAGCATTTTTCGCGAATTAGCATTCTTCTTTGCAGCGATTTTGTTTTTGATATTGTTTTTTTAGATACTTTTCTTTGGTACATGGGCTAAAAGTTGTATCTTTGCACTTGATATTCACTTAAAACAAAAAGAAGATGATAAAAAGAATACTGACTACTGCCTGTACACTCTTGTCTGTACTGGCTATTCATGCACTAACTACCGATGTGGCTCCTGACCAGACGGATATGACCCTGAGCGCACAGGAGTGGGATAAGAATGTGGTCTTGGGATGGAATCTTGGCAACTCTTTAGAGAGCAGTGGCGGGGAGACAGGATGGGGTAATCCCAAGACAACTCAGGACATGATTAAGTATATCAAGTCGCAGGGGGTCAACGCTATTCGCATACCTGTCAGATGGACCGAACAGCTCTCCGACGAGACAAACATGACGGTGAAGGAAACCTGGCTAAATCGTGTCAAGGAGATTGTTGACTGGAGTCTAGCTGAAGATATGTATGTCATCATCAACGTTCACCACGAGGCCTGGCTCGACCGTAATCCCTTCAATTCTAAAAAGACAGAAAACAACAAGAAGTTGTCTGCACTGTGGAAGTGCATTGCTACTTTTTTCCGCGATTACGATCAGCGACTGGCTTTTGCAGGAACCAACGAGACTATTGCCCTCGTTGACGGTCAAGAGAACTGGAACAAGCCCACAGCTGAATGGCAGGAAGTCCAGAACAGTTATAACCAGACGTTTGTAGATGCCGTTCGTGCTACAGGCGGCAAGAACTACTACCGTCACTTAGTGGTACAGACTTATGCCTGCAATGGCTACTACGGTCTTGATGGTGGTTTTATTATTCCTACAGACGTGGTTGAGGGTCGCATGAGTGTGGAGTTCCATTGCTACGACCCTTATGAATATGCAGGTAGTGGTTCCTATTATTACTGGGGAAAGAAGTACAAGGACATGGGCAAGAGCGTGCCTTCGAGCGATGAGACAACCCTGTCGAACTATTTCCTGCGTATCTACAACAAGTGGTGGAAGGAAGGCTTGGGCGTCGTCTTGGGTGAGTATGGTGCCACCTGTCACTATAAGACCGACGACAAAGAAACACAGATGGAGAATCTGCAGTACTACTATAAGTGTATGGTTTCAGAAGCCCGTAAACGTGGCTTTGCAGCTTTCGCCTGGGACAACAATGCCTTCGGCAACGGCTCGGAGAAATTCGGTATCTTCAGACGTACCTCATCTGCTATGTCCATCGGAAATGAATATTCTCTGAAGGGCATTTGCGAGGGTGCTGGCGTAGAGTACAAGGAACCGGAAAATCAAGGTGGAGGTGATACGCCCACTGGTGGAACGGTGTTTTGGGAGGGTGATGCCATGATGGATTGGGGCGACGGCCTGCAGTTGACTGTTCCTGCCTCTGAGTTTGAGGCAATGGGTAAGGACGTGCGTCTGACCCTTCAGTATACACTCGATTATACTGACTATAACATGATTCAGTTCTTTTATGGAGACTGGCAAGCCAACCCGTCGTTCATCATCAACGGCACGGAATACGAGAAGGAATATATTCCCAGCAATGTCCATGGAGTCGGCAACGGCGAAAGCTGCAGTTCGACCATCACCTTCTCAGAATCGGTCTATAACACCCTTGCCCAGAAAGGTATGGCTATACAGGGTCATGGCGTTCGCCTGAACAAGGTGTTGCTGTCAAATGCTACATCGGACGTACAAACCGTCATCCTTTCATCGCAGTCCACCAGCCAGTATTATTCTATTGATGGACGGCGTGTGGTTCAGCCGAAAAAGGGTATCTATATCCAAGGCGGGAAGAAGTATATCAAACAGTAAAAATATAGGCTGTCCACAATCGGGCAGCCTTTTTTGATGATTATCGTTGTGTGTTCTTAATAATAATTTTCAGTGTGGTGCTGTCGCATAGGAACACTGAGTTCAACCCTTGCTGTTCCTGTGCTGGGTCATTGCAGTAGTCATCGCCCACTTGCCATTGTTCATGAGTCGGACGGGCCTCACCGCCCCATCCCCAGAAGTTGCAGCCATAGACCATCGGTTCGCTCTTGATGAGTGAGAACACGAAGTCGTAATAGCGGTCACGACCTTCTGTTTTCGAGCCTGGGTCGAAGATAAAACCGTCGCGAGGGTAACCGAACTCTTCGATGACCAATGGCTTCTTCAGTCGTTCAGCGATGGCAGTATGACGATGGATATATTCAGCAGTGTTCTGGCAGGAACGTTCTACATGCTCTGCCAACGAATCTTTATGAGCCCAGCTCCAATTGAAGGGCCACACGTGCGCGTTCATATAATCTATATTAGGGTCGGCACAGATCTGTTCGTAAAGTGCCGAGTCCATCTCACAACCCCATATACCTTCACTACCAATGCTGATGAGGTGGTGCTTGTCAAGGCTGCGAATCAGTGCCGACGCCTTGCTGAGCCATTTGGCAAAGGGAGCTTTAACCTCCTCGCTGAAGGCGCGTGGCTCGTTACCTATCTGCCACGACATGATGGTGGGATCGTCAACGTAGGCTATATGCGTGTAGCGGTTGGTACGGCCTATGATGTCGCGTACATACTGAAAGAAAAGCTCCTGAGCTTTGATGTTTGTTGAGAACTGGCTAACAAAATTCATGTATTCAGGATAGCTGGTCTCATTGGGACGTGGGGCTTTGCCAGCGCCAGCCTGTTCCAGATAGAAGCCATAGCCTCCACTCCATTCCCAAGCATTGTTCAGATAGAGTACGGCTTTCATATTTCGTTCGCCCATCTGTTGTAGCAGATAGTCAAGACCTGCAAGAATGGTGTCGTTGTAAACGCCTGGTGCCTCCTGTAACGTCGGTTCCACCTTGGTCGTCACGCCGCGCAAACCGTCGCTTCCCACTAGAATACGCAGGTTGTCTAAGCCCAACTCGTGCAGCTTATCTAATTCGCGACATAGTCTTGCCCTGTCGCCGCCTTGTCCTTCAGAACCCAGTATGGCTCCGTACCAGAAGTTGGTACCAACAAAACGATATTCCTTACCATCAAGTACGAAGCCAGCATCTTTTCGCTCTACGAATCCACTGGTCTTTTCAGGTTTCTGTGTACAGCTTGTAAGCTGCAGCGCAGCCATCAGTAATAGTGTTGTTAGTGTTCTCATTTGGTAATTACATATCTTTTTCTATATAGGTAAATGTGGTG
Source organism: uncultured Prevotella sp. (assembly GCA_946404405.1). GTDB lineage: Bacteria > Bacteroidota > Bacteroidia > Bacteroidales > Bacteroidaceae > Prevotella. The sequence goes on from CAMJDL010000015.1 coordinate 11,918, forward strand.
TTGCCTATGGTGAATGACTTCCCGTGGTACAGACGAACAGTCTGGCCACTGACGAGAGCTTCACCTTCAAAGAAGATGCCTTCTTCCAATGCAGTCAGGTAGGGTGTCTGCTCCTTCAAACAGATTTCGGCATGTTTCGGTGCCACATAACCATTGATATCCCATGACAGTTGCAGGCTGCAGTCGACGGACTTACCTATTGTAACCACACGGTTCGGATTGTTGCGCAACCATTTATAGAGGGCTACATCCATTTCCTTGATGGCACCTTGTACTTTCAGGAAGTAGCGTTCTGAACGTGGGGCCGACATGGCAATGCTGGCTGCTATGCCCACAGCAAAGATGATAAAGCTGAAGAGCAGCATGACACGGAAGTCTATGATTCTGCTGAAAAAGAAAAGACTCCACAGATGCATAGACAGGAATCCGGTAATGACGCTGAACAATATGAGCCAACGTGGTAGTTTACCGCGTGTACCATACGTTCCACAGAACGAGATAAGGTAGCCTGATACTGCCCAGGGAATCCAATCAATAATATAACTGTATTCCTCAATGTCGAGTATGATGGCTATAATGTTGCCGATAGTAAATACCAAGTAACAGCCCACGGCTGCTATCAACGACCGTATGACGATGTTCTTAATGGATCGGCTAACATTTCTGAGGTGCAGTGACAGTGAAGCAATGCCAAATGTGAGGAATAATCCTATATGGAATCCGAATGCAGGCATGTGGGTGATGATATGTTCGCGCAACACGGATTGTGCCTCAGGACTGTTACTCGACAGTCCGTAGAGTGCCATCAGGATGGAGGAGTTGAGGCTAAACGACATGAAATGTACTTTTATCAAAAAGAATATCCACGCTATCATAGCCGCCAGTATGGCCATGAGAATCCATTTCATATAGTAGGAGGCATTATTCCTATCCAGCAAGTTGCTGATGTTATAATAGTGTGAGCCGTGCTTGCAGCGGTCACTGTATTCTGGACAATGGTATTCGTTCTCATCCCAACAGGTCTTGTGCATTGTATGGTCACATTTTACCACAACCTCGTCACCGGCTTCAAAGGGCTGCTTACAAAGGTAACAGGCCTGTTGCACAATGGTCTTTCCCTTACCCATATTGCCTCCCGTATAGCGCACCACATACTTATGCAGGAAGATGCGGTAGCGGATGAAAGGAATGATAAACTGGAAGAGTGCCCAAAGAAACAGTATGAGAATTGCACCTAACGTGATGCCCTGAAGGATAACGATACGAATGTTGTTGCCGTGAACAATGATGGGGGAGTAGATGCTACCCTCCTGAATCACGGTAGAAACTGAGGCGATTAGGCTGTCGTTCTTGGTATTGAGGAAGTTGACGGTTAATGTCTGGTGCTCACCTCTATAGACCTTTCCGTTAGGATTCTCAAAGATGAGCTCGTTGGCATCCTTATTGATATGGAAACAACTTAACATGTGGTTCTTGAACGTGTTGCCAACGTAATGGTTCATGAATAGTCCATTATGGTTCTGACAGAAGAACTTGAGCACGTTGTCCTCATGATTGGTTTCCGAAGGATGAGCGATGTCCATGCAGGCGAAGTAGGCTGCAAAGTCCGGATGGTCGATGCTGTCACTGGCCAGCAACATCTCTTCTTGCTGGTAGTGGTTAGGGTCTAAGGGCTTGTCAGTATCGTTGTTATATAGTTTTTCATCAGAGAAGACCAGCATAGCCATCTTCTTGGCATCAGCCCAAACACCATGGTGGTTTAACATCTCCTGCTCTTTGTCATAAATGGAGCGATAGAGATAGACGAAGTTGTTCGCGCCTTTGACAAAGTGGTGATTCAGAACATAATTGGTGAGCAACACCGTTTCGCTGACGGTCTCACCATCCATGAAAGCTACGTAAAGGTTGTCGTGGTTGAGAATGGAGGACAGTTCGTCAGTGTAGTTGCGAATTCTGTTGAGTACAGCCTGTGACAAAGTTGAATTGACAAGTACCAGCACTTTGACGCCGCTTTTATAGACGTTTTCACCTTTAAGGTTACGTATCTGTACAAGGCGAGGCTGTGTTTTGCGGGTTTTGATCAAACCTGCAGTCGTCTCTTCTACGTCAATCTTGACTTCTGAGGTATCTGTCAGAGAATATGGACCAATGTCGTCCTGCATCTGTGTCGTCATGACAAACGTCTTGTAGTCGGGAGAGAATTGCAAGCGTCTCACCGTGATGGCCGGCTTCTTCGACATGGATTCATTGGTCAGAATATTGTCGAGTTCAGCAAAGTCCTCAATGTTTGGATTTAGTTCGTCACAGCCTGCAATCAGGGGAAGCATTGCAAGGAGTAGAATCCATATCTTTGTCTTCATATAGCGATCTTTTATCATATTTAATTCTCAACTCTCTTTTTTCAACTAAATAGTGGGATAGTCGCCACCTCCGTTGTTTTTCATCATGTTCTGATATTGCATCATTGACTTGCGGGCCTTTCTGACTGCCTGTATTTTGGCCATGGTCATATTGAAGGCCATGATGAGAATGGCGATGCAGGCCAGTCCGATAATATAGTCCTTAATACGTTGGATGAATGGCTTGTATTCCATCTCCTGTATTTTCTTCGATACAACCTGAAGGTTGGCATATTTCTCTTCGAGACTTGGCATTTGCTTGTTAAGCATGGGCAGCAACTCCGTCGCAGCTTGGGCCTTGGCATAGCTGGCCTGAATCTTCTCGGCCAGATTCTGCTCAGTGGCTTTTACCTTCTCCAGTTTTGTAGCCAGTTTCGGTACTAGCGAATAATGCAATGCTGCCTTGTATAGTCTCTTGTAGGTACTGTCTTGGCTTAATAACAGTTGGCGGGCATCCACAAAGTCTATCAGTGCCTGACATTTTTGTTTCTTTGATGTGATGGAGTCGTCCACCTCTTGTTGTACCTGTTGTACCTTAGCCATCTGATCCATGAGGTCTTCATTGTCGGCAATATCTATCTGCATGGCTTGAATGAAGGTGTTCCATCTCAGGTTCATCGACTTAAAGTTGTTTTCCAACATCGACATTTTTTCCCGCAGCACCATTGCATAAGAGGGCGTGAGCGATATACCTTCCGTGAACTGCATCTGGAGGTTGGTAACGATTCCCAGTTGCGTGAAATCGTCGGCATACTGTTCCATGCGTGCCTCTAAATCTGTCTGCAGCGAGTCGACTGTATATGCAGTCTCGTGCCCCTGTGCAGCAGAGGTGAGGGAGAACAGCAAGCATCCCCAGATGAGTATATGTCGGATGATTATTTGCATGATTTGTTGAAATATCTCTCAGCCTGTCGGAAAATGTTGATGGCATTACGTTCCTCGGCAGTCTGTGCACCGCCTGATGTGATGATAAGGCTCGTATCCTTAATGATTGATAGACATTGGTTCCTCAGGTCCTCACGTTCCATCTCGTCATTGCTTCTGAGCCAACGGGCAACGTACTGGTCTATCTGGCGGGCATTCGATAACACCACTTTTGTATTCATCGCACGGCCTTTAGCTCCCATGATGGCGGCAGTGGCCTCAGTGGGCGTATCAATCTTCACTTTCATGTTGTTAATAGAGTCCACAATCAGGTTGTACTGGTCGCGTAGCTTTTGTATATCTGCACATGTGCTGACATCCGTGTTCTTTGTGAACTGAGTTGTCAGCACGCTCTTCATCTCTTTGAACAGCTTCAGCGACTCTTCTGATGTTACCTTACCCTTGCCGTATTTCTTCTTGAAACTCTTATAGCTGGTGGTAATGCCTGTCAGATTTTTATTGGCTGTTGCCAACTCTTCGTCTTTTCCGAAGCATGGATTGCGTTGTATGGTCACCTGATAGTCAGTATCCAGATTCCTGCCATACGATAGTTCGTAGTATCGTGAATCGCCTTTCTGCTTGGTCTGGTCCATCAACAGAATGTCGCGAAGCTTTACCACGACGTTGTTGCGCTTGTTCTGGATGTCGAAGGTCTGCTCAATGAAATCGTTTACCATGTTCCGCTCTTTTTCCACGGGTTGCAGTCCTTCGTAGTCTATCCACTTCTTGAAGATATGCTTCTTGCGAGGCTTGGTCAGCGATTTACGATAGGTTTTCCCCAAACGGAAACGGTCCTTAGGATTGCTGGTGATGACATAGGACAACTTGTCGACGTGTAACTTGCCGGAACCACTGAATATCCCCTTGTAACGTGTGTCGTCCCAGAACACGAATAAGCGTCGGTATGATATCAGACTGACGGTTAGCGTGTTTGCCTCTTCATTGAATACAAACTTCACCATCAGGTCTCTGTCCTTGACATCGTTAGTGAGGGTAATGTGGTCGGTATACGGCTCGTCCTGTGCCACTGTGATGGCCTTAGCGGTTGAAACGGACGACTTGGTTGCCTGTGCATACATTGTCGCAGGCAACAAAACCAGAAGTGCATACCAGATGATTCTTTTCATATATCTTTTATCTCTTAACTCTTAACTATATACCGTATTTCTCTCCCTGACTGCGTACCCATGCTGCCACTTGCAGGTCTTCCGGATAAGGAGGCTCTAATGTAGCATGATAGATGTCGTAGCGCAGGTAAGAGGCCACACGTTTCACGCCCCAAAGCAGGTCGGTATAAGTGTCTGCCATATTGATGCACACCCTGCCTGCAAAGGTTCCGAAATACCGAATGTTCGGATGCCAGGGGTGGGGCATAGGCTCCCCTGTCGTTGTACTGGTCAGGAAATTCAGCACAGGGGCACCGTCCACACATGGGAATTTTGACGGTAGTTCCAAAAGCATGCTAAAGTGGTCGGCATAGATGGGCTTATTCTCTACGTTTGGTTCGTTAAGCCGCTCTACGTCAGTGACCCCGCAGATGCTATGGATGTTGTAGTCAATCAGGTAGCTTATAGGTAGTCCCTCGGCATTGGTTTTATTAACCTGCCAAGTGATGTCAGAGCGTCCCTTGAGGCCTTGCTCCAACTGCTGCCACTCATACAGCAACCTACGGTTGCGTCCGCTGAGCTGGCTGGCTACGTATTGACTACTGTCCTTCATTGATAACTCATAAAAATAATGTTCACCCGGGGAATGGATCAGGCACCAGATATACCGTGTCACCATTTTCCACCTGATAGTCGGCCAGCGTCTGGTCGGTACGTCCTATGCGTGGGCGCAGCACTCTAATTTCATGTACCTCTGGGTCCTCTTTACCAAAGAAGTAGTCAAGAGGGGCACCTGTCGGATCGACTGACGGGAAGTCGAATATCAACTTGCCATCATTGCCAATGGCGTGGCGTACATTTGTCATCAGAGTCTCCAGTGGCGCTTCAGGATTGACAACCTTGAAGCGGACAGTCTTGTTCTTATATACAATGTCCAAAAGGAAATCTTTATCTTCCATATCTTATTTTATTCTTGTTTTGTTTTTGATTTCATACGGATATTGACGAAAATGGGGTAGATGTTAGCACTCCTCACCTGCATCATACGCTCTAACAGCATTTCCGCTTGGGGAATCTTGTCAGAGAAACTGCGCTTTACGAAGGGGTTCTCAACCAGTTCGATATTCACAAAGAACGCATAGCCGCATTCTATTCGTTCCTCTTGCTGGGCATGGTTGACAGTAATGCTGCTAACCATCTCAGGAACGATGGAATAACGGTTCATCAGTTCCGTATAGCAGAATATCTTCATGTCGGCAGGTGTCACGATGCGGTCGTTGGTCACCATGTAGTATCGTACTAAGTTCTGTATGCTGTCGGCATCGGTTATCTCGTTGAAACCAAAGACGGGCTCGGCTATCTGTCTGATAGTTGTCGCATCAAATCCACCTGGAGCCACAAACAAACTGTCGGCATTCAGATGGCTGTTTACTTCAGCACCGTCTGTTGTCAGGTAGTCAACGTCCAAGCTGATGTTGGGTATTGTGTAGAACGAGTGTTTGTTCAGTAGTAGGTACACACCTTGTATGTTACGCACATCGTTCTCGTTGACGGCTTTGCTGAGACGGCCTAATGCCTCTTGCAGGGTGCTGATAATGCCCTGCGTGTTGGCTTCCCTCAAGTGTAGAAAAGCATAGTAGTCGCTGTTAAACTTGTTGATCAAGCTGTTCAGCAGTTTCAACAGTGTGCCGCGATTGAATCTGTCAGCTTCCACACGTCTCACTTCTACAGGCGTCTTGCCAAATAGCTGTTCCTGTGCAGGTGGTATCAGATGCATCAGCTGTCGCATCTTATTGTTCTCTTGAGTTGTCTCACTGAAACCAGCCACACGAATTATAGGTGAGGCCGATGTAAGCGTACACGTATTCAATTGGGCGTTTACCAGCATCACAGCGTTCAGTGAGAAGTGGTTCTTATCGAACACAAAGTTGTCGGCAATACCTGAGAAGTCGAATACCATGTCTATGCTTTCGCTCTCGACGGGTATAAACTGTTTGGACACATGCTTCTTGACACAAAATAGTGCAATATTCTGCCGGGCCAATAGGTCGAGACCCGTCATTGCTGCACGATAAAGCTGTGTGTGGTTGTATAGCAGGGCATCTACCGTAAAGCACGGCTGTAACGGCATGTCAGTAGGTTGCCAAGGCTTCACTATGGGCAGCAGTTGTCCGTTGATAGTGACCTTGACGTCCTGAAATTGTGAATTTTTGATGGCAAACGTCATACCAGACAGGTCGGTGATGGGTTCGCGAAACTTCAGCGTCAGCTTCCATCGGCGTCCGTCCAAACGAACGATTGATCCCACCTCAGCATTGATGACGCGTGATTGTAAGAGAGGCATGAACTGAAAGCCTTCACCCCCCAGAAGAAAAGTGGTCTTCTCTGTCAGTTCCACATCTGGCACATTTTTTTGGGGCATGGCTTCTATCACTGCACTTGCAGGAATAGCATGGCCCACTTCGTATGGTGTCAGCAGTCGTGCATATTCGTCCAGCACGTCCTGCTTCAAGCGCTCTATGTCGTTGTCGGTCTCGTTGGCCTGATAAGCCAGCGCGGTGACAAGCAGTGAAAACACAGGGTCGTGCTCCACGCCTTCCAGATTGTCAGCGTGATTGCTCTGTCGCCAGATGCTGATACTCTTGTCCAGCAGTTCTGAGGCGCGTTGCCGTGTGTCAAATATTTCTTGCTTCATATCCGATTAGTTCCAAATGTTAAGTATGGTGTCATACTGATATTTCTCTTTTGTCTCTGTAATGATGCCGGTGACGGTGACGTATACTTTGCGTTCTTCGCGAATATACGACATCGTTGCAGTTACGTTCTCAAGCCTGGGCTCATACTTGATGATGGCTGCTTTTAGTTCGGTGGCAAAGGTGTTGAAGTTCTTAGAATTACCCGATATCTTCTTGTTATACAGTTCACTTGCCTCTTCGTCTGTTGGCTGAGAATTATATATTACACCTTCACGCTCGTTGAATATTTCAAATCGCATGTTGTTGAAAATGAAACCAAACTGCGGGTCAATAGGACACTCGCCACAGGTGGAGCCCAGCAACAGGTTCAAGAAAGCATCGATAGCCTCCTTGGTATTGCTGGCGCGCATCAGTCCGCGTTTTGTGAGATTCAAAGGTGTTAGCAGGTTGTCCATTATATGAGTGGTATAAATTCTTTCTCCTCCGGCTCAGGCACGTAAAGTGCATTGAACAGGTGTTCGAAAAGTTCGGTATAGAGTTTCTCGTAAAGTTTTTCGTGCAGTTCTGTACTAAGGATGCGGCCCAAATCGGGTTTCAGGGTTTCTTCCATGTAGGTCGTGAATTCATTGGTCAGTTTTGAGGTCAATTCCTCACGTAGTTCTTCTTTGATGTTAGCCAATAGTTTTTCGTATAGCTCAGGGTTCAATTGGTCGTACAATTCCTTCTTGGCCTGAGCTAACAGGGCCTCGTAATCGATAGTGTCATCTTCCAGCACAACACCATCCAACATCGTGGCTGCCCCTGCCAGAAACTCTTCCACCCATCGTAGCCATTTCATCACGTCGCCTTGTGTGGGCTGTGGTATCTCCACTTGCTGTTCGGTATTCGGTTTCATGATAAAGTAATCCACGGCATGTGCAATTTCCTGTGTCAGATTAACAAAGTCGGCCACGCGTCCTTCCATATTAAAGGCCTTCATCATAAACATGTAGCGTTGCATGGCACGTTTGCCGTCACCTTCCTTCAGGTTGGCGTGCTCAGCCAGTGTAGTCAGTTGTTCAACGTAGTGCTGTCGCAGTGTGGCAAACACGCTGTGGCTTGACAGCATCAGACATGGGGGGATGAAATCGTTGTCAACAGAAAACACACCGTCGTTCACCATGAAGCGTATGATAGGCAACACGTCATTGGCTACTAAGTCTCCTTTCGACATGATGGCGTAGGTGTACTGTGGACGAATGTAGGAAACCCCCTCTTTCTCGAATGTCGTTTGTCCAGTGCCCAAACCTACTGTCAAGTAGTATTCGCTGCCATACAATATAGGCACCGTCACACTTACGGGTTCGTCCACCTGTATCATCTTGCCTGAAGGTAGCAGAGCCGTACACTGAAAACGTTCTACCTCAAACTTGTTGGTATAGAACGATCCAGAGCAGTGGAATGGCGTCTCTGGCAGTACGCCCATGCATCTGTCGCCCAATGCGGCACGTATGGCCACCTGTTGTCTGACGTCAAGATTGGCATCCAAGTCAAGGAAGGTCTGAGCGGTCAGCTCCATGCCCGGCTTCCAGTTGATTCTTGCATTGATGTTCACCATATATCTTATTCTTAATTCTCAACTTGAGAAAATTATATCCTTAATTTTTGACATTATACTTTCAACTCCGAATTGTAGTCCAGTATGAGATTCTGGTTGGTTAGTGGTGGTCGGTTGTGCCATTTCACCACGATATCGCATTTTACGTCGAAAGGTATCAGCCATTCACCGATAAACTGCTTCACGGGCTCTATGTCCGTTGTCATTTGTTTATATTCTTCAGCAGTCATGTTCTCTATCAGCAACTCATAGGTCATCAGTGGCAACCACCTGTGCGTGTTGTCGGTCTCGCTATAGCGTCCGCGTCGGCATTCCACCTGACAGTTGAATAACGAGGCCAGAAGGTTACGTACCAACAGCAGGTCGCCCCTCAGCTGGCTGATAAAGGGCAACAGCCTTGCCAATTCTTGCACGTGTTCGTTTGTCTCTGCCGCCAGGTCATAGTGGAAATATGTCTTTAGCACATATTCCAGTTTACTGTCCAATAGCTCTGACACCTGTCGTTCGATAGCCAGTTTTCTTCGGAAGGCAAAGGTGTCGAAAGGTTGAAACAGATCGTTCATCAGGTGCAATTTGGCTGCCTGCCGTTTGATGTTCGCTTTACGCTGTCCTTTTTTCAGACCTTGCTCGTTGAAGAGCATGCCTTGTGGCAACAGCTTCATGAAGCCGTCGCGGGCAACCTGTATTTCGAAGGTTTCCTCATCATAGGTCAGCAGGTCGCGCGTATAGTTGCGGTAGAAAGTGCCCATGTTCTGCACCTTCCACTGCTCGTCCATCTCAGGGTAGAGATAGTTGATAATCATCTCTGCGCTGGCCTCCGACAAATTCTGGTTCGTTCGCCTAATCATCTGTTTCTTAACTCTTAATTATTTACTTCCACAAACCCATGGTTCGTATAAAGAATCTCACTCTCTGGTATTCCTAATTCCTTTAGCGTCAATTGCTGATAGGGGAAAGTGTCATCTATCTCGTGATACTCATGTTGCAGCAGGTCGCCTGTCAGACATCCCCGCAGCGCGGTATGCAGTTCTATGTATTCAGCTACGGCTCTGGCAGGTAGCATCACGTTCGTCTGCCGACCTGTCGCCTTGTGCTCTACGAAGTCCACAAAGGCATTCTCTAGAGTAAAGCTTACTTCGTCGCTCTTCAGTAGCATCTTCAGTCTTTTTAGACTTTCGCCTACAGTCATCATCGTCGTCATGTCTGATGCAATTACAGGCTCCCATCGTTCGTGTACAGGGCAATCGTCATCGTATGCCTGAAAACTCACGGTCTTCGTCGTCAGATGTTGTCCTTCATAACAGAACATCTTTCCACATAGTGACGTTAGTTCTCCTGCCTCCAGCTGCTCACGGTGTATCAGCTTCAGTGCCTCTTGCACCTGTACGGCAGCTATGACAGATGCCGTGATAGGGGTCGTGGCGGCACGTCCTGCTTCTTGGTTTCTACGAATGATGCCCGCGCAAGGCATACGCCACGCCAGGTCTTTTAGCGCTTCAGGTCCCAAATTGCATGCGTAGCAGTTCTCTTCAGGACGAAATACACGTGCCGTCCCCTCCAGTCCGTCAATGCCGCCGTCAACCCATGGTTTGTTCGCCCGCATACACAGACGGTTGATGCAGTATCGTGCCCAGCGATTGTCTACGCAGCCTATTACCACATCCATGTTCCTTACGAGCCCTAGTCCTACGTCGTATGCAATATCACCGTTGATTGTCTCTACTTCGGTCTTGGGACTGATATCCCTGATGCGTTCAGCGGCAGCCTCTACCTTTGGACGTTGTAGCACGGCATCCTGTTCTGTAAACAGAATGGAACGCGACAGGTTTCTTGGCTCTACGCGGTCAAAGTCCACCAATGTCAGGTGTCCTACGCCTATCAACGCCAAATTCTTAAGTACTTCGTTTCCCAAAGCACCACATCCCACCACCATTATGCGTGCTGTGGCAACCTTCTCGGCACTCATCCACGATAACAATGATAACTGGTCGTTTCTTGTCTGCTCGCTTGTCATTTTTGCTGTATTGACTTCTGCTCGCTTTAGATTATTGGGTACAAAGATACGAATAAGTAAAGAAACTGCAAAGAAAAATCCGATTTTTCTTTGCAGTTCTAGTGAGAGAATCTTCACCAAAGGTGAAAGATAGCATTAAATATGCGTTTTATTTCACTTCCCAGATGTCGTTGGTCTCCAGCAACTCTTCGAAGTTATGGTACTTTTTCTGAGCGCTGACTTCAGCAAGCTGAGCATGGACGGCATCGTTGTAGGTGGGAGCCTCCACGTCGCGGATGACGCCAAGAGCGATGGGGAATCCGTCGCCATTACCCATGAGGGCAAGCTTCAACTGCAGGGTGTTGTCCTCGCAGTGAGCATCGTGAACCAGTACGTCATCGATGGTGTATCCATCCTTGCCGATTTCAACGACCTTCAGACCGAAGCCCTGCTGAACAAGACCGAACTCATTGTTCTCACCGAACACGAGTTTTTCGCCGTGCTTCACGTAGATGGCGTTCTTCTTACGGCCTTCCTTGTTATATACTGCCTCGTGACAGCCATCGTTGAAGATGACGCAGTTCTGCAGTACCTCAGTAACTGAGGCACCTTTGTGCTCGTATGCAGCCTTCAACACCTCGACAGTACCCTGGGCGTCAGTAGCCACACAGCGGGCAAAGAAGTGTCCGCGGGCACCGAAGCACAGTTCGGCAGGACGGAAAGGATCCTCTACCGTGCCATAAGGGCTCGACTTCGAGACGAAGCCACGGGGTGAGGTGGGGGAGTACTGACCCTTAGTCAAACCGTAGATGCGGTTGTTCAACAGGATCATGTTCAGGTCGATATTCCTGCGGTTAGCATGAATAAAATGGTTACCACCGATAGCCAGTCCGTCACCGTCGCCTGATACCTGCCAGACGGTGAGGTTGGGGTTAGCCACCTTAGCACCAGTAGCGATGGCAGCAGCACGACCGTGAATGGTGTTCATGCCGTAGGTAGCCATGTAGTGGGGCAGACGGCTCGAACAGCCGATACCAGAGATGACTGCTACGTTCTCAGGAGCTACGCCAATCTCGGCCATAGCCTTATGGAGTGAAGCCAGGAAGAAGTGGTCGCCACAACCAGGGCACCAACGAGGCTGGCCTTTCTTAAAATCTTGTGCTGTATATTCCATAACTCTTTACTTCTTTAAAATGTCCTCGAATGCGTTCACTAACTCTTCTACAACGAACGGCTGACCCTTAACCTGATTGAACTGGTAAGGAACGAAACCATCGACCTTCATACGCAGGTAGGCAGCGAGCTGACCCATGTTCTGCTCGGCTACAACCACCTTCTTGTACTTCTTCAGTACATCGGCAGTGTTCTTTGGCAGTGGGTTCAGATACTTGAACTGAGCCTGAGCTACCTTGTAACCCTTCTGGCGGAGCTCATCCATAGCAGAGTGCAGATGACCGTAAGTAGAACCGAAACCTACGATGAGCAGATCGGCATCCTGAACGTCGCCGTCTACATCGAGATCGGGAACCTGGATATTGTCAATCTTCTGCTGGCGCAGACGAGTCATCAGGTCGTGGTTTTCGGGGTTGGTAGAGATAGCACCTGTAGCGTTGTCCTTCTCGAGTCCACCAAGGATGTGAGCAAAGCCCTCGCGACCAGGAACAGCCCAGTAACGTGTGCCGTTTTCAGCACGCATGTAAGGAGTCCACTTGCCCTTAAGCTCCTCAGGAACATAAGGAGGATTGATGGCATCGAGCTTAGCCATCTCTGGCAGCTTGAATGCACCAGAACCGTTAGCGATATATGCATCGGTGAGCAGTACAACAGGAGTCATGTGCTCAAGAGCAATCTTACAAGCCTGATAAGCGGCATCGAAACAGTCGGCAGGACTAGTAGCGGCCATCACGGGCATGGGGCTTTCACCGTTACGTCCGAAGAGAGCCTGCAGCAGGTCAGTCTGCTCGCTCTTTGTGGGAAGACCAGTAGCAGGACCACCACGCTGTACGTCGAGCACCACAAGGGGCAGTTCCATGATAACAGCGAGGTTCATAGCCTCAGACTTCAGGCAGACACCAGGACCAGAGGTGGAGGTGACGCCCAATGCACCAGCGAACGATGCGCCTAATGCTGAGGCACAACCAGAAATCTCGTCCTCACACTGAACGGTAATCACACCGCAAGACTTGTGCTTACTGAGCTCATGGAGTACATCAGTAGCAGGAGTGATAGGATAAGAACCCAGATAGAGGCGCAGACCGGCTTTCTCGGCAGCGGCAATGAAACCGTATGCTGTTGCCTTGTTACCAGTGATGTCCATATAGCGTCCAGGAGTCTTCTCCTTAGTTTCTACGCGGTAAACATTGATAGCACTTGAGTGTGTATTGTGACCGTAGTCCCAACCAGCCTGGATAACCTTGATGTTAGCCTCGGCAATGGCGGGCTTCTTAGCGAACTTTTCCTTCAGGAAGTTAGCGACGAGGTTCAGGTCGCGATCGAAGAGCCAGCAGACCAGTCCCAGTGCGAACATGTTACGGCACTTCATCATGGCCTTGTTGTCCATGCCTGAGTCTGCCAGACAATCCTTGACCATCGTGGTCAGCGGGCACTGGATGACGCGATCGGGGTCGATACCCATCTCACCGAGATAATCCTCAGTCTGGAACTGAGCCTTCTCCAGGTCTTTAGGACCGAACGAGTCGGTGTCGATGATAATCGTAGCACCCGGCTTGGCATAGCGATACTGCGTCTTCAGCGCAGCAGCGTTCATAGCCACCAATACATCGCACTTGTCGCCAGGGGTATACACCTTACCGGCACCGATGTGCACCTGGAAACCCGATACACCCGTCAGCGAACCTTGCGGGGCGCGGATGTCAGCGGGATAGTCGGGGAATGTTGAGATACCATTACCTACGGTAGCTGATACCGTAGAAAAGATGTTTCCGGCCAACTGCATACCGTCGCCGGAGTCTCCTGAAAATCGAACGACCACCTGGTCGAGCTCTTTCACTTCTAATTTTTCAGCCATATTAATAATGTTTACTATACTTTCAATATAAAACGGCTGCAAGGATTGTGCAAACCGAGTGCAAAAAGCTCGCTTTATGCCGAGGTGCAGCCAATTCTCGCGGTGGCTTTTCAAAAGCCGCCGCAAAATTATTCATTTTTAGTGAAAACACCAAAAGAAATGACTAAAAAGTGTATATTTGCCCTTATTTTCTTGCAAATATACACTTTTTGTTGTATTCTTATGCGTTTTCTATCCCTGATAATTCTTCATATCGAAACTCTTACCACCGTCGCCTATCGCCATTTCGTCTTCCTGGCGTTTCTGGGCGGCTTCCGACTGTTCATTGAGGTACTTGTTATAACCATCCTCAATTTCCTTAAGCTTGTCTGCGTGCACCTGTTCACGCTTATCCGTCCACGTTTTGTCGAGTTTCTTGATGGCATCCTTGATTTGGTCGATTTCCTTTTCCTTCTCACCGACGGACAAAATGGCAATATTTGCTTCTGTCTCAGTCTTTGCAGCCTCCATCTGTGTCTTGCATTCTTCGTACAATGCATCGACGGCCTTATTCAGTAGATCCCTACGGTCCTTGTTAACGTCAGGCATGATGACATGAATGAACGAGACGTCCTGCGATTCGCCCTCGTCGAGTTCTACGTGCATGTTTCCTTCCTCCAGTTTAAATTCTGGGTGGACTTGTGCAATGCCTTTGCCGATGGCTATCAGGTCTTCTTCGTATTGTGGGAACACCTTAAAGGCGTAATCACCGTCTTTGGCAATGTTGGCTATTTCCTCAATCCGCTTGGCTTCGTCTTCGATGATGACAGTTACAGGCAGTAAAGAAGCTTCCTCGGCCTTCACGCACAGGTTCATATAACGGTAATTCATGAGACCTACATAGTTGCCTAAGCGGTCCTTCAACTGGTCATATTGACTAATAATACTTCTTTTCATATCCTAATCACTTTTCATTTTTTCACGATTCACTTTTCACTTCTTTACATTCCATCTTTAATGTTCATTGACTTAAACGACTGCTTGGCCTCCACCTTGTTCATCGTCAGGTCAGTACCTTGTACAGCGTCCTTAAACTCCGTCTTACCCTTCACCTCGTTACCGCTGCTTGCCAGGTTCATCTTGCCGTCAGCCAGTTTCACTGAGGCCTTCTTCTCGCCCTGCTCAGCCTCGAAGGTCTTGTCGGCACCGATGGCAATTTCTTCCGATGTGGCTTCAATCTTCTTGCTCTTGAAGTCCTTTGTCTCCATACCGATGGTCATGTTTTCTGCCAGCAACTCCATCTTGCTGCCCTGGGCTACAGCTTTTGTCTTGGGCGCGCCGTTGGCTATCTCGTAGTCTACGGTTTCCATGCTGATATTCTTCGACCTCATGATGATGTCGCCCTCAGCGGTGTAGTTACCCTTCGTAATCTTGCCTGTTTTATCGCGCTCCACGTCAGCAGGTTTTGCCGCTGACACCTCGATGGTTTTGGCAGCAATACTGATTTTTCCATCGGTAGCCAGCCCTTTCTCTGTATAAATCTTATCCTTTTTCTGCAGATCCATCGAAGCCAGGGTGATGTCCTTCGAACGGATGCTCACCTGTCCACCGGCAGTAATCTCAGAGCCGTCCTTCTTCGGATTGTCGGTGGTGATACCTACATTTTCACTGCTGACCGAGAAGCTGCTGCCTTCTATGAGTGTGCCGTCTTCCTGTTTCATGCTGATGCCCAGGTGAGGGGTACGGATGTTGATGCCGGCGCCAGCATTCTTGCGAACCCATCCATCGCCGTCCTTGTTGGTGATGTCGATGCTCTCGCCCTGAAGGGTTAGCGCAGCACCGGACGTATTCTTTCTGAATGCATCGCCAGTCTTGATTTTATCCTTCTCGGCCTTGAGCGCCTTCTCCTGACGGGAGACCTCAGCCAGTCTTGATACCGTATGTATAAAGTCCTGAGTGACGCGGTAGAGTGCCGGTGTCAGGTCCTGCACCTGTTGAGCTGTTTGTTCCATCTCAATCATATTGACGCGTATGAAGTCGTTGTTGGCATTCAACTTCTCTTCCTTGTCCACCAGCTTCTGGATATTCTCCATAAACTGGCTGATTTCACCCTTCTGTACTTTGGCGAGTTTAGCGAGGTTGTCCTTCTGCGTGCCAAGCGCTTTCAGTCGTTCTTCTACGGTCTTTTTATGACTGTCGCCGGCATTGCTGGCTTCCACCTGTAGGGTCTTGTCGGCGTGTATGCGTATACCACTCTCGCCAATGGTAGCGGGCTCTTCCGAGAAGGCATCGGTGGCATCGTTGCTCTCGAGGGTCACCGAACGGGCCTGGCTGATGATGGCCGAGTGGGGGTAAACCACATTCTCCAGCCCATCGATTCCTGGGTCAACGGCTTTCTGACGGATGACGGCAGCCCTCTGTGTGATGGCACCAGCCTTGCCGCAACCTTCCACCTCGATGTCCGAGCCTCTGAGTATAATCTTGCCGCTGCCCTTCAGCATGCCGCTCTTGTCGACATTGCCGATGACAATTTCCGGAGCCGACAGCACGATACGCTCTTCGTCGGTAATATACCTGCCCTTGTCCAGACGGTCGAAAATGTCGGCCTTCATCTGTTGGACTTCATTCTTCTGCTTGTGAATCTCTTCCAGGTCTTTCGAGACACTGTCCTGAAACTTGTCCAGGACTTTTTTCCATTCGCTGAATATATAATCTGACATAATAATCTGTTATTACGGGTTTGACAATTACGCATTCATGATATTGCGGATTTCCTTAGCCTTGTCGACGTCTTCCTCAGCACCATCGGTGTTGGCTCGCATAATCTCTTTGTCGAGCACCATTGTGTCGGCACCACTTGAGAAGAGTATCTGGCCGTTCTTTTCGGAACCGAATGCCAGGTTGTCGCGGAAATTGCAGACCATTCCCGGTATACTGACCTGGTTGTAGAGTGGATCCAGCAGGTTGCTATCAACGAAGCTCTTTAGGTCATAGTTCGAGGGTTTAGGCATCGCCTGTATGCTGTTGACATAGTCGTTCCATTTTCTATCAATACCGGCTGTGTATGGATCTGGTGCTTCTGGAATCTTAGCCACGAGGCCTGACTTTACGCGCTCGAATTTGTATCCATCAACCAACGCAATGAAGAGCTTTCTGCGTACCGCTTTCTTGTCATCATCGGTAAACAGATTGTCTGCTACCGTCACAAAGTGCTTGGCATTATCATCGTTATTGAAAATTGTTTTAAGCGCTGAACCATCAGTCAAATTGCCGGTCAAGGCACCTTTGCCCGTTTCTGACAGTTGCTGATAGGTAGGCTCCTGGAGAATAGTATTTTCTTTCAAAAATTTAATCACCGCCGCAATGTTTGTTACTTTTTCGATGATAGCATTTCTTTCGTCAGAAATTTTGTCTACAGCGGCTTCTTTCTTTTGCGCATCGGTTGCGTTATCTGCCAGGTCCACACCGTTTGCTATATGGAAATCCGTCTGTTTATCTGTGATGTTGTCTTTGGTGATGTCGTTGGCTAACATCTCTTTGAATCCGATGGTGTTTGTGATGTCTGCCTCCGGATTGGTCCACAGCGCATTGATGATGGCATCAGCCTCATTGCACGGCAGTTTGTCACCGCCATCTGCATGATCCGTATTGGTATTGATTACACGTTCGAGGCCAGTTTTAAAGTTTTGCCCAGCTAAGTAAATGACTTTAGTCGCCCCGAAGACGGAATTTACTAACCCGTTTATTGTCTGAAAGTCAGACTTGATGGTATTGTTCAGTGTGCCCTGATCCGAGCCATTGGAGAACTTTGGTAGTTTCCAGTGTGACATGTCCTGCTTATACGTATCGGTGGGGTATCCGGTTTTGCCCTTGCCAGCCTCCAGGCTGAGATATCTGTTCGACTTTACCGTCATCTTGCCTTCAATGGGTTTTACAAAGATTTCAAGTGTATGGCGCAGTACTGAGAAGTCGATAAATCCGCCTGCCATGCTGGCCAGTTTCTTGGTAAGGGCAGCTCCTGCGGAGAGTCCGATGTTGACAAGCGGGTTGTCGCCGTTCATATAGCTGGCATACCACTTGTCCTTGATGTTCTTGCCCGATGTGATGGTCAGGTTGTTGCCTGCCTCGATGCTCACATTCTTACCTTGAATCTTCACGTCGCCGTTGGGGGCCGAGATGGTGATGCCGGTAAAGGCGTTAAGCTTCACGTCGCCAAAAGGTGACGAGATGGTGATGTTACGACCGTTGGTGCTGCCCTTGATACTATAGATGCCATATTTGTCGCCAATCTCGATGGAGCCTTCGAAACTCTTGTTCTTATCGAAATCCTTAATGGTAAACTCGGGATAGAAGCCGTGTACCATCTTCCAACTGGGCATCATGTCCGCAAAGAAAGCTGTCAGTCCCGAACCATAGCCGTCACTCATCTTGATGGCCTGTCCGCCAGGGGTGACGTGTACGATGTTGTTGGTATAGGTTGAGGCAGGTACCGTCTGGTCAGCGGTATAGAGTGCTCCCACCACGTAGGGCCGCTCCACGTTGCCGTCAGCAAAGTCGACGAGCACCAGTTCACCCGCATAGTGCTTATAGAACGAGCCCGTCCCCTTTTTGCCGCCAGGTTGTGCATACACCAGCCATGGGGTGCATCCTGCCACAGTATCGCCGTCTTCGAATGTTCCGTCACTCTTTACCTTGGGCACCTTTCCGTTCGCCTTGTTGGCCTTTTGCCATTCATATCTTACCTTGACACGTCCCTGGCGTGTGGGGTCGTCGGCATCGCATACCACAGCCAGCTGCGGTGCAGAGAAACGCAAGTGGCCTGCAGGACTTGGCATGGGGTAGAAGATGGGGCTGTTCTGGGTATTCGGACTGGTTTCGGCAATGGCATATACTTCGAAGACTTTATACTTTCCCGTTACTTCATTGCCGTACGCATCCTTTCTGGTGCCTGTCACCGTCTTGGCGCTCACCTGTGTCACCACATACTTGATGCCATTGTCGTCGATGGTGATAATCTGACCGAGTTTCAAATCTGCAAAGTTGGTGTCAAAATCAATGCAGACAGCGTTCTGTGCTGCTGTTTCCTCGCATTGGCGTACAGCCTTGTAGATGGCTGGCGTAATGTCTGGTACATACTTGAGGATGGTGGCAGCAAAGGGCATATAGTTGGCCATACTTGTGTCGCTTGTCAGATTCGCGTTATCAACAACGGCTCCAAACTCGTTGTAGAAGTACTCCTTCGTAGAAGTTGTCTCACCATTTGGATTTGAGTTGTTTCCTGATCCTGAGCCGCTTCCTGATCCTGAGCCGCTTCCTGATCCTGAGTTGCTTCCTGATCCTGAGTTGCTTCCTGACTCTGAGCTGCTTTCTGTCTCTGCCGATGCAGGATCTTCTGTGTAGTGAGCTTTTTCTACGTCAGTTGTGTTATCCGTGAATGCCTTGAAATACTTGCCGTCGAATTCCTTGTTGGCTTCTTTGGCTATCTTGGTGGCCTGTCCCCAGGCAATAGAGTCGTCTACCATCATATCCACCAGGAAGTCGAAGAGGTTCTTACCACTGCAAAGCACCTTGCCGATGGTCTTGACGCCCCATACATCGAGGCCATCTTCCCACGTGTTATAGATGCCGTTCTTCACTGAGGCATATTTGCCCATTTCCAGGAATGATCTGTCCATGTGGGCGTCGTAGCTCACGCCATCGCAGACCTCGCCAGCGTCCTCATCGGCCACGGGCGACTCGTTAAGGTCGCAGTAGGTAATGGAGTTGTAACTGTAGTCTCCTTTGGTTGTACTGCCGACGATTTTGACAGATTTGGGATTAGGGTTTTTGGCGAAACCGATGTTAAGCTTGCCGTCTTCGTAATAGACGAATTCGCCCCAACGGTTGGTCGAACGCACCAGGAAGTCCCAGAAGCTCTCGTTATACTGCACGAGATAGGGGATGATGGCTTCTCGGCCATTGCTGTCTTTCAGGTGTTTCAGGTTTGCGATGTCGCCAGCGATGGCTTCCCGTTGCAGGTTGGTGTCATCGGTTATAGCTAGCGTCGCTGCTGCGTCATTTTTCAGATAGGGCTTCTTGAAGTTGGCAATCTGTTTCTTAAAGACGTCGGCTCCCAGTTGTGCGGAAACCCATGAATTGCAGTGCTTGCCGATGGTCATCACTTTGTCCGGGCTGTATATTTTCAGTGTCAAGTCCATGCCGTCGCTCATGTATCGCGGACTCAGCTCATGGACGTAATAGCCTGAACAAATAGTTGTTCCTGCCGTGATGGTCTGATCGTCACTGATGGTACCCCAGCTGAGCGTCACCTCTTTCTTCTTGAGGAGCTTCTCCAAGACCGACTTGTTGAGTTTTACCCAGCTGTTGCCCTGTTTGGGGCCTACATGTATGACGGCATTGATTTCGCCAGCCTCGTACATCTTCTTCTTGAAGCTCAGGTCCTGAATGCTGAACACGTAGTCAGTATCTCCAATCTTGACTTCCTTTGTCGAGGTGTACTCAGCCAGCTGGATGTCGAAACCTGCGTTCAGGGTATATTTCTGTACGGTTTTATTGTCTTCCGTAACGTCTTTGAGACTGTAGTATCTGTCAGCCTTTATCGTGAGGATAAGTGTGTCTACCGTTGCCATAACTGATCTAATTTTGATAAATGAATATGCTTTGATAATTTTTCTCTCTGCCCAGATAGGTCGTGTTGACAAGTATGACCTTCACGGTGAGTATCATCTGCTCGTCGTTGGCCTTACTGCCCTTGCTGGCACTGAAGTCTTCGGTCACGCTGACCACGTAGCCTTCGCAAATCATGCCGTCCTCGTAGTCCTTGAGATAGGTGTTGTCGTCGAACGTGGCGTTGAAGACGAACGAGAAGCTGGAGTGGCTGTTGTCAACCAGGCGCTCATAGTAGGTCTTGGCATCCAGCGGGGCGTTCAGCCGGATGCTGAATTCCAGTTCTACAGGCTCTGACGGCCCGAAGGTCTCGCCCCTGTTGTTGCGCAGGCGCACACAGTTGTAGTTGAACTGCTGGACGGTATGACAGTGTTCCTGTCGTATGCTCTTGATGTCCAGGATGCTCTCTGGCACCACCAGGGCTTTCAGTTCGTTGGAATATAGTTTTGCCATAGTCTAAATGCGTTTAAATGTTACATCGTCAACGTGTACGGTCTCTGCCTCAATGGCCAGTTTCAGGATGCGGCGACGGGCGACGCTGATGTCATAGTGCTCGCTGAGGCTGAAGCAGTGGGCATTGTCGAAATAGACGATGTGCTCCGAATCGCCGTCCGACGCTTTCACCGATGTTGTGGTGATGACAATCCTGCCCTCTTGGGCGTTTTGCGAGTCGTACCACTCATACATCTCAAGGTCGTCGCGTCCAGGACAGACGATGCTGACCTCCAGACGTTCGCATGAAGCGCTGCCCACCGGACAGAACTTGCTGTATTTGCGCTCGTGCACAAAGTGACAGTCGGAAACCATGTACTGCTTATAGTAGCGCTTGGTTGTGTTGCTGCCGAATTGTAGAATTGCCGTTAGTGCCATATTGTCTTTTTTTTCTGTTATGATTCTGCTGCAAAGATACGCATTCGTCTTTTTACTGCCAATATCTTCTTGCTTTTTCTTTCCGACATGTTGCGACAGTCAGCCTTTTATGCGACAAACCTGCCGCATCGTCCCGCCCGTTGTCGCGTCTCAGTACTCGAACGACGAGCCTCCTAAGAACTCACGCAACAGCGACGTGGGTGGAATCTGGTCTTCGGGAATGGGACGGATGTACCCCAGGAACTTGCGCAACCGGTAGGCTTCCGCATACTCAGGGCAGTTTTCGGGCACCTCCTCCAGCAGTGGTTCTGCCTGTCGCTTGATAACCGCCAGTTCAAACAGCATGGCCGAGTTGAACATAGCGTCGGCATTCTCCTGGAACGGGAATATCCATCGGTTCTCGCCAGCACGTACGGAGGGCCATCTGCGGATGGTTTCGCGCGCATTGACACCACGGTATTTGTTGTCGCGGATGATGCGGCGCAGCAGGCGGTTGTCCGTCGTCGGGATATAGTTGTGCGAGTCCAGTAGGATGGTGGTCAGCGCCGAAGCATAGACGCGGAATATCTGCTCGTCGGGAATCTGTGCCGTCAGCTCCGGATTCAGGGCGTGGATGCCCTCTACCACCAGTATCTCCTTGCCTTTCAGTTGCAGCTTCTTGCCGCTCCATTCGCTCTTGCCCGTCTGGAAATTATAGCGGGGCAGCTCCACCTCCTCGCCACGGAACAGGGCGTTCATCTGCTCGTTCAGCAGCGGTATGTTCAGCGCGTGCAGGTGTTCGAAGTCGTAGTCGCCCTTCTCGTCGCGAGGCGTCTCGTCGCGGTCCAGGAAGTAGTCGTCCAGCGATATGCCCACAGGTCTCAGGCCGTTGACAGCCAGCTGCACGCTCAGACGCTTGCAGGTGGTAGTCTTACCACTTGACGACGGTCCGGCAATCAGTACCATCTTGATACCTTTCGTACGGGCTATCTCATCGGCAATCTGGGCAATCTTCTTCTCCTGCAGAGCCTCGCTGATCTGTATCAGCTGGCTCGAATAGCCTTTGACAATGGCGTCGTTCAGGTCGCCTACCGTGCGCAGTCCGATGATGTCCTGCCAGTGGTGGTGCTCCATGAAGATGTCGAACATCTTGTCCTGTCGGATAAAGGCACCCAGCTTCGTGGGGTCGTCCACCTGCGGAATGCGCAGTAGCAGCCCGTCGAAGTAGTACTCCAGTCCGAACAGGTATATCTGCGACGTATTGGTCAGCAGCGAACCGTAGTAGTAGTCCAGATAGCCGTCAATGTCGTAGTAGGTCGTATAGAGTCGTCCTGTGCTCTTCAGCAGTTTCACCTTCGACGCTGCCCCCGCCTTGCTGAACATCTCAATAGCCTGCTCCGTCGTGGTCTCGTGACGATGGATAGGGATGGCAGCATCGATAATGTCCTGCATCCGCTGGCGCAGACTGGCAGCGTCGTCAGGCGTCACGGGACGTCCCAGCTGCAGGTCCACGTAGTAGCCGTTACTGATGGGAATATCGATAATCACCTTGCAAGGTGTACCCCCGGGCTCGTCGAACAGCTCGTGGGCAGCCTTACATAAAATAAAGAATAACGTGCGCGTGTATGCGCGTATACCGCTCGACGAGGTGACGTCCAGAAACTCCACCTCCTTCTGCTTGTAGCAGCGGTAGTGCATACCCTCTACCTTGTTGTTGACGCGGGCAGAGATGGCTCCGTGCGTCAGTTCCAGGCCACTGAGCTGGTAGGCCTCTTCCAGTGTGCTGCCCATCGGCACCTCTACGGTATTGCCGTTGTTGCGGACATGAATCTTAATAGTTTTTTCCATATATTAGTTTTGGGCTATCAGAATATTTCTGCAAAAATAGGGAAAAAAATCGAAAACAGTATGCGAAATCATAAAAAAATGCATACCGAGTTTGTTTTTTTTTGTCGAATAAGATTTTTTTCCTACCTTTGCAGAAAATCAGATAATCACTTAAAACTATCCGACAATGAAAAAAACTACAATCCTGATGGCAGTCATCCTGATGACCGGCTACATCAGCGCCATCGCACAGACGGAACCCCAGTACAAACCATCCATCGACCAGTTGTATTTGACTGTCGAGGAGGTGCCCGACGCCGTTTATTGGCTGCCTGCCCCTCCAGAGCCGGGAACGACGCAGTTCGTCCATGACATTAACCAGTACTACTGGGGCAAGGCGCAGCGTCTCGACCCTGCCCGTGCCCAGGAAGCCATCGACGAGGTGGTTTACGAAACGGCTGACATGGTTAAGCTGTTCAGTCCTGCCTTTGGCATGGAGATCTCCAAGGAGAAAACCCCAGCCATTTTCAAGATGCTCCATCGTTCCATGATGACCATTCGCCTGAGTGCCTCGAAGCCTAAGGCCGCCTACGGGCGTCTGCGTCCTTACGTGAGATTCAACGAGTCGACGCTCTTTCCCGGCGATGAAGAGGAACTGCGTAATCAGGGGTCGTATCCCTCAGGCCACACGGTCAGAGGATGGGGAATGGCCCTGCTGCTCTGTGAAATCAACCCCGATGCTCAGGACAAGCTGTTCAAGTTAGGTTATGAGTGGGGCCAGAGCCGTGTGATCGCTGGCTACCACTGGCAGAGTGATGTTGATGCCTCGCGCATGCTGGCAGCTGCCTCCTATGCCCGTCTGCATGCCTGCGAGGAATTCCTTAAGGATATGGCCGACGCCCGCAAGGAGTTCAAGAAGCGGAAATAGGACGCGCACGCCAGAAGAAAAAGCAAGAGTTAAGATAGACCAGAAAGAATGAGCGACAATATGGATTTTGAAGAATATATACGCCAAGGCGAGCCCGATAAGAAGGAGAAAGCTTCTATCTGGCAAACTGCAATAGGTTTGCAAGCTGTTGATGGTCTGAAGACGTCAGACTATCTGAAAGAAACAGCTCGCAAGCATATTGAGGGTGATATAGACATTGATCAGGCACGTGAACTCATCAAAACCTATTATCAGTCAAAATCTGTTCGCGAGCCTGATGATGACGAAAAACAGGAGGCAGATAAGGTCTCTGCCAATATCACCAAAATACTCTCATCAAAGACATTCGACTTCAGTACCAATGGACTTGTGTCTCTGCATCGTCGAATATTCGAAGGTGTGTTTAATCATGCAGGAAAAGTGCGTGATTATAACATAACCAAGAAAGAGTGGGTGCTTGAAGGTGAAACGGTGAACTATCTGAATTGGGAAGACTTGCGTCGCGCCATAGACTATGATTTGGAGCAGGAACGCAAGTTCAGTTACAAGGACATTTCGCAAGACGAAATGGTAGGACATATAGCCAGTTTTGTTTCTGGCTTGTGGCAAATACATGCCTTTGGCGAAGGTAACACTCGTACTACAGCAGTATTTGCGATTCTCTATCTTCGCCATATTGGATTTAAGGTTACCAACGATATGTTTGCCCAGCACTCTTGGTATTTCCGTAATGCTTTGGTGCGTGCTAACTATAAGAACGCAGTCAACGGCATCGATTATTCTCCTGTATATCTGGAGCGTTTCTTCCGCAATCTGCTCCTTGGCGAAAAGTGGGATTTACGTAATCGCTATCTGCACATTAATCCAACTAAAGAGTGGAGCGAACAACCAAACTTGAGTACCCCCACAAGTACCCCCTCAAGTACCCCCGCAAGTAGCGATATTCTTAGTGAACTTGTACGGGTAATTGGTTGCCTTGAGTTAAGTGTCAAACAGATGATGGACTTAAAGGGACTGAAGGATCGTAAGAATTTTATGGATTACCATCTCAGTCCTGCAATAGAAGAGGGGCTCGTGCGCATGAAGTATCCGGATTCACCACGTCATCCCCGTCAGAAATATCTGCTAACAGATAAGGGATTGGCTCTATATAAAAAACTTGGAGAAAAGTAGTTTATGACCCTCCCCAATTATCCTAAAGTATATAGTGACTGAAAAAAGCATCCAGCCGCATGTTAGCAGTTGGATGCTTTTCGTTAGTAATTCTTATCCTTCTCAAATTTGATGTCTTTATAGAGTTCAGGACTGCCTCCTTCGCTTTCTGGAATGAAGTGGAGACGGACGCCGCGGATGTGTTTCTTGGCACGGAAGTCCTTGAGGTTGTCAACTTTCTCGCTCTCAATTTCAAGTTTCAGTAGGCCGAAGTCCTTCAGGCGTACCTTGTCGCCATCACGCAGATGACGACGGACGACATTGGCGACATCCATCATCAGGGCTTCGAGCACGCCACCGCTGAGGCTCATGTGGCGGGCTGCTTCTTCATATATCTGACGACTCTCGATAGTTCGGTCATGTACGGCAACGGCCTTGTATTTGCCGTAGGTCAACAACGTGGGTTTCGTTTCTTTTTTGATTCTGTACTTCATATTGTCTGGAATTTTTGTGCGAAGGTAAGCATTTTTCTAGAAAATTGCAAGAAAATATAGAAATAATTTGAAAAGAAACATTTGATAAAGCATTTTTTAGACATAATCTTTTCTAAAACCTAAAAACTTACTGACATCCGACATAATATTATGCTATATTATTATATTTTAGTAAATTAACATTTTGCATACTGACATAAAACCGACATTATACTGACATATAACAGACATATAACCGACATTGTTGTCTTATTATAGCTTGCAATGACGCTATAGTAAGGTAGCAGAACAAGAACTTAAGGATTACAAGCCAGTAGTCATATAGTTGTTGTTTAATTCTCTAGAGAATTGAAGCGTTTGATTACTACTTATGACTAACGATATTATGGTTAAGCGTTCAATTCTCTAGAGAATTGAGAAGGAAGTCATAGACTTATTTCTTTAAAGCTTATACCTTTATGATTGCGAGCATACTGTAAAGCCATTAAGACGTTAGTATTACAGCTTTATAACAGCTTTATGATTGTTTTGTGACTGTTTAGTGTCAGTATAATGTCGGATTTATGTCAGTTTTATGTCAGTATAGAATTAAATAATTAGCTAATATACAGCAAAATGTGCAGAAATTATGTCGGATGTCAGTATTTTTTTATTTTTCTTCTATAATTATTTGTGAATACTTGCATAATTGAAGAAAAATGTGTATCTTTGCAGTCAATTTACACACTTATTAAAATGAAAGAAAGATGAAGATCACACTTATCAGAACAAAAGGACAGAAAGAAGTCATCAATCGCTACACGTTGGAGGAAATTGTTTACGCCATCAAGAGTGGCTGGCGTAAACATACGGTCACACACCTGAGAGAGGTGTACAACATGATGCAGAAAGAACGTCAGGCTGACGGGCAGATCCTGACGAACTGGGAAGGCGGCATCAAGTTGGAGCGCATCTGTTTTGCTCAGGAATTCGACAAGTACAAGGAGAAACGTAGAGTGTTGGGATACAACGGATTAGTCGTCATTGAGGTTAATAATCTGCCAACTTACGAGAAGGCTGTTGAAGTGAGGGCACAGGCCAAGAAGATGCCTGAAACACTGATGACGTTTCTGGGTGCATCTGGCAAGAGCGTGAAGATTGTATGTAGAGGTGAACTGTTTCCGAAGGAAGATATAAGAGGGCAGAAGGAAGAAATAAGACTGCCGAGGGATGAGGCAGAGATTCGCCAGTTCCACCTGAATATCTATCAGACGGCACGACGTGCTTACATCAATCAGTTCGGCTTCGATATTGAGTATCTGGAGCCACGACTGGACAGGACGGTTTACGTGAGTGCCGACCCAGAGATGGGCTTCTATCCAGAGGCTCGTCCGTTCTATGCCGATACGGAGAAACATGATGTGCCTCAGGCAGTTACCATATCGCAAGAGAATGACCGACTGATGCCTGGACGTACCGTAAAGCGCACCTATCGGTTGGAATGGCTCTTCATCGTTGACACCACGTTGGGACACTACTTCGAGTTGCCTGACGAGGACCGTCTGGAGACATTGCTGATGCAGATAGCTACGCGATGCCTGAACCAAGGCATTCCCTTGGCCTTTGCACAAGGTATGACGATGGAGCACCCGGCACTGAACACAGACGAACTGCTGCTGAAAAAGACCTTCGAGACAGTGTATGCCGTAACCCTGCAGGAAGACTACATGAAGAAACACAAAATCAAGCCCCTGCGAAGCATTCCCAACGACACGTTGCAGATGATGAAGACGGAAATCTTCCTGAACGAGAACTTCGAGATGCGCAAGAACCTGATGACAGGCGTAGCCGAATTCCGTGAGAAATACTCTGACGATCAGCGCTTTAAGCCGTTGACAGAGGAGGTACGCAACGATATGACGATGCGGGCAACGGAATTAGGACTGAAGTCGTGGGACAGAGATGTGAACCGCTTCATCGACTCGACGCGCATCGAACAGTACGACCCCGTGAACACCTGGCTCGACAAGTTGCCTGAATGGGACGGCAAGGACCGTATCAAGGCACTTGCAGCACGAGTGCCCACCAATCAGCCCCATTGGGAGAAGTATCTTAGAATGTGGCTCGTAGGTATGGTGGCGCAATGGCGCGAAAGCGATAAACAGCTGACTGGCAACGCGTTGACGCCGCTGTTGATTGGTCGTCAGGGTTGTGGTAAGACGCGATTTTGCAAGATTCTGCTACCACCGGAACTGCGTGACTACTACAACGACAAGATCAACTTCAAGAACGAGTTCGACCTGAACATTGCCCTCACCATGTTTGCGATGATTAATATCGACGAGTTCGACAAGACTACCTCGTCGCAGCAAATCGTACTGAAATATCTGCTGTCGTCAGCCGAAGTGAAGTTCCGTCCGCCTTACGGCAAGACCATCAAGCAGTTCCGTCGATACACGT
The DNA here is from genome assembly GCA_946404405.1 of uncultured Prevotella sp. Lineage (GTDB taxonomy): Bacteria > Bacteroidota > Bacteroidia > Bacteroidales > Bacteroidaceae > Prevotella. The sequence continues at coordinate 39,995 of CAMJDL010000015.1, forward strand.
CGTTCATCGGTACCACTAACCAGCAGAAGCCCTTGGTTGATCCGACTGGTTCGCGTCGCTTCGTCTGCGTGGCAGTCGATAATGACAAGAACATCGATTTCGAGGATAACCTGAACCATCGCCAGCTCTATGCTCAGGCCCTCCACCTGTTCAATAACGGTGAACGCTTCTGGCTGAACAACAACGAGATAGCCACACTCATCCAGGAGAACGAGCCCTATCAGAAAGTGAACGACTTAGTAGAGATGATTGGCGAGACCTTCTGCAAGCCCAAGGCTGGCGAGGGCAGATGGTGGGGACTGAACGAAATCAGCGACCTGCTGAAGGACCGCTATGCCAACTATGACCCCAAGACTTCGTATGAGAAGATAGGAAGAGCCCTGAGCAACCAGCAATTCGGCTTCGAAACCGATCGCAAGTCATCGGGGCACGTGTATAGGTTGGAGGTGAGGTAGCAATGCCATAGAAAATCAGTGTCCCCAATTTTCCGAAAAAAAAAGTATGTTTTATTTGGAATCTTAAACATTATTTTGTATATTTGCACCCAAATCAAGTCAAGAATTATGTCTATTTGGGTTATTTTCACGCTTCTGGGCTCATTGGCACTGCTGATGTTCGGCATGAAGACCATGAGTGAAGCGCTACAGAAGATGGCGGGTCCGCAGTTGCGACACGTCTTGGGAGCTATGACCACCAACAGGTTTACAGGCATGCTGACAGGTACGCTGGTGACGGCATCGGTACAATCTTCTACCGCTACGACGGTGATGACTGTTTCGTTTGTGAACGCAGGCCTGTTGACACTGGCACAAGCCATCTCGGTCATTATGGGTGCCAACATCGGAACGACACTGACGGCATGGATCATGTCGGCAGGTATGTCGTTCGACGTCAGCAATCTGGCCTATCCGGCCTTCTTGGTGGGTATTATCCTGATTTATCAGAAGAAGTACCGCTATATAGGCGACTTCCTCTTTGGTATTGCATTCCTGATATTTGCGCTGGCCGTCTTGCGTAAGACCGGACAGGACATGCATCTGGGCGAGAATCAGGCCGTGCTCGATTTCTTTGCTTCGTTCGACCCCAACTCGTTCCTCACCACACTGGTATTCCTTGTGCTGGGTGGCATCCTGACATTCTGCGTACAGTCGTCAGCCGCTGTCATGGCCATTACGATGATACTGTGTTCAAGTGGTGCTCTGCCCATTTATCAGGGTATCGCGTTGGTGATGGGTGAGAACATCGGTACCACGGTGACTTCGAATCTGGCGGCGATGTCGGCTAATACGCAGGCTCGACGGGCGGCTTTAGCGCACATGTTCTTCAACGTGTTTGGCGTCATCTGGATATTGTTCGTGTTCCGCCCGTTTATCGACATGGTATGCGGTTGGGTAGGCTACGACGTCAATATGGATAAGGATGTTGTCGGTGCTACAGCCTTCTTGGCTAATGCTGCCAAGCTGAGTTTCGTGCTGGCAGCCTTCCATACGTCGTTCAATGTGGTTAACACCTTCATCCTGATATGGTTTATTCCGCAGATAGAGAAGTTCGTTTGCTGGGTCATCAAGCCCAAGAAGGTGGACGAGGAGGAGGACTTCCGCCTGCACTTCATTACGGCTGGCTTCATGAAGACCCCCGAGCTTTCGGTGCTGGAGGCCCAGAAGGAGATACAGCAGTTCTCCAACCGTATGCAGCGCATGTTCGGTATGGTGCGCGAACTGCTGACACTCTCGTCCAGTTCGAACAGCAAAAAGGACAATCAGGCTGGCGACTTCAACAAGCTCTATACGCGTATAGAGAAGTACGAGGGCATCTCGGACAATATGGAACTGGAGATTGCCAACTACCTGAACTCCGTGAGTGATGCCCACCTGTCTGACGATACCAAGGGTAAGATTCGTGCCATGTTGCGTGAGGTCAGCGAGTTGGAGTCCATTGGTGACGCCTGCTTCAATATGGCCCGTACCATATCGCGTAAATACAATGGTAAGGAAGACCATTTCGTTGAGAAGCAGTACGACCACCTGCATCAGATGATGGAACTTACCGACCAGTCGCTGACACAGATGAATCGCCTGATGGGTGGTCGCAAGGAGTCGTACGACGTGAACCGCACGTTCAACATCGAGCATGAGATCAATAACTATCGTAACCAGTTGAAGACGCAGAACATCACCGACGTCAACAACCGCGAGTACACCTACGCCGTGGGTACCATCTACATGGACCTGATTAACGAGTGCGAGAAGTTGGGCGACTATGTGGTGAACGTTGTCGAGGCCCGTATGGGAATCAGGTAAGCGCTTCGCTAGTGAACAGTGAATAGTGATAAGTGAAGAGTGAAAAGTGAAATAAAAACAATTACTATGAGAAGATTTTTATTATTAACAGTCGTAATGTTGGCCTCAGTGCTGACGACGATGGCACAGGTGACAACCTCCAGTATCAATGGTAAGGTAGTGGCCGACGGTGAAGAGGTAATTGGAGCCACGGTGACGGCTAAGCACGTCCCCTCTGGTACTGTCTACAATGCCGTGACCAACATTCATGGCCGCTATACCATTCAAGGTATGCGCGTGGGTGGTCCTTATGAGGTGACCATTTCCTATCTGGGTTTCAGAACCGAGGAAATCAAAAATGTGCATCTGGCACTCGGTGAGGCCAGTACTTTCAATGTTACCATGCAGGAAGACTCGAAGGTGCTGGGCGAAATCGTGGTGACTGGTAAGCAGGGCATTGGCGGATCAGGTGCAAGCACCAACTTCTCGTTGCAGCAGATTGAGAATGCACCGACGGTGAATCGTAACATCTACGATATTGCCAAGTTGTCACCACTGGTCAACGTCAGCAAATATGGCGGTATCTCTATTGCAGGAACCAATAACCGTTACAACTCGTTCCAGATTGACGGTGTTGTCAGCAACGACGTATTTGGTCTGTCGAGCGACGGTACCAACGGTTCGCAGGCTGGCGGTAACCCCATCTCTATGGATGCCATCGAGCAGGTTCAGGTTGTAGCCTCACCTTTCGACGTTCGTCAGAGCGGTTTTACGGGTGGTGCCATCAATGCCATCACCAAGTCGGGTACCAACAAGTTCACCGCTACGGCATTCGGCTACTATACCAATGAGGATATGTATAGCCGCTGGAACCAGGCTACCGGCAAGGAGGATAAGCTGACCGATCAGGCTGTGAAGACCTATGGTTTCACCGTTGGTGGCCCGATTATCAAGGACAAGCTGTTCTTCTTTGGTAGTGTAGAGCGCAAGGAGCAGTCATATCCCGACTCTTACTATGCAGGCATGGACGGCTACTTCATGACGAATGAACTGGCTGAGGCCATTGCCAACCGTTATAAAGAGATTACTGGTATTCAGGAGAGTTGGGGCCGTCCTGACAATGAGAGAAAGAGCACCAGCATCATGGCTCGTCTCGACTGGAACATCAACAACAAGCATAAGCTGACCCTGCGCTATCAGCACAACCGTGCCGACAAGGACAACGCATCGTCTGGCAAGTATTCGTACTATTTTAATGATAGCCGTCATAAGCTCAGCAACCGCACCAACAGCTTCGTAGCTGAGTTGACATCGCACCTGAGCGACCAGTACTACAACGAGCTGCGTGTCAGTGGCAACTTCGTTCGCGACCATCGTGACGTGCCCTATCAGGGTCCAACACTCTATATCACTAATGGTGGTAACTATGACGTGACGACTGGTCAGGAAACCAGCGGCACCAACTCCGTCAATATCGGTACAGGTTATCAGGCAGGTATCAACTTCGTCGATCAGGACATCTGGACCATCGAGGACAACCTGTCAATCTATAAGGGCAACCACACTATTACATTAGGTACGCACAATGAGTTCTACGACATGAGGAACGGCTTCTTTACCTATGCTAACGGTCAGTGGAACTATACAGGCGGTTTTACGTCGCTCTTCAATGATACGCCCAACGTGTGGCAGTGGAACCACGCTGACGAATCTATTACGGGTACCCGCGAGTGGGGTGCACCCATGAAGGCTGGTCAGCTGGGCTTCTACGTTCAGGACAAGTGGGATGTGAACACAAACCTGCAGCTTACCTTTGGTCTGCGTGTCGATGCTCCCGTCTATTTTAACAGTCCTTCCTGGAACTCAGAGTTCAACCTCTCTGACTATGGTATCCAGAACGACGTGCTCGTAGGTCGTCGTCCCAAGACATCGCTGATGTTCTCGCCACGTTTGGGCTTCCGCTTCTATATAGACGATGCCCACAAGTACCAGCTGCGTGGTGGTGTCGGTATCTTCAACGGTCGTGCGCCGTTCGTATGGATTGAGAATGCCTGGGCTAACACCGGTATCGAGAAGAAGGGTACTACCATTCGCAATAATGTGCCGACCTTTGGCCAGTATGGTGCCAAGACGCCTGCAGAGACAGCAGCCTCTGCCGCCGGTACGTCATCCAAGCCCGACATCAATACTATCGACCGTGACTTCAAGTTCCCGCAGGTGCTGCGTGCCAACCTGGCTTTGGAGAGCCTGTTGCCTGGCGACGTGAAGATGACCTTGGAAGGCATGTTCTCTAAGAACCTCAATGGCGTATGGTTCCAGAACCTTGCCATCAAGGATAATGGTGTTACCGTATTCGCTGTTCCCAGCTATGCCAACTCGGCTATGCCTTATTATTCGTTCGATACAGGTGGCTACAACAGCGTAGTCAATATGACCAATACCAACAAGGGCTACAGCTATCAGTTGACAGCACGTTTGGAGAAGTCGTTCGACTTCGGTCTCAGTCTGATGGCCAACTACACCTTCGGACACTCATTTGCACTGAACGAGGGCGGTTCGAGCCAGGCACTCTCTAACTGGCAGCAGTATCTCTGCATTGATCCTAACAAGCAGCAGCTGGCTTACTCGACATTCGACGTGCCTCACCGCTTCATGGCTCAGGTCGGTTACGACTCAAAGCGCTATGGCGGTGGTCGCTTCCAGAGCCACGTATCGCTGACCTACAACGGCGTGAGCGGCATGCGCTACAGTCTGACAATGGATACTGGCAGCAGCCCTTCGTATAATGGTGACAGCCGTTCGGGCAATACCCTGCTCTATATCCCCACCAAGGATGAAATGGAAGTCATGAACTTCAGTTCGAAGGCCGACAAGGCTAAGTTCGAGGACTGGATCGAGAACGACGAATATGCCAGCGAGCATCGTGGAGAGTTTGCAGAGCGTAACTCGAATATGGCACCTTGGGAGAATCAGTTCGACCTGCACTTTGCTCAGGACTTCTTCTATCTGAAGAATCGTGGCAGCAAGGTTACGCTGGTCTTCGATATCCTGAATGTTGCCAACCTGCTGAACCACGACTGGGGTACCACCTATAGCAGCACCACCGCTTGCCAGATTCTGAAAGTCGATGCCATCAAGGACGACAAGGCTGGCAACAAGTACGGTGTGTTCAGCTTCTCGGGTCAGGGTCCGCAGATTAACAACATCAGCAGCCGCTGGCACATGCAGTTGGGTCTGCGCGTCACATTCTAACAATGAACGAAGACAATAGACAATTAACATAGACAATAAACATTAATATTAAACGATGAAGAAACTTTTCGTAGCGGTGCTCATGATGGTGAGCACCGCTGTGATGGCACAGAATGCTATGCAGATGCCATCGATTCCCGTTGATCCGGATGTACGCATTGGTAAACTGGACAACGGACTAACTTATTACATTCGTCACAATGCATGGCCTGAGCAGCGTGCTGAGTTCTATATTGCGCAGCGTGTGGGTTCGATTCAGGAGGATGACAACCAGCGTGGTTTGGCTCACTTCCTGGAACACATGGCATTTAATGGTTCGAAGCACTTCAAGGGCAACGAAATGCTGCGCTGGTGTGAAAGTGTGGGTGTGAAGTTCGGTACCGACCTGAATGCATACACCTCGATAGACCAGACCGTATATAATATAAGTAATGTACCCACGACGCGCGAGGGCATTATCGACTCGTGTCTGCTGATTCTGTTCGATTGGGCCGACGGATTGTTGCTGGAGAAGGAGGAGATAGAGAAGGAGCGTGGCGTAATTCACGAGGAGTGGCGCCTGCGTACCTCGGCCCAGATGCGTATGCTGGAGCGCGACCTGCCCAAGCTGTATCCTGGTTCGAAGTATGGTCACCGCATGCCTATTGGACTGATGGAGATTATCGACAACTTTGAGCGTCCTTTCCTGCAGGCTTACTATGAGAAGTGGTATCGTCCTGACAATCAGGCTATCATCGTAGTGGGTGACGTGGATGTTGATAAGGTGGAACAGAAAGTTAAGACGCTGTTCTCGCCCATTAAGTTGCCTAAGAACCCTGCTAAGGTGACGACCTATCCCGTACCTGACAATAACGAGGCTATCTATGTCATTGACAAGGATAAGGAGCAGCGTTACAATATCGTGGAAGTGATGATGAAGCACGAGGCTTTCCCCGACTCGCTGAAGGGTAGCTTGGCTTATCTGGTCGCTGACTATGTGAAGGATGCCGCTTTGAGTATGCTGAACGACCGTTTGAGAGAGTATGCCGAGAAGCCCGAGAGTCCGTTCCTGCAGGCTTCTGTTGGCGACGGTAACTACCTGCTGTCGCGTGGTGTGGATGCCTTCGAAATGGCTGTATTGCCTAAGGAAGGACAGGCCGAGGCTGCTGTAAAGGCTGTCTTGACGGAGGCCCGGCGCGCTGCTCAGTTCGGTTTCACACCTACAGAGTACAACCGTTTCAAGGCTAATTATACCAGTAATCTCGACAAGCAGTACTCGAACAAGGATAAGCGCTACAATAGTCAGTTCGTGTCGAGTTACGTGCAGCACTACCTGAATAAAGAGCCCATTCCCAGCATCGACTTCACCTACCAGACCATGAAGCAGGTGGTACCTGCCCTGCCCATTGATGGCGTGAATATGGTGATGAAGGAACTGGTAAGCGAGACAGACACGAATCTGGTGGTGTTGAACTTCAACAACGAGAAAGAAGGTGCTGTCTATCCTACGGAGGACGGTCTGAAGCAGGCCATCGCACAAGCCCGAAGTGCACAGATTGAGGCTTATGTGGACAATGTGAAGGACGAGCCGCTGATGACGACACTGCCAACGCCCGGCAAAATTAAGAAGGAGGTGAAGAACGATAAGTTCGGCTATACTGAACTGACGTTGTCAAACGGTGTGAAGGTTGTCTTGAAACAGACCGACCTGAAGAAGGACCAGGTGCTGCTGCGTGGCGAGGGCTTCGGTGGTGAAGCACTGTATGGTAAGGAAGACTTCGCTAACCTGAAGATGTTTGGCGACGTCATTGAGGCCAGTGGACTGGGTAACTTCTCGCATACTGAACTGGAGAAAGCTTTGGCTGGTAAGATTGCCAGTGCAACGTTGGATATGAGCAACTATCGCGAGCATGTCAACGGTAGCTCGACACCGAAGGATGTGGAGACGATGTTGCAGCTGGTGTACCTCTACTTCACTAATATCAACAAGGACCAGAAGTCGTACGACAACCTGATGCAGACCATGGAGGTACAGCTGAAGAACCGCCTGTTGCAGCCCGAGAATGTCTTCTCTGACTCGCTGACACTGACAGTGGGCAACCACCATCCACGTGTAAAGCCTCTGGATGTGGATGACCTGAAGAAGGTGAACTATGACCGAATCCTGCAAATTGCCAAGGAGCGTACAGCCAATGCCGCTGCCTATACCTTTACTATCATTGGTAACTACGACGAGCAGACCATTCGTCCACTCATTGAGCAGTATCTGGGCTCGCTGCCTTCACAGAAGAAGGTGCAGAAGGGTAAGTACATTGATGCTGACTTCAAGGGTAAGGTTGTCAACAACTTCAAGAACAAGGCCGAGACACCTAAGTCGATTGCTGTCATGGTGTGGTATTCAAAGAAACTCCCCTATAACCTTGAGAACAGCATCAAGGCATCGATAGCTGGCCAGATTCTGTCGATGGAGTATTTGAAGAAGATTCGTGAGGACGCCAGCGCAGCCTATACCGTTGGTGCAAGCGGCTCGATGAGTCGTGACGACTTCGAGAAGAGTGCCACCATCTACGTCTACTGTCCCATGAAGCCCGAGAAGGCCGATGTCGCCTTGCAGATCATGCGCGACGAGGTGAACAACATGACGAAGACGTGTGATGCCGACAAACTGACGAAGGTAAAGGAGTATCTGCTCAAGAATCATGGTGACCAGCTGAAGCAGAACAGCTATTGGTTGGGACAGATCAATACATGGCGCAAGTTCGGCGTTGACTTCCATACAGACTATGAGAAGGTGGTGAACGCACAGACACCTGAGAGCATTGCAGCCTTCGTGAAGGAGGTGCTGAAGGCTGGAAATATGGCCGAAGTGGTGATGATGCCTGAGGAGTAATCATTTATAGGTAAAAAAGTATAAAACGACCTGCTCTCTAAAAGATGCAGGCCGTTTTATTTTGCTATGTCACAAAAAGTATGTACCTTTGCACCCAAAATTTTTAAGTATGAGTTATTTATTTTCATCCGAATCAGTATCAGAAGGCCATCCCGACAAGGTGGCCGACCAGATAAGTGACGCCATTTTGGACCAGTTCCTGGCCTACGACACGTATGCTCGTGTGGCCTGTGAGTCGTTTGTTACTACAGGTCAGGTGGTCATCATGGGTGAGGTACGCAGCGAGGTTTATATCGACCTGCAGACCATTGCCCGTAACACGATAAAGAAGATAGGCTATACCAAAGCCGAATACCAGTTTGACGGCAACTCCTGCGGTATTCTGACCGCCATCCATGAACAGAGCGAAGATATCAATCGCGGTGTGGATAACGGCGACGAGGACGAGCAGGGTGCTGGCGATCAGGGTATGATGTTTGGCTATGCCACCAACGAGACTGAGAACCTGATGCCTGTATCGCTCGACTTGGCACATCTCATTATGCGTACGCTGGCAGACATCCGTAAGGAGGGCAAGGTGATGACATACTTGCGTCCAGACGCAAAAAGCCAGGTGACCGTCCAATACAGTGATGCTGGTATTCCTGAGCGCATCGATACTATTGTGGTATCGACACAGCATGACGAGTTTGACAGCGATGACACGCGCATGTTGGCCCGTATTCGCGAGGATGTTATTAATATTTTGATTCCGCGTGTCAAACAACAGATCCACTCCGAGGCTGTGTTGTCGTTATTCGGTAACGACATCAAATACTACGTCAACCCCACAGGCAAGTTCGTTATTGGCGGCCCTCACGGTGACACAGGTCTGACAGGTCGTAAGATTATTGTCGATACCTATGGTGGTAAGGGTGCCCATGGCGGTGGTGCCTTCTCGGGTAAGGACTCTTCGAAGGTTGACCGTTCTGCCGCCTATGCAGCACGTCACATTGCCAAGAATATGGTGGCAGCAGGTGTGGCTGACGAGATGTTGGTACAGGTAAGCTATGCCATCGGTGTGGCAAAGCCCATGAATATTTATGTAAATACCTATGGACGCTCGCGTGTAAACATGACCGATGGTGAGATAGCCAAGAAGATTGAGACGCTGTTTGACCTGCGTCCTAAGGCTATTGAGCGTTCGTTGAAACTACGCCAGCCGATGTATCTGGAAACGGCAGCCTATGGTCACATGGGTCGTAAGTGTGAGGTGGTGAAGAAAACCTTCACCAGTCGTTATCATGAGACAAAGACCATCGATGTCGAACTGTTTACATGGGAGAAACTGGACCGTGTAGACGATATCAAGCGTGCTTTCAATCTATAAACAATGGCATTGCAGCAGGATAGCATAGAGTCTTTGGACACCTTGCATCTGCCCATTCCTACGAAAGGGCAAAGCCTGCTTGATGTGCAATTGCCGCAGTACTATCGTGAGGGTTTCTTCGCGAAGGATACGCTTTTCCATCCTGAACTTCCAGGCGGACGACAGGGTGTGGCAGGTGATCCCGTGCCCTACAATATCCATAACGATAGTATCATCACCTCGATACTGCTGGCCTTCTTTATCCTGATGGTTATTGCCTTTGCCAATACGCATGAGTTTGTAACCCATCAACTCAAGAAATTCTTCTACGTACCTAGCGATGGGGTGCAGGAAATGGCTGAAACAGGTACTGAGCTTCGTATCCAGTTGTTCCTGGTGCTGTTAAGTTGTGTGCTGCTGTCGCTGCTTTACTATTTCTATGTCATTCATTTCGTTGGCGATTCCTTTATCCTAAAGTCGCAATACTACCTGATAGCCATCTACATGGTGATGATGATAGGCTACTTTTTGGCTAAATGGTTGATATATAAATTGGTCAATACCGTATTCTTCGGAAGTAAAAGAAACCGACATTGGTTGAAGACCTTGTTGTTCATATCCTCTATGGAAGGAGTGGTGTTCCTTCCTGCTGTGTTATTGCAGGCATATTTTGATATGACAGAGAAAAATGTCGTAATATATTTTATAATTGTGCTGATTTTTGTTAAATTACTGACATTTTTTAAGTGTTACGTCGCCTTTTTCCGAAGAAATGTCGTTAAATTGCAAATTATTTTGTACTTTTGTGCCCTCGAAATGGTTCCTTTGCTTGCTTTTTGGGGCACATTGGACTATGTGACAGACAGTTTGAAAATAAATTTTTAGGACAAAGACATGATAAAGAAGATTCTGGTATCCCAACCTAAACCATCGAGCGAAAAGTCGCCCTACTATGACATCGCTCAGAAATTTGACGTTGATCTGGTGTTCCGTCCTTTTATTAAGGTAGAGGGTATTACAGCAAAAGAGTTTCGTACGCAGAAGGTGAACATTTTGGACTATACAGCCATTGTGTTTACTTCACGCCATGCTATTGACCACTTTTTCACACTGGCCAAAGAGTTGCGCGTAGCTATTCCCGAGGATATGAAGTATTTCTGTGTCACAGAAACCATTTCGCTCTACATTCAAAAGTATGTGCAATACCGTAAACGTAAGGTGTTCTTCGGAACAACAGGTAAAATTGATGACTTGCTGCCCACAATGGTGAAGCACAAGACAGAGAAATACCTCATTCCAATGAGCGATGTGCATAACGATAGTCTGGCACAGTTGCTCGACAGTAAGAAGTTGAACCATCAGGAGTGTGTGATGTATCGTACCGTGAGTAACGACTTTACACCAGAGGAAGTCAAGACTTTCGACTACGACATGCTGATATTCTTCAGTCCTGCCGGTATCGAGTCGCTCACCAAGAACTTCCCTGACTTCAAGCAGGGTGATATTGCTATTGCTACTTTCGGACCTGCTACGGCTCAGGCTGCTCGTGATGCAGGTTTGCGCCTCGATATTGAAGCACCGTCAGAGAAATATCCCTCAATGACGGGTGCCCTGCAGCATTACTTGCTGACAATCGAAGACTGACGTTTAGCAACGTTCAATGTTCAACGTTCATCGTTTAACATTCAGGAAGCGGGAGCGCATGGTCAGTCTCAAGCTGATTGAGTCGCTCTTTGGAGGCGGTTGCAGTCAGTCTGTGGCTGCTTTTCCGTTAAGAGCAGTTTACATGCTTTCGGAGCGCCAGTGCGATGATGCTCCTGTCCAACTGCTGATCAGCGTCCCCAAGAAACGTTTTCACCATGCTGTTGACCGTAATCGGGTGAAGCGTCAGGTGCGCGAAGCCTATCGCCAGCATAAAGACCTGTTGTGTCAGGTTGTGCCTGAGGGGCAGCGCCTGCTTTTGGCATTCATATGGCTGTCCGACGAGCATCGTCCGTCGAAAGAGGTCGAAGGACGAATCGTTTCTCTGATGCGTCGCATTGCCGAAAAGATATGAAGACGTTGTGGCATTATATAACGCGTCCCTTGGTATGGCTGCTGGTGTTGCCTATTCGTTTCTACCAGATATGCATATCACCGCTGTTAGGGCCGTCGTGCCGTTTTACGCCTACCTGTTCTGAATATGCCCGTCAAGCCATCATGAAGCATGGACCCTTCAAAGGCCTCTATTTGGCCATCTGGCGAATATTAAGATGTAACCCTTGGGGTGGCTCGGGCTATGACCCGGTGCCGTAGGGCTTCAAAGCATCGAAATGTCGTAATATCGTAATAACGAAATATCGAAAAGAACATTAATATGAAAAAGAATTTTGTAGAAGAACTGAAATGGCGCGGCATGCTGGCACAGATGATGCCTGGCACGGAAGAGCTGCTCCAGAAAGAGATGGTAACGGCATACTTGGGTACTGACCCAACGGCCGATTCCCTGCATATCGGTCACCTCTGCGGTATCATGATGCTGCGTCACCTGCAGCGTTGTGGCCATAAGCCCATCATTCTTGTTGGTGGTGCTACTGGTATGATTGGCGACCCCTCTGGCAAGTCACAGGAACGTAACCTGCTGAACGAAGAGACACTGCGTCACAACCAGGAGTGCATCAAAGCTCAGGTATCGAAGTTCCTCGATTTTGAGTCAAAGGACGAAAATGCTGCTGAGATGGTCAATAACTATGACTGGATGAAGGATTTTACCTTCCTCGACTTTGCCCGTGAGGTGGGTAAGCACATCACCGTGAACTATATGATGGCCAAGGATAGCGTACAGCAGCGCTTGAACGGTACGGCTCGCGATGGTCTGTCGTTCACCGAGTTCACCTACCAGCTGTTGCAGGGCTACGACTTCCTCTACCTTTACCAGCATAAGAACTGTAAGTTGCAGTTGGGTGGTAACGACCAGTGGGGTAACATCACCACTGGTACGGAGCTCATCCGTCGTACCCTTGGTTACGAGAATGAGGCTTTCGCACTGACCTGCCCATTGATTACTAAGAGTGACGGTAAGAAGTTCGGTAAGACCGAGTCTGGAAACATCTGGCTTGACCCCAAGCGCACCACACCATATAAGTTCTACCAGTTCTGGTTGAATGTCAGCGACGACGATGCCGAGAAGTATATCAAGATCTTTACTTCTTTGGAGAAGGATGTTATCGATGCCCTCGTAGAGGAACATAAGCAGGATCCTGGACGTCGTGTGTTACAGAAGCGCCTGGCTGAGGAAGTTACCGTACTGGTACACTCTCAGGAAGCTCTCGATGCAGCCATCGAAGCCAGCAACTTGTTGTTTGGCAAGGCTACAAAGGAGGGTCTTGAGAAACTCGACGAGCAGATCTTCCTCGATGTGTTCGATGGTGTTCCCCAGTTCGAGATCTCGAAGGACCAACTTGGTCAGCCAGCAATCGAGCTGTTTACTACCGTAGCCCCCGTCTTCCCTTCAAAGGGTGAGATGCGTAAGATGGTTCAGGGTGGTGGTGTCTCGCTGAACAAGGAGAAATTGACCGATCAGAATCGTCTTGTTACTGCCGAAGATCTCATCGATGGCAAGTATCTCTTGGCTCAAAAAGGTAAAAAGAACTATTATCTTTTGATAGTAAAATAATAAAAGGTGAAGAAATATTTGGCGGAATGCCAAATATTTCTTACCTTTGCATCCGATTTTAAAACCAATGTCCAATGGTGTAATGGTAGCACAACAGGTTTTGGTTCTGTTTGTGGTGGTTCGAATCCGCCTTGGACAACAATAGACTATTCTCTAAAAACAAACTATTATGGCAAACATTTTTTCTTTGGAAGGTAAGAACGCGTGGATTACTGGCGCATCTTATGGTATTGGTTTCAACATTGCCAAGGCTTTCGTAGCTGCTGGCATTAAGAACATCATCTTCAACGACATCAACGAGGCTGCCCTGCAGCGTGGTCTGGACAACTACAAGGAGGCTGGTATCACTAATGTTAAGGGTTATGTCTGCGACGTGACTGATGAGAATGCTGTAAAGGCTCTTGTCGAGAAGATTCATGCCGAGGTAGGTCAGATTGACGTCCTCGTCAACAATGCCGGTATCATCAAGCGTATCCCCATGCACGAGATGAAGCGCGCTGAGTTCCAGCAGGTCATCGACGTAGACTTGGTGGCTCCCTATATCTGCTCATCTGCTGTTATTCCTGAGATGATGGAGCGCAAGGAGGGTAAGATTATAAATATCTGCTCAATGATGTCAGAACTGGGTCGTGAGACCGTGTCAGCTTATGCTGCCGCTAAGGGTGGTTTGAAGATGCTGACGCGTAACATCTGCTCAGAATATGGCGAGTACAACATCCAGTGTAATGGTATTGGTCCGGGTTACATCGCTACACCGCAGACCGCACCCCTGCGTGAGAAACAGCCTGATGGCAGTCGTCATCCGTTCGACAGCTTCATCTGCGCTAAGACTCCCGCTGGTCGTTGGCTCGATCCAGAGGAATTGGGTGGTCCCGCAGTATTCCTGGCCTCTCATGCTTCTGATGCTGTCAATGGTCACGTACTGTACGTTGATGGCGGTATCCTTGCCTACATCGGTAAGCAACCAAAATAAGGAATCAGAATTCTGAGACGTGGAACGTAACAGAGAAATCTATAAAGTTACGATCATAGGAGGAGCAGTCAACATGTTGTTGCTGCTCTTCAAGTTTATAGCGGGGTTTGTGGGGCATAGTGCCGCCATGATGGCTGATGCCGTACACTCGCTGTCTGACTTTGTTACGGATGTCATTGTGCTGCTTTTTGTGCGCATCAGTGGCAAACCTCAGGATAAGTCGCACGACTACGGCCATGCCAAATATGAGACACTTGCTATGACACTCATTGGCATTGCCCTGTTGCTGGTGGCTATCGGCATCATATATAATGGTGTGGTCGCTATCCATTTCTGGGCGACAGGTGGACAGTTGACGGCCCCAGGACTATTGGCTTTGTGGGCCGCCTTGTTGTCGATTGCACTGAAAGAGGGTGTCTATCGCTATTCCATGATGAAGGCCCGCCAACTTAATTCTCAGGCTGTAGAGGCCAATGCGTGGCATCATCGCAGCGATGCATTGTCATCAGCCGGTACGGCTGTGGGTATTGGTGGTGCCATCTTCTTAGGACAGCGATGGGCCGTACTTGACCCTGTGGCATCGGTCATCGTGGGTTTGTTTATCGCCAAGGTTGCCATCTTCTTGCTGCGTGATGGTATTGGCGATCTGATGGAACAGTCGTTGCCCGATGACGTGGAGAACGAAATGCTGCAACTGGCAGCATCGGTATCTGGGGTTGACAAACCTCACGCATTACGTACGCGAAGGATTGGTAACCACTATGCCATCGAGTTACATATCATGATGGATGGTGACATGAGTCTGCGTGAGGCACACGACAAGGCCTCAGAGGTTGAGGACCTGCTACGGAGCCGCTATGGCGACGAGACACATGTGGCTGTTCATGTGGAACCAAAATAAATGCAGACTACCATTTGGCAGCCTGCATTTATTTTTTATTTACAAAATTGCTTACTTAACAGCCTCTGCGAGTTCAGCACCAGCCTTGAACTTAGCAACCTTCTTAGCAGCAATCTTAATCTTCTGCTTGGTAGCGGGGTTGATACCTTCGCGAGCGGGCTTCTTAACTACGTCAAATGTACCGAAACCTACGAGCTGAACCTTGTCACCCTTCTTCAGAGCACCCTTGATAGCCTCGATAGTAGCGTCGAGAGCCTTCTTTGCATCAACCTTTGTCAGACCAGCACCTTGTGCAATCTTTTCAATCAATTCTGTCTTGTTCATAATTTTGTTGTTTTAAAAAGTGAATATAAATGGTTTAAGTCATTTTTCTGATGCAAATATAAGAGAATCCTTTGACAAAACAAACAAAAAATCGAAAAAAATTATGTTTTTAATGAAAAAAAGTTTGTTATCCCCCATTTTTGTGCTTTAAAACGGATATTTTTCGTAATTTTGTGCGCGAATAGCGAGAAATCGTTGAATATAATGTAAATAGCAAATCGGTAAATCGTACATACAAAGATGAACAATATACCCACAATGACCAAGAATCTGTTGGTGGTGAATGTTTTGGCATTCATCGCCACCTTTGTGCTTGAACGCAGTGGCATTGACCTGACGAAATTGTTGGGTCTCCATTTCTTCTTGGGCAGTGAATTCCATATCTACCAATTCGTCACCTACATGTTCCTGCATGGTGGTTTTACGCATATTCTGTTTAATATGTTTGCCTTGTGGATGTTCGGTTCGGTGATTGAGCGTGTATGGGGTCCTAAGAAATTCCTTTTTTATTACATTTGTTGTGGTGTCGGCGCAGGCTTTACACAGGAATTGGTTCAGTATATCACCTATTCGATGGAGGATCTTGCAACCTATCAATACGTGAATGCCGGTGGCGTTCAGATGACGACAGACGCCTATATCAATCTATGGACAACGATAGGAGCGTCTGGTGCAGTATATGGCATCCTGTTGGCTTTCGGTATGATCTTCCCCAATGAACGGCTGTTTATCATTCCCTTCCCATTCCCCATCAAGGCCAAGTGGCTTATCGTGGGTTATATTGCTATAGAACTGTTCTCGGCTATGAGTGGGCCTGGCGATGGCGTGGCTCACATGGCACACCTGGGTGGTATGCTGTTTGGCTTCCTGCTCATTCGTTACTGGCAGAAGCATCCAGATTCGTCGAGTAGCTTTGGCAGGAGTAGGGGACAGGAGTTCTTCGATAATCTGAAACGTAAGTACGATGCGCGTCAAGGTCAGCAGCACATGAAGGCTGAGCATACGTCAGACGTGCATCGTGAAACTGACGAGGAGTATAATGTCCGTCAGCGGAAGAATCAGGAAGAGATTGATGCCATCCTCGATAAGATTCGTAAGAGCGGCTACGACAGTTTGACGAAAGAGGAGAAGAAGAAACTGTTTGACCAAAGTCGGGGATCGTGATAAAACAACTGAAGACATTTACCATCCAGATGATTGCCGGTGCTAATGTGGCAACGGTTATCTCCATGTTGCTGGTGGGCTATAGCGACAGACTTAATCCTGCCGACCATCCGTTGCTGTCAACATTAGGTATGGCGTTCCCTCTTTTTCTGTTGGTCAACTTCGCTTTTCTGTTCTTCTGGCTAATCTTTAAGTGGCGCATGATATGGATTCCTGTGGTGGGTCTCGTGTGCGCGTATGTACCTATTAATATATTCATGCCCCTGAATGTCAAACAGGACATTCCCGAAGGTGCTCTGAAACTGGTGTCGTATAATGTGTGTACTTATGGCGGCAACTATAAATATGAACAGGGCTTCGAGACCGTATTGAAATATCTGGTCGAGCAGGAGCCCGATATCATTTGTCTTCAGGAGGATGTGGACACTTGGCGGCGCTATGTGTTTATGGAATACAAGAAACACTGGGCCTATAACGACACTATGGTGATAGCTAATAACCCTCAGAGCCTCAATGCGGTGGGCATTCATACACGCTTCCCAATCATTAAGCGCGAACGTATCAAGTATGCCTCGATGGCTAATGGTAGTGTGGCTTGGTGGCTGAAGGTGGACGGTGATACGCTGATTGTGGTGAATAATCATTTTGAGAGTTGTCATCTTAATAGTGATGATCGTGCACAGTATCGGCAGATTATCAAAGGCGAGATGCCGAGTGATTCGGCCCGCTCCGAGTCAAAGCTCTTGCTGATTAAACTGGCTGAGGCCAATGCCACCCGCTCGAATCAAATCAGGGCCGTGCTGCAGTATGTGGAAGAGCACAGCCAATACCCCATTATTGTGTGTGGCGACTTTAACGACAATCCTATCTCGTACTCGCGTCACGCCATGGCTCAACGGCTGACCGACTGTTTCCGAGAGACGGGACGCGGCGTCGGTTTGTCATATAATCAGAAAGCCTTCTCATTCCGCATCGACCATATTTTCTGTTCACGACAACTACAACCCTATAACTGCAAAGTTGACGACAAAATGGATGCAAGTGACCATTATCCGATACTTTGTTGGTTAAAAATGGCAGGAAAATAAAGAAAAAAGAACGAAAATTGCAGATAAATTTCGGTATGTGAAGAAAAATGAGTATATTTGCAGGCTAAAATAGCAGAATCATAAATTAAAACAATATAACTAACAAAATGCAAAACAAAGGAATTGTAAAATTTATTGCAGTCGTTCTGATTCTCGTATGCTGCTTCTACCTTTCCTTCTCATTCGTAACACGCCATTACGAGAGTAAGGCTGCTGCCATGGGTGAGGAGGCTGGTCAGGAGTACCTCGACTCAATCATGAACGAGAAAGTGTACTGCGGAATCTATTCATTCAAGCAGTGCCGTGAGATGGAGATTGGCCTGGGTCTTGACCTGAAAGGCGGTATGAACGTGATTCTTGAGGTGTCAGTACCTGACGTTGTTGATGTGCTGGCCGACCACAAGACTGATGCTGCCTATCGCAAGGCTTTGGAAGATGCCAAGAAGGAAGAGGAGACAAGTCAGGACGACTTTATCTCCCTGTTTATCAAACACTGGAAGAAGAATGCCAATGGTCGTCCCTTGGCTGCTGTGTTCGCTACCCAGCAGATGAAGGGCAAGGTTAGCACCCAGTCCAGCGACTCCGAGGTCGAGGCTGCTCTGCGTACTGAGGTGCAGTCGGCTGTCGACAACTCGTTCAACGTAGTCCGTAACCGTATCGATAAGTTCGGCGTTGTTCAGCCTAACATCCAGAAGCTCGAAGGTCAGTCAGGCCGTATCATGGTTGAAATGCCTGGTGTGAAGGAGCCTGAGCGTGTTCGTAAGTTGTTGCAGGGTTCTGCCAACCTCGAATTCTGGGAGACCTATAACTCACAGGAAATCTATCCGCTGCTGGCTCAGTTGAACCAGAAGTATGCTGCCCTCGGTGGTCATGCTGAGGCTGACACTACAGCTGTGGCTGCTGCCGATTCTGCTGCTACCGCTGCCGTTGATACAACTGCTGCCGCTGCTGCCAACGATTTGGCTGCTAAGCTGGCTGCTGGTAAGAAGGCCGACAAGGCTGCTGACGCCAAGAATAAGGCTGAGGCTCTGAAGCAGAATCCTCTGTTCGCTGTATTCCAGCCCGTTCCACAGGGTCTGGCTATCGTTGGTTATGCCAGCGCTCGCGATACTGCTGATGTCAATAAGGTAATCTACTCTGACATCGCTGCCAGCGTACTGCCTGCCGAGTGTAAGCTGCGTTGGGGTGCCAAGGCCGAGGACTTCGGCGGCGAGAACACCCATGGCGACATTTACGCTCTGTATGCCCTGAAGATTACCGAACCTAACGGTCGTGCTCCACTGGAGGGTGACGTTATCACCTCTTCTAAGGATGACTTCGACCAGATGGGTCATCCCTCTGTGTCTATGCAGATGAACTCTGACGGTGCTCGTCGTTGGAGCCAGATTACCAAGCAGAACATCGGTCGTGGCGTAGCCATCGTGCTCGACGACGCCGTTTACTCTGCTCCCCGTATCCTGACTCAGATTGATGGTGGTAACTCTCAGATTACTGGTAACTTCACCATCGAGGATACCAAGGACTTGGCTAACACACTGAACTCAGGTAAGATGCCCGCTCCTACACGTATCGTACAGGAAGAGGTGGTAGGTCCCTCACTCGGTGCTCAGTCTATCAAGCAGGGTGTCATCTCATTCATCGTAGCCTTCGTGCTGCTGATGATTTATATGATTATGCTGTATGGCTTCATTCCTGGTATCTTGTCAGATATCGCCCTGTTGTTCAACTTGTTCTTCACACTGGGTATTCTGACTTCGTTCCAGGCTGCCTTGACGATGCCTGGTATCGCCGGTATCGTGCTGACGCTGGGTACTGCTGTGGATGCTAACGTGCTGATCTACGAGCGTATCAAGGAAGAGTTGAAGCGTGGCTTGGGTATGAAGGAGGCAGTGCAGAAGGGTTACTCTAACGCCTTCAGCGCTATCTTCGACTCTAACGTCACCTCTCTGATTACTGGTTTCATCCTGTTGTTCTTCGGTACAGGTCCTGTCAAGGGCTTCGCTACCACTTGGATTATCGGTATCTTCTGTTCGTTCTTCACCGCTGTGTTCCTGACCCGTCTGGTTTATGAGAACCGCCTGAAGAAGGACAAGTGGCTCGGTCTGACCTTCGTGACTGGCTACTCAAAGAACCTGATGCAGAATGCCAAGTACAACTTCATGGGTATGTACAAGAAGTCGTTCGCTATTTGGGGTGTATTCGCTATCGTCTTCATCTGCTCGTTCTTTGTTCGTGGCTTGAGCCAGAGCATCGACTTCACCGGTGGTCGTAACTATGTGGTGACACTCGACAAGGAGACTCACGTTGAGGATGTTCGTGCTGCTTTGGCAGGCGCCTTCATCAACAGCGTTGGCGAGAATGCCGGCAAGGAGGCTAACACCTCTGTTATCGCTCTGGGTACCGATGGCAAGACCATCCGTGTATCTACCAACTGGGATATCGAGTCTAACAATCCTGAGGTTGACGACAAGGCAGAGACCATTCTTTATAATGCTCTGAAGAAGGGTGGCTTCATCAGCCAGGCTAATGTTGAGGACTTCAAGAATCCTGATGTTCGCCAGGGTGGTTCTATCATCAGCTCGGCTAAGGTAGGTCCTGCTGTGGCTAAGGATATCACTTACGGTGCTATCATCAGCGTTATCATCGCCCTGATTGCCATCTTCCTCTACATCCTGTTGCGTTTCCGCAATGTAGCTTACTCTACGGGTGCTACCATTGCCCTGACCCTCGATGCCTTGGTGGTTATCGGCTTCTACAGCGTATTGTGGGGCTGGGTACCCATGTCACTGGAAATCGACCAGGTATTCATCGGTGCTATCCTGACGGTGATTGGTTACTCTATCAACGATAAGGTGGT
>CAMJDL010000016.1 GCA_946404405.1 uncultured Prevotella sp.
TTGCGATATTGGCTGGTGATGGTATCGGCCCAGAGATTATGAAACAAGGTGTGGCGGTGCTCAATGCTGTTGCAAAGAAATGCGGTCACGAGTTCGAATACGAGGAAGCATTGGTGGGCGCTTGTGCCATTGATGCCTGTGGCGATGCCTATCCTGATACAACGCACGATGTATGTATGCGTGCTGATGCTGTGCTCTTTGCAGCTGTTGGCGACCTGAAATACGACAATAATCCCACGCTGAAGATGCGTCCTGAGACAGGTTTGCTGGCTATGCGCAAGAAGCTGGGTCTCTTTGCTAATATCCGTCCTGTAGCGACCTTCGACTGTCTGCTGCACAAGTCGCCGCTGAAGGAAGAATTGCTGCGTGGTGCTGACTTCGTAGTGATTCGTGAACTGACAGGTGGCATGTATTTTGGTGAAAAACATCAGGACAACGATATGGCGTTTGACACTAACGTTTATACGCGCCCTGAGATTGAGCGTATCCTCAAGGTGGCCTTCGAGATGGCTATGCAGCGTCAGAAGCACTTGACGGTAGTAGATAAAGCTAACGTGTTGGCATCGAGTCGTTTGTGGCGACAGATTGCCAAGGAGATGGAACCGCAATATCCTGAGGTGACGACGGACTATATGTTCATCGACAATGCTTCGATGCGTGTACTGACAGAGCCTCGTTTCTTCGATGTCATTGTGACGGAGAATACATTTGGTGACATTCTCACAGATGAAACGTCTTGTATTACGGGCTCTATGGGACTCCAGCCATCCAGTTCGCTGGGTGAGCACACACCACTTTTCGAACCTGTTCACGGCTCATGGCCTCAGGCTGCCGGTCAGAACATTGCCAATCCGTTGGCACAGATACTGTCTGCCGCTATGTTGCTGGAACATTTCGGATTAGAGCGCGAAGGTGCGTTGATTCGTGAGGCCGTTAACGCCTCGTTGGATGCTAATGTGCGTACACCTGAAATCCAGATCGAAGGTGGTGGTAAGTATGGAACAAAAGAAGTCGGTCAATGGATTGTAGATTATATAGAAAAAGCTTGATGGTTTTGTTTGTTGCCATGACGTGGCAGCAAACCATACAGGCACAGGAAAACTGGCGCGATACGCTGACTGTGCTAAACAAGCAGATTGCCCAGTCGCAGTGGTCTACGGACTTGCATCTGCGCAAGGCCAATGCCAATCTGCAACTGAAGCAGTGGCAGTATGCTGTTGAGGAGTATGCTCTGGTTTTGCAACATGAGTCACGCAATCCTGCTGCCTTGTTCTATCGGGCATACGCTTACACGCATCTGCGTCGCTTTGACTTGGCTCGCAACGATCTCAACGACTTGCTCATTGTGTTGCCACATCATTTCGAGGCACGTATCTCGTTGGCTGTCGTTCTGCAACAGTTGGGTCGTAAGCAGGAAGCCCTTGACCATTTGAACCAGGTAGTTCAGCAGTGTCCGGATTCGGCTGTAGCTTATGCTACCCGTGCCAATTTGGAGCGTGACATGAAACAGGACGAAGCGGCTCTTTATGACTGGCAGAAGGCTGAGGAACTGTCGCCCAAAGATCCTACCTATGTGGTATCGCATGTTGATCTCTTACTGGTTCTGGAACGTAGAAAGGAGGCTCGTCGCGTGCTCGATGCAGCTGTCAAGCGTGGTATTCCTCGCGGCATGTTGCTTGAATGGTATAACAAGTGTAGAAGGAGTTAGAGAAGTTAGAGAAGTTAGAGAAGTTAAAGAAGATAGAGAAGAGAAGTGAAGATAGAACAAATCATAGAAAAGATAAAACACCCTACGAAGCGCCAGTTCCTAGCTGCATTCTTTGCTATTGTTGCCTTGCTGGGTATTATTAGGTATTTCGTGCAACGTGCTCAACGTGTTGAGGATGCTCCGATTGTCAAGACTACGCAGAAATACAATCGTATTCGTGGCGTTCACAATTATAAGTCTGAGTTTCCTGATAGTCAGAGCGTTCAGATTGTGGCTGCCCAGAAGTGGGGCGTGCGACCTGTGAAGAATCGTGATGATGCTGAGCATCGAAAGAAGGAGTTGGTGTATGTCGGAGAAAGTCCGTACTATCATGTCGACCGCCTAAGCAGTTCCATTCCGTACCTTGTGCCACGTGCAGCACTGATGTTACAGGATATTGGTGAGGCTTTTTACGATAGTCTGTATGCCAAGGGCTTGCCCCTTCATCAGCTCATCGTTACCAGTGTGCTGCGTACAATGGAGGATGTGGCTAAACTTCAGCGTCATAATCCAAATGCTACTGAACAAAGCTGTCATTTGTATGGAACAACGATTGACATCTGTTACAACCGCTACCAGCCTCTGACGCGCGAGGTGCGTAACGATACACTGAAATGGGTTCTTTCAGAGGTGTTGCGCGACAAGCGTAATGAGGGCCGTTGCTATATCAAGTACGAGGTCAAGCAGGGCTGTTTCCACATGACGGTAAGGTGATTATCATATTTCGACTAATGTCGTGGAAAGAATAGTAAAACAAAAAAGAGAGGTGAAAACCTCTCTTTTAGTGATTCCGGCGGAATTGACCCCTATACTGATTATCAACACGTTATAACAATTTTTGATACAAATTGGAATCGTGTATCAAATCAGCTGTATCATCAGAATTTCAATCTTTGGACGGCAGCTCTATGCCTTTCTATCCGCACATTTATTGATTGATTAGATAGATGATGCAAAGGTACGAAATTCTTTTGATACAAACAAATTATGAACCTACTTTTTTACAGTTTTTTTACTTCCGTATATTACGTGTACCTTATATTTATTTATAAGAGAAATGCCTCGTGTGGGGCAAAATGTGGGGCAAATTATATTTAAGGACAAAATCCCCTGCTGAATATCAGGTGTTATGCTGTGTTATTAAGTGATTCTAAAGTATGCCAGAACAAATCTGTTTAATGCTTGTTTTGTTGAATGGTTTGTTAACAAGTGTATAGTTTAAGGGTTAATTTGTTAAAGTCTTGATTAGATAGCACAGATTTTTCTGCGTTCACAGTTTGGCTGATATCTACAGACTTACCTTTGCAGTCCAGTTCAAAAAGAGCTGGTCACTAAAACGTGATTATATGTAATTTGAATAGTATAGATGAAAAGTAAGAAAATCGTAGGTAGTCCCTTAGAGACGGCAAAGAATCTTAAGCCAGGTGAAACAGCACTGGTAATGTTTAATGAGTACAGAAAGCTAAGAACTTTCACCACTCAATTATCTGAGTTTAATATTATTGATGGTAGAAAACTGAATGTTTTCGTGCATGCAGCATCAAAAAAGCGACTTCTTCAGGTATATCTGGTAGCAGTCACAGCTGATGAGCACGATGCAGAATTGAGAGATAACGACTTGAAAGGTGAATGGCGTAAAAAAATCCCAGCAAAATGGTTGAGCCTCTAGCAGTATGTAATGATGAGATATTGACTATTGCTGAAGCTGCAATGGTATGCAAGGTTTCCGTATGGGCTATGTACAAGAGAGTAAAGAATAATACTGCACCAGCACATCACATGGGAAAGAGAATATATTTCCTGAAAAATGAGCTGTTTGGGTATATGAAAGATATATAACACCTTTGACTGGATAAAGTCCCTGTTCCCGTTCTCTGGGAAGAAAGCGAGGCAGGGCATTTTTTCTTATGCCCGACAAGTGCAGACGATGTGAGAATGGCAGAGCGTGCATCAATGGTCGCTTCTGCATGAGATATATGAAGTATGTAGAATATTTAAAAATAGAACTTTGCAATGAAACTTAAAGTACAAAACTTAAACGACCAAATCGTAGTGGGAGGTTGTATGGAATCTTTAAAAGAAGCCGCACAAGGCGGTTGCGAGATATTAGTGGATGATGGTCCATCTGTATATAAGATGGCAATTGAAATCCTCGAGGCTTTTCCACGGTTCAAGGAAATCATAATCAATACGGAACTGACAGATGATTGCCAAGACGTGGAATGAGATTGTATGTCGTGACAGCAATTAACCGTCTGTCAGGAGAACGGGAGGCGTGTTCTGCCCCTCATTCGTATTACAAGACCAGGAAATTGCTGCAGAAATGGCAGATGATGTCTGAAGACTGTCGGGAGCCTGCATGGACTGACCTTAAGGTAGAAAGATTTCAGGGTTAGTTCTGGTTAGTTTATGCAAGGCCCTGATGGTCTTTTGGTCATGCCCGTCAGCCAGTTAATTTTGCAGCATTATTTGTTTAAATAGAGAAACATGAAACAAGAAAGCAACTTAAAGGATTTGATGACAACATTCTGGGATTCGTTGGCGGATGCTAACGATGCCTTGAATGGATTCATTAAAGGAGGACTACCCTCGATGACTGAGAAGCGTCATAAGGAGTTTGTACGTGAGTGGAATAAGATGAAGGATAAGGCCAGTTCGCTGTGCCAGCAGATAGATAAGGAGGCAGACGCTAGTATTGAGCCTGTAGAGGTTGTCCTGCCCTGGAACACGGATTCGTTTCAGGAGGCCTGGCAGAAATGGAAGGATTATCTGGAAGAGCAGCATAAGAAGTACATGAAGAGCCGCATGGAATATGCCGCTCTGGCTTATCTGAAGAAGTTAAGTGATGGCAAGGAAGATATAGCCATTGAGTATCTGCAGTTTGCGATGGCCAATGGTTATCCTCGCTTCTTCAAGGTGACCACAAAGAACTACGAACAACCCACATTAGCAGGAGGACGAGGCGATGGAGACTACTAATGAGTATATAGACAGAATGGTGAATAATGCCATTGAGAACCAGAGGAGCATATACAGGGAGGCTACTGGCGAACTGAATATATGGCACTGTCCGTCTCTCAGCAAGGATAACTACTGGAATCTGCTTAGTGCCACAGCACAGGCTTTCATGGCACAGCGTGGCGTGTATCATCCTTACGTGGTTGACGAATACAATAGAGACATTATCTACCAGATGTGGCTCTATATTATTGGTTCTAAGGAATGTAAGTGGAACATTCACAAGGGTATCTATATCGGTGGTAAGGTCGGTTGCGGCAAGACGCTCCTGATGCAGTCGTTCTGTGAGATTCTGCATTTCATCTCAGGCAGGACTGTTGAAATGATACCGGCAACCCTGTTGTTTCAGCGAATTATCGATGATGGGATCAACAGTCTGGCCACCCGTCCGCTATTCATTGACGAGTTGGGCCGCGAGCAGCTGGAGATGAATGCCTTTGGCAACAAGATGCGTCCTATAGCCGACTTGATGGCTTTGCGCTATAATAATGGTGCCAGAACTTTCTTTACTTCAAACTTCAAGATTGAGACTTTGTCAAAAGGCCGTAATGACAGAGGTGAGCTCGTCGGCTATGGCAAATATATCGGAGAGCGTATACAGGAAATGACCAATATTGTACAGATGCCTGGTGAAAGCCGCCGTGAGAAATGGGAGGAGGACAAAGCACAATGAGCAGGACGTCTAGTTGGCAGCTGGATACAGAAATGTCAGACGGGCGTTCCTATAACCGTTTGGATATGGTCAAGGAATGGCTCAACCAGAACTATATTGTCCGCGTCAATCTTCTGGATCGTAGTAAGGTGTCGTTAAGTCCCACTCCTGAATGTGCCTATCATTATGAATTTCCTGTGACGGAGAATGACATCCTTCTGCATGCTTATGCTGACGAGCTGAAGATATCGGAGAAGAACCTGAGGATGTTGCTGGCCAGCCCTAATCAGATGGAGTCGTTCAATCCTGTCAAGGATTATTTTGAGTCTCTGCGGGGGAAGTACAAAGGTCCCTCGCAGATTGACATGTTATGTAGTTCGCTGCATACGCCGAAGGATGACAAAGAAAGCAGAGAACGGGCAGGCTATCTTCTGCGCAAATGGCTGATAGCTACGGCGGCGTGTTCCTTGGGTATACGTCTGAATGATGTGGCCCTCGGACTTGTTGGCGACAAGGCTGGTATCGGTAAGACGTCGTTCTTTGAGATGCTGGTACCGCCTTGCCTGAAGGAATACTATCAGGTGGCACAGAAGGAAGGAAAGATCTTTTCGCTCCCTAATGGGTTTGCCCAACGGTTCCTGCTGAACTTCGATGAGTTTGCCGCCATCAGCAAGAGCAATGAAGAGGAGTTCAAGATGTATATGTCGGCCAGTGAGATTGAAATCAAACGACCTGGTTCTCGTTATGTTGAGAAGGTGCCTCGTATAGCTTCCTGTTGCTTTACGTCGAACAAGAACCAGCGTATGGGCGGCTTTATCAGCAAGCCTGATGCCGGTCTGATGCGCCGTCTGGCTGTTATTGAGGTTGACTCCATCGATGACAACCGTAAGCGTCTTGACGTGGACCAGCTATGGGCAGAGGCTGTCATGCTGCTCGATGGTGGCTTTGAGCCGGCATGGTCTCAGCAGGAGTACAGGCAGTTTGTGGATGAGAATCGCCAATATGTGCTTGAGACAAATGCGCTCAGACTGATCCGTATCTACTATCGTAAGCCGGAAGATGGCGAAGAATGCAAATTCATGTCTGCTATGGAAGTGGTGCTGCAGCTGAAGGAGAAACGGAAGATCTCGTCAGCTATGCAGCAGGTCAACGAGGTGACCGTTGGCCAGGCACTCACAGCCTTGGGTTATTACTATCACACCAAGAGAGTGCCAGGCAAAGCTCCCTTCCATGGTTACGACATTGTGCCGATATTCGATACTCAGGAGAAAAAGTAGTTTTCTTATAACATAGATTCTCTATTCGTTGCGGACTGTTGGATTTATATGCCAACGGCCCGCTTCATTTTTTTGTTTTTTCTCTTTTTAAATTTTCTGCGTACACGCTATATTTATATATAAGTAATCCCCCCTTCGTGAAATCTTCAAAAAATGAAGATTATATAGATAAAAACAAGGCATGAGAGAAATTGAAAACATCGATTATGTGCTTGCTACAGTTGCTACAGTCATCTGAATGATGCTTGTTAGCCCTTTATTTATCGAGGTTTCCTTGTAGCAACTATCATCTACGAACCCAGCGAAAAAACCACTTTTTGAATCTTGCTACATGTTGCTACAGAATCAAGGTTGCTACGCTTTTTTTGAGCACGAAATGCCCTGTACATCGGTATTTCGGCATTTGTAGCATGTAGCAGGTAGTGTTCTCATCTTTTTTTCTCGGCACAGGAAATACAATCCTGTATAGTTTATTCTCCTCATTAGCTGATTGTGGCAGCATTGTTCAAGGTATCGCTGCATTTTATCTCCCCACATATAGGCTTCCATTCTTGGCTCCATTATCAATGGCTGGTTAATTGGCCCTCTTCATCTTGGTTTTGGTACCAACATCCTGCAGCTGGCTTACCACTGTTCCCGTATCTCTTATCAGGCTCACCTCTCCTGACATTCTGCATAAAGAATTTGGTGTTTAACGTGATGCGCTCTTGCTGGTGTTCCTGACTTTTTCGATGCAAAGTTAAGGCGGGCGTACACTGCAAGTACCACGGTGTTATGTCTGCAGATATTTTCTGGCAACCTTCCAATCATTTTACTGACGTCAAGAAAATGATGGTATTCCATAAAATTTCCTTGCCATTCCTTGCATCTGCGTACTTCTTCCCGCTCACTTCTGTAGGCATCGTAAAAAGCCCTCACACAGAGGGCATCACTAGAAGTTAAACATTTAAATTCATACAGTTATGCAGAACAATAAGTCAATAGAGTTTCAGAGCCTCGCTAAGGAGGAGAACAATCGTCTTGGTAAGCTCATCCTTCAGAAGATGTCGGTTGAGGATTATATGAATGATTCTCAGGACAATCACCCCGCCGTTTACGTTGGCACATACGCCAAGTACAATGATGGCAGCCTCTTTGGCATGTGGGTAGATATGGTGAAGTGCGGCGATTATGATACATTCATGGAGGTTTGCCACAATCTTCACGCTGATGAGGAGGATCCTGAGCTGATGTATTATCCCAAGTCGGAGGTTATCAAAAGTTCAGATTGGTTTGTCTCTGATTCTCAACATAATATTCTTGCTACTTTATTTTTAACTTTTCATAACATTCCTATTTCCCTAGGTTTTTCAACCAATTCATAAGCTTACTGTCTGTTTGCCATGACGGTTCTTCAAGTTTCTCTGGAACCACGTCTACATAAACTTGCTCCAAAGCTTCTCTCTTCATTTTTGAATCTGCTTTGGCATAGATTTCCGTTGTTCTTATGGATTCATGCCCCAGGATATCCTTTATGTAGTACAATTCACAACCAGCCTGTAACAGATGCATGGCTTTTGTATGTCTTATACAGTGAGGCGTCAGTCTTGCAGGAATAATATCAGGTCGTTGCAAATGAGCCATACCAGTGTACTTCTGTAATATATACGACACGCCAGCAGTTGTAAACTTGCCACCACGATTATTTCTGAAGAGTGGCCGATATAGGTTCTGCTGATTGTCTATAGAATAGTCTTTCATGTATGATTTCAGATGCGCTATTTGTGCATCAAGCAGAGGCACATTCCTTTTCTTTCTCCCCTTTCCTGTAATTACGACATGACATGGCGAAATGAAGTTTATGCAGCTTGGCGTAAGGTCTACGAGTTCCTGCACTCTTACAGCACTGTCATACAGGAAACAAAGCATGGCGATGTCACGTCGGCCTTCTTTTGTTGAGGATGAGATTTGTGCTAATAGGAATCTCATGCCTTCTATTGAGATATAATTGATATGGGGCTTTTCAGCCTTCTTTACCTTTATTTCCAAGATAGACTGCCATTGGGCCATATTTACGACATCCTCATATGTCATAAACTTGGCAAAAGAATGTAATGCGGCCAGCCGCTGGTTCCGTGTTGCAGCCTTTATACCTCTGATGTTTTCTGTCTGGTTCAGGAAGTTCACAATCATATCCCTATTTATGTCTGAAGGTATTATTTCATGTGGCGATTTACCATTTCTTGAATAATATCTAAGAAATTGTGTAAAGGTGTCTCTATAGGACCTTATAGTATTTGCGCTTACCCCACGTTCTTCCATGAGATAATCCTGGAAGAAGCGTGTAACATATTTTGCTATGCTATTGTTTTCCATCGTTGATACTTTTAAAGATTTCTGACAATTGTTTTTCTTTCTGAATGATTTCCGGAAACGCCTCAAGCGTCATTCTAATATAATACTCCGTAGATGCTACATATGAGTGTCCTAGCATTGTTGAGAGAATTGGTAGGGCAGTGTATAGATTCATGCCACTGTCTGACATCTTCTTTAGCGAGTGTACTGCAAATGTATGTCTTAAGTCATGAATTCGCGGCCCAAATTGCCCTCCTTTGTAGATGATTCCGCTTTTCCTGATAACTTTGTGAAAGTATGTCAGTATTGAATCTGGTTGGCATTTTTTTCCTATCCCCGTGATGAAAAGAAATGCATCCGGGCTGTCAGTCCCTTCGATAGGGAGTTTATTGCGTTTTTGGCAATAAACATCAAGGACACAGAACATGCTGTCACATAAAGGCACGAGTCGCACATGCGAGTTCTTCGTATGAGTCAGTCTTATAGTCCTTTTACTCCAATCCACATCCTTATTTCTTATGTTCAAAGCCTCGCTAATTCTAATTCCTGTACTATAAAGGAGTCTCAATATGGTTGGAAATGAAAAGAGGTGTGTATTTGCTGATGCATGTTTACGCAAAGAGTCTGCTACCACAAATATTTTTTTCATTTCTTGGTGAGTGAACACATAAGGGACAAAGTCAGTCCTGAATGTACGGTTAGGTCTTGGAATGTAGCTAACGCAACCCATCTTACAGAGGAATCTACAGAAATCCCTCATTATAAGAGTCTTGCCGTAGGTCGTTATAGGCTTGTTCGAATTCTCAGACTTGCGCCAGCTACTTATTGTCTCTTCTGTGATGACCGGTTCCTTTATTCCCATGTGGTTAAAGAATACATCAAAACCCTTCAACTTGCCTTCTAGCTTTATCAGTGTTATCTCTTTTATGCCCATGTTTCTCTTGTGCTGCAGATACTCGTTTATATATGGGGCAAATACGCTTGTAAATTTCAGGTCAGACATAAAATTCACCTCCTTTCTGTTCGTAAAACGCCTCGTCAACAGGAGGGACTTCTAATGCGATTGTTTTCAAAAGGTCTGTGCTCACGCGAAGGTAAGACATCGTTGTTTCCGTTGAGTAATGTCCAAGGATATCAGATATGACAGGTAGACTTATTCCCTTACTCAGCATGTTGGTTGCCAGAGAGTGTCTCATTGAATGGGCTCCAAAGTGTCGATCTCCTATTTTGATCTTGGAATCCCTGACAATCTTTTGGAAGCGTATTGTGATGCCAACACGACTGAATGGCCTATATGGTGACGTCAAAGCAACAAAAACGTATGGGTTGCTAATCTTTGGTCTCACATTCACAAGATAATTTACTAGAGCTTCACCGACATCATTAAGCAGTGGTAGTTCTATTTCTTTCCCCGTTTTGAACTGGGAAATGACAATCCTATTGTCTTGCCAGTCTATGTTGGCTAATTTCAGCATCCTGATGTCTGAGCTTCTCATGCCAAGCCTTGTTGCCAGCAGAAGCATGGCATAGTCCCTGATTCCTATTGGGTCAGTTTGGCATACAGATTCCTCGATTACCTTGATTTCATCAGGCGTGTAAACTGATGGTACCTTTATCTCACCACGACGATTCCTATACCTAAGGATTTCTCCGAAGTCATCGTCTACGATTCCATTATCCTTGAAGAATCTGAAAGCCGATCTAAGGCTATATGAGAGATGTGCTTTATTTGTTGTCCTGTCAATAATCTCAGCCACAATGCTTTCTGTTACATCGTTGATATTTATTACACCTTTTATTTCTAGGCTTTTTACAAAGAGACTGAGTTGTCTGCGATGGCTTTCAATAGTATTCCTTTTCCATCTCATCCGTATCGTTCCATCTTCGATGAATCTTTCACAAAGTTCTCCGATTTTCCCTTCTAAAGGAAATGGATTTTTCGGCTTGAGCCTATACGAAGATTTGATTCTGCCAGTTTCCATGAAATCACATAAAAGAAGAACTACCCTTCGGTGTTGGCGATAAGCAAAGGGGTTACCACATTCTTCCAGTTTAGACAAATATTCCATGCCTAAAGCTGGTGAAAAATCTGTCTGTCCTATTGAAGACATCTCTGTTCTTATTCCTCTTAAGAACAGTTTCTGAGTGCGTAGGATGCTTTCATCGGAATAGCCATGATTAGCCATGGCCACCTTACACCGATCAAATAATGCATCAATGTTTTCCGTTTTGTTCATAAAATCACGTTTTTGTTAATAATAGGGTCATACTTTAAAAACGTGATTATTCAGAAATGTTATCAAAAGCACTCCTCAATTTCAAAGAGTTAGAGCATTGGTATTCAGTGAACTTTTGATAACCTCCGACTTGGGATAATACATCTTATCAAAACTTGTGATAAAATGTATCAGGATTATGAGTGTTTCCCCAGTGCCTGGTATTCTGAAAGTGGTATCGATGAGGATACATTTGACAGAATCATGGAATATGCCGATATGGATGATGATGACAGGGATGCCTTCGATGAGTTCTCAGAAGCATTCGGCAATGATTGCGTAGCCAGCTTCAAGGAGCGCTACATGGGCCAGTGGGATTCTGAGAAGGATTTCGCTGAGCACATCGTGGATGAGTGCTACAATCTCGATGACATGATGGGCCATCTGGCTTCATACTTCGATTACGAGGCTTACGCGCGTGATCTCTTCATCGATGATTTCTATTTCTCAAATGGCTATGTGTTCAGAAGATAATCTGGACACAAGCCATACCCTCAGGGGAAAATCCCCATGAAACTTTAGGGATTTGGAAGCGCAGAATAGGAAAATTCATTTTCAAATCCCATGTATTCGCCCTATCTTTGCACCGTGAACAAGAAATAAATGTCGAACCATTTAAATATAGGAGACAAAGATATGAAGACTATGAATAAGGTGATCGCAGCCATGATGATGTTGATGGCACTCACAACCACAATGCCGGCAATGGCAGGTAATAAGAACAACCCACGCAACGACAGGAACGACAAGAAAACTACTGTTGTTGTAGTTAACAACCATAAGGGCGCATCGCACTTCGACAAGGTTGACAAAGCACTGTCGCACAACAATGCCCACAAAGGCAACGTCTATCGTCCTGACGTGAAGACTTGCACCATCAAGGTGAGCCGTCACGAGAATTACAAGAAGGTCGTTGCCAAGGCCGAGAATATGAAGGGCGTGATTGATGCCAAGTGGAATCCACGCACTCGCGAGGTAACGGTTATCTATGACGGCAAAGTGACTTCAGCCCGTAACATCAAGCACTTCATGGCATAACTGTTTGCCATACTATATATATTTCCAAAAAGGCCCGGCTTGCTAAATGCAGGTCGGGTCTTTGATTTTGTATTATCTCGTTGAAATGTTTAGAGCTTTCCAGCTAGTTCAATCACTTTCTGCTTGGTTTCGTCAGTCTTCTGCTCGTCAATCTTGGCACTGACGAAGCCCATGTTCTCAACTTTCCAGTAGTTGCAGATGTCACGGAACTCAGCTACTGCGCCATCATAGACGTTAGGCGAGTATGACGACATCAGCAGTGCCATCTTCTTCACCTTTGCAGGTGCATTCACACAGTACATGCGCTGGATAGGAAGCTGGATCTGGGCTGAGAGTGTAAAGTAGTAGATGGGGCCTGCCAATACCAGTGCCTCGGCTTCGGCCATTAGTGGGTACAGTTCCTGCATGTCATCCTTCTGGATGCAGGCACCGTTGCCTTTGTTATGGCAGTACTCGCAAGCCAGACAGCCTGCAATCTTCTTCTTTGCCACGTTCACCAGCGTTACTTCATGACCAGCTGCTTCAGCGGCCTTCTTGAACTCTTCCGCCATCCATGCGGTGTTACCGTTAGCTCTCGGAGAGCCTTGTAAAATCAGGACTTTCATAATCGTATTTGTTTAGTGGTATTGAAAAAATCGCTTAAATTATGTTGCAAAGATAGTACTTTTCTAATTATTATTCGTACTTTTGCTGTTGATTTTGGGATTTATTTGCATATGCGAGAGAATAAAAGAGCAATAGTAATAGGTGCATCTTCGGGTATTGGCCTTGAAATAGCTAAACTGCTCGTCAAGGATGGCTGGCAGGTCGGTGTTGCTGCCAGACGTGTGGAACTGATGAAAGGAATTGGGGCTGTAGCCGTCGAACAGATAGATGTGACAGCAGATAATGCCACTGAGGGCTTACAACGACTCATCAGTAAGACTGGTGGTATGGACTTGTTTTTCTATGCCTCTGGCATCGGCAAGCAGAACCGTAAATTGCAGGAAGACATAGAACTGGCAACGCTTCAGACCAATGGTTTGGGCTTTACGCGAATGATTGGTGAGGCATACAGGTATTTTGCAGGGCAGGGTAGTGGTCACATTGCAGCCATCACGTCCATTGCCGGCACGAAAGGATTAGGCCCTGCACCTTCATATTCTGCCACGAAAGCCATGCAGAACGTCTACTTACAGGCATTGGAACAACAAGCGCATGCTCGTGGACTGGACATTCGTTTCACGGACATCCGCCCAGGTTTCGTTGATACCGCTCTGCTAAGTGGCGATTTTCATTACCCTATGATGCTGAAGCCTGATAAGGTGGCTAAAGAGATTGTCTATGCTATCAATCATCGCCAGCATATTCGTGTCATCGACTGGCGCTACCGTATTCTTACTGCCGTCTGGCGTAGAATACCACGCTTCCTTTGGCGCAGATTCAAGCTGTGATGTGATATACATCAAAAAGTGACGGGAAAACGTCATTAATCCATGAATACGGGCCTTTTTATCCCTTGTTTTGCCTTACCTTTGCCCCTGTTATGATAGTAGCCAACATGAATCTCCATGAGGTCTATGCTGACTTGATGGGGGAAATGAACAAGCTGAATTGGAAGCGTGATGCGCTTCTGAATAAGGCAGTGGGTGTGCTGAGAAAAAGTGAGGAATTCCCAGCCAGCGTGATGTATGACTATCAGATACAATCATCCAAGAACCAGTACATCATATATTTCTATCGCGAGCATCCCTTTGCTCCCGTCCTGTCAGGGTATTTGTGCCTAATGTTCGACGGCAACAAACGCTACATCATTAAGTGGACAGACAAAGGCATACCAGAGATTCTGATTCTGACAAGCCATTTCCTGCAGCGTTATAAAGAACGGTTCCTGAAGCAGCCTGACTTGTCGGCTAACGAAGTGGCTGTGAGGTTCCTCTCGCGAAATCGGACGCTGAGAATTATGCCCATTGATGAGCGTATCAACAAACGCATTGAGGAATATGGTGAATATGCCGGTGAGGGTTTCCTGGCACAGGATGGTTTCTGCTTCAAATTGTCTGGTGAAGAGACGTTGGACGGTGAGGATCCTATAAGAATTAGCTTTTTCACCACGTTTATGCCTCTGACTGAGATGTCTGACACGCAGCGTGAAGCTATCTTCAAGGAATTAATGAAAGATATTGATGAACTTGGTGCAAATTAGGCATATTTTTCGTACCTTTGCAAGCCAAAAAGAAGAAGATGACACTACGTGAACTCATAAATTCCGTCGATTCTGAGCAGTATAGCGACAATCAGCTATACCAGAAACTCCGTGATATAAAGCCCGAGTACGGCTCCAGCAAGCATATCCAGGTCAAGGTAGTTGATGGCGACATCGCCATTACGAACCTTCATGTTGGCTCGCTGGGAGATATTCTCACTTATCCCATCGACGTTGCCCCTTATTTGAACATCTCCAAGATACAGCTGATGGACGCTATCCTGAAAGAGCTATCCTCAGAGGGGTTCACAGAATCAGAAGCCTCTGATTTCTGGAGTGACTTTGATAATCTGCAGAAGGCAAAGATTATCAGATAACACTAGCACTTTCACCTCTTATGGAACAGTCTCGAATATCTATATTCCAAAGGCCTGTATGGGTGGTCGTATTTGCCCTGACTGCTGCAATAGCATGGGGATGGGCATTCCCGCTCATCAAGGTAGGCTTCAATGCCTTTGAAATAATAACAGATATGACAGGAAGTAAGATGCTCTTTGCAGGCATCCGCTTTGCTGCAGCTGGTCTGATTGTTCTGTCTGTGGCCCGCAGCACTGGGCGTTCGTTCAAGACGAGTAAGATGATTGACTGGCGATTCATCCTTGCTTTTGCTCTGATGAACACCACGTTCCATTATTTCTTCTTCTATGTCGGCATGTCGCATAGTGAAGGCTCACGAGCCGCTATCCTCAATTCGCTGAGCACATTCCTTGTGGTTTTGCTGGCCTGTGCCTGTTTCAAGAGCGACAGGCTGACTTCAAGGAAGATTCTCGGCTGTGCCGTCGGATTCAGCGGTATTTTGGCATTGAACCTTGGTGGAGCTGAAAGCGGACAATTCACGTGGCTGGGTGATGGTATGATAATCCTCAATGCCATCTGTTCTGCCATTGCTAACTTGATGACTCGTGGACTGAGCCGTCGGATAGATGTGTTTGTAGGAACAGGTTATAGTCTGACCATCGGAGGCTTGTTACTCATCATCCCTGGACTTCTTTTTGGTGGTACGCTGCCCAATGTCAATATGCTGGGCATCATCTGCCTGATTCTGCTTATCGCCATCTCTGCCATTGGATTTGCACTCTACAACAAACTGCTCAGCCTGAATCCTGTAGGCAAGGTTGCCATATATAATTCGCTGATTCCTATTGTAGGTGCTGTCACGTCGTGCCTCTGCCTTGGCGAGACGTTCCATTTGAAATATGCCCTTGCTGGAGGACTTGCGGCCTTAGGAATCTTCATCATCAATAAAAGCAAGAACTGATATTCAGACTTCACGATTAATGCCCAGATAGTCGAAGAACTTATCCGGCCAGTAGTTCATAATCAGCTCGTCGGGGAAGTCGGTTTCTGATAGGAGAGGGTAGAGCCGCTCGTAGTCTGCTATCTGGAATGTGATATGCGCGTCGCTGCCTAGAATCGTGGGTACGTCATGCTTTTTGCAGAGGCGCAGCAGTTCCAGATTGTTGTCGCGTGCTACCGACTTCTTACGCTGTGGAGCCAGCGAGTGGTTGTTAATCTCCAACAGCGTGTGCGCTTCCTTGGCTGCCAATACAAGTTTCTCGAAGTCCAGCTCTGCAGAGCCGTCGCCAGGATGACTGATGATGTGCATTTTGGGGTGCTTGATGACGTTAATCATACCCTGCGTGTTCTCCTCCTTCGTGCCACCCTGATACCATGCGCCATGAATGCCTGCAATCTTCAGGTCGAGATAGTCGATATAGTCCTCCGTCAGGTCAAGGGTGCCATGACAGTCCAGGATGTTCATCTCACAGCCCATCAGCAGACGGATGCCGTACATCTAGCGAGGTACAACGAACATGTTCTTGAAATACAGTTGTGGACATGTGCCTGGAACCTTTGGCCCATGTTCCGTAATACCCAACACCTCCAAGCCCTTGTCGGCTGCGGCCTTCGCCATTTCCTGCAGACTGCTATAGGCATGACCTGATGCTACCGTATGCGTATGTGCGTCGATTAATATTTTTCTCATCGTTCTGTAATTTGGGTGCAAAGGTACGAAATAAAGCTCACAATCTGCCCGCTATTTGGCATTTTGTTTAATATCACTCTATTTGTGTCTTAGCATATTAGCTTCATATTTCATACCTTTGCTGATGTATTTCAGGGGTTATCCATGGAATAGGCCAGATAATTGGTCAAAAATGAAAGAAAAGTATTATAAAATAGATGATAATTATTTGATATTTATTACCTTTGCAGTAAATTAATAAAGTAAAACATTATGAGCGAATATTGCGTATATCTGAAGATGCCTTCCTATCTCCGCCAGTGGTTCATTCACCGTCATGGCGGTAGCAATCCTGTGAATCTGATTCGTGGCTCCATAGAAAGTAAGTTGTTGCAGAGAGCTACTATCCCCATGCCTCACGGTATCATGCCTCCTCGTCAGGGCGATGGAGAGGTGGCCATCAATATCCCATACTCTAAATCTCACGATCCGCGTACGTATAATTATATTACAGAGACTGGCAAGAATGCTTTGCTTGGTCGTATCAAGGATGACTTCGACCTCGACGTCTGGGACTATCTGCATGACTTCGGCAAGGTGGGCGCTCAGCAAAAAGACCTTATCTACCTGTTCATGGAGCAGCGTGGCATCCATGAGGATGGAACGTGCTGGGATGCCATTGCGAAGATCTATCAGAGGCTTCGCAAGAACTATCTCACAAATATTTCAAAAAAATCATCACGACTTCAAGCCCGTTTTTGAATATTTTCGAAAAAGGCAGAAAAGGTAGAAAAGGCAGAACAACATGAACAAGTGTCTCTCCCTCCCTGGAATTACCCACATTTGGTACATCCTTCGTGACTATCTTCCCAATGATGTGGTCTATCGTG
Organism: uncultured Prevotella sp.; assembly: GCA_946404405.1. Lineage (GTDB taxonomy): Bacteria > Bacteroidota > Bacteroidia > Bacteroidales > Bacteroidaceae > Prevotella. Next base: position 17,444 of record CAMJDL010000016.1, read on the forward strand.
CCGTGGCCGGTATTCCTGTCTCACTCTCAGAGCAGCCCATCAGCATTACCATGAAGGGCAGCGCTATCTGTGAAGTGGAACAGTCATTCGATAACAATAGCTATATAGAAAAGGCCAAACTGACGTTCCTGACGCTGGATGACGTGCCCATTGACCAGCATCCGGCTTTCGTCATCGAGACTGTTGACGGTGACATCTATGTTATAGGTGCCAAGGAGCGGCCATACCCGACCGTCAAAATCACACGCTCAACAGGTCAGCTGGACGGTGAGCCTTCCGTCAGAAAGTACGAGGTTTCCTTCACGGCAAAGAAAGCCTTGGCCCCATGTGACATCTGATTATTCACAACCAAATTGTACAGCTAAGAGAAATAATGCTTTAAAAGTCTTCGAAAACAAAAAAGCTCCTCCGCTTATTGGTTTTAAAGAAAAAAAAATGTATCTTTGCAACGTCAAAAGATAAAAAATATGATAGTAACAGGTCAAACAACAAATCAGAAGACTAAGGCCACCACTACTCGTGAACGTGTGATGGCTAGCACAGTCTCTGTTGATGAGTATTTCGACGAGCTCATTTCTCAGGTTCATCAAGACTATGCAGAATTATGAAGTTTGTTATTGTTGATAGCATTCTTCCTGCGAAGATGAATAAAGGCTAATTATTGATCCCAAGCCGAGGCCGTTTTCAACTATTATTTCATGGCATGCCGTGACATAGGTGACGAGGATCACGATTGCGAAGCCGATGTCATTGGGCAGCAAGGAAACTAATAAAAGGGCGGGCGCATTTTGTTTGCGTCCGTCCTTCTTACTTCTTACATCAGACTTCTTACATCAGCGCGCCAATGCACGATGTAGTGCCCATTGCGGTCAGTGCCGCTGTCAGAATACTAATGACGACCTGAATCACCGTCTTCCATGTTTCCTTCTTCATAGCTCATTAGTTTTCGTCTGGTTCATCATCACCACTGCCTCCGCCGTTGTTGCCTCCGGTGTTTCCGCCACCCGTGTTTCCGCCACCCGTGGTTCCACCATTGCCGCTGGGCGCATTGGTGCTGCCACCCTTGGCTGAGAGGATTTCCTCAGCGGCCTTGTCGGTCCATGACAGGCGACCGTCCTTGTTCAGTTCCTCGCGGGTGTACTCGCCCGTAGCCTGAGCCAGCAGCTTCAGCGAGCCTACGGCGGGACCGGTCTTGTCGGTCTTCTTCACCACGCCGATGCTGGCGCTGATGGTCTTGTCGGTATCGGCGTCGTACAGCTTGGTGCAACCGTTGCCGATGCAGCTCACCTTGAAGATGGCCAGGTTGTCAACTTTGACGGTGTTACCCATCAGGGTCTGCTCACGCGTACACTTCACGAAGTCGCGCAGGATACCTTCGATGGTACCTTCCGAGAACGGGGTGTTGTGCTCCGCCATGTGAACAGCCATGTCGTGGATGTTCAGCGTCTGTTTGTAACTTACTCGAGGGTAGAACTTGCCATAGGCTGCCGACTTCGAGTTCTTGTTTTGCGAAAGATAAAGTTCAATCATACTTGTTTAAGTTTTTAGTTATTAATAATGTTATTGTTTTATTTCATACTGCAAGGAAAGTGCAAGGCGAATGCAGAATCGAGTTTTACTCGAATTTTGCTGAGCCGCAGCCTTTTCTCGCACTTGTAATCCTTTACAAGTGCAAAATTAATCAATTTATTTTCAGTCATATCTGTTATGATACATTATATCCTGTTTTTATTCGTTTTTGTCAATTTTATTTCGTATCTTTGCAGTTGAAAAGATAAAAGACAACTAAGACAACTTGAACAACTAAAACAACAGATATGAACGAATCACAAGAAACTAAAATCACGGCATTTGGGCGCACGGAACTCGCCCAGATGTATTTCCCCAGCCTCTGTCCCGAGGCTGCTTGGCACAAGCTCCGCCAGTGGATCACCATCAACCCCGCGCTCTGCCACCTGCGCCAGCTGCGCCGTCGCACCTTCACCCCTGCCGAGGTACGCCTCATCTACAGCCAGCTTGGCGAGCCGTAGCGGCGCGCGGCACAGGATTTTCAGTAAGAGCCACCGGCTGTCTCATAAGCGTTTTCTGCTGAGCAACGGGTGGCTCTTATTCGTGACACCAGTTTTTAGGACAAAGACACACAAAGTAATTCACAAATTAACAAATTAACAAATTCACAAAACGTAGTGATATTCGGAAAACAGAATCGAAATGTATTCACAATAATTATATAATATATTTATATATTATAATATATAAATATATTATATAATTTAATAGAGTAAATTATTGTTAGTTCCGCCACTCTATCTGGAAGTACAATGGTTTACTAATTGCGTTTGTGAATTTGTGAATTTGTTAATTTGTGAATCTCCGTACTGAGTGTACTTCAATTAATTTGTATTATCCTTATAACATTTTTATATTTTCGTTTGGACTTTTCAATTATTTTGCTTACTTTTGCATTTATAAAACTTAAAACAAGATATATGGCACTAATCAATTGTCCCGAATGTGGGAAGGGAATATCTGAGAAGGCTAAAAGCTGTCCTCATTGCGGTTGCCCTATAGAGGCTTCCGAACCCGAAAAGGTTGAAAACACTTCGAACTATGTTACCATACATGGTTATGAAGAAACTTTTGCTGTAGACACGAATGTAAAAATCTATAGAAATGGTGAACTTGTAGGTGAAGGTTGCACCCGCCAGCGAGTTCAAACTTCCTATTGATGGTGACTGCGAACTGAAGTTTAAGGCCAATATGCGTAGCAGGAAAGTCAGTATCCATAAGGGTATTGACGCCCACGTATTCTTGTCGTTCGACAGATTTACTGGCAGCTTGAAGGCCTTCGTGGCAAACGACAGCAATACGGAGGTTGTTAAAAAGATGAAGGATCATAATGCTTCAAAGGCCCTGTTGAACAGCATCCTACTCATCGTAATTTTGGTTATCATATGCTTCCTGATTAAATATTATTTCCAATAACAATATAGAACGAGATAAATGGCAAACAAAGAACATGGTTACGTTTACATACTGACTAACCCGAGCTTCAGGGAAGACTGGGTGAAAATAGGCAAAAGCTCGCGCCCAGTGGACGTGAGGAGCAAGGAACTTGATAATACGGCAGTTCCCCTACCTTTCGAAATCTTTGCCACGATGGATGGCAGGTGACAGGTACCTGACATTACTGACTCTGACTCAATTTCAAGGGGGGGAAAGCATATCAGGACCCTCGCAACGAGGCACTACGTGGGTCTTTTTTATAAATAATTATGTATTTTGTTTTGTATTTTGCCCGATTTATACTACCTTTGTAGGCTAAAGTGATTATACCCATATGGCAATTAAAGATATAAAACTATCAGAGATACCTGAAGAGGTAACAGAAGACGGACTTAAAATATATGGCCCTGCATCTTATGAGACGCAGGTTGCCATATTAAGCCACTATCTGCATACTCTTGATGGTAAACACGATATAGCATCTGGCGAGAAACGCTACGAAATTCTGGAGGCTATCCGCGACTTCATTGAATACAAGCACCAGCAGGACAAGAAGAACCCTAGGTGGAAAGATGTTGATGATGAGGTTATAACAAAGGCAGCAGATAGTCCGCTGGAGTGTGATTTGTTTGCAGACTTTTTTAATGTCCCCTTCCCTGCACCAAAGAATCCGAAATTTACTTTCATCGATTTGTTCGCTGGCATCGGTGGTTTCCGTATTGCTATGCAGGAACTTGGTGGTAAATGCGTATATTCCTCTGAATTTGATGCGCAGGCACAACGTACTTATATGGCCAATTATGGTGAAATGCCCTTTGGCGACATCACTAAGGAAGTTACAAAGCAATACATACCAAAGGATTTTGACGTGCTTTGTGGTGGTTTCCCCTGTCAAGCGTTTTCTCTTGCAGGAAGGAGATTGGGATTTAAGGACGAAACAAGAGGAACTCTTTTCTTCGAAATTGAGGAGATTCTTCGCAGACACCAGCCCAAAGCGTTCTTTTTGGAAAACGTCAAAGGTTTGATGATTCATGATAAGGGAAGAACTTTGAGGACTATTCTAGACCATTTGGATCAAGTTGGCTATGACGTGGTTCCTCCTCAAATAGTAAATGCCATGGACTTTGGCGTGCCTCAGCATAGGGAACGTGTCTACATAATAGGTTTCCGCAAAGACCTTCACATAAACATCAATAATTTCCATTATCCAGACCCTACATCGCCTGAAGGACATCGTGTTCCATTCAAGAAAATTATGGAGAATAAAGAGGTGTCAGTCAAATACTATCTGTCAGATGTATATCTGGAAACGTTAAGAAGGCACCGTGCTCGTCATGAGGCTGCTGGACACGGATTTGGCTACGAGATTATCGACAAGAATGGAGTTGCAAACGCAATTGTTGTAGGTGGTATGGGACGAGAAAGAAATTTGGTAATAGATGATCGTCTGACAGATTTCCGTCCTGTTACCAATATTCATGGAGAGGTTAATCGCGAGGGAGTTCGAAAGATGACACCTAGAGAATGGGCGAGACTTCAGGGATTCCCAGACACTTTTAAGATTGTCGTCGCAGATGCATCCGCATACAAACAGTTTGGAAACAGCGTGGCGATACCTGCTATCAAGGCAACAGCAGAAAAAGAATTAAGAATGATGAATTTAATTTGATGGCTATGTTTTTTTTCTTTTTTAATTTTGATGCAGAAGATAAAATTTCTGCCAACAAGGGAGACTGGAGTGAACTATACGCTCATATTCGTCTTTTGGCTGATGGCGTGGTTTATTCTGGCGATGAGAACTACAGGAAAATAGAGAATGATTTTTTCCCGATCATACAAATTTTGCGACATGAACATAAGGAAGATCCAGATACAGTATATATTGTAGATTCAGCAAAACGCCAAATATTGATAAGAGGAGAACAACAAGAAGCTATTATTCCTCAGGAACAATTTGATAATGTTGCCCATTTGTTGCTTAAACAGATAAAGAACGGCAAAGGCCCAGCTTTTGAGTTACCAGACATGATGGATTTCATGAAAGCATTGAATATTCATAACGTGAAAGCCTCTTCATCGAATAAGGAGGATATCCGTATGATTATTCATGACATGCGTGTTGATAGAAATCGCGAGATGGGTTTTTCAATTAAATCGCGCCTAGGCGGCAAATCAACCTTGTTTAATAGCAATGGCGATGGAACAAATTTTCGCTATCAAATTGTGGGCGATATTTCAGATGAGCAAATCGCATTTCTGAACCTCATTAGCAAACAATTCAGAAGAAAGAAAGGTCATGACTTTTCTCCAGAAGAAGTTAAAGAACAGGATTCTGCTTTTTTGAGCCTTCCAGAAAAATACCAGGCGCGAAGACCTGCATTCTTTTCCGTATGGTTTTCTTTACTGGAAGACTGGGGATATAGCGTAGTTTATGACAAAGTGATAGATCCTGTTTTCCACAATAATCTTAGGAACATAGATAGCAATTTTCATTTGCTGCTTGCGCAATGCCTCATAAACTATTATAGGCATGACATGGGTACCACAGTTAGGGAGATAGTGGATAGGGTTGCAGAAAGTGACCCTTGCGGAATCGGTGACGAGAATCGAAAATTCTGGTATGAGCTGGTAATGAAACGTTTTCTGGTAATTGTCGCTTTGGGAATGACGGCAAATAATCCATGGAATGGAATTTATGCGGCTAACGGAGGATTTATCGTGGTGAAGGAAGATGGAGACATTGTGTGTTACCATTTTTATGATAGAAATCAGTTGGAGAATTATCTGCTCAATAACACGGCTTTTGAAACGCCATCTACATCTAGACATAAAATTTCAGAGGTGTATCGTGATGACGATGGAAAGGTGTACATAAAACTGAATCCCCAGATAAGATTTATCCATGCACTAAGAGATTGAAAGCGTCTATTTATGGATTACCTAACTCCACAACAGCGTAGCAAAAATATGGCTGCAATCCACAATAAGGATACGAGTACACAGCGGAACCGACCCTAATGTGTAAAAATAACGAACTAAAACGAAATAGAACTATGAGGAAATTATTATTTTCATTATTACTGTTATTATTATGTGCTTCTTCACTCTTAGCACAGGAAGACAGATTTTCTGATATTAACCAAGTAAAAGGTAAAGACGTCTATGTCTTAGACAACTCGGCCTTAAATGTGGCCTTTACGATTGTTGATGGCAAAGTGAAGTCTATTCAAAAAGTAAAGAATTTGAATGTCACAATTGCTAGAAAAGTGTTCTCTGTAGCGAAAGACTTATACACTTACAAAAAGGATTCCTATGTTGTACTAAAAGATGATAAAGCAACGATCCTCTTAAAAGAGGAGGATGCTCCTTTGTATTTGTCATCTTTTGTGTCCAAGACATACTGGCAAGAGAAATATGATTTGTATCGACAAGACTATGTTTATTTGAATTATAAGAAATACGATCATGTTCACTCTGCAAAAGCTACCATTTTATACGATGACCTTACACTTATAGAATGGAAGCGGTTTGAAATATACGATAAAGGTGCAATATTCTATTTGTCTGAATTAAATGATGCTGAACCTCTTGATATATTTATGGTAGACAGCAAGTACTTTGAAGGATCAAAAGACCAAGTATTCATCAAGAAGGATGATATTCAGCCTTTTATTAATAAGTACAACGCGCGATTAGCCAAAGAAAAGCAAGAAAAGGAAAAGGCAGATTCTATAGCCAATACAAAATTGCGATTGGCGATAGCGTTAGACGAAGCCAATTATATGCTTGATGATAGGGAAATAAAAGTATACAAGGGTGATACTATGGCCATTTTCTCTTATAATGCAACTGAAGACAAATATGTGGCAAGATTTCGTTTTGCCAACCTTTTGTTTAAGTCAAGTGATATAAAATTTCTTGATACAAAAGAAACTACCACTACAGGCAAGTATAGTTGGGATACAAAGACTATAAAGAAATCAGCTGATGCAGACTTTTTAAAAGCAAAGGGTGAGGATGGAAAAGTACAACGATTCGAAGTGGCCGCAGATTATGATGACATTCACACACAAATCTATATTAGTTTACTTAAGTCCGCCATAGCTAAATATGACAAGGAGGTTGCTTTCAAAAAGAAGAACCAAATATTCCTAACAGGAATTGGCTACGTTTATGACAGTAATGAATATAGTCATAGTTTTGGAATGCGTTTTGACATTTATAATTGTTTTGCAAAGACTATAAAATATGTAGAACTTACATTAACCAACTATAATGCTGTAGGGGATATTCAGCGAGATGATATGGGACGTTCAACAAGGACAGTCAGAGGAATCGGGCCTATCGAACCTCAAGATGGAGGCAGGTATTCATGGGATGATATATTCTGGGACGAAAGAGATGTTATTGATAAGACAAGGCTTACTGGCGTCAAATTTATTTTTAAAGACGGAACAACAAAAGTATTTAGTGGTTATAAAAATATAGAAAAGCATATGACTGCAAATGCTTGGGATAAATAGATACGTGTACTAATGAGTAAGAAAACTCGGGTCGGTTCTGATGATCCACTTTTTCATCCCCTGTGCCTCGACGCCCAAACTCAAGAATCGCTATCATCTCTGGTAGCGATTCTTTTGAACTTTTTGGATAAAAAGCTAGTATAACCAACAAAAAATCTGCATTTTTGTTGCGTATTTAAGAAACAATCCGTATCTTTGCATCCGAAATACGTAATAGAATGGAACAGAAAAAGGTAGGAAACATGAAGCTATATAGCTTTGAGGAATTGCTGGAAGAAGATTACGGCAAAGTCGGAACACCAGAGCGCGATGCATTTGAGCGTAGTGTGGACGAGGCTGTTCAGGCCTATCGCGTAGGAGAAGCTATCAAGCAGGCACGAGAGGCACAGAAACTTACCCAAGCTGAACTGGGTGAGAAAATGGGTGTGCAGAGGGCTCAGGTCTGCCGTTTAGAAAGTGGCAAGAGCATCACACTCGCTTCCATGATGCGTGCCTTCCGCGCGCTTGGTGTACAAGTGGCACTCGAAATGAAGGGAATTGGAAAGGTCGCATTATAGATTCCTATAACCTAAACGTCCAAACTCAAGAGTCGCTATCATCCACTGGTAGCGATTCTATTTTGATGCCACAGGGACAGGTGAGTGACAAAAGATGAAAGATGTGAAAAATGGTTATAAGCAAGAATATGTGAATAAAAATATGTAACTTTGCAGAAGATATGAATAAAGACGAGATAAAACAAAAAGACATGGACAATAGTCCATTGAAATACACAAATGGATGACTCCGTAATTGTGCCATTCGAAATGGCACAAATTCCAAATGTGCTGTTTTGTACAGGATGGACGAACCACCAGATCGTTCTAAACAGATGTAAGACAGATGCAGAACGTTTGTTTTGGGGTAAAAGAACGGTTCTCTGACCCACTTTTGATCTATGCGAGCAGATTAGAGAAGCATATAGATCATTGAAAATGCAATGAGACATAGGAAAAACTCGATAGAAAAGTTAAATCTATGGCAGAAATTGATACTTTTTCGGGCAAACAGAGCTGAATGTCAGAGAAAAATGTTAACTTTGCAGAAAATATTTAAATACAGAGCAATATGAGTTACACCGAAATGGCACAACTGGAATTGATGAACGCTGCCGCCAACGTCACCTCGCAGGAAGACCTTGACGCACTGCGGCTCACCCTCTCGCTGTTTTTTGCTGAGCGGGCACAGAAAGCAATAGACAAGATGTGGGACGAAGGAACCTTCGACCAGAAGAAACTCGACGAACTGCGCGGCAAGCATCTGCGCACGCCTTACAACCCCTTCTAAACATGCGCCACGTAGTTCTCGACACCAATGCCCTCATTCAGGCCCTGCCCTCACGGAGTCGCTACCATAAGATTTGGACCGACTTCCTGGAGGGCAAGTATTGTATGTGCGTCAGCAACGAGATACTGAGTGAGTACGAGGAAATCCTCTCTGTTCATGCAACTAACATATCATTCAACTCCCACTGTTTATGCAGCATTCAGAGAGACAAATAAAGTTTGTTAAGGGCACTGAAAAAGTACCTCTAATATTTGGCGGTCTCAATATTTTGCATAAACACACTAACCTTGGTTAGAGAACCGGAACCAATTTCGATATTTCTCTCGATTTTCATTACCTTTCACCCTTGGTGAAGGTGTTTTTGCTCGAAAATAAAAAGAAAAAAATTATTTCCTTTTGTATTTTCCTCGCTTATTATTACCTTTAACCCTTGGTGAAGGTAAGATGCATCTCGGAAATATTCAAATAAAATTTGATGAAATCGAATTTTGTCACGACTCAGCAAAGTAAAAGTAAACTTTTCTTTGCATTCGCTGCTCCAAAATTTGGTATTTCTCTCGATTTTCATTACCTTTGCAATCAAAATTAAGACATTGTGGAAAAAATAAGAGCTTAGACAGCTTTCTCGAATCACTTAAGACCGCAATCAATAGTACTAATCGGGTAGAATGTCTGCTATGCTCGCATCATGGAGATGCGGGCATTGGTAGTATCAGTCCGATAAGTACGTTGCGGTCTTTAGTGTAACTGTTATGAAGATGCCGCTCTCCTTTTTCCGAACACGCATTTCTACTATTGGTGGACTATAACACACAGGGGCTATCCCCCCTATATTATTATTATAAACTATTAAAACAAAACTTATGAAACTATCATTTATGGAAGGGGCCTGTTTGACCCGACGCAAGGAAACCTACGCTTGCAGTAGCTTGGGTTTCCGAAATGAGAACACAAACACGAGTGTTAACACAAACTGCAAGAAAGGAGGGAGAACGCTATGGCGAAGCTAAGTCAACTCCTGATGTTGGAGCATATGTTGAATACGTGCGACAACATGGACACCAAGGACACATGGGTTATTGAATACCAGGGAAAAAGCATACAGCAACTGGTGGACAGCATCAACATGACATTGGTCAGACAGCTGAACAGCAAGACGCGATTGAGTTGCAGGAATGTGCTGGTGGCCAACTTCGAAACCATGACAAAGACGGCGCACTGGCTGAAATACAAGCTGTTCGTGGACTTGCCCAAAGCGATGGGAAAGGCGTTGAGGGAGAAGATCGTGCAGATGGTGGACTTGCTGAAGGCGCTGATGGTGAAGATAATCGATGTGGATGAATTTGCAGGTGAATTCCTTGAAAGACTGAAAAACAGGTACCTGAAGAAAAAATACACTTCTGACTATGAATTATGGAAATCACGGCAATCGAAGATAACAGTAAAAAGACTTGTAAGATATCAAGTGGACTTAACGGCTGAAATGCTGTCAGGCGGTATACTGAAGTATGCGGAGGTGCCTAATGGCGAGGAGATTCAGGGTGTAGACAAGGAGAAGCTGGCGCTGACCATGACGGATAAGAACAAGATAACCGAGAGCTTTATAGACGAGTGTGCCAAGCTGCGTCGCTATTCGCATTGGGAGGGCGACAGGTTTGTGATTGACTACCATCTGCTAAGGAAATACCTGTACTGCATCTTTGGCAAACTGACCAGTGAGCATCACATCAAGATGTTTGAGTACGATGTGCAGATGAAGCAGATTCATGAGGATATAGAACGACTGAGGAAGGAGGAAGGAAATACAGAGGAAATGATGGAGGAGAGGAAAGAGGGAAATGAAGGCATAAAGAATGGCACTATTGGCCGAAAGAAGCTGAGCTTGCAGAAGCTGGCTTGCGCCATTGAGAACTGTCAGAAGTATTTCTGGGGAAACAGCTCGTATGGGGTCGTGTTCTGCGTTTGTCGTGATGACTATGAAGTGGATATGTCGCAAACGGATTTCGAAAGATTAATCGAGGGATTGCCATACAAGAAGAAACGTGACCACACCTGTCCTACAGGTACGATAGCCAACGCTTTCAGTAACAATCCCATCTTTAGTGAGGATGTCAGCAAATGGGAGGATTATAACCCCATGAAACGCATCATAAAACTACTTAATGAGTTGCGAAATGAATTAAAGTTATAGAAAAAGTTATAGAAAGAGTTATATAAGTTCTATAAAAAGTTATATAAGTTATATAGGTGTCTAAAGGTTCTTTAGGCACCTTTTTTTTATGCATACCTTTGCCGTCGGAAATTTGAAACAACAAACAAATAAATAATAATAAGTATGAAAGAACTAAAGAATTTTTCGACGGTGCGCAAATGCACCAAGGGTGTAAAGGTAGTACATGAAAACCTGTTGCCCGAACATCAGCTGACTCGTTTGGCTGAACGTGAATTGATGAGCCTGCAAGGCGTGGTGAGTATGGAACTGTATGGTATATTGTCGTACCACGTGCGAGGCTTCGACGAGGAGATGCAGATCACGATGGCCGAGAACCTTGTGGACTTTGCCAAACAGCATGTGGCCTATACCACGGGCGTGTCCTCTGCAGACCTGATACTGGACATCTGCTACAAGATGATGGCGATGGAACACGGAATGCTTAAGAAAAGCGTGCTGAGCAGAATGAAGAACGAACACGAATCTAACGAATCTAACAAATATAAAAAGAACACACGCGTATGAATACAATAGAGAAAATGACGGTACAACCGATGAACGAATTTGTGGCTAAGATGCTGCAAGAGCGTAACAAGGGAACAGAAGACTGCATCACGACAACGGAGTATGCCAGGGGACTGGGCATGACGGCTCACGATCTGAACATATCGCTGATAGATATGAACATCTTGATGCGCAGGGACGGACAGGTGAAGCTGACGCTGAAGTATCAGGAGAAAGGCTATACCAAGACGCGTTCTTCCTTCAAATACACACGTCAGGGACAGCTGAAAGAGATCGTCTATCCGGTATGGACTCCGAAGGGCGTAGAGTTTTTGAACAAGAAGTTAGGATTAAAAAAATAAAGAATAATATGGAAAGAAATTATAAAGCAGAACTGGGGTTGGTATATGACCTCATCAAATTGGCCAAGCAGAGCACAATGGCTTTTAAGCATCTGTTGGACGATGTGGAAGTCATTACGCTGACGGAGGTAGATGAAGATTCTGATTTTAACCCGGAAGATTGCTCATTCCATCCCAATGGTAAATGTGGCTGTATTGCGTTAGATGATGATTACATCTTCGGTATTCGCTGTAACCATCTGATCTGGTTTGAAGGTGACTGCGAGAATCCGGAGTGCGATGCAATTATGGTGTGCGGTAACCACAAAGGTGTCTTCGTGCAGCAACTAATCATGTTTTACGACAACAAAAAATAATAAGTATATGACAGAAAACTTTATTGAGAAGCCGGAAGGAAAGCCGGTGAAGGCCTTTAGGGCACGTGTGAAAATGTACGGCAACGATGTCGTAGTAGTGAACCCCGAATCATCGAAGGAGAGCAACCGCAGGATGATCAAGCAGAAGGGCAAGAGCTCGTTCTACAAGAGTGAGGGCGAGAAGGAGTCGAGCTACTCAATCCATATCAATGTGGATGCCAACGACCCCGACCCCGTAGCCACGATGCAGGAGCGGTTTGCGGAACTGGTGAAGGGCGAGCTGAAGAGTGAGCTGAAGCTGAAAGTGAAGGGCAAGCTGCTGCACGACACGCAGCGTCTGAAGGTGTACCTGAACAAGACGCAGAAGCAGGTGGTGATTCAGACCACGCTGGACTGCGGCCCTACCGTGGAGCGCGAACTGCTGCAGCTACAGGCTGAAATGGCGAAGGTCATCGGAGCCAACTACTCGGAGATCATCAGGACGTTTAACAAGGTGCAGAAGACTTCGAAAGAGGTCACTGACGATGATATCATAGATAGAGTATAGCCCATGGGAGGATTCTGTTATCAAGAAAACACGCACTTCTCTCAGGCACTTCCTTGCACAAAGGAAGTGTTCTGGGAGCAAGTCAGGAAACCGAGTACGGAGTGGCGCATCAATGCCCGCAGAGCCATCATTGCAGCAGTGGAGGCCAGCAAGGCCGAAGGCCCCGTGGCCATACAGACGTGGCTGAACAATACGGAATACCAGAAGTTCCTGCTGAAAAAGCAGAAGCTGAAGAAAGAGGCTGCCAAAAAAGCATGGGCTGAGAAGACGGATGCTGAAAAGCTGATGGCCTTTGCACAGGACTTGAAGGACAATCTGCCTGCATTCATCTTCGGCTGCTATGAGTTTGACGAGACACCTACGGATAAAGGCACTCTCTTCCGTCATCGCCGTTTGGCAGACTGCCACCTGAACGGACTCTTCATGCTTGACATTGACCATGTGGAGAACCCCATGCAGATATGGTGGAAGCTGCGTGACGATGAAGAACTGATGAAGCGCATAGCGCTGGTACACATCACCAGCAGCGGCTATGGTGCACGTATTGTAGGTGTAGCAGACGGCAGCATTGGCAATCTGGCTGATAACCAGATAGTGATGGCTGAAAAGCTGGGCTACAAGGCCGATGAAAGCTGCATCGACGCCACGCGCAACTCGTTCGCACCGAAGGAGGACGATATTCTGTATATTAACGAAGAACTTTTATTTGACTATTATGACGAAGAATTTGATAAGCGGTACACACAACTATACCGTGAGAAGGAAACTCAACCACTATATCATGAGTTTAATGCTGATAATGAAAAGAACACAGGAAAGACGAACACGAATCTCACGAATCAAACGAATAATTCGTGTAATTCGAGCAATTCGTGTTCAGAAATAAAATGGAGGGGTTATGATATTCAAAGTATTATTGACCAGCGCTTTGCTGATAAATTGCCATGTGCTGACGACTCGAACCGTCACAAGCAGAGCCTTATACTTGCCTCAGACCTCCTGCTTATGTTTGACGGCGACAAGCAGCTGGTGCAGCGCATCGTCGAAGCACAAAGCTGGGTGCAGGAAATCATCGCTGAACGGGATGAGAACGTGGCGCAGACTGTGGAAAGCGCAGCGAAGCAGAAGGCGAAGAGGGAAGAAAGCACCTCGAATCCTTACCCCAGTACAGCCATGCAGAATGCCATCAAGGCGGTGACAGGCTTCAGTTATAAAGAGATAACTAAGAGTGAAGAGTTAAAAGTGAAGAGTGAAGAATTAGCTGCCGCTGGTGGTAATCATACCTCTCAGTTCTCATCTCTCAATTCTCAGTTAGACAGCTGGGGCTCGGAAATTGAGGCGCTGTTTCCTGACTTCCCCATGCTGAAGGATGTCTGTACAGGCTTGAAGCGGAGCCAGTATCCTGCGGCACTATTCGTGGCGGGTGGCGTGCTGATGACGCTGATGACGCGCTGCTGGTACCGCTTCTACCACCGTCCGCAACAGGAACGACGGCTGAACTGCTCGCTATACATCATCGGACATCCGGCATCGAACAAGTCGATGGCCGACGACATCAACGACGTGCTGATAACACCCATGCAGGCTGCCGATGCAGCTGGCAAGGCGGCGCTGAACCGGTATAAGAAGGACAACAGGAAGAAGGCCGCGAACAAGGAGGGTAAGGACAAGCCGCAGGGCATTATCCGCATACACCCTTCGAGAACGTCGAACGGTCAGCTGATTGAGGACATGCTGAATGCCAAGGAGATGGTGGACGGACGGGAGATGTATCTGCACATGTACACCTTCGATACGGAGCTGGACAACTCGATAACGCTGCAGAGCGGTGGTCAGTGGATTAACAAGCAGGCCATGGAACTGAAAGCCTTCCACAACGAGAAGGACGGCCAGATGTATCAGAATCAGGATTCGCCCGTCGAAGAGTTTCACGTGATGTGGAACTACATCTACAGCGGCACGCTCATCGCCCTGAAAAAGAAGGTGAACGAAAGGAACTTCGGCTCAGGTCTTTCGACACGTCTGACGGTCATCCCCATGCCCAAGACGAACTACGAGATGATCAAGTATGAGGAAGCTACGGACATAGACTGGCAGCGCATAGAGCGCATGAAGTCGTGGGCCTACAAGCTGGACGGACGCTATGGAGAACTGCCGCTGTGGCCACTGGTGAAACGGCTGTACGACTGGACGAAGAACCGCATGGACGACTGTCGCGAGGACGACAGCGAAGCCAACGAGCTGATGCTGAAACGTGTGCCTTACCACGCCCTGAACTTCTCGGCACCATTCATCGACATGCGCCACTGGGACCAGCTGCACCAAGAAGGCAGCAACTGGACGGGCACATACGAAGTGGACGATACGGATTGGCGCCTCTGCGAACTCATAGCCCGCATCCAATATGCCATGCAGCAGCACTTCTTCGGCACCCTGGCAGAAAAGTATTTCGACGACATGAACAACGACGTGCAATTCAGCGGCAAGCGACACCATTCGAAAAGCATCGAGGGATATAACCGCCTTCCGGAAGTGTTTACGAAGGAAGATGTCGATAAGATTTTCAAGTACAACAATACTAAGTCAGCTTTTAAAAAAATTGAAAGATTGCTGGCAGATAATCTTATCGAGAGAATTGAAGAAGGAGACGAGGCAGGAAAATATCTAAAGAAAACGAAAACTCTTGCATAGTCGACAAGTCGACAAATCGACAAATACAAAATTAAAATAGAATCATAATGGTAGAAATCAATAAACAAGCGCGACTCTCCCAGCATTTTACGCTGGGGGAGCTCTGCAAAACGAGTGCGAAGACGGCAGATAAGAATATTCCTTCGCACGTACATATCGAGAATCTAAAACGCCTTTGCGGCTGGTTGGAAATGCTGCGCGACGAATGGAATCGTCGCTACGGTGAGGGCGATGATCCGATAATTATTAATAGCGGCTATCGAAGTGAGGCAGTGAACAAAGCCGTTGGCGGTGTCAAAGGTTCAAGCCATCTGACCGGCTGCGCAGCCGACATCCGTGTTGCAGGCATGGAGCAAGCCCTCCGCTATGCCGTCATCCTGCTCGACATCAGCGATGAAAGTCACGAGGACTTCGATGAACTGTTGCTGGAACGTTCGCCTCGTGGCACCTACTGGCTCCACTTCGCCGTCCGTCCCAAAGATAACAGGATGAAGATACGTCTTATCCAGACGTAAAGTATTTGTTTAGTGTAGTAAGGGCTCGCAGGGTTGCGGGCCCTATGTGGCTTACATGTACTGCTACCATCATACACAGCAGAGACATCGATACTTTTGTTGATAAGTGCATCGGTGAGTGTGGCGTCAAAGACACCACGCTCAGTAGTCCAGGCACAACTGCCAACTTCTTGATTGAAATACTCTACTAATTGGGGGATGGGTGTCGACGAGAGACTGGCCAAAAAGGTACGAATTATATTTGGAATAATGAAAGAAAATGCGTAATTTTGCAGAAAAAATAGAGGTTTATGAGTAATAAGGTGAATGTAGAGATTATCTCGGCCAGACCTGAAGATACAGATTTCATTGCATGGATTGTGGCCCAAGGGATGCACATGGATGGTGTGCCGCCGTTTTTGAAAAAACACGGTGCTCGCAATGACACGCTCTATGGTTGGCAGAATACTCGCCTTCTTCGGTGCGATGGCAAACTGGCTGGTGGTCTTATCTCCTACGACGGAGCCACACATGAGGAAAGGCGAAGAAATACCTGGGTGATGCCCGACGGAAGACTGCTCAGTTCGGGTGATGTACCAGAGACGACGGCAGGTGAATACTATCTTGACTCCCTGGCCATCGTTCCTGAGTTTCGCGGGCATGGGCTGTGGAGAATGTTGTTTGATGATGCGGTAGAAACGGCCAAGGAAAAAGGTTTCCATCGCGTCACGCTGATTTGTGATGAGAGTTATCCAAAGTTGGCACAGCTTTATACTTCCTATGGGTTTGTGCCAGAAAACACAATCTTGTTTTTCGACACGCTTTGCCGCAAGATGTCACTCTCAATATAAGAACGATGGCAGAGAGAAGACAACATATCATTCACGGCTTGCGCGACGGCATTCCCATTGCGATGGGCTATTTTGCCGTGACGTTCTCGCTTGGCATCATTGCTGCGAGGGCAGGTCTGACGGCACCCTTGGGTTTTCTGAGCAGTTTCTTCACCCGCGCATCGGCTGGCGAATACGGCACATACACGCTGGTAGCAGTTCAGGCAGCCTACGTGGAGGTGATAGCCATGTGCCTGGTGGCCAACCTTCGCTATATGCTGATGAGTGCGGCACTCTCGCAGAAGATAGCGCCTGGTACATCATGGTTTCACCGCATACTGATGGCTTGCTGCGTGACCGACGAGGTGTTCGGCATCTCAGTTGCCCATCCGGGCTATACGCCACCTGCTTATACGTACTCGGCAGCCCTGATATCCACGTTATTTTGGGCATCGGGGTGTGCCGTGGGCATTGTGGCTGGCAGTCTGTTGCCACAACCGATGGTAACTGCACTAAGTATGTCGCTCTACGGCATGTTCCTGGCGATTATCATTCCTCCTGCCCATAAAGACCGTAACGTGCTCTATGCGCTGATAGCCAGTTTCGTGTTGAGTGGACTGTGTGCTGTGGCTCCTGTTATAGGAGAGTGGAGCAGTGGAATGCGTACAGTGATGCTGACGATAGTCATTTCGGCTGTCGCTGCATGGCTTAAACCTATTAAAATATATGACGATGGAGCAGCATAGTATTCTCATCTATATCCTCCTGGCCATTGTCATCACCAACCTGATTCGCGTGACACCAATGGTACTGATCAAAGGGGAGTTACACAACCGCTTTGTGCGCAGCTTCCTGTATTATGTGCCTTACGTAACGCTGGCCGTGATGACCTTCCCTGATATGATTCTGGCTACGCCGACTCCATTACCAGGCATCATTGCTCTGTTGGCTGGCATCGTTGCAGCATGGTTCCGTTTGGGACTATTCCCGGTCGCAGCCATCTGTTGCGTCATCGTTTATTTGTTGATATGAACTTATTCCTCAATCCGGCAACATTTCTCATCATTATTTTATTCCTATTCTTCTTCTAGAAAGAGGTGTTCATGGTTTTGGAGGCACATTTGTATGCCTGCTGTCTTCAAAGGCCTGTTCTGTCACCGCCCATTATTTGAGCCTCGCATATAAGACATCGCTAGTGTGAAAGCGGTGATTAGCTTCCATTTATTTTTTTTATTATCCTTAATTGATGATTGATGGCTGAAGCCTAATTCATTGGACTTCGAGGATTTCTGCCAAGTATTAAGGAATAGGCCTTATTCTCTACCTATGTGGCAAAACATGTGGAACATTTGACTTCTAACCTCAAACTTCTTACATCATTGTTGGCCATCATTATAGTTTTACACACATGTATATTGCCTTTAAGGGTAGAGGAGTATATGGCGCTGGCTACACCTGCTATTGTGGGTAAAATGTTTGTCTGTGTCAATTCTTTGCCTTTGGCATGTTGGACTTCTTATGTAGCTGTCCCTGGTGGGCTTTAGATTTTTCCGTTGCAAAGTTAGTACAGGCGGTATTCTGCAAGTACTGGTCTAAAGAGTGCTCGGCGAAGCCAAGTACTCTTTTTCCCGATTCCTGTACAAAAATCACAGCAGCCTTCCGCATTTTCTTTGTGGCTCCCTTATGGTATTGCCTTCGCAAGCTCCGGCGATGCCACAAAGAAAATGGGGTATTCCATGATTTTTGCTGGTAATTCCTTGCATTTACATACCTTCTCCCTGTCTACTTCTGAAGCAATGTAAAAATTACAAAAGCTCCACGGAGCTACATTAACAAGAAGTCAAACAATTAAAAAATAAGAATTATGACACAGTCAGTACAAACATCGGTTTTCACTCACAGCAGGTTATACAGCAAGCGCTATTATCCAGGCAATATCTACAATGTGGTTATCAATTGTGAGGATGGTGAGTACTATGAGTATGAGGTAGAAGCGGACACATTTGCTAAAGCCACAGAGATAGCAGAGGGCATGGCCAATGATTTGATGGCAGATATTACATTCATCGAAGTCTATAAAGCAGCATAAATCAATAATTCATCAATAAAGTATAACAATTTAAAAATTAAAGTATTATGGAAGCAAAAGTTATTATCGTTTCAGTAGTGAAGTCTAACAAGAGTGAGAACAATGTGTGGGCAGTAGGCATCACAGGTGAAGAACATGAGCAGGCATACTGCAAGAGTGCATACAAGGCCATGAAGTTCGCTTTCTTACTGAAGAAGCAGACAGGATTCTACATCGAGGATGATTCCTTGAAAATGCTCTCTGAGGAAATAGCTCGGCAAAAGGCAGCAGTAGCTGCAGCCGAGGGCGAACAGCCGGCAGAAGCGCCTGCTGAGGAGCCACAGGGATTTCAGCCTGAGGCAGAAGCTAAGCCTAAGAAGCAGCGTAAGCCTCGCACCAAGAAGGTGCAGGCAGAGCCTGTAGTTGATGTAGCTCCTGTATATTCTGGAGCTGAGTCAGCAGAGTTGATAGCCTTCCTTTAAGGGGGCTATCTTTTCTGTCTTTTTCCTTCTTACCTTATTCTATTACCTTTGTGCCGTAAAACATCACGAAGGTGCTCACGCTTGGCAAATGAAACACGTTTCTTTGCTCTCGCTTAACCGCACCTTTATCATCAAAAAGATATGCAATGGCAACAACTATCAAAACAACCTTCGATTCCATCTATCTGACTGCTCATCTGCCAGAGGAGGTTTCCGTTGAGACGGATGCAGCGCGTCTGGAGGTGAACATCTTCGTGGATGAAGTGAAGGTGTTCAAATCTGTCTATTACCCGTTTGATAAGGTTGTCTGTGTACGGGACATCCGCTCGATTATAGAGGCTTCAATGTGTGAGCGGCAGCTGGTAATGGCTACGCTGAAGATGGAAGTCTATGAGCCCAAGAATTCTGTCAGTTCACCAACTTCTGTAACCATTGATGAGAATGGAAACTATGTGGTGACATACGGCTCTGATGGTTCGGCAAGCCCAAATGCGACGTTGGATAACGTAAAGATGGTGTACTGTCGCTTTAAGTCTGGTGTCAGCTCTGAAGGCTATCTCGGCAACTGTTTCCTGACTACTAAGAAGAGTGCCTTGATGCCTCGTTCAGGGCAGCTTTCCCTGAGCAACTACACTAAAGCGTATGCCCAGGGAAGCAATTATGCGCTGATATACTATAGCCATCCACAGATTCCTGAACAGCTATTCAGTTACAACGCCAACTTGGGAAAAATGCAGTCAACATCGGAGAAGATTGTTACTGCAGACTTGTCATATGATTATTTCAAGTCTATGGTTGACCAGGCAAAAGGTACGGATTGCAAGGTGCATGGGGTAGAGTATCGGATTGGGGTGCGACAGTTCAACATCTTCTTTACGGATGAGAAGCCGACGGAAAAATTTGTATTCCTGAATGCGTTTAACATTATGGAAACGGCTTATCTCTATAATACAACGTCCATCAAGACGGAAGTGGATCGAAATGAGGCTGTCTGCGGACATCGAACGCAGTTCTATGACGAGACTATCAAGGTTAAGCATGAAGTGGAGACGGCTCCGCTGACATTCGACGAAGCAAAGTGGCTTAACCAGATGCTGACATCAAAGCTGGTGAAGCGGCCAATCAGCGATGAGGTGTCAGTCCAAGTGCTTATCAGCGATATCTCGTCTGAAGTAACAGACTCAGACAAGGAACTCATCCGAATCAAGTTCTCCTGGAAGTACGTTGATGGTACCGAATGGATATAAGATCTTTCCTTCTATAACTTCTTTAACTTCTATAACTCCTTCAAATATGAACAGCATTCACATTTCAACTGCAAGGTTAATTCTTAACCGACCTGAGCCTGTAGATATCAGTCTATGGACGAAATCAGGCGAAATCCAGGAATGGAAAAGATGCATCTGCATCAAGTATGATCACTACAAGGACACTCGTAAATTTAAGCTTTTGAACAGTAATGAAATCAGGCAAACTCGTGAATGCCAGATTTTCATGCTTAATGGTATGGAAGTCTATATGTAGCTGTAAAACAGCAATATTTTCATTTAAATCTGGATTATCTCAGATTTATTTCGTACCTTTGCACCCAGATTGAGGCGTGCAGTGGCACACCCATTCTTACTGCCCTTGCTTACGTGCATCCGCAGTACTCTTATTGGAAATAACGAAGCGACGCGCTTCTGTCTTGAGTTCTGAATCTGGAAAATTCGAAAAGCAAACAAGACGGAGTACGACGGTTCACGTATTACGTGGGCTTGCCGTCTCATAGTCTTTTTGCACGGCATTCCAGAGCCTAGAACTAGGACGTGGGATACCCAAGCTCACGTTCTTTGTATTTAAATCCCAAGGCAAAGCGACAATCAAAGATATATAATGCTTCCTGTGAAGGACGCATTATTTCGACGGCCTTGTTTTCCGACAATGACCGTTGTCCTTTAAAATCAATTTGAGTGGTAGTCCGAAAGGGCCACCACTTTTTTGTGTCTTTTCGTGGATAGTGTCTCATTCATACCTTTGCAGCAAAAAGAAAAGCAAAGATATGAATCACGACTTATCGTTCAATTCTGTTGAAGTCATTCCTGACTTGAAGGCGAGTGCTGCGTTTACGGTCAGCTCTTCGGAAGTGTTTCTTGAACAAGTGGATATGACGCCAGTGAAAATTGCTGACGGGTATGAGTACATGCCTTGGGGCTCAGACAACCAGATGCCTTATAAGATATTGGAGCTGATAGATTCAGATGAGACGCTGTCTACCTGTCAACTGTTCAATGCTGAGGTATGCTATGGCTCTGGTTTGGTCTATGACACTACTGGGGCTAAGCTTAAAGTCCAGCAGGAGGTTCAGAATTACATGATGGACAATGACATTGCCAGCTATTTCCTTGGTGTATGTCAGGACTTCAAACACTTTGCCTTTTGTGTTTCGGTCATTATCCTGAATGGTGACGGTTCCCGTATTGTGCGTATTCTACGCAAGGAGGCTTGCTATTGTCGCTTTGCTCCTGCAGGGAATGACGGCAATATTCCGTATATCCTCTATGCCAACTGGCGAAAGTCTATTTCTTCGAAAGATCAGGTGGAGAAGATTGAGTTACTTGATGTTCATTCTCCTTGGTCAGACCTGCAGGAACGAATGCAGGCCTGTAAGGGCAAGCGCCCGAAGTCATCCACGCGTAAGTTCGCTGTGGTTAGTCGCGTACCAACACCTGACAGTACGTATTATCCAATTCCTTACTATGGTGCGCTGTTCAAGGGCAATTGGTACAACATCAAGAAACTGATTGGCATGGCGAAGGAAGCAAAACTGAAGAACTCTGCGCCAATCAAATACCACATCGAGATTGCCAACCGCTTCTGGGACGGTATCTTCAAGGCTGAGGGTATCACGGACAGGAAGAAGCAGATGGATAGGGTGGTAGAGGAGAAGGAGAAAATCATCAATTTCCTCACAGGCATGGAGAACTCTGGAAAGGTACTCTTTTCGACGTTCTATGTCTCTCCAGACGGCAAAGAGCAGCACGACGTGGTGATCAATAAAGTTGAGACGGATAAGGAGGGCGGCGACTGGTCGACGGACATCATAGAGGCCGTCAACATGGTGTGCTTCACAATGCGCGTACATTCGAACCTTGTGGGTTCTGTGCCTGGCAAGAGTCAGAGCAACAACAGCGGTAGCGACAAACGTGAATTGTACACCATCGCCCAAGCTCTCCAAAAACCGTATCACGACTTGCTCTTTACCGTCCATTATATAATAATAAGGTATAACGGCTGGGAAGGTGTCCGTCCTGATTGCCCGTTCATCATGCTCTCTACCTTGGACGAAAACCGTGACGCAAAGCTGGTCACCACTAATAAATCCGACAATAAAGAGTAGTTACCCCATTCACCCCATCAAACCCATTCACCCCATGCAACTAATCACATCTGACGAGCAGCTGCGCATGCTTATTCCACACGTCTTCGCCACAGTTGAGGGCGAACCGACGCTATATGAAACACTATACCCATTCCTTGAAACGGCTGAGGACTGGTCGATCAATTCCTTAGTCTCAGAAGAAGTGTTTCCTCAGTTGACTGAAGCCGAGGTCGCGCCATTGACAAAGCTTGTCGCTTACCACGCTTACATGTCTGCAATCCCTTCGTTGGATTTGGTAATGACACCTAACGGCTTCGGCATTGTGTCTAATACAAATGTCATTCCTGCATCAAAGGAGCGCGTCGAAAGATTGCTGGCCTCGCTCGAATCGGAGCGCGACCGCAACATCGAGCAGCTCATTCTTCGTCTCTCCAGCCGTTCTGACTGGCGACAGACACAGCAGGGCAAGTACTTCTCCAGTACTTTGTTCCCATTCCTGAGTTTGTGCCGCAGACTCGCCATCCGTGAGCATATCTGGGACTGCTACCAAAAACTGCATAACAGCCTTATCAAGATTGAGAATGTACTTGCAGAGACATACTTCTCACAGGAGCAGATGACAGTATTCCGTAATCACGTCATCACTCAATTACGAACTGCAAAGCCACTTGAAGAGCATGTCATCCGTTCCCTGCAGTCCTACGAGATGATGCTGGTCTCTGACATGCAGGTGCATCCTCAGTCGTTCTACGACCTGGTAAACATCATCCGCGAACACGAAGAGATATTCCCATCTTGGCATGCTTCTTCTGTTGCTGAGCTATACAAGCCAGCAGTTTTTACCAACAAAAAGAAAGCTGGAGGCTATTGGTTTTGAAAAATCACATGTTTTGGGTATTGCACGGTAAATAAATTCGCCGTACCTTTGCACCATGAAACTTTAGCCACTTAAGTTGAATTGAATTCATAAAGTATTTGTTTAGTGTAATAGGGCTTGCAGAGATGCAGGCCTTAATTATATCAGAAAAGCCCGTCAATATGACGAGCTTTTCCTTCCATACCAGCCCTAAGCGGGAGCGAGTCCACGCTTTATTAGTAGTGCATTACATTATTTCTTGAAGAACGAGGCAATCCAAAGAATGGCAACAGCACCAATGATAGCTGTGCCAAGCTGGCCTAAAATACCGCCCCACTGAATACCCAGCTGATCAAAAAGCCAACCGCCTACAAGTCCACCAAACAGGCCCAACACCAAATTCATAATGAAGCCGAATCCACCGCCCTTCATCAATTTGCCGGCACAGAAACCAGCTAAACAACCGATAATAATCGAACCGATAATTCCCATAATCTTTCAATTTTTATGTTGTGATAATCTCAATTTTCTGCAAAGGTACGTATTTTCTAATAATCTTCCAAATGATTTTCGAAATACGTGTCGTTATCTTTCTCTTCATACATGCTATCATTCTCCTTTGCCGACTCCTGAATGGCATCTTCATAGCCAGTGAGAGCAGCAAAGGGAGCAAACTGAGCAGCACGGTTCCACATCGACATCTGGGGATGTCGCTTAGACACGTGATGTGGCAAGTAAATGATATCGTCGTAGTTACTCATGCCTTGTGTCCTCCTATCTGTTTGTTACGGTCTTTAGCGGTGGCACCTTCCTCGTAGTTCAGACCGCGAAGAATGGCGTTCTTGCCAAATCGGTTCTTGATTTTCAACTGTGCCTCCTGCAAGCGTCGCTCCTTGTCGAGGCGGGCCTGCTCTTCCTGCTTCTGCTTCTTCAGAGCTTCGTAGTCGGTAAACAAGTCGAGCTGCTGGGGCTGCTCTGGTTGCTGGGCAATAGCAGACTCTAACACGACGTGATTGACGCAGAGGTTCAAGCGTCGGATGAGCAAATCAGGGTTGACCAGACGGTCGAACAGGGATGCTGCAGCCTCCATGATCATGCGAGAGGATGATGTGGGTTTGTCGAAGTTCGATGTACCATGTGCATGCTTGGGAACAGCCTTGCCATAGTAGTTGGTGGTAATCTCGCCATGATACTTTTCGCGTATCTCAGGACGTGTGAGGCACTCGGCATCGTAGCCCACAGTGAGTACGAGCTGGTCGGTGACCATACGCTTTGATACCAAATCGAGGGCCATTCCCTCGGCCATTTCCTGAATGACAACACGGGCTTTCTTAAATATGTAGGGCTCCTGCAGCACCTGACCGCTGCTGAATGAGTTGGTCTCAGGACGATAGGCCTTGACGGCTTCAATGGTACAAGGTTCCCAGCCCCAGGCATGGTCTATAAGTAGTTCTGCATTAACGCCAAACATCTTGTAAAGGAGTTCTTCGTTCTGCTCAGAAAGGCGGGCTATCTTACCCATGGTATCAATACCATACAGTGCCAGCTTTTGGGCAATGCCTCGGCCCACACGCCAGAACTTAGTCAGCGGTGTGTAGTCCCACAGCTCACGACGGTAGGTCTGCTCGTCGAGTTCAGCAATGCGCACGCCGTCCTTATCGGCAGGCATCTTTTTGGCCACAATATCCATCGCCACTTTGCAGAGATACATATTGGTGCCAATGCCGGCAGTTGCCGTGATACCCGTCTGTGCAAGGACATCTCGTATCATGGTCATGGCCAACTCATGGGCTGTCATCCTATAGGTACCAAGATAGTTGGTGACATCCATGAACACCTCGTCGATGGAATAGACGTGGATATCCTCAGGGGCAATGTATTTCAGATATACGCTATAAACCTTGCTGCTGACCTCAATATAATGGGCCATACGTGGCGGTGCGGCGATATAGTCAACGGCCCAGTCCGGATGTGCTTTCAACTCTAGGTCATTGGACGATTTGCCCGTTAGCCTGTGCTGTGGAGCCTGCCACTGTCGCTGGTTGTTCACTTCGCGCATGCGCTGTACCACCTCGAAGAGTCGCGCACGGCCACCAATGCCGTAGGCTTTCAACGAGGGAGAGACAGCAAGGCAAATGGTCTTCTCAGTGCGGCTGACATCGGCCACCACAAGGTTGGTGGTCAGAGGGTCAAGTCCTCTGTCCACACACTCTACTGAAGCGTAAAACGACTTCAAGTCGATGGCTATGTATGTCCGCTGAGCGTCCTGCATATGAAATAATCTGTTTTCTACCTGCAAAGGTACGAATAAGCGAGTACAATACAAAAGGAAAACTTGTTTTTCTTTATATTGTCGAGCGCAAGTACTTTCGGCAAAGCCAAAGTTCGAAATAAAGTTCATATTTCGTCAGATTTGCTGTCTTTTCGTGCTTCTGGATGTTACCGTACTTTTGCAGCATGGAAACATTCAATATCACTTTGCCCACCAGTTGGGCTGAATTATCCGACAAGCAGTTGCACATGGTTTACAGCCTGTTTGCTCGCGACTTGTCATCATCGGAGGTTAAAACACTCTGCCTGATGAAGTGGAACGGCCTGAAAGTGCTTGGCCAAATGCCTGACAAACGTTTCCTCATTAAGCGAGGAAAGGAGGAGGTTATCCTCAGTACCAGGCAGATTCAGCAAGCAACGTCAGTCCTCGATTATCTGGATTCATTCGCACCTATGCCCGTGCGTATCTCGAAGATAAGCAAGCATAAAGCAATTGCAGCGGACTTTGAGAAGGTGCCGTTTGAGCAGTTTCTGTTTGTTGAAAACCTGTTCCAGGGTTATCTCAACACACAGAACGACGAGCTGCTGCTTCAGATGGCGCAGGTGTTGTACGCCAGCGACCATGTGAAGCCTGACAAGGCGCATCACGTCGGCATCTTCTATTGGATGGCATCGCTCAAACAGTATTTCGCTGGGCTTTTCTCGAACTTCTATAAGCCTGTAACTAACAATAGTGACGGCAATCTGCTGGGCAGTGGCCAGCCAGATCTGTACAGTCAATTACGTGACAGCACAAACGCCATGATACGCGCTTTAACGGGAGGCGATATCACCAAAGAAGCTGCCATCATGAAGATGGATACATGGCGTGCTCTCACGGAGTTGGACGCTAAGGCACGTGAGGTGGAGGAGATTCGTAAAGCTACACAAAATAAATAATTTTTCACTATTCACTTATCACTTAATATGTTCCCATTTACCCCATATACACCACCAAAGCCTGCAACAGTCATTAACGACCATACCTTTAACTGGAATGCAACGGCATTCTTTGAGGACTTGACGAAGCGAAACAAGTTCGCTCGTTCCAAGCAATTTACTTTCTGCAGAGTCTCTGGGCTTGATGGCTTCGAAGAGGCACTGGCTAAGATGCTCACTAAAAAGGCTTTCGTCTGTGTGTCCGACATCTCGCAGGGATATACGGACATCAACAACACACCGCACACTCGCAGAGTGAAGACGGTGTTCCTGGCCATGCGACATGCTATAGACAATATGGAGGCTCGACAGTCGTGTATGGACACGATGCGAGAGCTGTTCAGGCAGTTCATGTCTGTCCTGATCATGGAACAGACACGACTGCAGGAACATTACATCTACATTGATCCGCGTATCTCATTTCAAGAAATTGACCGGTATTTCTTCTCAGGATGCGCTTGTGCATACTTCCAAATCGGAGTAGAAACCTACACCGATTTACAATTCAATGCCGAGGAGTGGACGAAATAATCAATCAACATCCGGATCCGCAAGGCGAACGCGAGAAGTTCGTGACCGCCTTTAATGACACTATGATCAAAATCTGGCAGGAGCAAATAACACTCCTGGATGTCATTGATACTGGCCACCTGCTGCACTCTGTAAAGGCAATACCTGTAAGGGCTGATGGCAGATTCATAGAAATCGGACTGTCTCAGCTCTTCACGGAATATGGCCTCTGGCAGGACTTTGGCACAGGCAAAGAAATACCCCGTGGCAACCATGGGGATATAGGTCGTGAAAAGAAACGTAAGACTAAAAAGTGGTTCTCCAAGAAGTATTATTCTTCAGTTCTTAACCTTCGTGACTTCCTAGCTGACAACATAGGTGCCTCGTTTGTCGGCCTAGTAGCCAAAGCACTCGATGACAATTATCGTCGCTACAATCATTAGTACGAAAAAGCCCTGGCTTGCAAAATGCAGGTCAGGGCATTCTTATGTTTTGAGTTACTCGTTATGATACCTCAATGGATTTAGTGACTTTCTGCTTCGGCTCTGTCTTCGGCATGGTGACGGTCAAGATGCCGTCCTCCACCTTGGCAGAGATTTGGTCTTTCACAACATCATCAGGCAGCGTGTAGTTCTGCTCGTAGTTCGAGTAGCTGAACTCGCGGCGCAGATAGTGATGGTGCTTGTCCTCATGCTTGTGCTCGGCCTTGTTCTCGATGGCGATGGTGAGGTTGCCCTCGTCGTTGATGCTGACTCGGCAATATTCTTTCTTAATGCCCGGAGCTGCAAGTTCCATCGTGTAGGCTTTCTCACTCTCCTTGACATTGACTGCAGGTGCTGTACTGTTGGCACGAGGCATCCAATCATTGTTCAAGAAATCCTCAAATACTGTTGGCATCCAACTGTTCTGAAACATTACTGGTAACATAATCAATACCTCCTAATTTTACTTTTAGTTTAACGTATGTTCTGATCGCCTCGGCCTTTGTTGCGTCGGCTTTCACCAGGCATAGTACAACTTTCGTGCCGATTGTCAAAATGGCACTCAAAGATAGTCAAGTTGGCACGAAATTTAAACTCGGTTAAACTATGCTGACAATTTCTTAAACTCCTTTAAACAATGGAGTAAGAATCGCCCTCTCTGGTGATTTCCCAGAAAGGAATACCTTTTTCATCCGTAAACTCCTTCATACGCCATGAGGATTCGAAGCCACTGGCTACGAAATGCATGGGTACAAAGAGTCCGACCTTGAAGCGCTCGATGAACTGTCGGCCACCAAGGGTATAGCCATTGCCGATACGCCCGTCAATGGGGAACATCACCACATCGAAGCTGTCTGTAATCTTGCGGATGTCCTTCAGCTCACCCAGATACTGTTTCTCATGGGCTATGGGGTCAATGTCTTCGTCAAACTCCTCGCTATAGATGGTCTCACCTGGCACGGCTTCAGGCAGAAATCTCGCATACCAGTTGTTCAAGTCACCGGCATGGAAGATTCGTTTACCCTCGGTCTCTACAATCCAAGACACACCGCTGTCTGTGCTGCCTAATGCCCAAACGTATAATGTGCCATCAGACCATGTACTTCCCTTTGCCAGCCATACGTCGGCATCTTCCTTATTGGCTCTACGATGCTTATAAATGTCCTTGGAGAGAATGTAGGTGATACCTTCACGCTGCTTCCTCCACTCGAAGATGGCACTATTGAAGTGGTCTTCGTGGAAGTGGCTGGAGAACACATAAACAGGCTTATCCTTTTTCAGGAACGTTGGCACGACACCATTCAAGTCCAGCCAGTAGTCGAATATCAGGATGGACTTCTCCGTTTCCAGCACGAAACCACTATGGAAGATGTAGGTGAGTGTCATTGTTGCAGCATTTCACAGAGTTTATCTTCTCTGATAATCTTTGGCGCAGATTTTCCTGCCAGCACCAACACCTTCTTGTCATTTCTATAGATATGAAGCTGGCGCGAGCGGACTACAGCCGTCAGTTCAGGGTCATCCTGCATAGCCAGCCAAAGAGAATGATAGATACCATCCTCATCAAACAGCTTCTTCTGTAGATGCGAACACATGTTGGTTGTATCGACTGCTATCATATTATACAATCTCTATTTTATATCCTGCCAATAGTCCTTCCACGCCATAGCGTGAGAACTTGGCATGGCTTAGGCGATTATCGTTGGGGTTGATGATATAGCCGCGAGCTGTTGTGAAGTCGGCATACTCCAAGTTACAACGCGTGAACTCCGCCAATCGCAGTTCACATTCGTTGAATACGGCTTTCTTCAAGTTGCAGTCGGCAAAGTCCACCTCTTCCAATTGGCATCTGTCGAAGCGAGTGCCCAGCAAGCTTAGACCATGAAACGAGGCATATTGCAACTGACAATCCTTGAAACCTGCACGAAAGGTAAACCTGTTGGCATCGCTGAAGTTGATGCCCGTCATCTTGCATCCGTCAAAGCGGACACCATTCCAGGACGTTCCTCGGCTCTTGCACAAACTGAGGTTGCATGATGTAAACTGGCAATCCTCAAACAGTACATCGCTGAAGACTATTTCCGTGAAATCGCAGTGGTCAAAAGTCACTCCGATATATTCCCGTTCCAACTCTTCACTTCTGAAGTCTATGTCTTTCATTATTATATATTTAATGTCATTCTGATGTGAGGAATGCCATCGAGCATGAAAGTATCGGAGGATTGCTTGAATCCTACGATTTCATAGAAGCCTTTGGCATATTCCTGCGCTTCAAGATCAATTTGCTTTGCACCAAAATGCTCCTTTGCTGCTTCAATGGCATAGAGCATAATTTGCTTGCCATATCCCTTGCCTCGTTCTGTAGTAATAACCCTGCCAATGGAGATTTCCTGCATGTGAGTTCCTGCCGGACATACACGAGCCAAAGCAACTACCTTGTCCGCAATGGTCAGCCACAAGTGAATGGACTTCTGATCATCACCATCCAAATCCTGATAGACGCAGTTCTGCTCTACTACAAACACTTCGCTACGCACTCTCAAAAGTTCGTACAACTCATCGACAGTCAACTCTTGGAATGTTTTCTGATGAAATACAGGCTTTTTTCTCATTTTCTGATAAGCCAGCCGCTCGTCGCCACTGGCAAGGTATACGATGCCGCAATAGGTAAAACCGTGCTTCTCGATGTTGTGCTGCATGATATGATTATCCTTATGGGTATCGATGCGGATGTTTGCATCACGCGAGAAGCAGAAATCCATGATGTCGCTGAAGATGCCGTGAACATCAGGGTAGCTGGCAATACGATGGATGACATGATAGGATTGTACGTCATCCAGCCACTCACCATCGTATATCTTTGAATAGGTAGGCTCAGGGGAGGGGAGGAAAGCGAAATAGCCAACGATGTGGTCTGAATCCTCTATGACAAAACCGCCATGCTTCTCCATATCGCCAAAGAGAACTGCTTCCGATGGGTAGCCATCTCCCCATTGGTGCATGTTACCTGAAGATCGCATAATCTTCTTTGCAGCCTCCATCACCTGCATAATCCCAGGTATGTCTGCTGGTTTTGCTTCCCTTATAATTCTACTCATTATCTCCTGTTATTTTTTATCCTTTGCCTTTCTTGCGAACTCAAAGAGTGACTTTGGCAGATGGCAGTAGCCTGTAGGATTCTTGTCGAGATAATCTTGATGATATTCTTCGGCTGAATAGAAGTTCTGCAACGGCAGCTTTTCTACGGCCAAAGGCTGCTGATAATTTTTCTGATCCTCAGCAAACACCTTTTCGATAACGGGCAAGTCTTCAGCATTGGTATAGTAGACGCCAGTGCGGTAACGGGTGCCTTCGTCATGTCCCTGCTTGTTGAGCCTCGTAGGGTCGATGGCCTTGAAGAACATCTGCAGGAGGAATTCAAGGCTGACCACATCAGGATTGTACTTCACGTGTACCGTCTCGGCATAGCCGGTCGTGTCTGTATAGACTTCCTTGTACGAGGGATCAGCAGTATGTCCGTTGGCAAATCCAACTTCCGTTTCTACTACGCCCTCAATCTGCTTGAAGTAGTGCTCTGTTCCCCAAAAACAGCCGCCTGCAAGAAAGATATCTTTGCCATTCTTTATTTCTATGATTCCGTCAACCTCATGCTCAACGAAGGGGCCGGCTTTACACTCCAGAAGTACACTGGGTTCAAGACACTCCAAACCATGCCACACGTTCTTGGGGATGTCAACACCGTATGTCCCGCTCTCCTGACTGATAACGCAGGATGACAGTATCTTTCCATCATCCTTATAGGTCGTCACTCTGACCTTGCCCTTTAGGATTACGAAGGTCTCGTCCTTATCAGGATGGTGATGCACTGGGATGAAAGTACCTGGTTCCAAGGCATTGAGGAAGCGGTGGCACTTATCCTGTAGGCTCTCATGGAAGTTATAGTTCATGCGCAGTCGGGACGACTTCTTCGCCTGTTCCACGACACCGCTAATCAGTTGTTCGTCTATGATCTTCATATTGATTATCTGATAAAGTTCATAAACTGGGGACGTTCGTCACGCTTGGGAGCAGAATCACCATCGGCATGAATCTTGTGGAGCAGGAAGGCCATATTGGTAGCCAGAGTGCGCATGGTCTGCATGCCCTCAGTATCGAGTTTCACCTCTCCCTTGCCTGCACCGTAGGCGATGTTCCAATATTGTGAGGTGACAACAGGCATGTTCATCATCTCAAACATCATGTTCATGGTCTGGAGCGTGGCTGTAGCTCCGCCGCGCCGACAGACAGCCAATGCCGCAGCAGGCTTGTTCTGTACCAGATGACCAGCTGAGAAAAATAGGCGCTGCATCAGAGAGAGGATTCCACCGTTAGGCTGACCATAGTAAACAGGTGTACCCACGATGAGCGCATCTGCCGTAGCCATCTTCTCGGTGATGACGCTGCAGAGGTCATCATCGAACACGCAGCCCTTACCGCCGTTTCGATGGCAGCCGCCACAGTTGATGCACATGCGGACAGGCTTGCGGCCTATCTGAACGATTTCTGTTTCGATACCATGCTTCTGCAATGTCGCCTCAATCTCTTGCAGACAGCAGAACGTATTACCATCGGTTCTGGGGCTGCCATTGACGAGGAGTACTTTGCACTTTTTACCTGTTACCGTATTTATCATGGCTGATACTGGCGATACGACAGCAGCTGTTGCAGCCGCCATAGTGGCTTTCTTGATAAAATCTCTTCTGTCCATTGCGTGATCTCTATTTAATGTATTTCACCTTCGAGGCATCGCGAGGCTTTGCTGCAGGCTGTTCGTCGGGATAGCCGATGGCAAGGATATAGTTCAGCTTGTAGCCTTTTGGGATGTCGAGACGTTCGAGGAAGAACTTGCACTTCTCGTTAGACAGAAGAAAACGCACAGGGCCTTGCAGACAGCAGGTGCCAAGACCAAGCGACTGTGCTGCCAACATCATGTTCTCGCCCAGCAGGCCGGCATCCAACTCGCCACCGCCATTAGCAGGGGTGCAGACACAAATCAGATTCGGGGCGTTACGGAACATGTTCTTGAAATCCTTGTCGCGTTTCACCATCTCAGCGTTCTCCTGTTTGTACACCTCCGTTACATCGGCAATCAGCTTCTGGTCTTCCACCACACGGACAATCCACGGCTGGCGGTTCATTCCGCTAGGTGCATTGATGCCTGCACGGACGATGACTTCCAGTTTTGCATGTTCAACTGGTTTGTCAAGATACTTACGGATAGAACGACGCGCCATGATATTATTAATTACTTCATTCTCATAGGAGCTCTGTGCTGAAAGAGTCAGCACACAAACCATTGCCACAAGGCTCAAAAACATTCTCTTCATATTAGTCTAATTTATTCTTGTGATTTAAAGTCATTATTTAATTTCTTCCAATGCACCAGTCTCAGAGTCAATAATGAATCCGCGAACAAAGATATCCTTTGGAACAAGTGGATGGGTTTTGATGGTTTCAACGGTTTTGCGGACGGATTCTGGTGTATCCTTGAATCCCTCCAGCCAATGATCCAGGTTGATGCCACACTTGCGGATGGTGTCAAGTGTCTCATCCGTCACACCACGCGCAATCATCTCATGATGAAAGTGGTCGAAGCTCATGTGACAGGCTCCACAATGGGAGTGAGCCACCACCATGATTTCCTCCACACCCAGTTCATAGATAGCCACAATGAGGCTACGCATGGCAGAGTCAAAGGCAGAAATCACCAAGCCACCAGCGTTCTTGATAATCTTTGCGTCACCATTCTTCAGGCCGAGTGCAGCTGGAAGCAATTCGGTCAGTCGGGTGTCCATACATGACAATACAGCCAGCTTCTTATCTGGGTACTTGCTGGTCAGGTACTTCTCGTAGCCTTTTTGTTCTACGAAGGTCTTATTGAATGCAATAATCTGGTCTATCATACGCGTAATACCTAATTTCATTTAAAACTATGGGCAAAGATAGTGATTATTGCTCATTATTTCGTATTTTTGCACCGATTATTAGGATACTTTAATGAAGAGAGTGAGTTATGGGACACGGTAATCTTTGGCTATTTAATATGGAAATGTGCTGTAGAATGCAGATTTCCTCATTACGGGTAAAGCTGGAAGAGTGCAAGATGATTGGCAGGACTAACTGCGTCGTCAGTCCTAACTATCCTGCTGCTTCCAATGAGGACTATCTCTTTGACTGCATGAACCTGTATGCTAAGTTGAAGGAAGATGGCCAGGTGGAGGTTGAAGGTGTGGTGTTCTACTGGAATCCTGTTGACGGTGATACGCAGAAATCAGCAGTCATCCGTACTTTCAAAGATATAGATGAATGCCTCACTTGGCTGAGTAATGAATATCCAGCCAGTGATGAATGTGTTGAAATATTAAATGAAAATTGTTAGATATGAACTTTTTAGAACTTACAAAAAACAGATACAGTTGTAGGGCTTATAAGTCCCTCAACGTGGAGAAAGAGAAATTGGATTATATCCTGGAGTGTGTTCGTTTTGCGCCTTCTGCTGTAAACAAACAGCCTTGGCGATTCCATATTGTCAGCAACGAGGATGAAAAGGCCAAGCTACAGCAGTGCTATAACCGTGATTGGTTCAAGACGGCTCCGATGTATATCATTGCCTCTATCCTGCATGATGAAGAGTGGGTGAGGGCTGACGGCAAACATCATGGCAACATTGATATTGCCATTGCCGTAGAGCACCTTTGTCTGGCTGCAACAGAACAAGGTTTGGCTACCTGTTGGGTATGCAACTTTGATGCAAACCTATGCAAAGAGCAGTTTGGCTTGTCTGAAAATGAGGAGCCAGCCGTCATCATTCCTTTGGGCTATGCTGCTGATGAGATGAAACCAAAGAGCCGTAAAGCTATTGATGATATTATAAAGTGATATGGCATACACAGGACGTTTTGGACAGTCAGACGACTATCGTCGCGAGGAACTGATACGGAAAATCGAGCATTCCTTGGAAAGCCTGACTCTGCAGGAGTTGGAGGCTCTGTATTATGATATGAGCACAAAGAATTATATAAACGATTAATAATATGCGAGTAAAGATACAAACTATGTTAGGCGACATCGTGATTCGCCTGTATGATGAGACACCCATTCATCGTGACAACTTCGTGAAGCTGGTGAAGGAGGGATATTATGATGGAACGCTGTTCCATCGTGTGATTAAGGACTTCATGATTCAGGGCGGTGATCCTGACTCAAAGGGTGCACCTGCTGGTAAAATGCTTGGCGTCGGTGGCCCTGACTATACGCTGGAAGCAGAAATCAAAGATGGCTTGTTCCATAAGCGTGGTGCTTTAGCTGCAGCACGTCAGGGTGACGAGGTGAATCCGGAGCGCAGAAGCAGCGGCTCACAGTTCTATATTGTCTGGGGACAAGTATATAATGAAGGTCAGCTCCGTCAGTTCTCCAAGCAGCTGAAAATGCAGAAGATTCAGTCTGCCTTCAATCAGCTGGCCGCACAGCATCGCGACGAGATTATGCAGATGCGCCGTGAACGCAATCGCGCAGGACTACAGGAACTTCAGGACAAGCTCGCTGCCGAAGCAGAAGCACAGGTAACTGGCAATGGTCTGACTGATCAACAGCTGAAGATATATTCAACCATTGGCGGTACGCCCCACCTCGATGGTCAGTATACCATATTTGGTGAAGTAGAGGAGGGCCTTGATGTTGTGGAAATGATTCAAGGTACTGCAACAGGACGTGCCGATCGTCCTGTTGATGACATCGAAATGCGAATATCAGTTATTCAGTAATGACATTCAAGGATGTTATTAACTTCTACATCAAACTTGAATATGACGCTCCCCAAGTTCATAATAACAATGGATGGGATGTTCCGCCTCGGCATGGTCAACCAGCATAAGCACTTGCTGAAGGCTGGTGACCAGTGCATTGGCGGTGGATATTATCACTTTGATTTTGTTTCTAACTCCATCATTCTTGATAGGGAATCATACGATTTTGGCCGCCCCAAGTGGCATCTGCTGGATGTACTTAAAGTCCCTTCTACCTATCGAGGCATGCGTATCGTCTACAAGTACGATGACGGATTCCACGATAATTTCAACGTCAGCGAGGAATTACAAATAGAATACTATGACTGACTTCGATTCCATCTGGCGCACTCAGGATGAAATCAGGACGGTTGTCAATGCTGTTCTGGGTGAATACATCTGGAATCTTGCATACGACGAGAAGCGTAGTGCGATCGTCCTTGAACTGACAAAGTATCTAGAGGAGGATACTATCAGCTACCTGTGCTGTCAGTTCCCAATCTCCGCCGACTACGACGGCATAGGGTCGCACGGCTCTACAATCGCCTTCTACATCTAAGTAATATTGTCTTTTCTCTGTTGATGGGCTGCTTGTACCTTTGCAGCAGTATTCATCAACACAAAAGCAATATGACTAAAGAAACTCGAACTGACGTTCAAATCTATTCGGCCATCGCCATGCTGCTGGCTGGCGTAGCACTGGCCACCGCTGGCTTTGTCGTTCCACCTACAGGTGAAATATCTGACTCGGTGCTGCTGTTCTTCGCACAATGCCTGATATACGCAGGCTCTATCTTTGGAGTCAGCATATACATCCACACGAAGTTCGCTGAACTCAAATCCGCCATAGAGGGGGAGGAAGGAGGCCAGGCATGAGACCGATAACTGAAATCATCGTGCATTGTACGGCTTCGCCTGAAGGTGTTCCCATGACTGTCAAGCAGATTGATGACATCCATCGTAACGAACGCCATTGGGCCAATGGTATAGGCTATCACAAAGTGATATACCTAGACGGCACTATCCATGACGGCAGGCCCATCGATATGATGGGCGCTCATTGTAATGATGGGGGCCATAACCGATATAGCATCGGTGTGGTCTACGTCGGTGGATGTGCAAAGGATGGCAAGACTGCCAAGGATACACGCACGCCTGAGCAGAAGGAGGCTCTGGCTAAGCTGCTGGGTGAGCTGCACAGACAGTTCCCTATGGCGAAGCTGTATGGCCACAGGGAACTGGTGTGCAGCCTGAAGAAGAAGGATCCTCATTACGATTGCACACGATGCAAGGGATATCCGGCATTCTGCCGCGATGCTAAGAAATCGTGCCCGTCGTTTGACGTTCACGAATATGACTATATCTTTAATGACCAACACAAATGAAATATAATTCTTGTTCTTACTGCTTCTTTCATAATTGTTTGATTCTTTGTCTGTTTCTTACTGCCTGTGCAGCTAAGCGTAGCGCAATGAAGGCGGTAAGTCAAAGTGAGACGGCATCCGTGACGGAATCCCGTCTCACTTTTTACCGCACAATCGATTCGCTATCAAAACAGCTCGTACTTTCTTGCGATAGCGCCATTATATGGGTACCGGAGTTTCCGACAGCTTATACATCAAGGATGATAGGCTGCACGGAAACTCCGACTGACTCAGTAAAAGCACTTAGAACTCCACACAAAGTCAAGGTCTACGGACTACATCTCAATGAGAACATTGAGAAGAAGTCCGTAAACAACGCCGATTTGAAGGACAGCGTGAACACGTTTACCCAGTCCGAGAAAAACAAATCGGCCTCTAAGCAAAGCTCGTCACCGAGGTGCGTCCTAAAGGATATCATCTTTATGAT
Organism: uncultured Prevotella sp.; assembly: GCA_946404405.1. Lineage (GTDB taxonomy): Bacteria > Bacteroidota > Bacteroidia > Bacteroidales > Bacteroidaceae > Prevotella. Next base: position 54,977 of record CAMJDL010000016.1, read on the forward strand.
CATCCTCGTCTGCATCCTCTATATCATCTATAGATGCAGACGATTCCTTAAGAATCTTCTTTAGTTATCGCTCTGGCGGACAAACATTGGCTATGATTTCAATATGGATAGATTGAGGTCATAGCAGAAGATTGTCTTGTCGCCATGGCCACAAGTACAACAAAGAAACCCTCAGACAGGGCGTTACCGCTCATTCTTGTCTAAGGGATTTCTGTGTTGCACTCGTGGCTTATTACCGCACATTCGTGCGTGTGAGGAAGGCAATGAAGGTAAGGGCATGGCAGAAAATAGCGAGACCCAAGGGCTTTTGAGCGTATGAGGCAACGAAAAGCTATTTTTAACAAGTGAGACGAAAAGGCTCATTTTCTTAACATCTATTTACATATTCCGCTCGGTTGATAGGTCGGTAGAGGTTCGGGCGAACAGGGCGCGTGGGGGGTCTTTACTCCGAAGGGTTAAGGGCTCGGCCCTTAACAATCCCGTAAGTCATTGGTAATCAGCAACCGCAACAGTTATTAACTTAACTATTTTCGGTTTTAACAAAAAACGCCCTGTTTTCAGGACGTTTTTGGAATTGCTAATTACTTAAATAATTCGGAATGAGAACCTAATCTTACTAATTCTATGATGTCTGTATTCTCATCAATCCAAATCAATAGGAAATCGTTCTGTATATGACATTCCATACAGCCTTTATATTCTCCCGTCAACTTATGAGGTAGATATTCTGCAGGTATAGGTTCTTCTTTCATCAGTTTGTTCAAAATCACCTTGAGGTCATTAACCTTCTGCTGGTTATTTTTTATCCTCTTGTAGTCTTTCTTGTATTGAGTAGTGGGTTGAAGTTTCTTCATTATTCAGCGTCAAGGTCGTTAAGCAGGTCGTCGACGTTGTCGTAGACCTTATTAGGATTCTTGCCAGAGCGTGCTTCTGCGATAGCTAACTTTGTTGTCTCATTGGGCTCATGATACACGATGTCTAACAAAACGCTCTCAACATAATTGTTAAGCGTCCTGTTCTCACGGGCTGCATTGCGTTTTAAACCTTCCAACAAATCTGCTCTAAGACGGAAGGATGCTGGTTTTCTAATAATTGCTGTTGCCATACTTTGTATATTTATTGTAATACATTTGCCTGCAAAGATAATACTTTTAGATGATAAATCCAAATAATTACCCGTATTTCTGCAAAATTAGTGTATTATGCAATTCTTACAAATCCACATGTCTTTTATAGAGATTGCTTTTCTATCTATTTTTGCACTATCATTTCAATTTATAAAATCATGTCATCAATCAACACAAATGCAACTGTCACCTTGACTGTCAACGGCAAACAGGCTCAGGATATGCTCGACAACCTGAAAAAGAAGTCGCAAGACCTGGAGAAGGCCATTGAGGGAGCAGCCAAAGCTGGCAATAAGGTGGAACTGAAACGACTCCAGAAGGAACTAAAGCAGACCAACCGCCAGATAGCTCAGATAGAATCGGCTACTGTCGGTGTGGAAAAGGTGCTGAAGAATCTGGATAAAACAACTCCCAAGGAACTAAACAAGACGCTCCATACACTTCGCCAGCAATTGAACGGTATAGAGCGTGGTACTGTGGAATGGAACCGTCAGGCTGAAGCCATCCGTAAGGTAAAAGCGGAAATAGCCCGTGTCAATGCTGACCTTATCGAGGGTGAAGGCTTCTGGGACCGCTTCAACCGCAAGATGAACGACTGGCAGACAACCCTGATGGGTATGATTGCAGCCGTGACCGGTCTCATTATGGCTGGTCGCTCAGCTGTTAAGGCGTTTGCGGACATGGACGCAGAGATGGCCAACGTCCGCAAGTTCACGGGTATGACCAAGGAACAGGTGGAGGACTTGAACGAGGAATTCAAGAAGATGAACACCAGAACCTCGCGTGAACAGCTGAACATGCTTGCGGAGGATGCGGGTAAGTTAGGCAAGCAGTCGAAAGAGGAAATATTAGGATTTGTTCGTGCTGCAGACCAGATAAATGTTGCCTTGGATGAACTGGGCGATGGAGCCACGCTGACGCTATCGAAGCTGACCACCATCTTCGGGGACGAGGAACGGCTGGGTACTGAAAAGGCCTTGCTGTCCATCGGTTCTGTCATCAACGAGCTTTCCAAGAACTGTACGGCAGCGGCACCTTATCTGGCTAACTTTGCCAAACGAATGGCTGGCGTTGGTGCCCAGGCTGAGATGACTATCCCGCAGATCATGGGCTTTGCAGCCGTGCTGGATAGTCAGGGACAGGCCGTAGAGATGTCGGCTACCGCCGTGTCCAAGCTGATTATGGACATGTTCAAGCAGCAGGATAAGGTCATCAAGGCTACTGGCATGAATGCTGAGAAATTCAAAGAGGCGCTTTCTCGTAGTACCAACGAAGGACTCTTGATGTTGCTTGATACCTTGAATAAGTTAGGCAACATTGATGTGCTGGCTCCTGTATTCAAGGATATGGGTGAGAATGGTGCCCGTGCAGCACAGGTTATTTCCGCTCTGGCTGGTAATTTGGATATGGTGAAATGGGAGCAGGAGGAAGCAGCCAAAGCTTTCAAGGAAGCAACGTCTGTCACCAAGGAATACAACGTACAGAACACAACGGTTCAGGCTGGTTTGGATAAGGCTCGTAAGCGTGTCAAGGAGATGGCAGTGGAGCTGGGAGAGAAGTTGCAGCCTGTCATGTCACATGTGCTTTCATCAACGACTTTGCTCTTAAAGTTCCTGTCTACCATCGTAGATTTCTGTATCAAGTACAAGACTGTATTGGTGACGCTGACAGTTGCAGCTGTTGGTTATTATACAGCCGTTAAGTTGCAGTATCTCTGGTCTTTGCGTTTTGTGGCTGTACAAAAACTAAAAGCAGCTGCAATGGCTGTTGAGGATGCCATGCTGGCTGCAAGTATCCTGAAACACAAGGTGCTTCGTGGTGAGTTAACGGCAACTGCAGCAGCTCAGACTTACTTCAACAAGGTACTGAAGATGAACCCGATGGGTGCCGCTATCGCAGCAGCTACCATCCTCATTGGATTGTATGTAAAGTTTGCCTGTTCTTCAAACGATGCAGCACAGGCTCAGAAGCGTTTGCTGGATATTGAGGAAGAGGCAAACCGGAATACACGTGATGAGATTTCCAAGATTGAGCGTTTGAGAAAGACCGTCGAGGACGAGACGCTGTCTGTCAACAACAGGCGTAAGGCCATTGAGGAGTTACAGCAGATAGTTCCTAGCTATCCATGCCAGTATCTCTGAGGAAGGACGACTGTATGGCCATAACGCCAAGATCCTGAAGAACTATACGGAGCAGTTGAAGAACTCGGCACGTATCAAGGCGGCATTGGATAAGCTGCCGGAGTTGGAAAGGCTGCGCGACGAACACTTTAACAATGCGCCTTCCAATATTCAGAATGCCTATTTCAATGAAAAGCAGGGTGGCATGGATGAGAGCTCAGCAATGCGCCAGGCCAATGTCAGCCCGTCGGGCTATCGTGCCTGGAAAGCGAAGATGAAGAAGTTCGATGCTGCTGTAGCCCAGTATAACAGCATTGTCGATAACATGACAGCGGCCAATCAGAAGCTGGCTGATGAAGCCGGGGCACTTGGTGACGGCAAAGGTGGAAAGGGTGGTGGTGGCACCTATACGCCAGCACCTACCAAAGATACCAAAAGGGAAGAGCGCTTCAAGGCTGAAAAGGACTGGAAGGCTCAGGAAGAGGCGTTGAACCGTATTTCGTATGCTACTGGCAAGGTCAATTATGAGCAGTACCAGAAGCGTATCCTTGAAATAGAGGTTGAATACCAAAAGAAGATTTTGGAGCATACTGACCTGACAGAACAAGAGAAGCTGAATGCACAGGCCAGCTATTACGAGGCCCAGAAAAAGCAGACTGAGCAGCATACAAAGACGACAGTAGAGCAGGAAAGCCAGCTCTATAATGAGTCTGTAGCCATTCAGAAACAGCGTTTCATTGATGGCGAAGTATCTACAGAGGTGTACCAGCAGACGCTGGAACTGTTGGAGCTGAACCATCTTCGTCGTATGAGTACGATGTATAAGGTTGGTTCTACTGAGTATGTGCAGGCGCAAAAGGCTTATCAGGACAAGCTGATTGCTGACCAGAAGAAGCGACAGCAAGAGACGGAGGCTGCTGAGAAGAAGCACCAGGATCAGCTGAGGAAGCTGAAAGAGGAATACTTTGGTCCCAACAGCGGTGAGCGCATGAACAAGTACATGTCTGACTTGGAAGCGCTGAAGCAGGTCTATCAGCTGGAGATTCAGGCAGCAGGCAACAATGCTAAGGAGAAGCTGCGTATTGAGGAAACATATCTGAAGGCGCAGAAAGCCTTGCGCAAGAAATACAGTATTGACAGTCTTGATGACAACAAGATCTTTCTGGAAGAATGGACGGAGGACATGCAGGAATGGCTACAGTCAGACATGGGCAAGGCGGTCACAGGTTCCTTGGAGGTCATCAGTTCCGGCATGAGCAGTATCTTCCAGCAGTTGACATCGCTGGTTCAGGCTGAGACGGATATTCAGGTTGCAGCCATTGAGAAGCGCTATAAGATGGAGATCTCCAATGCGGAGGGCAATAACTACATGGTCAAGAAGCTGGAGCAGAAGAAAGAGAAGGAGGTAGCCAAAGTGAAGAACGAGGCCAACAAGAAGATGTTTGCCATGCAGGTGATGCAGGCCATCGCTCAGACGGCTACGAGTGCCATCAATGCCTATAGTAGTGCTGCAGCTGTGCCCGTGGTCGGTTATATCCTGGCACCTATAGCAGCAGCAACGGCAGTGGCAGCGGGTATGTTACAGGTTGCAGCAATTAAAAAGCAGCAGGAGGCAGCAATGGCACAGGGATATGCGGAAGGTGGTTTCACAGGTGAAGGCAAAAAGGATGAAGTGGCTGGTGTTGTACACAAAGGGGAATGGGTGGCCAGTCATCAGTTGCTGCAATCACCCGTAGCCCGCCCGATGATTGATGCCCTGGACTATGCGCAGCGAACGAACACGATTGGGTCGTTACGCTCAGAGGATGTTTCAAGAAGCATTGTGGCTCCAAGCGTTTACGCACAGTCTGCATCAACTTCGCCAACAGTCATTGTGCAGCAGCCTAATTCTGATGCACAGACTGAGATAGCAGCAACACATCTGGCCATGAAGGAATATGCAGCTGTCATCAGGCAATTGAAAGAAAGGCTGGACGAGCCGTTTGTGACTGTCAACACGGTTACTGGAGATACTGGCATCAAGCAGGCTCAGGATGAATATGAGCAGCTGATGCGCAATAAAACGCCAAAGAGCCGAAGGAAGAATTAAATATGATCCTGCTTAGCAATAACCCAACGGT
>CAMJDL010000017.1 GCA_946404405.1 uncultured Prevotella sp.
TATATACTGAGTAAATTTATAAAAATAGCTATATGGAGATTATTATCAATGGCCAATTGGCCTGTCTGAAAAAGAATACGTCGTTTGACTATATCAGCGAGGACAGTATGTTTACGGGGTCAGATAGTTATACGCTGACTATCACATTCCCGCTGAAGGATTGTCCGCAGAATATCGCAATCTTCGGGCATATACACCGTCAGGACGTGGAGAAGTCGAAGGTGGTGTTTGACTGTGACATCCGCGATAAGGGCTTCTTCAAGTCTGGCAGTATAACTATTACGCAGATATCTGAGACGGAGGTGAAGACGCAGTTCTTGGAGGGGCGTTCTGAGCAGAACTTTGACGATACGTTTGACGATATTTATCTGAATCAGCTGAAGCTGGGTTATCCTGATTATGACAGTCGCAGTCCGCAGCGTGTCTGGCCTGAAGAAGTATGGTGGGATGGTTATCCTGGCTGTGACTGGGTGGCTCTGCCGTGGGTCAATAATACGTCTGGTAATTTGCAGAATGCCGCGACAAAGGATGAGAATGGCAATTGGGCTTGGTCGAATACAAGGGCAAATATCACTTATCAGCCTTTTCTGCTATATATATTAAATAAGATATGTGAGGTGATAGGCTATACAGGTGATTTCAAGGCGATAGAGAATAGCAAATTCCAGTATCTGCTGATTTGTAATACGCTGCCGTGGACGTGGAGCGCATGGAATTTTGCTATTGCCTTGCCGCATTGGACGCTGACGGAGTTCTTTGAGCAGCTAGAGCTGTTGATGGATGGGGAGTTTGCCATCAATCATAAGGCTAAGACTATCGGTTTTGAGTTCTCGCACCGCATAGCGAGGAAGACATTGCCGGTAAGAATCGACAAGGTGGTGAACAAATACACGGTGGAGGTGTCACGGGAAAGCAAGTCGGAGTATAAAGGCATCACAAACCTGGCATACGCTGAAAACGATAACAGGTTGTGGGCATATAGGAGCTGCCAGTGGTACATCGATGAGCATAAGAAAGATGCCGTGAAGTTTGACACCTTGGATGACTTGCTGGTACATGCCAGTACGCTGAAGGAGTGTGGCGTGGAGTCCTGGTCGAGCGGAAGAAGGCACGGGACATCATACACAAGAGGCTATCCAAACGGCTCAGAAGGTCACAAGCTGTTCTATGCGGAGGATGTGGACACGTACTTTATCATGTGGTGTTATAAGTCGGAGTTTGTGACATCGTTTCATGTCTACCATGACGATATGGACTACAATTATTATAAGTACACGAACCGCCTGATGCCTGTGAATCAGTTTGGTAAAAAGGTGATGGATAAGGATGCGGAGGAGATAGAGCTGAATATCGTACCTGCATGGATTGACGACACGGACGATGAAATGGGGCAGTGCCTGTTTCTGGAATGCGGAGAGATGAGTAGCGCAGACTCATGGACGGAAGAGACTGACGAGAACGGTAACACGACGAGTGGCGGGTTTACCAGTGGTGGCCGCAGAATGAACGGTGAAGGATATGGCCGGGGAACAGTCACAGATGATACGGACTATAACAGTGGTGCACTGGCTCAGACTAATACAGGAAAGGCCATTGCACAGGGTGAGCAGGACAAGAGCGATGCGTACTTTGACAAGATATATGTGGCATTCTATGATGGAATGGACAGGCATCCTGGAAAGTTGCCTGTTCCAATAGTGGATAAAATAGAGATTACGGATGACTTCAACGTGATAGAAGCACCGTATTCGCTTCGTATCAATAAAAAGGAAGAGGTTGATGCCGATGGGCAGTCAACGAAATACGTGTATCTGATTGACTCGAAGAAGAAGTATAACTTTTCCTTCTTATCCGACGAGATTCCTGACCCAAGAGCCGTGTTTTACATTGACGGAGGAAAGTATGTCTGCGAAAAACTGACTGCGACCTTCCACGAAAGTACGGGAAAGTCGCAGCTGATAAAGGGATCATTTTTCAAAATCTTGGAGCCTATTTGAGCTTCTTTATTATCTTTACTACACGATCTTCGACGTTCTTCTTAAGGATTTTACCATATATCTGTGTTGTCTTGATGTCCTTATGGCCGAGCATTCTCTGAGTGTTCTCCATAGGGACGCCATAGCTTAGCATCAATGTGGCAAAGGAGTGTCGGGCAACATGGCAGGTAATTTTTTTGTGAAAATGCAACTCTTCCTTGATGACATCGAGATAGTCATTTAACTTCTGGTTTGTGATGACAGGGAGCTTGTAATTATACTTCTCGAGAACGGCCTGTGCTGGTGGCAAGATAGGGGAATAGAACTTTGATCCAGTCTTGACACGAGTGCTATTAATATAATAGGTCTTTCCTTGTTTCTCAGTATCAGTATCAAAATTGAATTTACGCATATCAGCATAGGCTACACCAGTGTATGCCATAAATATAAATAGGTCGCGCACACGTGTGAGTTTATCAGAGAGTTCTGCATTACGCAAAATAATAAGTTCGTCCTCGGTCAATGGTTCACGTTCCTTATTGCTACCTCGGTTAAATTGTACATGATTGTAAGGGTCAGAGGGAATCATTTCACTACGCCAGAGGATTTTGGTGTACTTATGAACCTTCTTATGATAATTATAGATGGTGGCCATAGACTTGTCACCTTTTTCATGTAGCCATTCGTCATACTTGCGAATGTTTACAGGGGTGAGATCATTGAAAGTCTTGATAATCTTAAATTCCTTCAAACTATCTATCACTACTTGAATATTACGTCGGGAGCCTGAGCGGAGTCCTTCTTTATTAAGATAGGTTTCCATAAAGTCTGTGAAACTCTGACGCTGGTCTGTTTCCTTATAAAGATGTTTATTGTCTGAAGGCTCAGCATCTTTATTATTAGACACACAGATATGCTTATTAAAGTTTGCAATAGTCATATCTTCACCAAATACTCGCATGGCGTTAATAACATTTTCGTAGTACTTGACTTTACCATAGACTCCATTTCTCTGAGCAACAGCCTCCCATTCGTCAGGTGTAGAAGAGCCTACAATTTCAAACTTACGTTCACCTTCTTTGAGATAAACGCAAATGTCGATAAAACCAGTTCCTTTTTTCTCGGCCATCTTTCTGCGGTCGAAGATTACTTTAACATTCTTCATCTTTTAATGTTTTTTAACGCGCCCAGATGGTGTTTTTTGGCCAGAAAGTGGCTTTTAGGGGGAGTAGGAGAGCTGTTAATCCATGATTTTGGCGTTTTATTGATAGTTTATGTATCAAAACGCTGGAGGCATGTATCAAAATATGTATCAAAACTCCTTTTTCCAATCCATTCCAAACCAGTCCAATCTATTCCAATTCATTCCAAATGGAACGCAGGGTTCATAATTTGTTTATAATCCTCAGACTGGTTCAAAATCAGATACTTAGGTCGCTACCTAATCTTTAAAATAATAAGGCGACAGACCTTTTAGAGTCTATCACCTTTGACGTCTTGTGACCCCCGCGGTTATTGATTATCAGCGCTTTACGCGCTTTTTTGATACAAATTTGAAGCATGTATCAAAGTCAATGCGAGTACCCTTTTACTGGAAATGAAAATGACCACCTTTTGGATGGTCATTCTCGTTTTCGTGATTCCGGCGGGATTCAAACCCACAACCTTCTGATCCGTAGTCAGATGCTCTATTCAGTTGAGCTACGGAACCTCCGTTCCTTATTTGCGGGTGCAAAGGTACGGAGTTTTTCGGTAACTACCAAATTTTTTCGGAACTTTTTTTGATTTCGGGCGTATTTTTGTTGCTTCTGCATATTTTTAGTGTAAAAATCCCTATAAATATGGATTGTAGAAACAAAAAAAAGGCTGTACCTTTGCACTCGAAATGACAAACCACATAAATATTGAACAATCAGAGGTAACGGTGATTGGTGCTGGATTGACCGGCCTGACCACCGCTTACTGGTTGAAACGTCTGGGGGTTCGGGTATGTGTCGTCGAGACTGACAGTCGTATTGGCGGACAGATACAGACCCAACAATATAATAAATATGTATATGAGACTGGTCCTACAACAGGAGCTGTGTCTACGCCAGAGGTTGCCGAGTTGATGATGGACTTGGCTGAGACTTCTGAGGGGAAATGCCAGATTGAAACGGCTCCTGATTCGTCGAAGCGTCGATTGATATGGAAAGAAGATCGTTTTCGGGAATTGCCCTCTGGTTTGCTGAGTGCTGTAACGACACCACTGTTCCGCTTTTCGGATAAGTTGCGCATTCTTGGCGAGCCTTGGCGCAAACGTGGCAACGACCCCGACGAGAGCGTAGCATCGCTGGCTGCTCGTCGGTTGGGTCGTTCATTTGTTGACTATGCTGTCGACCCCTTTATATCCGGTGTCTATGCGGGTAATCCTGACCAGTTGGTTGTACGCTATGCGCTGCCTAAATTGTATGCCTTGGAGCGCGACTACGGTAGTTTTGTTCGTGGCAGTATTGCCAAGATGAAACAACCCAAAAGCGACCGTGATCGTCTGGCAACGAAGAAAGTGTTTTCTGCACTGGGTGGTCTGAGCAACATCCCTGAAGCTGAAGCCGACTACATTGGCAGGGAGAACATCATATTGGGAACCAGTCAGGTGGTGGTTGGCTATCTATATAATAATAAGGTATGGGAAACGGCGTTTGTGGATGCCGACGGCAACAGCAGGACATTGCAGAGCCGGTGGGTAGTCACTACGTGCGGAGCCTACAATCTGCCACAATTGCTGCCTTTTGTCGACAAGGAGCGCATGGACGCCATCTCTGGTTTGGTGTATGCCCCTGTGATGGAGGTGAATGTCGGTATGCCTGATACTTTTGGTGGCGACTATTGTGCTTTTGGCGGACTGGTGCCGTCGGTAGAGCGCCAGCAGATATTGGGCATCTTGTTTCCCTCGGCCTGCTTTGTCAGACGTGCACCAGAGGGTGGGGCACTGTTCTCATTCTTCTTAGGAGGCATTAAGCATCCTGAGATGCTAGACAAGAGTGATGAAGAGATACGCAGCATTGTAACAACGTGTCTGCACAAGATGCTGAAGTTCCCAGATGAGGCAAAGCCTGACTTTATTCATATCTCACGCCACCGTCGGGCCATTCCGCAGTACGGAGCAGACAGCGGTCGTCGCTTTGAGGCCGTTGCTGCGATAGAGAAAGACTACCCAGGATTGGTCATTGGCGGTAATCTGCGCGACGGCATCGGCATGGGGCATCGTATTACCCAGGCCACTACAATTGCAAACCACATAATTAACACTATTAATAATAATTAGAAAATGAAAAAGATTGTTTTATCAGTATTGACAATGGCTGTTATGCTGCCAGTGATGGCAGAGCAGAATACAGCATTGGCCGACAGTTCACGTGTCTATGACTTGGACGAGGTGGTTGTCGTATCACAGAATAAGGAATATATGAAGCTGCGTCTGCAACCGATGAGTTCGACAGTACTGACGGGTACAGAACTTGGTATCTTGGGTAGTCGTGACCTGAGGGACATAGCCAACTTCGTGCCTTCGTTTGTGATGCCCGACTACGGTGCGCGCTTTACATCTTCGATATATGTCAGGGGTATCGGCTCACGTATCAACAGTCCCTCAATGGGTATCTATATCGACGATATACCCTTGATGAACAAGTCGACATTTAATGGCCACATTTATGAGCTGGACCGTGTCGACGTATTGCGGGGCCCACAGGGTACGCTTTATGGTATTAATACTGAGGGAGGACTGGTACGTCAGTACACGAAGAACCCGATGAATTATCAGGGTACAAACATCAAGCTTGGCATTGGCACGCATTTCTATCGTAAGGCAGAGGTGGCCCACTACGCTAAGCTGAGTGATAACCTGGCCTTATCGGTAGCAGCCTTCTACAACGGTACAAACGGTTTTTGGAAAAATTCGCTGACAGATGAGCGTGCTGATGACATGAACGAAGCTGGCGGACGTCTGAGACTGGTATTTCAACCCACAGACCGCCTGTCTTTCGACTGGATGACAGACTATCAGTTTGTGCGCCAGAAGGCTTATCCCTACGGTGTACTTGACTCCGAGAGTGGCAAGGTGCAGACCGATCCGAACCAAGACCACCAGAGCAAGTACAAGCGTAACATGCTGACTACAGGTTTGGCTGTCAAGTATAAAGCCAACGGTTTCGACTTTGCATCGAACACCAGCTACCAACTGTTGAAGGATAATCTGCTGATGGACAATGACTACAGCAATGTAGACTTTATTACCGTCGACCAGTATCAGCTGGGTAATGCATTGACACAGGAGTTTACGTTCAAGAGCAACAACCAGAGCCGCTGGCATTGGACATCAGGTGTCTTTGGCAGCTATCAGTGGTTGAAGACCACGGCTCCCAACAAGTTTGGCACATACTTTCCTCAGATGCTTCAAATGCAGATTCAGGGGGCTATGCTGAAGAGCATGATGGGCAGAGGCATGACCCAGGAACAGGCTATGGCAGCCATTCAAGCACGTGGCGGCATCAATATTGACATGGCAATGGATATTCCCTGCCTGTTCCATACACCGCAATTCAACGTGGGCGTCTTCCATGAGTCGAACATTGACCTGACTGAACATCTGACAGTTACCCTCGGCCTGCGCTACGACTTTACTCAGTCGAAGATTGACTTTGATACCCGTGGCATCAGCCTGAATCCCACCTTCTCTATTATGGGTGCCACAATATCCCCCTCAAGAATCTATACCGACTATATCGGTTCCGGCAAGGCTAACTTCAACCAACTGTTGCCGAAGTTCGGATTGACCTATAAGTTCAATGATGGCAGCAACGTTTATGCTACAGTATCGAAAGGCTATCGAGCTGGAGGCTTTAACGTACAGATGTTTGGTGACATTATTCAGACCGACTTGCAGTCGGCTATCGGAATGTTGCAGGGTGGCACGCCTATGCCAGAGGTCGTAATGGAACATCATGGTGACGACTGCGCCCCCATCATGGATGGTGTCAAGTTCAAGCCTGAGGAATCGTGGAACTATGAAGCTGGTACGCATCTGAATCTTTTCAATAACCTGATACATCTGGACTTGTCTGCCTTCTACATGCAGATTCGTAACCAACAGTTGTCTGTGTTTACCTCTGACTATGGTTTCGGACGCCGAATGGTAAATGCTGGTAAAAGCTACAGTTGTGGCTTAGAGGCTATGTTGCGAGGTAGTGCCCTGTCCAACCATCTGTCATGGTCGTTGGGTTATGGCTATACACATGCAGCATTTAAGGAATATACCACCAAGGCCAGCAGTAGTGCTACGGCTGAAGAGATTGACTATAAGGACAAGAAGGTGCCTTACGTGCCTGAACATACCTTGTCTGCATTGGCCGACTACCGTTTTGATTTTGCTGATTCTTTTGTCAAGAGTCTGACCGTAGGTGCCAATATGAACGCACAGGGCAAGATATGGTGGGACGAGGCCAACACTTATTCACAGAAATTCTATGCTGTACTTGGTGCCCATGTCAGCGTTGATCTGGGTATCTGCACATTGAACCTGTGGGGACGCAACCTGACAGATACCAACTATAACACCTTTGCTTTCTCAAGCAAGGCAACAGGTAAAGAGGTGTTTATGGCCCAACGTGGTAATCCTATTCAGTTAGGAATGGATGTGAATATTCACTTTTAATAATTGCAATATAAAAACTAAACAGGCATAAAAAGGTTAATAACGTTAAAATTAACGGAAATAATTAACTAAAAGACTTCTTCGTAACGCAAAAGTTTGTATCTTTGCCAGCGTTATGAAGAAGTCTACTATTTGGGCGATTGCCTGCATTATGGGATTCTCGTTCCTGGCATTGCTCTATCTTCAGTTCTCTTATGTTGAAGAGATGGTAAAGATGAAGAAAGAGCAGTTCGACGAGAGTGTGAATCGTTCACTGTACCAAGCTGCACATAACTTGGAACTGAACGAGACACAGCGCTATCTTGAGAAGGATGTCAACGAGACCAACCGTCGTGCCTTTACACAAGACTCAGTATATACAGACGATTTAGGCGGTATCAAGCAGAGCCATCAGTTTGCTGTTTCTGCCGATGATGGAACGGTTTATTCGTCGTTCCAGTTGAAGACTTACGAGATGAAGCCTGCCTCTATACCCAAGGCAATGATTCTGAGTAAGGATAAGAATTCGCTGGCCGATGCTGCCAAGACGATGCAGGAGATTGTTCGTAACCGTTACGTCTATCAGCGTGCACTGTTGGACGAGGTGGTATATAACATTCTTTATACAGCCAGCGACAAGCCCCTGAAGGAGCGCATCAATTTCCGTATGCTCGACAATGATATCCGTGAACAGTTGGCTAACAACGGCATCAATATACCGTACCATTTCACGGTGTCGACTACAGACGGACGTGAGGTGTACCGCTGCCCTGACTTTGAAGATAAAGGTAAGGAATATACCTATCAGCAGGTGCTGTTCCGTAACGACCCGCAGTCTAAGATGGGACTTCTGTTGGTTCACTTCCCTGAGATGAGCAGTTACATCTTCTCTTCAGTACGTTTCATGATTCCCAGTATCATCTTCACCATCGTACTGCTGATTACGTTCCTGTTTACTATCGTGGTCATCTTCCGTCAGAAGCGTTATACGGAGATCAAGAACGACTTCATCAACAATATGACCCACGAACTGAAGACGCCTATCGCGTCAATCTCCCTGGCTGCACAGATGATGAATGATGACTCGATTACGAAGTCGGAACAGATGACCAAGCATCTGAGTGGTGTGATAACCGATGAATCGAAGCGTCTGCGTTTCTTGGTAGAGAAGGTGCTTCAGATGTCAATGTTTGACAAGAAGAGCATCGTATTCAAGAAGAAAGAGCTCGACTTGAACGAGATGGTAGAGAATATTGCCCAGTCGTTTAACCTTCGTGTGGAACATACGGGCGGTAAGATATATACGGAGATAGAGGCTGTTGACTCAGCGATCTTCGTGGATGAGGTACACTTCCAGAATGCCATAACCAATCTGATGGATAATGCCGTGAAGTATCGCAAGCAGGACGAACCGCTTGATATCTATATCAGAACATGGAACGATAACGGGAAACTGCATCTCAGTATTCGTGACACTGGTCAGGGCATCAAGAAAGAGAACGTCAAGAAGATATTCGATAAGTTCTATCGCGTGCATACCGGTAACAAGCACGACGTGAAAGGCTTTGGTCTGGGACTGGCGTATGTGAAGAAGGTGGTGGACCTGCATCAGGGTGACATCAAGTGTGAGAGCGAATTCGGTAAGGGTACAAAGTTTACTATTTCGCTGTCCATCCTCAAGGAGGATTGAGAATTTGAGAAAATTAATATATTGTTTAATCCACAAAAATTTAAAGTTATGGACGATCAACTGAAAATTCTTCTTTGTGAAGACGACGAGAACCTCGGAATGCTGTTGCGTGAGTATCTGGCTGCCAAAGGCTATACAGCAGAACTCTGCCCTGATGGTGAGGCTGGCTACAAGGCTTTCCTCAAGACTAAGTTTGACATCTGCGTGCTCGATGTGATGATGCCTAAGAAGGACGGTTTCACACTGGCTCAGGAAATTCGTCAGGCCAATGCCGACATCCCCATCATTTTCCTGACTGCCAAGACGCTGAAGGAGGATATTCTGGAAGGTTTCAAGATTGGTGCCGACGACTATATCACCAAGCCTTTCTCGATGGAAGAACTCGTGTTCCGTGTAGAGGCTATCTTGCGTCGTGTACGCGGTAAGAAGAACAAGGAGAGCTCGGTATATCATATTGGCGACTTTATCTTCGACACTCAGAAGCAGTTGCTGACCATCGGCCAGAAGCAGACTAAACTGACAACGAAGGAGAACGAACTGCTGGCTCTGCTTTGCTCGCATGCCAACGAGATTCTGCAGCGTGACTTTGCGCTGAAGACCATCTGGATTGACGATAACTACTTTAACGCTCGTTCAATGGATGTGTATATCACTAAGCTGCGCAAGCACCTGAAGGATGATCCTCAGATTGAGATTATCAACATTCACGGTAAGGGCTACAAGCTGATTACGCCAAATGAAGATAATTAAATAATAAAAGGTGTGTCGATCGACACACCTTTTATTATTGTTATTGTTGAGCTCGTAATGCAGCCAAACTCTCTTTCAGTGCGGCAATCTTGCCTTCAGCATCACTCTGCTTTTTGCGTTCCATGGCTACCACAGCCTCAGGCGCATTGGCAACGAAACGTTCATTGGAGAGTTTCTTCATCACACCCTGGAGGAATCCTTCGAGGTGATTCAGCTCCTTCTCCTGCTTCTCGATTTCGGCATCGATGTCAATCATAGAGCCCAGAGGTACGGCAAACTCGTCGGTACCAACCATGAAGGAACTGGCTGTTGCGTCCTTTTCGGTCACAACATTGATAGAACTCAGATTAGCCATCTTGCTGATAACAGCAGCATAGACCTCGTAATCATTCTTGCCAACAACCTGCAAATCGAGCTGTTCCTTGGGTGCAATGTTCTTTGAACTGCGAACCATGCGAACACCAGATACTATCTGTTTTACGTTCTCTATCTCCTCAGCCAACTTGTTGTCAGCAGCGGTAGGAGCTGGAATCTCCAGCTTATCGCGCATAATAGACTCGCCATCCTTGCGGTCGTAAAGGTGCTGCCACAGTTCTTCTGTAATGAATGGCATGAAGGGATGCAGCATCTTCAACAGAACCTCGAAGAACTCAAGAGTCTTCTCGTAAGTCTGTTTGTCGATGGGCTGACCCTCGCCATTGATGTATGCGGGCTTCACCATCTCCAGATACCAACTTGAGAACTCGTCCCAGAACAGTTTGTAGACAGCCATCAGAGCCTCGCTGATGCGGTACTTCTTAAAGAGGTCGTCAACCTCGGCATTGGTCTGACGCAGCTTGGCCTCAAACCATGCGGTGGCAATCTTACCAGTTTCGGGCTCATCGATATCTGCAACCTTCCAACCCTTAACCAAACGGAAGGCGTTCCAAATCTTATTGTTGAAGTTACGTCCCTGTTCGCACAGTGCCTCGTCGAAGAGGATGTCGTTACCAGCAGGTGCAGAGAGCATCATACCCATACGCACACCGTCGGCACCGAACTTCTCAATCAGTTCGATGGGGTCGGGGCTGTTACCCAGCGACTTGGACATCTTACGACCCAGCTTGTCGCGAACGATACCAGTGAAGTAAACGTTCTTGAAAGGCATGTCGCCGATATACTCATAGCCAGCCATAATCATGCGAGCTACCCAGAAGAAGATGATGTCAGGACCCGTTACAAGGTCTGAGGTGGGGTAGTAGTACTTGATCTCCTCGTTGCCAGGCTTGTTGATGCCATCGAACAGAGAGATAGGCCACAACCATGATGAGAACCAAGTGTCGAGGGCATCCTCGTCCTGACGCAAGTCTGCATCGGTAATCGAAGCATCTTTCTGCTGAGCCAGTTTCAGGGCCTCTTCGCGTGTCTCGGCTACTACATAGTCGTCGTTGTCGTTGTAATAGTATGCGGGAATGCGATGTCCCCACCACAGCTGACGTGAGATACACCAGTCCTGAATGTTCTCCAACCAGTTCTTGTAAGTGTTCTTATACTTAGCAGGATAGAACTTCAACTCATCGTTCATTACTGGTGGCAGAGCGATGTCAGCGAAGTGCTGCATCTTCAGGAACCACTGTAGTGAGAGACGTGGCTCGATAGCCGTATCAGGGTTACGCTCAGAGTAGCCTACCTTGTTGACGTAGTCCTCAATTTTCTCCATCAAACCAGCCTCCTGCAGATCCTTCGAAATCTGCTTGCGGCAGTCCATGCGGTCCATACCTACATAGATAGGACTCTGGTCGCTGATGGTACCATCGGGATTGAAGATGTCAATAGTCTCCAGGTTGTGCGTCTTACCCAGCATATAGTCGTTGGTATCGTGGGCTGGCGTTACCTTCAAACAACCCGTACCAAACTCGATGTCTACATAACGGTCTTCGATGACGGGAATCACGCGGTTTACCAGAGGAACAATTACCTTCTTGCCCTTCAGCCACTGGTTCTTGGGGTCCTTGGGGTTAATACACATAGCGGTATCGCCCATGATGGTCTCAGGACGTGTGGTGGCTACAACAGCGTAGTAGCCCTTGCTGTCCTTATGGATGATGTTGCCTTCTTCAACTAATTTATCTAGTCCTTCTAGTTCAACTAGATCAGCTACATAGTATTTCAAATGGAACAGATGGCTCTGCTCTTCCTTATAGATAACCTCCTCGGTAGAAAGAGCTGTCAAGGCCTTGGGGTCCCAGTTGACCATACGGAGACCGCGATAGATGAGTCCCTTCTTATAGAGGTCAACGAATACCTTAATAACACTCTCTGAACGCGTCTCGTCCATGGTGAAGGCTGTGCGGTCCCAGTCGCAGCTGGCACCAAGACGGCGCAACTGCTTAAGGATGATGCCACCGTGTTCGTGCGTCCAGTCCCAAGCGTGCTCCAGGAACTGCTCACGTGTAAGGTCGCGCTTTTTGATGCCCTCGCCAGCCAGTTTCTTTACCACCTTAGCCTCAGTAGCAATAGAGGCGTGGTCGGTTCCAGGCACCCAAAGTGCATTTTTGCCCTCCATGCGTGCACGACGGACAAGGATATCCTGAATGGTGTTGTTCAACATGTGTCCCATGTGCAGCACACCAGTTACGTTGGGCGGAGGAATCACGATGGTATAAGGCTCGCGTCCATCGGGTTTACTTGAAAAGAGTTTGTGGTCCAGCCAATACTGGTACCATTTACCTTCGACCTCTTTTGGGTCGTATTTACTTGCTAATTCCATACTTATTTATAAAATGACGTGCAAAGGTACGAAGAATTTTTGAGACGACAAAATAAAAAAAGATTTTTCCTCTAACTATTTGCTTATTCCAAAAATAAGTCGTACCTTTGCGTCCACTATGGAACGTATGCATACAAGAGAAGAGAAATTGGAGGCTTTCGGGCGGCTGCTCGACGTGATGGATCGTTTGCGCGAAGAATGTCCTTGGGACAGAAAGCAAACCAACGAATCCTTGCGTCCCAATACCATCGAGGAAACCTACGAGTTGTGCGATGCTTTGATTAACAATAATCAGCATGAGATTTGCAAGGAGTTAGGCGACGTTTTATTGCATATTGTTTTCTATGGTCGAATTGGTGAAGAAAAACGACAATTTGATATTGCCGATGTTTGCAATAAGCTCTGCGACAAACTCATTTTCCGTCATCCGCACGTCTATGGTGATGCTGTCGCCAAGGACGCAGAGCAGGTGCTGGAGTCGTGGGAGCAAATCAAACTGAAGGAAAAGGATGGTAACAAAACGGTACTGTCTGGCGTGCCTTCGGCATTGCCCTCACTCATCAAAGCCTACCGCATTCAGGATAAGGCTCGTAATGTTGGTTTCGATTGGGCCGATAAACAGGATGTGTGGGCAAAAGTGCATGAGGAGCTTGGTGAACTTGAGTCCGAATTGCGACGCGAAGACAGACAGCGTTCCACTGAGGAATTGGGCGATTTCCTGTTCTCTATCATCAATGCAGCACGACTCTACAAGCTCAATCCTGACAATGCGCTTGAGATGACTAATCAGAAATTTATTCGTCGGTTTAACTATATTGAACAACATTCTATCCGTGTAGGTAAACCGTTGATATCCATGTCTTTGGAAGAAATGGATGAATTATGGAATGAAGCAAAAACAAAAGAGTAAAAATATGAAGAATTTGTATTTTTTATGTATCCTGTCTGCTTTGATCGTTCTGCTTGGCAGTTGTGGTAATAAGT
This sequence comes from uncultured Prevotella sp., assembly GCA_946404405.1. Classification (GTDB taxonomy): domain Bacteria; phylum Bacteroidota; class Bacteroidia; order Bacteroidales; family Bacteroidaceae; genus Prevotella. The sequence continues at coordinate 13,824 of CAMJDL010000017.1, forward strand.
CTCAAAAGGTGCCTTTCGATAATGGCGATTCTGCTTATTCTGCAAAAGCCGATCCCACCTTGTTTGGCGTTTGTGGTGTAGAGACTTCGATGAACACCCTTCAGCTGATTACTGATACAGGCGACACCCTTCACCTCGACCTCACTGCAGCGCGTGATAACGACCAGGTGTTTGGTGGTTTGCTGGTTGGCGATCGTATGGCAGTAATAGCCAACGATAACCGTACCGAAGCCATCATGGTTGTCAATCAGGCTGCTCTTTTAGGCAATTGGGTAATGCCGAACCCTATCGATGGAAGTGATGAAGTAGGTATCACAATCAAGGAAGGTGGAATTGCTGAAAGTATTGAACAAAGTGCCATCGTTTATAAGACCTGGAAACTGACACGTGGCAAGTTGGAAATCGTGTTGGTTCGTGAAGGTGGTACCGAGGAAGAAGAGACTTATCTCTATGATATTGTCAAGCTCACTCCCGACTCATTGATTTACAAGGATGCTGACGATACCTTCGAATATTGTCGCCAGAAGCCTAAAGAGACTTATGGTATGGATGTCGATCTGGAGGATGCCCAGAGCGAATTCTTTATGTAACCGGTAATTCTGTTGTTTTGGAACCATTCAGAGTTCATATCCTTGGTTGTGGCAGTGCGTTACCTACCTTACATCATAATGCTTCTGCCCAAGTTGTGGAAGTCAGGGGTAAACTGTTCCTGATTGATTGTGGTGAGGGTACACAGGTGCAACTGCGACGTTCCCGTCTGCGTTTTACCAAGATTAGCGCCGTCTTTATTACCCATCTGCATGGTGATCATTGTTTTGGGTTGATAGGTATGCTCAGCACGTTCGGCCTTTTGGGACGTACAGCGCGTTTGGCTATCTATGCTCCTGTTGCGTTGGAAGCCATGCTGAAACAGCAGATGCAGCTGTTTTGTCATGATTTCGACTATGAGGTAGACTTTCATGCAGTCGATACCACCCAACAACAGGTTGTTTACGAAGACCGCTCGTTGACAGTCGAGACCATTCCTTTGGAACATCGCATGCCCTGTTGTGGCTATCTGTTCCGTGAAAAGCACTCGTTACCGCATATTCGTCGTGACATGATTGATTTCTACCAGATTCCTGTCAGTCAGATTAATAATATCAAAGCTGGAGCCAATTGGACTACACCTGATGGCGAGGTCGTCAAGAACGAACGTCTGGTAGAACCTGCCGATCCTGTCCGTAGCTATGCCTATTGTAGTGATACGCGTTATATTCCCACACTATACGAACGGATTAAAGGCGTCTCGACGCTTTATCATGAAAGCACCTATGGTGAGGATAACCTGTTGATGGCTCAAAAATACTATCATTCTACTGCGCGGCAGGCTGCTTTGGTGGCTCGCGAGGCAGGGGTAGGACAGTTGCTGTTGGGACATTATTCGTCTCGCTATGAAGATGAGCAATTATTGCTTCGTGAGGCTCAGGAAGTGTTCGAAAATACCCGATTAACGGACGAAAATGCAATTTTTGACGTCTAAAGTGCATTTTTTCTTCAAAAAGTTTGGAAGTTTCGTAGAAAATACCTAAATTTGCACAAACTATATAACGAAATTTGCTTATGACGAAACGATTACTTATATTTTCATTCATTACAGCCCTAACCCTGATGGCCCCTCAGACCGTCAAAGCCAGCGATGCTGAAGCACCCGCTGTAGAGCAGACGATTGATGAGGATATCGTTATCAAAATCGTGGGCCAGGCCGTGACTATTTCAGGGGCACAGGGACAGACGCTGGAGGTAATATCTCTTACCGGACGCTGCGTCATGTCTGCTAAGATACAAGACCCCGTTCAACGCATAGACTTAAACGTTCCAAAAGGTTGTTACATTCTGAAAATCGGAAAAGTGGCAAGAAAGGTAACTGTTCGCTGATAGCCCTTTTCTCATCTGCACTACTGATGATAGGATGTAGTACGGATGTTACGCATAAGAACAGAGAGATTACTATGGAGGCGTTTTCTGATATGAAGACGCCTGCATTTGTTATTAACCCACAGTTGATTGAGCAGAACCTCAACCAGCTGATGGCTGCTGATCATCAGCAGACTGAAGCTGACAAGCAAGCACGTGCTTGTTATAACGGACAACTGTTGTGGATTGACAAATATGGCGTCGACTCTAAAGCCGACACACTGCTGAGTTGGCTGCATAAGGTCGGTGAGATTGGTTTGACGGAGCACTCGTTTGGCGTTGAGCAGATTGAGCAGGACCTGAACCGCATGCGCACACTTACATTCGATGATGCCAATCCCATCAATCTCGTAGTTCCCCGTCTTGACTATCAGCTGACGAAGGCTTGCCTGCGCTATTGTTATGGTCAGCGTTTTGGCTTTGTCAATCCCCATCGCGTGTTTAATCACCTGGATGTCGAAAAACAGGATTCTTCTCATCGTGTCACTCAGTTTCGTGGCTTGTTCGATGTTGATATGGACCTGCCAAACGCTCAGTTTGCCGCTGACGTGGTGCGCAAGGTGAAGAACGATAGCCTAACGGCCTTGCTCTACGAGATTCAGCCCACTGATGCCAGCTATCTCTATTTCAAGCAGCAACTTCCTAAGGACACCTCTTTGACGTATCGTCGTCGTGTCATAGTTAATATGGAACGTAGCCGTTGGCGCCGTCATCAACCGATTGCTACTAAGGGTAAACGCATCATTGTCAACATACCGGCTTTCCATCTCTATGCTTATAACGGTAGCCAGTTGCTCGATATGCGCGTGGTTTGTGGAGCCCGTACCACCAAGAGTCCGCAACTCAGCAGTAAGATTGAGTGGATGGAGGTCAATCCCCAGTGGGTTATCCCTATGAGTATTATCAAAAAGGAAGTGTCCAGCAGAGCTGGCGACTCGGCCTATTTTGCCCGTCATCGCTATGATATTGTCAACAACGAAACCCGTCAGGTGGTCAATCCTGCCAACGTGTCACGCCAAATGCTGCTGAGTGGCAAGTATCGCGTGGCGCAAAAGGGTGGGGCAGGCAACTCGTTAGGCCGTATCGTGTTCCGCTTCAAGAATCGTTTCTCGGTATATCTCCACGACACGTCGACGCCCAGCGCCTTCGAGCGTGATGTCCGTGCCTTGTCGCATGGTTGTGTGCGTGTGTCGAAGCCTTTCGAATTGGCCGATTTCGTGCTCGACAATCCTGACGAATGGTTGCTCGACCGTATTCGTCTTGGCATGGGCAAACAACCGGAGACCGATCAGGGACGCCAGTGGTTACGGGCCCATCCTGATAAGGACGATGTCAAGAAGTTGATAGGTCATGTTGGCGTAACGCCTCACGTACCTCTTTATATTATATATTATACGATGTGGCCTGATGAGTCTGGCGTTTGGCGTGAATGGCCAGATGTCTATGGCTACGACGATGTTATTTGGAAACAAATGCAACCCTATTTGCAATGAGTAAAGACGATGAACAGCTATTGATGGAGCGGCTCTCCGATCCTGCTACCCAGCGTAAGGCTTTCGAACGGGTGGTGCGTGAATACAGCGAACAGCTGTATTGGCAGGTTCGTCGTATTGTACTGACTCACGAGGATGCCAACGATGTCATGCAGAATGTGTTTATCAAGGCATGGACCCATCTGGACAGCTTCCATCAGGAGTCGCGCCTCTATACGTGGCTTTACCGTATTGCTGTCAACGAGAGTCTCGATTTTATGCGTCGTCAGAAGAATCAGGCTCTCAGTACCGACGATGTCGATTCCGGTATTGCCAACAGATTGATGGCCGACCGCTATTTCGATGGCGACGAGACCGAGGCCCAGCTCCAGGAGGCTATTGCCCAATTGCCCGAAGTGCAGCGACGCGTGTTCACCCTTCGCTATTACGATGACATGAAATATAGCGATATGAGTCAGCTTCTCGACACCAGCGAAGGCTCCCTAAAAGCCTCGTACCATATTGCAGTGAAAAAGATTACTGAATTTTTTAAGCGTCGCGATTAAACTTTTCTCCCGATGCTGCGTCAAAAAGAAAAAACAATTCTACGATGATGGAACACAACAATGAATTAGACCTCAAAAAGATGGTAGGCAATAGGAACCCGTTCCGCGTTCCTGAAGGCTATTTCGAGCAGCTTACTGAGCAGGTTATGCAGCAGTTGCCTGAGCGCGAACAACACGTTGCCAAGCAGCAGTCAATTGCTCCGCAGACCAATAGTCAGCCTCGTGCCCGTAAGGTGCAGATGCGCCCCTGGCTCTATGCTGCAGCTTGTACGGCGCTTGCTGTGATGCTCGGCGTCAGCTACTTCTTCATGCAGTCTCCTGCCACCTCAACTGATGCTGCTTCTATGGCAGCAGTAACCCCAGCAACCAATATCGCTCCGGCTCCTGATAACAGCTATATCGACGAGGTTGCCGACTATGTCATGATGGATAATGCTGAAATCTACGCATGTCTTTCGGAAAACTATTAGACTTATGAAACAAACAGTTCTCATCTTGATTCTCCAGTTGTTCATGGTCGTTTCCATGAATGCCCAAGGTCAGCAGAAGTTCTCGGCAGAGAAGTTCGATGCTGATATGGAGAAGTTTGTGACTGAGCAGGCAAAGCTCACTCAGCAGGAGGCCGACAAGTTCTTCCCCCTGTTCCGTGAGATGCACCAGAAGCAGCGTGCCGTCTATCATAAGATTCGTCAGGCCACCAAGCAGCAGCCTGCCGATGATAAGACTTGTGAGACTACGCTCAAGGAGTGCGACAAGCTGAACATCGAGTTACGTCAGATTGAACAGACCTATCACCAGAAGATGATGAAAGCCATACCTGCCAAGAAAGTCTACGATGCCATTATGGCCGAGAATAATTTCCACCGCCGCATGATGCGCGGAGGCTTCCAGGCACCTACTGGCTTCAATGGCTTCCAGGGCTGGCAGAATCCTTTCGGTCAGCAGAGGGGCAAACGCCGCTAAGACCGCAACGATTACAATGAGGCTTACGGGCCGTACAGACATAACGGCCATGAAGCAACAACCAATGATGTGCTCGGGGAATATCTTCCTCGGGCACATATTTTGTCAGCACCATTTCCACCTTATAGGGCGTATTGTCCTTATCCGATACCAGTCCTAATCTGTGGCTTACACGGAAAACGTGCGTATCCACGGCCAGCGTAGCCTTGCCAAAAGCCACGCTCTGCACCACATTCGCCGTCTTACGTCCCACACCGGGTAGCGTCAATAGCTGATCCATGTCGTTGGGAATCTCCCCGCCAAACCGTTCCGTCACGATACGAGCCATCTTTACCAGATGGTCCGCCTTTGCGTTAGGGTAGGACACACTCTTGATGTATTCCAACACCTCGTCAGCCTCCACCTGCGCCATACTCTGTGCGTCAGGGAACCGACGGAATAGTTCAGGTGTCACCTGGTTGATGCGCTTATCTGTACATTGTGCACTCAGCATCACAGCCACCAGCAGCTGGAACTCACTGCCAAACTCCAGTTCCGTCTGCACCACAGGCATTTCCTTCCTAAAGTAGTCGAGTATCCACTCGTATCGTTGTTTCTTAGTCATAATCTATCGTTCATCACGTCTGCAAAGATACACAATTATTCTGAATTAATGCATTGATAGATATATAAAAATACAATACTTCCGTCTTATATAAGTATCTGAGACAGCTTCTATGACAGTAAAACAAGTTGTTTTGGTATCGTAGAAGGCCCTTCTGTCACCGTAAAGTACCATTCCTTCATCACCAAAACAACTTGTTTTACTGTCGTGATAGATAGTGTCATTTCTATAAGTAATATCACTTTAACTAATAATCTGACTTTAAATATGTTAGAAGCAAAAGTGACATTAACATCAAAAACAGCACACTCAAAATTTTTGTAGTGTACTGAAGGTGCATGCCTATATATATTGCATGAAGTATCCGTGCGATATGACAGTTTGCTTTCAATTAATGATTCTGTATGATATATAACATTACTCGCACTTGGAATGGTAGTGCGTTCGAGAAACTGTAAAGGCGGGTAGAGTAAAAAATCGGGCTAACAATTTTGTTGGCTCGTTTTTTTTTATTAATTTTGCAGGCGATTTTATAAGTTAACCCCTTGTCGGTGTTTCGGGTAAGCACTGAGCGGATTAATAAGACGACGGTTCTCGGGTTAGGGCTGGCATGGTCTGCAGGGATAAGTATAACATTTTAAAACAAATTTGCATTATGGCAGAAATGAATTTTGGTGGCGTTATCGAAACTGTTGTCACCAGCAAAGAGTTCTCACTTGAGAAAGCACGTGAAGTATTAAAGGATGAGGTGATTGCCGTCATCGGTTATGGTGTTCAGGGTCCCGGACAGGCTTGTAACCTGCGCGACAATGGTTTCAACGTGATTGTCGGTCAGCGTCAGGGCAAGACCTACGACAAGGCTGTCGCTGACGGATGGGTTCCCGGTAAGACATTGTTCTCTATCGAGGAGGCTGCCGAGAAGGGTACTATCCTCTGCATGTTGCTCTCTGATGCTGGTCAGATGCAGCAGTGGCCCACTATCAAGCAATATCTGAAGCCCGGCAAGACGCTGTACTACAGCCACGGCTTCGCTATCAACTGGAGCGACCGCACGGGTGTTGTTCCTCCCAAGGATGTCGACGTGATTATGGTGGCTCCTAAGGGTTCTGGTACCAGCCTGCGCACGATGTTCTGCGAGGGTCGCGGTCTGAACTGCTCTTACGCCATTTATCAGGACGCTACTGGTAAGGCTAAGGACAAGACACTGGCCTTCGGTATCGGTATCGGTGCCGGTTATATGTTCGAGACAACCTTCCAGCGCGAGGCTACCTCTGACCTGACTGGTGAGCGTGGTTCGCTGATGGGCGCTATCCAGGGTCTGCTGCTGGCTCAGTACGAGGTGCTGCGCGAGAACGGTCACTCTCCCTCGGAGGCTTTCAACGAGACCGTTGAGGAGTTGACTCAGAGCCTTGGCCCGTTGTTCGGTGCAAAGGGTATGGACTGGATGTACGCTAACTGCTCGACTACCGCTCAGCGTGGCGCACTGGATTGGGCTCCCCGTTTCCACGACGCCATCAAGCCCGTCATGGAGTGGCTGTACTACTCAGTGAAGACTGGTAACGAGGCTCAGATTACTATCGATGCCAACTCGAAGCCTGACTATCGTGCCGGTTTGGAGAAGGAGCTCGAGGCTATGCGCAATCAGGAGATGTGGCGTGCAGGCGAGACTGTACGAAAGCTGCGTCCAGAATATCAAGAGGATTAATATGCAGAATCTGGAAAAGATAACCCGCCTTGTGTGCCAAGTGGCTCGCGAGGCGGGTTCTTATATAAGGAAAGAACGCGCGAGCTTTTCTGTTGACAAAGTGGAGCGCAAGCATGCGCATGACTACGTGTCGTATGTGGACAAAGGCTCTGAGCAACTGATTGTGAAGGAACTTCGGGAATTGTTACCAGATGCTGGTTTCATCACTGAGGAAGGGTCGGCTGGTCATACTGATGAGCAATATGTCTGGGTGGTTGATCCTCTGGATGGCACTACGAACTTTATTCACGGCTTTGCACCATACGCCGTCAGCATAGCGTTGTGTAAAGGACGCGAGATTGTTGTCGGAGTGGTCTATGAGATTGCCAGCGACGAATGCTTCTATGCATGGAAAGGCGGTGGCGCATACTGCGAAATGAGAAATGAGAAAGGAGAAATGAGAAATGTTCCGCTGCGTGTTGGCAAGAGCGCGATTAACGATGCGCTTTTGTGCTTGCAACTGCCATACAACAGCGATGCCTATAAGCCCGTCATCAAACGTTTGATAGATCACTTCTATGGCAACGTGGGCAGCATCCGTATGATGGGTTCTGCAGCTATCGCGTTATGTTATGTGGCTGCAGGACGACTGGATGCGTATGCTGAACGCTACATCGGTCAATGGGACTATATGGCTGGAGCGCTGATAGTTATGGAAGCAGGAGGACGCGTAACAAACTACGCTGGTGAAGACTATTTCATGGAAGGCGACAGCGTGGTAGCCACGAACACCATTGTTCATCAGGATTTACTGGAAGCCGTCAGACAAGCAGAAGAAAGCCATCATTCATCTTGACGTGTTCTTCGGATACAAGGCTGTCAAGGGCAGCATTAATCTCCTCCGTCGGCAATTGCAGGCGGAGGATTTCTGTGATATGATGGCGCTGATGGTCGGCTAACAGCGCTTGAATTTGTTCTTTTGCCGTACGCTGTCCTTCCTTGGTAACGGTCTTACCATGAGCATCAAGACATACGTCACACTGTCCACAGTCTTTGATAGATTTCTCGCCAAAGTATTCGAGCAACATACGACTACGGCAACGGTCCGTGCTTCGGGCGTAGGTCGTCATGGCTTGGATGCGCTGGGCATACTGTTCCTTACGCTCCTCATAGATGTTGGCAGGCAGCACAATGTGTTCGGCATCCTCGCGACGCTGGCAGTAGCGGATGTAGGGCACTTGCTTGCGTGGAATGAAGCTGATGAGGTGGCGTTGCGACAGCGACTTCAGAATGTCGTAACACTGGGGTTGTGGGATACCGGCTTGTTGGGCGACGATGCTTTCGTCGATGTAGCCATAGTCGGCAAACAGTCCACCGTAGTTACGCAGAAGACTGACGATGACCTTGTCCTCATCAGGTGACAGCTGGTCTAAACGATACAAGTCGTCGCGACCAATCAGGAATTTGACACGGGCTTCGTTGTCGGCCTCTTCGTCGTACTCTATATAACCTGCACGTTCCAGAATCTGCAAGGCTGAGTTGACCTGAATAGGGAAGTGGCGGAAACGCAGACAGAACTCCTCCATGTTGAATTCGTGGGCCACACCGTAGCCGTCACCGGTAGCTATTTGGTAATAATAGGCCAGATGCTCGTAAATCTGTCGGATGTCGTCCTTGGGCGGATAGGTGTCGTTGATGCGTTTCTGTAACTTTGCATTGTCGCTGTTGTTATAGAGCAGAATGGCTTGGGCCGGTTGTCCGTCGCGTCCGGCACGCCCAGCCTCCTGAAAGTAGGCCTCGATGGAGTCAGGGCAGTCGTAGTGGAGCACCAGTCGGACATCGGGCTTGTCGATACCCATACCAAAGGCATTGGTAGCTACCATGATGCGTATACGGTCGTGTTGCCATTCGCGCTGGCGGAAGTCCTTGTCGGCATGGTCAAGGCCTGCATGATAAAAAGTTGACGAAAGACCTGCCTGGCAGAGATGTTCGCTGATTTCGCGAGCATGGCGTCGACTACGCACATAGACGATGGCGGAGCCTGGCGTCTGTTCGAAAAGTTGGACGAGGTCGTAGAGTTTATCGTCGGAGTGACGGACCAGATATGCCAGGTTCTTGCGCTCGAAGGACATTTTAAACACGGCAAAACCGTGTTTCACAGTAGATACGGCTCTTGTTTCTTGGCTGTTAGATAATGGCTTTTGGCTTAGTTTGTCGCAGATATCCTCCACGACCTGTGGCGTAGCTGTGGCGGTAAGTGCCAGAACGGGAACGCCGGGTAGCAGATCGCGGATGTTGGCAATCTCGAGGTAGGAAGGTCGGAAATCATATCCCCATTGTGAGATGCAGTGCGCCTCATCGACGGTGATAAAAGAGACGCGCATGTGGCGCAACTTGGTTTGAAACAGACTGCTACCCAATCGCTCTGGCGATACGTAGAGCAGTTTGGTGCTGCCCAAAATGCAATTCTCCAACGTCTGCAGAATACTGCTATGCTGCATGCCACTATAGATAGCAGCAGCACGGATGCCTATTTGTCGAAGATGGTGCACCTGATCCTTCATCAGGGCTATCAAGGGAGTAATAACGATACACGTTCCTTCCATTGCCATTGCAGGCACCTGGAAAGTAATAGACTTGCCACCACCGGTAGGCATTAGTCCCAACGTATCGTGACCTGCACCAATGGACTCGATGATGTCGCGCTGAATGCCTCGGAAGTCATCGTAGCCCCAGTACTGCTTTAGCAAATGAGAAATGTCATTTTTCATTCCTCATTCCTCATTTCCAGACGGACTGATATCCTCAATCTGCAGCTGTACCTCGCCACGCTTGTAGGTGTTCTCCTCGATATTATAGACGATATCGAACGAGCGTTTCGACTTGATATAGCGTGCTGCTGCCGACTGTCCGAAAGCAATACCGTTCATCACGACTGCCGACTTAGAGTCGACCAGTTCCAGTTTGATGTGTTCCTGATGACGGCCTACGACCTTTGATGTGCCATAGTCGTAGACGTTGCGCGTGACGAATAGCGGCTTTTCATTGCCAGGACCGTGGGGGGCAAGCTTCTTCAACTCGACGAGTAAGCGCTTGGTAATGTGTTGGAAGTCAACCTCCAAGTCGATGTCCAGCGTCTGTTGCGTTTGCTCGGGCATGATGTGATGGCTAACATACTCCTGGAAACGACGACGGAATTCAGGAATATTCTCCTGCTTCAGCGTCAGACCTACGGCATAGGTATGTCCTCCAAAGTTCTCCAGCAAATCACGACACGACTTGATGGCATCGTAGATGTCGAAACCTGCTACACTACGCGCAGAACCCGAAGCAACGCCGTTGATGATGGTGAGAACAACGGTAGGACGGAAATAGAGTTCCGTCAGACGAGAGGCAACAATGCCTACTACGCCTTTCTTCCAACCTTCGTCGTAGAGTACGATAGACTTCTGATGTTCCTGACTCTCCAGACGGGCCACGATTTCGTTGGCCTCTTCGGTCATCTGCTTGTCAACATCGCGTCGCTGGTCGTTGTATTCGTCAATTCGGGTTGCTATAGTCAGTGCTTTCTGAAGGTCGCGCTCAACCAACAGCTCTACGGCTTCCACGCCATTCTGCATACGTCCGGAGGCATTTATGCGAGGGCCGATTTTGAACACGATATCGCTCATGGTCAGCTCACGGCCAGTCAGTCCGCATATCTCGATGATGGCTTTCAGGCCTATTGAACAACTCTGGTTCAATTGCTTCAGTCCGTGGAAAGCCAGAATACGGTTCTCGCCCTCGACAGGTACCAGGTCGGATGCTATCGATACAGCACAGAAGTCGAGTAGGGGAATGAGACGCGCAAAGGGAATGCCATTGTTTTTGGCAAAGGCCTGCATCAACTTAAAACCTACACCGCAACCGCACAGGTGTTTGAATGGATAGGTAGAGTCCTCGCGCTTCGGGTTGAGAATAGCAACCGCGGGAGGCAGCACCTCGTCGGGTACGTGATGGTCACAGATAATAAAGTCTATGCCATGTTGCTTGGCATAAGCAATTTCATCGACTGCCTTAATGCCGCAGTCAAGCACTATAATTAGTTTTACACCTTTCTCTACCGCATAGTCTATACCCTTGATGCTAACTCCATAGCCTTCTTCGTAACGGCTGGGAATATAGTATTCTATATTGGAATAGAACTGCTGTAGAAACTTATACACCAAAGCTACTGCTGTACATCCGTCCACATCGTAGTCGCCATATACCATGATACGCTCCTTGCGACCCATGGCGTCGTTAAGGCGGTCTACTGCCACATCCATATCGTTCATCAGGAACGGATCAATCAGTTCGTTCAGCATGGGGCGGAAGAACCGCTTGGCAGCACTCTCAGTCTTAATGCCACGTTTGATGAGCAGACTGGCCATGATGGGACTCATGCCAATCTTCTCAGCCAGTTCGTCGGCTGCCAGCTTTTGCTCGTGTGTAGGTGGTTCGTAGTTCCATTTAAATTGCATTTATATTTGTCTTTAACAAATCGAAATGTAGCTCTCATCTTAGTCTACGTAGTCCATCTTGACTACGATGACGCGTATAGTCTGGTCTTTCTTCTTGGTCTGAACTTTGGCGATATGCCAGTCAGAGGGGAAGAAGATGACAAACTGTCCGCTTTTGACATTGAAGAAGTTGGTTTTCTCCTTCACATACTTGTAGCGCATCACATCCTTCTGTTCGTTATATGGTTGCGACACTGTGCTCGACTCATGGTCGAGCAGGGCGAACCCTTCGGTGCCTTTCACCACTACCATAAAGTCAATCTTCTTGCGATGACTTTCTGTGTTGCGTTTCTCGAGCGGACCGTTTTCCGAGTCTTCCACGCTGGCTACCAGCGTAGAACCCGGTATCGGATGCTTGCCTTTTGGAATGGCGAGAAGGTCGGTGTCTCTGAGCCAACTGAACAATGTGTTCCATTGTGCAGGGTTCTTTTTGTACTGACTATAGAACTGGTTAATTTCCAGCGTCTTGTGTGGTTTTGCCTTTTTGAAGCCATTGGCCCACTCACCTTTCTTCATCCATGTGCGAGCATCATTCTGTGCACTTGTCGGTAAGGGTAAAAAAGTAAAAAGGTAAAACAGTAAAGCATATTTTACCACTCCGGTTACGATACAGTTATAGTTCGTTGTTGTCTTCATCGTTTCGTTGTTTTACCTCTTCACTTTTCACTAGCGAAGCGCTACAGTCCAAGCTTCTTGCGGATGTTGGCAGGGATAGCCTTCTTATTAATGAGGAAATCCATGGTGTTGGCTGCAATGAAGGCCTTGGTCATGTACCATACGCCCTTGTAGTCGCCAGTTTCACCCCATGAGTTCTTCACCATGTAGTACTCCTTGCCGTTCTGGTCCTTGGCAACACCGAAAATGTGCATGCCGTGGTCGTCGGTCAGTTCCCAGTTGTCGAAACGCTCCTGACGCATCTGCTGTGTAGGAACAATTTCAGGAACGGTACATCCCAGCGAGTCGATGATGTCGCGCTTCTTGGTAGTAGTCATCTTCAGCCACTTGGCCATATCGCTGCCCTGCAGGTTCTGCGTTGTCTTCTTGGCATCAACAGCGTATGCCAAGCCCTTACGTGTAAAACCATCTTCAGAAACATCGCCACCCCAAGCTACGGTATAACCCTGCTCAATAGCGTTGTCGATGATCTGCATCATTTCGTCCATGGGCACATTATACGACAGAGGGAAGCGCCAGTTGTCCTGAACCTCTACAGCAAAAGCGGTGTAGAAAGGATGGTGGGTATAACTGGTGATGCTGACATAGTCGTTCAGGTCAATACCCAGCGAAGCCATAAAACTCTTCGGTGTGTATTGCTTGCCCTCGTAAGTGAACTGCTCAGGGCATTTGCCCAGATAAGCGTCGAGGATGCCCTGCAGGCCAACCTTCCACTGGCTGCTGATTTTCTTGGCATCGCTCTTGGCGATAGCAGCTACATAGGGCTCCAAAAGCTTAAAGAATTCATTGAAATTGTTCAGCGAGTCACCATACAATGAACCAGGGAAAGGCATCGCTCCCTCGGGAACAATACCGTGGTTCTTCAGCGTTGAGAGTACGTCTTCAGCGCTGCCACCCTGTGCAAACTGACAGTCACCATGGAAACGGACAACCTGAATAGCGCGCTCCATGTAGGTCTTGTTGGCTACGAAACTCTCGCAGAGATCATACTTTTTACCAGTAGCCTTCAGGATTTCTGCCTCAAAGTACGAGAGGGTAGAGTAGTCCCAACACGTACCCGAACGGTTCTGGTCCTTCATGCTCGTCACAGGAATCTCCTTGATAGTGGTGAACACGGGCTTGTTCGCATTCTTCTTTTCCGGAGCCTTCTTCTTAGCGGCTCCTGCACTGCCCACTGCAATAATCAGTGCCAGTGCGATGGTCATGATTTTCTTCATTACTTTTCTCTTTTTGTTTTTATAATTGTTATTTATTTGTTTCCATGAATGTTTCGAGCTCTGCGGGATGATACGGGATGCGCTTCTCGCCTAAGAACCGGCAACCGTCCTTCGTGATGAGAACATCGTCCTCAATGCGAATGCCGCCAAAGTCCTTGTATGTCTCGAGTTTGTCGAAGCACAGGAATTCCTCGCAGTGCTTCTTGGCTTTCCACTCGTCAATAAGAGCGGGAATAAAGTAAATGCCAGGCTCGTCAGTGACGACAAAGCCCTCTTCCAATTTGCGTCCCATGCGCAGACAATTGGTGCCGAACTGTTCCAGATTGGGGCGTGTCTCGTCGTCGAAACCTACGTAAATCTGTCCCAGTCCTTCCATGTCGTGTACGTCTATACCCATCATGTGACCCAGTCCGTGAGGCAGGAACATGGCGTGGGCTCCAGCGCGAACAGCCTCGTCCGTGTCGCCCTTCATCAGTCCAAGTTCCTTCAGCCGTTCCGTCATCATGCGACATACGGCAAAGTGGACATCCATATAGCGAACGCCTGGCTTGGCAACTTCTAAAACGTAGTCGTGACAGGCTTCTACGATACTGTAGATTTCCAGCTGGCGTTGGGTGAACTTACCCGTAACGGGCATAGTGCGGGTATGGTCGGAACAATAGTCGTCCAATTCACAACCGGCATCACAAAGTGCCAAGCGACCTGCCTCGAGTTTTGCATCAGAGGGGTTGCCATGCATAATCTCACCATGTTGTGAGAAGATTGTGGCAAAACTGGTGCCACCGGCCAACGAACGGGCAATACCATCCACCTGACCGCCAACGTAACGCTCGGTAACGCCTGGCTTGATAAGCTTTTGTGCTGTGGTGTGCATCACATAGCCCACGTCGCATGCACGGTCGATGGCAGCAATCTCCTGCGCCTCTTTGGTAGAACGCATCTTTACAACTGCCTTAATCAGGTCGAGCGATGCAGCCTCCTTCTGTTTTGAAGGATGAATGCCCAGCAGGTCCATGATTTGTATCTTGGTGTCATGACGATAGGGTGGGAGGAAATGGATATTCTTAGAGGTGAGGGGTGAGAGGTGAGAGGTGAGAGATTTCATTGGGGCGGTCTTTGTGATACCTACTTCTGCAGCCAGGTCGCTGACCGATGGCGTAAAGCCCATCCATACGATGTCTTCCACATCGATGTCGTCGCCAAACAACCATTCCTCGTCGTTATCAATATCGATAACACCTACTAGTCCGTCGCGATGTTGTCCGAAATAATAGAGAAATGCAGAATCCTGGCGCATGGGAGCATACGCATTGGCAGGATAATTATATGGCGTCTCATTGTTTCCAAAGAGTACAACAATGCCTTTGCCTACGAGCTTTTTGAGCTCAGCACGACGACGGATATAGGTGTTTTTATCGAACATAAATCAAAAAATTCTAAGTATAGGTTACAATTATCCTGCAAAGATACACATTTTTTATGTAAAAGCGTTATCTTTGCACCAAAAATTGTGCATAAGCACACTAAAAAGTTTTAAAATGCAAATTACTCAACATACGGGACTGGTGTTAGAGGGCGGTGGAATGCGCGGCGTGTTCACTGCCGGTGTACTGGATGCACTGATGAAATACGAGGTGTATTTCCCGTATGTTGTGGCAGTTTCTGCAGGAGCTTTGCACGGTCTTTCGTATATAAGCCGACAGCCTCGTCGTGCCCGTTGGTCGAGCATTGACATGCTGAAAAAGTATGGTTATATCTCCTTGCGTAGTCTGGTACAGAATGGTAGCATCTTTGATCCAAACATCTTGTACGAACGGTTTCCTGAGGAGATTATTCCTTTCGATTATAAAACATACGAACAGAACCCGGCCACTTTTGAGATGGTGACAACAAATTGCAAGACGGGCAGAGCTATGTATTTGTCAGAGCGCCATGACCACCATCGGATGACGCAGATTGCCAAAGCCTCCAGTGCCCTGCCTTTCGTGTCTCAGGTTACCTTTGTCGATCGTATTCCGATGCTCGATGGCGGTATTGTTGACAGTATCCCTATTGTACGCTCAATCGACACTGGTCATCAGGAAAATGTAGTGGTGCTGACACGAAATCGGGGCTACCGGTCGACGGAACCTGACGTTAAGATACCGAAATTTATATACAAAGAGTTTCCACGTCTTCGTGTGGCATTAAGTCGCAGAACGGAAGAGTATAATCGCCAGTTGGATTTGATTGAACGTATGGAGGATTGGGGCGAAATAGTTGTCATACGCCCAGAACGTCCGTTGGAAGTGGGACGCATCACACAAGATGTTGTCAAGCTGGAACACCTCTATGAAGAAGGATTCCAACTTGGTGAGAAATTCTGTAACAGCTTAAGTGTTTTTTGATTTTTCCTTACTCTTCGTTGAGTAAGTCGGGACGCAGGCGACGGGTTCGTTCCATGGCCTGCTCTAATTCCCAGTTGCGTATTTTGGCTTCGTTGCCTGATAAAAGAATGTCGGGAACTTTCCATCCTTTATAGTCTGCCGGGCGTGTGTAAATCGGAGCCGCCAACAGGTCGTCCTGAAAACAATCGCTCAGGGCCGACTGCTCGTCACCAATGACGCCTGGTACCACGCGTACTACGGCATCGGCAATCATAGCAGCTACCAACTCTCCGCCTGTCAAGACAAAATCGCCAATTGATATTTCGCGAGTAATCAGATGGTCGCGTATGCGCTGGTCAATACCCTTATAGTGGCCTGCCAGAATAATGAGGTTGCCCTTCATTGACAGTTCGTTGGCCATGTGTTGGTCGAAACGCTCACCGTCGGGCGAGGTGAAGATGACCTCATCGTAATCACGTTCGGCCTTTAAGGCTGTAATGCATCGGTCGATAGGTTCACACTGCATCACCATACCGGCACTGCCGCCATAGGGATAATCGTCTACGCGACGCCACTTGTCGAGTGTGTAGTCGCGCAGATTGTGCAGCCGGATCTCTGCCAGTCCCTTTTTCTCGGCGCGTGCCAGGATGCTCTCATGGACAAATCCTTCGAGCATCTCTGGCAATACCGTGATAATATCAATTCGCATCTAAATTAATTGTCAATTATCAATTGTCAATTATCAATTAACTATCGTACTCCTGCCAAGACTTGATCTTGATGTCGTCCTGCTTAAGGGCTGTGAAGGCCTCAATGAAGGCCTTGGCCAGACGGACGTTGGTCATCAGAGGAATGTTGTGGTCGATGGCACCACGACGAATGCGATAGCCATTGGTCAACTCACGCTTGGTATGGTTCTTAGGTACGTTGACGATAAGTGCAAACTTGTGCTGGGCAATCATGTCCATCACATTGTTGTCGCCTTCCTCGTCGGGCCAACTGACGGCAGTAGCGTTCACACCGTTCTCGTTGAAGAACTTGGCCGTACCACCGGTTGCATACACCTTGTAGCCTTTCTTCACCAGTTGCTGTGCAGGCTCCAGAAGTGAAACCTTACCCTTGGCGGCACCTGACGAAATCAGGATATTCGATCCTTCTGCAGGCAGACGGTAGCCCGTAGCAATGAGAGCGTTCAGCATTGCTTCGTTCAAGTCGTCACCCATACAGCCAACCTCACCGGTAGAGCTCATGTCTACACCCAATACGGGGTCGGCATTCTGCAAGCGTGCAAATGAGAACTGGCTGGCTTTCACACCGATACGGTCGATGTCGAATTCAGAGCTGTCGGGTTTCTGATAGGGAGCGTCCAGCATAATCTTGGTAGCCGTCTCAATGAAGTTACGCTTCAATATCTTCGATACGAAGGGGAACGAACGCGATGCACGGAGGTTACACTCGATAACCTTCACCTCGCGGTTCTTAGCCAGGAACTGGATGTTGAATGGTCCGCTGATGTTCAGCTCTGCAGCAATCTTGCGTGCAATCTTCTTAATCTGACGAACGGTAGAGAAGTAGATGTGCTGAGCGGGGAACAGCATCGTAGCGTCACCAGAGTGTACACCGGCATACTCTACGTGCTCTGAGATAGCATATTCAATGACCTCGCCCTTGTCGGCTACAGCGTCAAACTCAATCTCCTTGGTCTCAGTCATGAACTTCGAGATAACCACAGGGAATTCCTTCGACACCTCGGTAGCCATATTTAGGAAGCGATGCAGTTCGTCATCGTCGTAGCAGACGTTCATGGCAGCACCTGACAGTACGTAAGAAGGACGTACCAATACAGGATAGCCTACCTCTTCGACAAACTCCTTCACATCCTCGAATGAGGTCAGTGCACGCCAGCGAGGCTGGTCGATGCCCAACTTGTCGAGCATTGCTGAGAACTTGTCACGGTTCTCTGCACGGTCAATATTGACAGGACTTGTACCCAGAACAGGCACACCCTGACGATGCAGCTTCATAGCCAGATTGTTAGGAATCTGTCCACCTACTGATACGATGACACCCTTAGGCGACTCCAGATCGATGACGTCGAGCACACGCTCCAGCGAGAGCTCGTCGAAGTACAGACGGTCACACATGTCATAGTCCGTCGACACCGTCTCGGGGTTGTAGTTAATCATGATGGACTTGTAGCCCAACTTGCGTGCTGTGTTGATGGCATTCACCGAACACCAGTCGAACTCTACACTTGAACCGATACGGTAAGCACCTGAACCTAAGACTACTACAGACTTCTCGTTATTGTAATAGTTGATGTCGTGCTGGGGCTTATACTGTTCACCTTCAGGATTGCCGAAGGCAGGCGTGTGCGTATAGGTGAAGTAGAGGTAATTGGTCAGCTCGGGATGCTCGGAAGCCACAGTGGGAATGCGCTTTACTGACGGCATGATGCCACGCTCCTTACGATAGCGGCGAACATCCAAGTTCTCTTTCTCCATATTGCCCTGCTGGGGTTTCAGCACGAAACGTGCAATCTGGAAGTCAGAGAATCCGCAACGCTTAACCTCTAACAGCAACTCATCAGGCAGCTCCTCCAGCTTGTTATACTTCTGCAACTCGTGCTTCAGGTCAACGATATGCTTCAGACGCTCCAGGAACCAAACGTCAATCTTGGTCAGCTGTTCAATCTTTTCGATGGAATAGCCTTCCTCCAGAGCTTGTGCGATAGCAAAGATACGCAGGTCGGTTGGGTTGGCCAGCTCTTCGTCCAGATTGTCGAACTTCGTGTGGTCGTTGCCTACGAATCCGTGCATACCCTGACCAATCATACGCAAGCCTTTCTGCATCATTTCCTCGAATGAACGACCGATAGACATGATTTCGCCAACAGACTTCATCGAAGAGCCAATCTGACGGCTCACACCAGCAAACTTGGTAAGGTCCCAACGGGGAATCTTACAAATCATGTAGTCGAGACTTGGTGCTACGTATGCACTTGACGTGGTACCCATCTCGCCAATCTGGTCGAGCGTGTAGCCAAGAGCAATCTTAGCAGCAACGAAGGCAAGGGGATAACCCGTAGCCTTTGATGCCAGGGCTGACGAACGGCTCAGACGAGCGTTGATCTCGATGATACGGTAGTCGTTGGTCTCGGCATTGAAGGCAAACTGAATGTTACACTCACCGACGATGTTCAGATGACGAACACACTTGATGGTGATGTCCTGCAGCATCTTCACCTGCTCAGGCTTCAGCGAACAAGTAGGAGCTACCACGATGGACTCACCCGTATGGATACCCAGGGGGTCGAAGTTCTCCATCGAAGCCACTGTGAAGCAGTGGTCGTTGGCATCACGGATAGTCTCAAACTCAATTTCCTTCCATCCTTTCAGCGATTCCTCAACCAGAATCTGAGGCGCAAACGTAAAGGCGCTCTCTGCCAATTCCTTGAAGGCTTTCTCATCGGGGCAGATACCTGAACCCAGACCGCCCAGCGCGTATGCTGAACGAATCATGATGGGGAATCCAATTTCGTGGGCTGCCTTGAGCGCGTCCTCCATATTCTCCACAGCGTGGCTAATAGGGGTTTTCAACTCAATCTCGTCCAATTTCTTAACGAACAAGTCGCGGTCTTCCGTATTCATGATGGCTTCCACCGAAGTACCAAGTACTTCTACACCATACTCTTTCAGCACGCCCGTCTGGTAAAGTTCCGTACCGCAGTTCAGGGCAGTCTGTCCGCCAAAGGCCAGCAGAATGCCGTCAGGACGCTCCTTCTTGATGATTTCTGTCACGAAGTGCGTAGTTACCGGCTGGAAGTACACCTTGTCGGCGATACCTTCAGAGGTCTGAATCGTAGCGATGTTGGGGTTTACTAACACGGAAGAGATACCTTCCTCGCGCAATGCTTTAAGTGCCTGGGAGCCAGAATAGTCAAACTCACCAGCTTGTCCGATTTTCAAGGCGCCTGAACCTAAAACCAGCACCTTTTTCAGTTTCTTTGTCATATCGTTTGCTGTGTCTTATAATGCACCCTTTGACCTTACGGTACAAAGAAGTGGGTTGTTTCCATTCTGGGCTGCAAAGGTACGAAGATTTTAGCAAATATGCAAGCATCTTTGCATAAAAATTTTCATTATGCAATTTTCATGTATGTTTATAACGTTTCTTGCTCTTAACGCGCGTACATCTTTCAAATATAGTATTTGCTTCAGATTTACGCGTTTTGAATGGAAATTTCGATGATGAAGCGGCAGCCGTCGTGATAGTCGGTATCGAATATCAGGTCACCGCCGAGGTTTTGTGCATGTCGTTTGGCCAATGGTAATCCGAGACCTAATCCTTCGCTTAGATCGTCTGCTTTGGCAAAGAACTTGAAGATGGCGTCTCTGTCTGATTCAGAGATACTCTTTCCGGTGTCTTCAACAATAAAGTTGACGATATTATCCTTGCGCACGATATTCAGTTTGATGTTCTTTCCATCCGAATACTTAGCCGAATTATACAGCAACTCTCGAAGGGCTCGCATCAAATAGACTTGGTTCGTCTGGATGCTGAAATCGTCAGCTACCTCACTTTGGTAATTAATATGCAGGTTGGGGTAATGCAAGATAGTGTTTTCAATGGCTTCGCGAGCCACGTCATTGCACGACACCATGTCTTGTTTCTGGCTGTTTAATTCCTCGGACAATCCTGTGTCTGAACTGTCGAAGAGCATGGTCAACATACGGTTGAGGTGTTTTGAGTTATGGTCCATCATGTCAGTGATACTCTTCATCTCTTCTTCAGATAGTCCATTACCATTGGTATCGCTTAGCACTTGTGCAAACCCCATAATAATATTTAGCGGGGTGCGTATCTGATGACTGACGTTTTGTATGAAGATGGTCTTCTGCTTGTCGGCTTCCTTTGCCATAAGGGTTGCTCGTTCCAGTTCCTCGTTTCGCAGTTGAGTCTGCTCCGTGGTATAGCGCACGCTGCCCATATGGAAGTTTAGTGCACGCAACATCGTGGCAAAACTATTCTGCAGACGTCCGATGACATCCAAACGTGGACTATTTGGAATGTGTACCTCCATATTTCCTGCCGCTATGCTTTGCGTCTTGTCCAGCAATTGGTTGAGTGGACGGATAGCTTGGGTCACGGCTCTGTGGCATAGCAAGAGGATTATAAGCAGACCGACGACGAGCAATGGAATGACAATATACGTCAGCCGGTAGTAGCCTGCCAACACGTCGCTGTCTGGGCAGACGACGGCCAGACTCCATTTCGTGCCAAGGACAGGCTGATAGCATACCAGACATGACGAGCCGTTAATCTTGACAACCATTTGCCCTTTTTTGCCACTTGTCATCTCGTGTCCTAAGGCAATGATGTCATACTGCCTCCGAGGGTCGGCATTCGTGAAGATGTTCTGGGCAAACAGACGTGTGGAATCGGGATGGATAATATACCGGCCGTTCTCGTCAATCATCATAAAATACGAGTTGGGGTAGGGCTTCACTTCCGACATGACCTTTGAGAGTCGCAATAGCGACAGGTCGGTGGATATGATGCCCACAATGCTGCTGTCTGCGCTGTATAGCGGTTTGCCATACGAGGCAATCATGCCGTCGAGCGTCAGTTCCAAGGAGTCTGCTTCGTCGGTGTATACCACCCAGCATCCTGCGTTAAGTTCGCGTGGTGTCCTATACCATATCTTATGAAAGTAATCGTACTCCTCTTCAATGACAGTGGTGATGGTGTCGGTTTCTCTGACTGTATATGCAGAAAAATGTTTACCATATTTTTTGAACATATCAGGCTCGGCACTGATTGAGCATCCATCAATATGCGGATTAAGACTAACGATGCGGTTGGTGAAGTTGAGTATCGATTCGGGTTGGAAGTCCTGCTCTATCATCCAACTATAGGCATTAGTCGCATTCTCGATAGTCATCAGATTGCGCGTGATGCGTTGCATAGTGGCGTTCAATACGGCATTTGTACGTCCGACAGCTTCAACGCGTATGATATGACGAGACTGGGTAAACAGTACACCAAGCGATACCACGAAAATGGTAACGGCCATCAATAGGATACCTATGTTGAGCTTAATAGAGAATGACCTGCGTACCTTGTTAAGCATTCTGGACCTCCTTTCTGAAGTCTTCGTCCGATATGTTGATCAGATTTCTCAGCAGATCGGCAATGGTGTTACCATTTTGTTGGATATCGTCAACTAACTGAGCAGTGTCCTGCCGTTCTGTCCGCTTGCTCGGGTCGCAAAGTGCTTCAACATCCTTGCTGATGGCTTCCGACGGCTCAAGCATCTGGTTGGTCATGTTGTGCAGGAATGCAGTCTTCATGCGATCGGCTTTCTGCGCCTGTTTGTAGGCTTGGCTAAGTTCATCGCCGTGTTGCTTGAGTTTGGTTGTCAGTTGTTCAAGCTCACCGATGTTTGTGGCCAGCGATTGCTGCATCAGCTTGAAATTGCGTTGCAGTCGGCCAATCTCGTCCACACGCCGACTGTCAGGAATAGGCTCGTCTAAATTACCCTTGGCTATGCGTTGTGCCTGCTCTGTCAGCATCAATAGAGGTTTGAGCTGACCGTGGATGACAAGACCGCTGACGAGGAACGACAGTATCAATCCAATGATGGCAATGACCACGACATAAAGAGATAGATTGTTGTATTCGCCCAGGATGTCATCTTCAGGATACACGATGCCTGCACTCCAGCCGAGATCGTCAGAGGAACTGTCAAATACAGCGATACGCTTAAAGGGCTTATAAAAAACATATAAGTCTTGGCCCTCCATGTTAAATGACTTATAGCCGGTCTCGCCAGATATCATAGCCTGTGCGGCATCCTTGGCCGACTGCTCTTTAATCATCAGTGCTGTTTGTTTCATCAGTTTGTTGCGATAGGGATGCACAATGAATGTTCCGTCTTTATCAATCAGAGTACAATAAGAGTTCTTAGACGGTTTGGCATCACTAACGATTTTCGAAAGCAGACTGAGCGATATGTCAACACCGATTACACCGACAGGTTTACGATCCATTCCAAATATCGGTAAACAGAACGTGATGATAGGCGCCTCATCGGATTTGATACCTTTCAGTGGGTTTAGCCATTCCACTTTACCCGTTTCCATAGGCTTAGTAAACCATATCTGCTCCGTGTAGGGTGAGTTGGCAAACATGTCATCGGGTACGATATCTGTATCGGCATAGGCTATGCCAGCACTATCAGCACGGTGAACATAAGCCATGAAGTTCTTGCAGTCTTTAAAGTAGCCTTCCTTGAAGGCAATGGCACATCCTGCCACATAGGGATTTGTTTCCACCAGTTTGCGCGCATAGGTGAACATCATATCATGATTGTTCAAATGCGGTATCATATTAAAGTAAATATTGCCTGTGGTTTGCTCCACACTAAGCATGATGTTGTCAATGTTGTGTATGGTGCCTTCTAAGGTTTGTGAGGCCTTCTGTATGGCTTCCTCTTTTACGGCCTTTCGTGAATAATATAGCATCACAATCATCGAGACCATAAGCAATAAAGCCATAGCTGTCACCACCATCAGACCAATACGCACTGACAAGGTTTTTTTAATGATTCTAGGTAGTCGTAACATATTCGGTAGCAAAGATAGTCAGAATTTATAAAAACTCCAAACAATTAACCATAAAATATTGTTAATAGATTAAATTTTGTTGGTCAAAAGAGTCATTTTTCTGTTCTGTTTTGATTATTCTCGTTTTTTCTTTGTAATTTTGCAGCCATATGAATAAATGACTGAAATGGATATTAAGGAACTACTCAATCATACCGACCGCTTCGCTGCTAATGCAGGATGTAAAATAACAGAAGTTGACGAACAGCATGCCGTTGCAGTGATGACGGTAACGGCAGAACACCTAAACGGTGGTAATGTATGTCAAGGTGGGGCTCTGTTTACATTAGCTGACCTCGCCATAGCAGCACTCATGAATTGCCAGGGACAACTTACCTTTGGCATCTCCAATAGTATCATGTATGTAGCTAGTGCTCATGAGGGTGATACACTTCGTGCTGAAGCCGTTCATGTGTCTAATCACCATAAGATACCTTCTGTAGAAGTAAACGTGACAAACCAGAACGACGTCCTGATTTGCCACGTTACCGGGTTGGGTTACCGCAAATCCTCAAAGATATAGTATCTTATTTACGAAGCGTTAAGACAATTATTGACTTAGCGGGTACTTTCACGGTGAGAGTGCCTTTCTTCATCGTAGCATCCTTAAATTCCTTGGGAGCCACAACGTTTGGATTGTTGAAGTCGTTATAGTCGGCAACGTTCTTTGACGTAAGAATGCGTCCACTAACTTGTTTGGCGTTGAAGCCTGCGATGTTGAAGTCGATAGTTTTCTCCTTGTCGAGGCTTACGTTAGTAATGGCAAGTACAATGCTGCCGTCCTGTGTCTTGGCTGCCGAAGCAGAGAGTAGGGGACAGGGACGATAGCCTGCATCTTTGGCACCTTTCTTCTCTTTGAAATATGCCTTGCTAACGGATACCACTTCACTTTCGAGGTCTACAGGAAGATAGGTTGCCTCCATAAACGGGGTATACATCTCAAAGACGTGGTATGTCGGAGTGAGTACCATGTGGCCGGTACCTACCTGATCGGTAAGAATCATTGACTGAAGCACGTTCACTACCTGGGCAATATTTGCCATTTTTACACGGTCGGTGTACTTATGGAACACATTCAGACTCAGCGAGGCTACGAAGGCGTCACGCAGGGCGTTCTGCTGATAGAGGTGACCAGCAATAGTGCCGGGTTCTTCATCCCACCATGTACCCCATTCATCGACAAGAAGTCCAATCTTACCCTTAGGATCAACTTCGTCCATAATGGCTTTGTGCTTTTTAATAACCTCCTCAATTTCAAGACACTTTCCTAATGCCCAGTAGTATTGGTCGTTGTCAAACTTAGTGGCAGAACCCTTGGGGCCATCCCATCCTGAACATGTATAATAATGTAAAGAAATGCCTTGCATCTGTCCTCCGATGTTCTTCATCAGTACTTCCGTCCATTTATAATCGTAGTCACTGGCTCCGCTGGCAATACGATAGAGCTTGTTGCCCGTGTAGTCGCGCAGGTAGGTATTGAACTTGCGATATTCGTCGGAATAATACTCTGGACGCATGTTGCCACCACAGCCCCATGCCTCATTGCCAATACCGAAGTACTTCACCTTCCAGGCCTTGTCGCGTCCGTTCTGGCGACGCAGACGGGCCATCGGTGTATCGCCGTCACTAGTCATGTATTCCACCCACTGGGCCATTTCTTTTACAGTACCAGAGCCTACGTTACCACTGATATAGGGCTCACAACCCAACATCTCGCAGAGGTTCAGGAATTCGTGCGTACCAAACGAGTTGTCTTCGATGGTTCCACCCCAGTTGTTGTTGCGCAATGAGGGACGATCCTTTTTCGGGCCAATACCATCCATCCAGTGGTAATCGTCTGCAAAGCAGCCGCCCGGCCATCGTAGTACGGGAACTTTCAGGGCTTTCAATGCTTCAAACACATCCTTGCGATAGCCGTTGATGTTAGGAATGGGGGAGTTTTCACCAACCCAAAGACCACCATAAATACACGATCCCAAATGTTCTGAGAACTGACCGTAAATCTCTCTGTTAATCTTGGCACCAGACTGGTCGGCGTGAACCGTTGCATTTATATGTTCGTTAGCTCCTGCACTTGTTGCAAAAGCCAGTGCGATAATCGCGGAAATCATTTGCTTTTTCATATAGATTAGTTTAATCCGAATAGAACTTTCAAACCACCATCGACACCCGAGAAACCCATGAAGGCCAAGGAAAGCAGTCCTGCTGAAAGCATAACGATAGCCATACCACGCATGCCTTTGGGAATAGTGACTAACTCCATCTGTTCACGCATGCCTGCAAAGACAGTCAAGGCGAGGCCGAAACCAATGGCAGTTGAGAATGCATAGACTACGCTCTGCAACAAGTTGAAGTCTTTCTGGATACAGAGAATTGCTACACCGAGCACAGCACAGTTGGTAGTAATCAGTGGCAGGAAAATGCCAAGGGCCTGATAGAGTGCAGGTGATACCTTTTTCAGGATAATCTCGACCATCTGTACCAGTGAGGCAATCACAAGTATAAATGCAATGGTCTGCAAATACTGAAGCCCAAAAGCATCGAGCACAAACTTCTGTACAAGCCAGGTTACGATAGTTGCCAAGGTTAATACGAAGGCTACTGCTGCCGACATGCCCAGCGAGGTATCGACCTTCTTGGAAACACCTAAGAAGGGACAGATACCGAGGAACTGCGACAGGATGATATTATTGACGAATATCGCGCTGATGAAAATCAATATATATTCCATAATGTTTAATGATTAATTACTAATTGTTTCGCAACTTATTAACAATTGCAATCAAGAATCCCAACATGATGAAAGCACCTGGAGGAAGTACAAAGAGCAGGATGTTGTAGGTCTCTGGCAACAGGGTGAAGCCGAAGATGGAACCAGAACCCAGCAGTTCGCGACAGATGCCCAGCAGGGTTAATCCGATAGTGAAGCCGAGTCCGATACCGATACCATCAAAGAGTGATGCCAGAGGCGAGTTCTTGGAGGCAAATCCCTCAGCGCGTCCAAGGATGATACAGTTGACAACAATCAGGGGTATAAACAATCCCAGAGCAGCATCAATGTCGGGCAAGAAAGCCTTGATGACGAGCTGCAGCATGGTAACAAAGGCTGCAATAACCACGATAAATACGGGGATACGTACCTTGTCGGGCGTAACTGACTTTAGACATGAAATCACGACGTTAGTGCAGATGAGCACTGCCATCGTAGCCAATCCCATCGACATACCGTTCATAGCAGAGGTGGTAGTGGCCAGTGTAGGACACATACCTAACATCAAGACGAACGTCGGGTTCTCCTTGACGATACCATTCTTAATAATATCTATGTAGTTCATACATTAACCTCCTTTTTTTAGTTTACTTGTTTCGTTGCTCCGCTTTCAGCGTCTGTAGGGGTAACCTTGTAGGCGTTGTAAGCTTGATTGACAGCCTTCAGGAAGGCGCGAGAGGTGATAGTTGAGGCCGTGATGGCATCCACCTGGCCACCGTCCTTCGAAACGGTAAGAGGCTCCTTCGGGTCTTTGCCAATAATATCGCCCTTTTGACCTTTCTGGAACCATTGGTCAGCCTTGGCACCCAATCCAGGGGTCTCGGCATGTTCAAGTAGGGTATAACCCAGAATCTGACCATCAGGATTAAAACCTACTAACACTTTAAGGTCGCCACCAAAGCCCATCGTGGTACTCTCAACGGCTGCACCAAGATCTTGACCCTGAGTGTCCTGAACCTGATATATAATATATGTGAGTTCTTTACCATCGACATTCTGTTTGACCTCTACGGGGTCAGCAACAACAATATTGTCAGATACCATAACGGTCTTGATGCCTTTGTCAAGTGTCAGTTTCTTCTGTTCGGCAATAGGACCTTCCGTCAGGTGGTTGACGTAGGCCAAAATACCACCCATAACGACTGCTACTCCAGTGAGTACCAGCAACATATTTAATAAAGATGATTCGAGTTTTTTCATACTTTCTTAATTCTTAACTCTTAATTCTTAATTATTTATTGGCTGGCACTTCACCGAAACGTGTAGGTTTCACGTACGTATTAATAAGTGGTGTAAAGGCATTCATGATGAGAATGGCGAACGACATACCCTCAGGATAGGCACCCCAGTTACGGATGACAACGGTTAACACACCAATGGAAATACCGTAAATGAGCTGGCCTTTTGGTGTCATCGGGCTCGTTACATAGTCGGTAGCCATGAAGATTGCACCTAACATCAGACCGCCAGACAGGATAACTGCGAACGGGTCAGCATATGCCGGATTAGCCATGTGAATCAAACCTGCCAGAATGAATACAGTACCAATGATAGATACTGGGATGTGCCACGTGATAATCTTCTTCCATAACATATAGGCTAAACCTATAAGTAGTGCCAAGGCACATATCTCACCCATAGCACCAGCTCCATCAGGATGATTGCCTAAAAAGAGGTCGAGTGACGAGGGTAGTTGCTCAAGAATACTGGCATCGCCATGTTTGATGGCTTCCTGCATAATGGTCAGTGGTGTTGCACCTGTCTCTGCATCCAGGTAAGCCCAGTGTTGTCCGACCTTGGGCCATGTCGTCATTTGTGCAGGGAAGGCCACAAGTAGTGCACAGCGGCCAACCAATGCAGGATTGAATAGGTTATTGCCCAAACCGCCAAACGTCATCTTGGCCACACCGATAGCAAACAGGGCGCCGATGATGATAATCCATATTGGCAGGTTCGACGGCAGATTCATACCCAACAACAGACCTGTTAGGGCTGCTGAACCGTCAAGAATAGTGTTACGCTCATTCTTAAGCATAAACTTGTTAATGGCCCACTCAAAGAATACACAGGCCAAAACGCTTGTCGCACAGACAATGGCCGAGCCAATGCCGAAGTAGTAGAACGATACAAACAGTGCAGGCAGTAAGGCGATGATGACGCCGTACATATTGCGCTCTACAGTATCGGTTCCGTGTGCGTGAGGCGAAAGTGATACAATTAATTTTCCCATTGTATTTTTCTTAATTCTTAATTCTTAAATCTTAATTCTTCTTAGCAGCACGGGCACGGATGATTCCCATTACTGTACTCTTAGCCTGACGAATATTGTCGAGCAGTGGGCGATGGGCTGGACACGTAAACTGGCATGAGCCACACTCGATACAGCTGACAACCTCTTCTTTCTCGGCACGTTCCCAATTCTTAATAGCAGCAAGTTTTGCCAACAAGTAAGGCTCTAAACCCATTGGACATGCCGAAACACATTTAGCACAGCGGATACAGGGGTTAGGTTCCTTGCGGAATGCCTCCTCGTCAGAGATAATGGTCACAGAGTTGGTACCCTTGCAGATAGGAACTTCAACAGAAGTCAAAGCCTTACCCATCATTGGACCACCAGCCAGCAACTTATTGTCACCCTCAGGCATACCGCCACAAGCATCAATCAAATCTTTCATGGGGGTACCCATACGAACGAGGAAGTTGCCAGGATTTGCCAACTTCTTACCTGTTACCGTGGTGTAACGCTCAAACAATGGTTTATGCTTCATCACAGCCTCGTAGACAGCAAAGGCAGTACCAACATTTTGCACGATAGCACCTACGTTTACGGGAATTGCAGGAGGTGCAGGCACCTGACGATTGATGACGGCATCGACGAGTTGCTTTTCGCCACCTTGTGGATAACGTTGTTTCAGGGGCACCACTTCTACGCTGTATTCCGAAGTACCGAATGCTTCGGCACACTTGCGTGTAAGCAATTCAATGGCGGGCATCTTGTTGGTCTCAATACCGATATATCCCTTAGTGACTTTTGCCCCCTTCATCAACAGCTCCAAACCCACGAGAATCTCGTCGGCATGCTCCATCATCAGACGGAAATCTGCAGTGATGTAGGGTTCGCACTCTACGGCGTTGATAATCACGCACTCAGCCTTGGCAGTTGGTGGCGGACAAAGTTTGATGAAGGTGGGGAAACATGCACCACCCATACCAACAACGCCTGCCGTCTTAATACGTTCGACGATTTCCTCTGGCGTCAGTTCTGGATGGTCTTTCACCAGTTCTAACTTGTCTGAGCGGTCGATGGTCTCTTCCCATTCGTCGCCTTCTACATTAATAATAATAACGGGTTTACGGTAACCAGTGGCATCGATGGCGGTATCAATCTTGAATACGGTGCCACTGACGCTACTATAAATGGGAGCCGACACAAAACCACCAGCCTCAGCAATCATGGTACCAACCTTCACTTTGTCACCTTTGGCGACTACGGGCTTGGCAGGAGCTCCAATATGCTGTCCTAAGGGGAATATAGCCTGTTTAGGTAGGGCAGCGACCTGCGTTGCAGCCTCGTGAGTCAGCTTGTTCTCTTCGGGGTGTACACCACCAATACGGAATGTTCTTATGTTCATGCTTGTTCCTCCTTCTCTTCTTTAGGTTCTACAGGTTTAGGTGCCGGGAAGTTGACTGCGTGAATGGCGCCCGTAGGACATACGGCAACACACTTGCGACAAATACGGCACTTATCGTTATCAATGTAACAGACGTTGTTCTCTACCTTGATAGCCTCGAACTTACATTCCTTCTCACACTTGCCACAACCTATACAAGCAGCCTTACAAGCTTTCATGGCTACAGGACCCTTATCTTTGTTGACACAGGAAACGAATACGCGACGTCCTTTTGGCCCTTTCTTGCGGAGTTCGATGATGTTGCGTGGACAAGCCTTTGCGCAAGCACCACAAGAGGTACATTTCTCTTCGTCAACCTCTGGCAAACCTGTCTCTGGGTTTATGCTGATGGCATCGAACTGGCATGCAGCAACACAGTCGCCACAACCCAGACAGCCATAGCCGCACGCTGTTTCGCCAGCACCACAGGCGTTCATCGCTGCACAAGTACGCAGACCACTGTACTCTGCAATCTTGGGGCGCAATGCACATGTTCCGTTACAACGCACAACGGCAACTTGCGGCTCACCGTTGGCAATGGCCATTCCCAAGAGGTCGGCCACTTTACCCATCACTTCTTGTCCGCCCACAGGACACATCAGTCCTTCAAGGCTACCAGCATCAGCACCTTTAACCAATGCATCAGCCAAACCACCACATCCAGCGAAGCCGCATCCGCCACAGTTTGCACCAGGCAGTTGCTCTGTAACCTGAGCAATACGCGGGTCTTCGTAGACATAGAACTTCTTGGAGCAGACGTACAGTACGAGAGCGGCTATCAGTCCGATGGCGCCCAGTACTAATACTGCAATCAAAATGAAATTCATAAAGTTACTTGTTTATTATGTTTATAATGTTTTTATTCAATGTCGAAAGCAAATTTCTCACGATGTTTATGACGAAGCATATATAATACTCCGTAGTAGGGTAGAAGAGAGATCAATGCACTTAGGCCTGCCGTAGCTTCATCGCCCGTAAACCAGAGCACCAGAGCCAGTACCACAACGAGTAAAACAAAGGGATAGGCAAAACCAAAAAGCAAAGCTTGGGTAGCCATCTGAGACGATGCTGTTACCGTAACGGTATCGCCCACTTTCAGGTTGCCGGCCGTTTTGTACACATCGATTATTTTCTCCTTAGACTCTGCTGCATTGCAATATCCTGCCACCTTACAGGCAGCACAAGCTGAAGTCTGGACGATTCTGACGTGTATACACCTTTCGTCTATGCTTTCAATAATCCCCGAATGACTTATTTTAGTACTCATTAATTTGTCATGTCGACCTTACAATTTGCAAAGGTACAAAAGAAATATTAATTAAGAATCATAAATTATAAGTTTTTTCAAAAAAAAATCGCAATCGTTTGCAGGTTTCCATTCTTTTTCTTACTTTTGCATGGTCAAACAATACATAAGAACGATGAAAGCAACAGATCAAACCTTACAGCAATTGGAACGTGCGCTTCGAAAAGTAACGGAGAAATTTCCCGATACGGAAGAGGCATCATTACTTACCGACATTCATATTCGAGTGACACAGGATACTGGTGAGGTAATGGTGTTTGACGACGACGAGCAGGAGTTGACACGTTGTGTTGTAGAGCAATGGATTGACAACAAAGATGACGATTTCTACAACGATGTCGCATCGGCACTTCGTATGGTTATCAACAAACATAAGGAGAGCATTGACGCCATGTCGATACTGAAGCCTTTCTCTTTTGTTCTGGAGGATGATGACAAGGAAACCATAGCCGAACTCTACGTTGTTGACGACGATACGGTTATCATTGACGAGGAGTTGATGGCTGGTCTCGATAAGGACCTTGACGACTTCTTTGCAAAACTGATTAGTGAGTAATCTTCTTATCTTACTCTGAGCGGTTCACCTACACGGATTATGTAGTCAGGAGACAAATCGTTCATTTTGTATAGATTCTTTAGTCGAATGCCGTATCTTTGTGAAATACTGTACATTGACTCGCCATTCTTTACGTAATGAATATGCTCTTTGTATTCTTTGGGGGCTTTACGACGCTTTTTCTGTAACCATACGTATTCGCCCTCTTCCAGGACGTCATTTTTGTCGCGTTCGTTAAACTTGGCCAGCTTGCGATATGACACATCAACATCTTCCGCTATACTACGGAAGGTGTCGCCCTTACGAGCCACTACATAGTAGTTGTTGTTAAACTCATGCACTTGGCGCAGAATTCCACCCTGATGGCGTACCTGTTCCAATTGGTATTTGTCAACGTGGTGTTCAGTATCGTAGCGATACAGTTTGTAGAGTTCGATAATCTCTATCAGACGAGAGGCATAAGTCGGACTCGTGGCATAGCCACAGGCCTTCAAACCTTTGGCCCAACCCTTATAGTCAGTTTGCTTTAGACTGAACAAACTGCTATAGCGTTTGCTGCTGGTGAGGAAAACAGAGTGGTCCTGATAACTCTCGTATGCACTATCGTAAGCTCGGAAGCACTCGCCAAGTTCGTCATCGTCATGATACGACTTTCGTCCTGTCCACCCATGACATTTAATGCCAAAATGGTTGTTGGCCTTGCGTGTTAATTCACTACGTCCTGCTCCTGATTCCAATACACCTTGTGCCAACGTGATGCTGGCAGGAATATGGTACTTCAGCATCTGCTCGATGGCCACATCCTTGTATGTGTCAAAATAATCCTGATAACGCTGATTCCACACAGCTTGTTGTGCAGAAGCTTCTAACGAGGCTAAAAATAGGCCAAAAATAAGAAATATATATCGTCCCATGTATTTTTATCATCAATTATTTTGCAAAAGTAAGGAAAAATAATTAAATTTGCAACAAAAATCTAAAATTATGGAAGAATTGTTGTTGAAATCCACCGTCAAAGTGGCTCAGATGTCAGAACTTACTGATGCAGAGCGTTCACTTGTTGAACAAGCCATTGAAGCTACTAATCGTTCGTATGCTCCATATTCTAATTTTAGTGTCGGCGCTGCTATCCTTCTGAAAAACGGTACAACCATTATGGGTTGCAATCAGGAGAATGCTGCTTTCCCTTCAGGCATTTGTGCAGAGCGAAGCGCAATCTTTGCTGCAGGTGCTCAGTATCCTGACCAGCCTGTAATTATGTTAGCCATAGCTGCACGAAATGAGAAAGGCGAGTTGCAAGAAGAGCCTGTATCGCCTTGTGGTCCTTGTCGTCAGGTTATCATAGAAACGGAGACGCGTTATAAGCAACCTGTACGTATATTGCTATATGGAAAGAAGTACATCTACGTGGTAGATGGCATCCGACAACTGATGCCTCTGTCCTTTACCGAATTCTAAGGAATAAGCCTACTTGTCATCCTTTCCCAAAGCGGAGTTTTCTATTACCTGAAGTCCCTTTTGGGTGCAGAACCCTCTGAGAGGAATTAAAAGCATGTTGGCAAACACCTTTTGTATGGTATAACGACTTAGCAGATGTTGGTTCATCACAAATGTGTTGATGGCATTAAACATTTGTGCAACCAGTTCATAATCTACATTCTCTCGGAAATATCCTTCACGAACACCGCGTTGCAAGAAGCCCAGAAACTGGTCGTACGCGTGCTCGCGTTCCTTATTTAAATACTCTACTACTTTGGGGTACCTTTGGATATCCTCATAGAATAGTGGATTTACAGAGCCTGTCCTAACGACTCTACGCTGATAGGCCTCCAAGATGATATCCATCACAGATGATGACTCTTGAGTGAAAGCACGCATTGACTTTTTTGCCTCTTGGTCAAAGTGTACAACACCCTGATACAAAAGCTCTTCCTTATCTTCATAGATTTCGTAGAGCGTACGCTTAGAAATACTCAGCATCTGCGCTATGTCATCCATTCTGACTGCCTTGACGCCCCGCTCTGCGAAAGCCTTCATGGCTGCTTCCAAGATTCGCCCTTTCAGCGACTTCTTGTATGCTGTTGTTTCTTTTATTTCTTGCATATGTATTAATTTTCGCTGCAAAGATAGTAAAAAGATTAAAAAAACGATACGTTTTTCATGAGTTTTTATTAATTTTGCGCCTCAAATAGAAAAGAATTTTCATTTAACCCCACTTTGTTATGGTAAAAATATCCAAAGAAGCGGCCCTGGAATATCATGAGTCTGGGCGTCCTGGCAAGATTGAAGTAAAGCCTACGAAGGCTTATCGTACACAAACCGACCTTTCGCTGGCTTATTCGCCAGGTGTTGCTTATCCCTGTCTTGAAATTCAGCAGAATCCTGATGATGCTTACAAATATACCGATAAGGGTAATCTTGTAGCAGTTATCTCTAACGGAACGGCTGTATTGGGACTGGGTGATATTGGTGCCATGAGTGGTAAACCCGTTATGGAAGGTAAGGGTTTGCTTTTCAAGATATATGGTGGTATCGACGTGTTTGATATTGAGGTCGACGAGAAGGATCCTGAAAAATTCTGCGAAGCCGTAGAGCGTATTGCTCCAACCTTCGGTGGTATAAATCTTGAGGACATCAAGGCTCCTGAGTGCTTCTATATTGAAGAACGTCTGAAGAAAACCCTCAATATCCCTGTGATGCACGATGATCAGCATGGAACGGCCATTATCTCGGCTGCTGGTCTGAAGAATGCTATGGAGGTCATTGGCAAGGATATCTCGCAGGTAAAGATTGTCGTGAATGGTGCTGGTGCTGCTGCTATTTCATGTACAAAACTATATATGGCTATTGGTGCGAAGAAAGAGAATATTGTGATGCTCGATTCCAAAGGTGTAATTTCTATTGGCCGTCAGGATTTGAACGAGCAGAAACGTTTCTTTGCTACTTCGCGTACCGACATCCATACGTTAGCTGAAGCTGTACAGGGTGCAGATGTTTTCGTTGGTCTGTCAAAGGGTAATGTACTTACCAAGGATATGGTCCGTTCAATGGCTGGCAATCCTGTTATTTTCGCTTTGGCCAACCCGGTACCCGAGATTTCTTACGAGGATGCCATGGATGCCCGTCCTGATGTGCTGATGTCGACGGGTCGTACCGATTATCCTAACCAGATTAACAACGTCATAGGTTTCCCATACATATTCCGTGGTGCCCTCGATGTTCATGCAACAGCCATCAACGAAGCTATGAAACTTGCTGCTGTCAACGCCATTGCAGATTTGGCCAAGCAGCCTGTACCTGATGTAGTGAATGATGTCTATAAGGTTAACAACTTGACTTTTGGTCGCGACTATTTCATTCCTAAACCTGTCGACCCACGACTCATTACTGAGGTTAGTTCAGCTGTAGCTCGTGCAGCTATTGAGAGTGGGGTGGCCCGCAAGCATATCGAAAACTGGGACGAGTATAAGAAGTCGCTCAGCGTGCTGTTGGGTCAGGAGACCAAACTTACACAGAAGTTATATGCTACTGCTTCTGCTCATCCTCAGCGTGTCGTGTTTGCTGAGGCTGTCCATCCAACCATGTTGAAGGCTGCTGTACAGGCTTATGCTGAAGGTATCTGTCATCCAGTTCTGTTGGGTAACGATGAGGTTATTGCCAAACTCGCTGCAAAACTTGACCTGAATATTGAAGGTATTGAGATTGTCAATCTGCGTCATCCTTCTGAGCAGGAGCGTCGCGAACGCTATGCCCGCATATTGGCTGAGAAACGCCAGCGTGATGGCTATACCTTCCAAGAGGCCAACGACAAGATGTTCGAACGTAACTACTTTGGTATGATGATGGTTGAGACGGGCGAGGCTGATGCCTTTATCACAGGTCTCTATACCAAGTATTCGAATACGGTGAAGGTTGTCAAGGAGGTTATTGGTATTCGTCCTGAATTCAATCACTTTGGAGCCATGCATATTATCAACTCTCCTAAGGGGACATATTATATTGCAGATACTCTCGTCAACGAGAATCCCGATACTGATACTCTCGTTGACATAGCCAAACTTGCATCTACAGCTGTTCGCTTCTTCAACGAAAAGCCTGTTATTAGTATGATGAGTCACTCGAACTTCGGGTCTTCAACAAGTGCAGGAGCCATGAAGGTTAAGAGTGCTGTTGAGACGATGCAGGAGATGTATCCTGATTTGCCTATTGATGGTGAAATGCAGTTAGATTGCGCACTTGATAATGAGTTGCGCGATGAACAGTATCCGTTTACACGTCTGAAAGGTAAGAAGGTCAACACACTTATCTTCCCAAATTTGACGTCAGCCCGTTCGAGTTACAAGATGCTTCAGATGCTGGGCAGCGATGCTGAGATTATTGGTCCTATCCAGATGGGACTCAACAAGCCTATACATTTCGTTGACTTTGGTGCCAGCGTCCGTGACGTTGTCAATATAGTTGCTGTGGCTACTATCGATGCCTACGTCGACAAAATTAAGAACCGCATTTCGCAAGTCAGTTCATTCAGATAATCAATAAATAATGGGCTCGCAGAAATGCGGGCCCATTATTTATATTAATCCTATTTCATTTTAAAGATATCATAATCCTTGTTGTAGGCTGGCGACTGTATTGACAGTAGGTTGAGTACAGAATGGAATATGTAATGTTGCTCAAGAACCGCAGGCAGTTCACCTTCCGGAGCTTTTTCTTTGTTTGATGTGTGCTTATATTCCCTGAAGTTCTCAGATGTCCATACTAAGAAAGGAATTTCATATTGTACTTTTGGAGCCAGTCGCATTGGCAGACCATGCATGAACATTTTGTTCTCACCGAGCGATTCTCCATGGTCAGAAATAAAGATCATAGCACTTTTCCAATCTTCCATAGAGCGCAAGGTATTGATAAGACCATCCAACAGGAAGTCGGTATATCGTATGGTGTTGTCGTATGCATTAATCAGCATGCCAACATTTTTTTCACCTTCTTCAACATTTCTGGCAACAGGCTTATACACCTCAAACTCCTTAGGATATTTGTCGGCATATTTGGGACCATGACTTGTACTGGTATGAAGAATGATTAGTACTTTATTCTTTGGACTTGACTCAATACGTTCACGGAGTCCCCTATAGAGAATAGCATCATAGGCTTCATTTTCGTCGGGATATTGAACGCCAAGTTCATCGTCTGTTAGATATTCATCAATATGGATAGGAGGTTCTCCCCAGTTAGTCGTACGCCACGACACATCAACACCTGTCCTAAAGGCATAGTTAGGCAATATTTCATACAGATCATCGCTGTTTTGGGGTTCAAGAATCGCTTTAGTGCCCGCTGTTGTGTATGTGGCACATGACGTAGCCTGAAAGACTTTCAGTTCTTTTTGCTTAGATAGGAGTGGATTGGTATCACGCTTATATCCGTAGAGTTGGAAGTTCGCTTTTCTTGCCGACTCGCCAATGACAAGCACTACCACGGCTTTCTCTTTATCTGTGATTTTTCCGTCTGGTAGTTTTATCTCCTCAACATTTTCATCATGGTTAAAACTGATGACACGACAGGTGTTTGCTATATAAGACCATGGCTGCAACAAACCACCTAATTCGGTGTCGTGTTGGCTGATCCATAGCGTCTGGTTGAAATTCATCAACGTAACGACAAGGACAATGGCCAATGAACTACCGCAATAGATTCCCAGTTTCTTCACTTTACCGAATACTATTGGCTGAAACAGACAATATAAGGCAGGTAGGACGCCAAAGATAAAGATGAACAGCCACAAAGACCAACTGAAGAATCCAGAGGCTTCTGAGTATCTGGTATTGAATACGTTCTCGATGGTGGTTGCATCTATCATCACACTGTAGGTTATGATGAAATATACAGCCGTAGCATTAATGATGGAAAGAAGCGCAAGCAGGATACGACCCACTATTCTCGTCATATACATCACGAGATATGTCATCATGAAGTTTAGTGCCAACATGATAACGACCAATGATGCAAGCAGGAATATCCTCCCACCTAAGTTTTCATTGGTGTTGTTAGCTACATAATTATAAAAAGGAATATTGTAAAACAGCAAAGTCCCTATGCTGACTATAATTGAAAAAGCAAAAAGCGAAATGGGCTTGCGTAATAACTGTTGAAGTTTATTTTTTCTCATCCTTCTGGAGTTTCAAAATTTTGTTTTTGCCAAAGTAGAACATTAAACATGGGGTAATAAAACCGATGATACTGCCAACGCATACATCTGACAACCAGTGTTGTGAAAGATAGACACGTGAGTAAGCTCCCAGTGCAGCAAGTATCAATAGCGCTAATAGCGATACATTGAACAGAATCCAAGTTCTGGGACTATGTTGTTCAGAGGTTTTATAACGGTATGCTAAAAATAGAGCACAGCATGTACAGAAGACAAAAAAAGTAGAAGCATGTCCTGATGGGAAGGAGTTGCCGTGGTGCATATCTACGCCTTGTACGAGAGGCAACACTGCGTTTTGGTAATTCTCAAACACGCATATAGGACGATCAAAGCTGAAAGTGTGTTTAAGTATTTGTAGCACCGTACCTCCCGACAACTCGCAAAGGGCATAGAAAATGGTTAATTCTTTCTTTTTAAAGATTAAAGGAATCAGAGCCAAGATATATAATGGCCACTCTGCCAGTATTGTGTAATACTTAAAAAATACGTCTTGAAAGCATGTGTGACAGGAATTTAACATCAGATGAAGTTCCGTCTTCGGATATGCATATAGCAATCCGAATACTATCATCAGCAATATCAAATATGTTATGCTATATACTGAAAGAGTCTTCATCATATCTTCAAATTTTGCAATTGTGCGTGCAAAGGTACGAATAACTGATTAAATAAACAAATAAAAGATTATTTTTGTTTTTTATGACTATCAATTTACTCCATCTCTTTCTCTATTATGCAGCAAGCCCAGTCACCCTCAGTCATAACAGCAATAGGGCGTAGTCCTAAAGATGTGGCTTTCTCTTCTAACAGCTTGCAATCGGATAGATAAAAACCACTGAGTATGAGTGTTGCTTCAGGAACCATCACGTTGGTGAAGTGCTCCATGTCCTGAAGTAGGATATTACGATTGATGTTGGCCAGCACGACGTCGAACTCAGTGCCAAAACCTTTGAGTACACTTGCATCACCACAGAGTACTTTTAAGCGGTTGTCCACCTGATTGATGACGGCATTATGTCGTGTGTTGTCAGCACTCCATTCATCGATATCATAGCCTATACAGCTTTCAGCACCCAGTTTCAGAGCACAGATACCCAGGATACCTGTTCCGCATCCGCAGTCGAGCACTCGCTTACCTTTCAGATCCATGCCCATCAATTGGCGACAAATCATGTGTGTGGTCTCATGCGTACCTGTTCCAAATGCCATGTGGGCGTCGATCTCAATCATGATGGTTGATGTTGGATGGCTGATGTCTGAAGGCAGATGCCGTCCGTCGTGTATTACCAGCAATCGGTCTTCCATACCTCTTACATCATCCATCTTACATCTTACCTCTATCGGCTCAAAGCCTTCTTGCTCCCACTGTTCGTTCCAGTCCTTATCTTCGGCCTCGCAGATAGTGTAGCTGATGGTGACACCATCCATTGGAAAAACACTGATAGCTTGCTGTAATGACTCTTCGTCAAACAACTGTTGTTGGGCATAACCCTTCAGACCTGTTTCCGTTTCCTCAAAAGTCTCCATACCGGCTTCTGCCGTCAGTGCTGCCAGCAAGTCCTGAGCATCCTGCGAACAGGGCTCGATGGTCATATTTACTTCGTAATACTTCATATAAGATGTTAAAAATCGATGCAAAGATACAAAAAATAGGGAAAATCCTACTATGTCTTAGGGTTTTTCCGTACTTTTGCAAAAGAAATCGTTGTATTTTTGCAGCGTGAACATGTATAACATAAGGATTGAAGCAAAATGAAAAAGATGATTCTTCTCACAATCGTATCTGCCTTCAGCATTTCTCTGATGGCTCAGGACGATGATATGTACTTCGTTCCCACCAAGGAGAATTTGGCCAAGGAGGCTAAGATGTATGGCATGCCACAGAATGTATATTACTCGGGCAGCAACCGCTCTGTCGATGATTACAACCGTCGCGCCCAGTTCAGTTATCCTGTTGACTCTACGGGCAACGACATCATCGATTTCTCTGCCGTGCGTGGCGTATATCCTGACAGTTTAACAGCATCTGTTGCTGAGAACGAGGACTATAAACTGACACGCCGTATGTCGCGTTTCGACGACTATACGCCCTCAGAGGCCTATTGGGACGGCTATCGCGACGGACGTTGGTCATCGCCATTGTATAATACGTGGTACAGCTGGTATGATCCCTGGTATTACGATTCTTGGTGGTATTGGAATGATCCGTTCTACTATTCCTCATGGTATAGTTGGCGTTATCCCTACTATTACTCTACGTGGTATTCGCCCCGTTATTATGGTATTGGTTGGTATGGCCGCCCTTATAATAGTGTGCGTGTTGCCAGAAGTTCTGATCCTGTCAAGCGTGTCGGGCGCACGACATACGACAGTCCTCGCTCCTTTGGCAACAACTCGAACCGCGTAGGTCGTTCAACCTATGATAGCAATCGTTCTTTCGGCACGACATCACGTGTTGGTAGCAGCTCTGGTTCTATTGGAGGAGGCAGCCATTCTTCCGGTGGTGGAGCCAGATCCTCTTCTGGTGGTGGAGGTGGCGGACGTTCTATGGGCGGACGCAGATAAAAATGAGAATTTGTATTTGTGTGTTTAGAATTTAAAATTGAAAAGATTATGAAAAAGATATTTGTTCTTGCAATAATGGCATTTTCTGTCATTAGTGTTAGTGCACAAGACAATGTGAATCCTGACACTTATATCGGTGCCCAACTGTCCACTGAGGATTTGAATGGTACAGCCCGCTATGTGGGTATGGGTGGTGCTATGGAGGCACTAGGTGCTGACCTCTCAGTGATGGGTAGTAACCCTGCCGGAATTGGCTTGTATCGTAAGAGCCAGATTGCTGGTTCGTTCGGACTGAACAGTCAGGTTGACGGCAAGTCGTTTGGCGAGGGTTCTAAAACAAACGCTTCGTTCGACCAGATAGGTTTCGTCTATTCTACGCGAACAGGCCAGCAGAGTTTTGTAAATTTTGGTTTTAACTTCCATAAGAGTCGTAATTTTGATTATGTGCTTTCTGCTGCAGCTGATGCTGTAAACGGCTCATCACAGAATCGCCAGACATACATTAACCTATTGAATAATTTGGATGCTAACGGCGACATCATTAATCCCTGGAAGGAAAGCCAGGCCGATAAACTGAACTATAAGCTGATTGATATCTATGATGATAATGGTGACTATGTTGAGACACAGTATGTGAATGCTGAAAAGTATCGCTTCGACAGATCTCATACAGGTTATATCGGTGAATATGACATCAATCTCTCTGGTAATATCAACAATAGAGTCTATCTTGGTCTGACAGTTGGCATCAATTCAGTACATTATAACGGCTATTCTGTCTATCAGGAAGATTTGAAATCGTTGACGGATCCCACCATCAACTATCTCGAAGTACACGATAGTCATAAGATTACGGGCATGGGCTATAACATCAAATTCGGTGCAATTGTCCGCCCCGTTGAGGAGTCGCCGTTCCGTCTGGGTGCTTATGTACATAGTCCAACGATGTATAAACTCAAGACCAGCAATGTGTCAAGTATTCATGATCAGAGAGAACTGATGAGAGAGGTTGTCACTGATCCCCTGGAATTCCGTTTGAATACGCCTTGGAAGTTTGGTTTCAGCCTGGGCCATACTGTTGGAAGTAATTTTGCCATTGGTGCTACTTATGAGTATGCCGACTATTCAACAGTTGATTTACGTTCCATCACAAGATCTTATTATGATGATTGGTATGGTGATTATCAGGAAGATAGCAATACGGATCCTGTAATGAAGGCCCATACTGAGAAGACGCTGGAGGGTGTTCACACACTGAAAGTAGGTACAGAGTACAAATTAGACAAGAATATCGCTTTACGACTGGGCTACAATTATGTGTCGCCTATGTACAAAGATACTGGTGTCCGCGACTTGACGCTAAATTCTACTGGTACGCTGCTGGCTTCGACCACAGACTATACCAATTGGAAGGATACCCATAGACTGACTGCTGGCGTAGGCTTCACATTCGATAATTTCCGTTTAGACCTGGCTTATCAGTATCAGGCAAGAAAGGGTGATTTCTATCCTTATCAACATCGCCGTACGTCAGGTTCCAACGAATTGCTTTCAGGCATAGAGACTGCAGCTGACGGCAGTAAAATCACAGTGTCGAATGAGGCAAAACCAGTATCAGTCAAGGATAATCGCCACCAGTTACTCTGCACACTTACTTACACCTTCTAAACCACTTGTTTTTGAATTATGCAAAGTAATATCATCTATTACGTAGCGTTGCTGCTCGTCATCATTATAGGCTTCGTTGTTGTCAAAAAAGTAGCCTCGTGTATGATTAAGAGCGTCGTCACCATCATCCTCGTTGCCGTCGCAGCAGCACTCTACTGGTTCTATTTAAGGTAAAAAGAATGGAATAACAAGAAAAGTGAGACATCGCTCATAGCAGGGCGGTGTCTCACTCTATTGTTGTTTGTGTTTACAGTCGGGGAGGGGGGACGCTTAGAACTTGTAGCGTGCACCGATGGTCAGCATACCGCGCTCGCCAAAGCCCAGCTCAGTAAAGCCGCGTAGCTGTTGTCCGCCAAACTCAGCACCAAGAGCTGTCAACTGACCCATAAAGAAGGCCTTCGACTCGCTGTCGTTCTTATAGCTATCTGATACAATCATAACGCCAGCAGCCAGACCGGAATACATACCAAAGTGCGTCTTGCGCAGCCAGTTGAACTTGACAGCAGGCATGACGGTGTAGTATTGGGTCTTTTGCTCACCGTCTTCACCCCACTTACATCCGGCAATAGAAGCCATAGCACCTACGCCTACAACAGGCGTCACGTGATAGTAGTATTCAACACCGACGGGTCCCCAGAAACTATTCTGGTCGCTGTGGGTAAAGGGGGATGT
Source organism: uncultured Prevotella sp. (assembly GCA_946404405.1). Classification (GTDB taxonomy): domain Bacteria; phylum Bacteroidota; class Bacteroidia; order Bacteroidales; family Bacteroidaceae; genus Prevotella. Next base: position 56,951 of record CAMJDL010000017.1, read on the forward strand.
TAAAGCTGTTGCCAGAGACGACACAATGTCAGAGGCAGAACCAAAACCATAGTAAACACCAATCTCGTTCTTCAGATCGTCATCCTGAGCATTCATACTCATCGAAGCTACCAACAAGGCAGCCATCATCATCATTTTTCTCATATTTTCAAACATTTATTCAATATAATCGGGTGCAAAGGTACGAAAAGTTGAGAGTAGAACAAAAGATTTTATTTTTTTTTTATGCCGAACGTTATACTTTTATCCTATTTTATTTTGCATTTTGCTTGGTTTGCACTACCTTTGCACCATATTTGATATCATTCAACTATTTATGAAAAAGCTTTTTATTACTAATTTACTGTTGCTGATGGCGTTTTCGCAGGCTAATGCTGACAACAAGACAATTGACATCAGCGGTGACAACACAGACTCAAGTGCCAAGTCGTATGCCTCGGCACTTACCATTGCCCAGGGCGATACCGTCAATGTTATGATGGCACGCTATGCATACTTTAGCTCGACAATTACGGGTACTGGTGTGCTGAACTTCTATGCTGGCGGTGAGCGCGGATACTTAGGTAATTCTGACAAGAAGTGGAACGACTGGAGCGGCTATACGGGCGATGTACACATCTGGCCCAACCCCAAGAATGCGTCAGCTTCTTCCTACAACATCGTGTTGATGCACGGTGGAAAGGCTTTCTCTCCTGAGAACATCGAGTTAAGCAAGGTGAACCGTAGTATGGAGAACAATCGCGTGACGATTCATAAGGGTGCAACAATGTGTACCGAGGCCAATACGGCAGGTTCTGGCTTCCGTATCGGTGAGTTGTGGACAGAGGAAGGTTCTACGTTGCAGGGTTATATGAAGAATTCTCGTTCGGCCTTCTATATGCTTGGCTATATGAATACTGATGCCACGCTGGCTGGTAAGATTGCCCCCTCGGGCTATCGCGACGATACGCAGTTGGGTATTATTAAAGAAGGTACGGGTACATTATCTATTACTGGCAACGACAACTATCTGAGCGGTGCATTGCGCGTGATGGATGGCCGCGTCATGGTAATGAACGATCGTGCAGCTGCTGAGAGTGGTAAGTTGCGTGGTGCCTTAGGTGCCAAGCCCAGTGCAACGGATGCTATCGCTTTCGTTTTGGGCAAGGGAATCCTTGGCGGCACGGGTAGCATCGGAGGTACGGTTGACAACTACGGCAGCATAGAGCCTGGTGCTGATGGTATCGGTGTGCTGACACTCAAGAACTATTCTGCAGCGAAGGATGCCAACCTCTTCGTGCATCCTGCATCGAAGTTACGTATCGAGGTAGGCTCTACAACGAGTTTCGATCAGTTGGTTGTTGACGGACAGGTGAAGTATAACAACATGACCGAGGACTTTATTTCGAGCGATGCGATGCCTTTGGTCGAGGTCGTTTTGACGGATGGTGCCAATGTAAAGGTGGGCGACGAATTTCCAATCATAACAGCTAAGAGCAAGTCTGCTGGTGACTGGCACTTTGATGTGAAGGCAGCTAAATATACGTGGGAAGTTGTAGAACGTGAAGAAAACGGTCTGCTGGTCTTCGTACTCCGCCTCGTATCGCTTGAAAACATGAATAATGGCGACAATCCCGACAATCCTGATAACCCTGAGAGTACGATGGGGGCTTTCTACGATGACGGCATCGACGATGCTACCGACAAGAAATCGCTTAAGTATTATGCCAACCAGAACGGTAAGTATATTGGAACGGCCATTTCGCTGTATAAGAACGACCTGACCGACTCATCCCTGCCGGAGACGGATGCTGTGGGCTTCCAGTTCAACATGCTTGTTGCTGAGAATGAGATGAAACCTGAGGCCTTTGGCGGCAAGGACGGCAAATTCGTCTTTACTACTGCCAACAAACTGGTGAGCTTTGCCAATCGTAAGAAGATGGTCATGCGCGGCCATTGCCTCGTTTGGAACCAACAGTCGCCCTCATGGATATCTTCAGATGGCGGTAAAACCAATGATAAGAACTGGACGCGCCAGCAGGCATTGGACATCATGAAGAGCCATATCACCAACGTGATGCAGCAATACAAGGGTAAGGTACGCGAGTGGGATGTCGTGAACGAATGTCTGGACGACAACCAGAGCTCTGTACGTACCAATCCTGGAAGCTATGAACTGAAAAAGAATAGCGTATGGCAACAAGCCATTGGTGATGACTATGTTGACTCAGCCTTCGTTTATGCACACCAGGCTGATCCTGATGCCATTCTCTATCTGAACGACTATGGTGTAGAGTTCCAGGGCAAGGCCAAGTCTGCTGCTTTCTACAATCTGGCTGTTCGTATGAAGAACGCTGGCATTCCGATCCATGGTGTGGGCTTGCAGTGTCACTTTTCGATTGGCGAAGTTGACAGTGTGAAGTTCGATAATACCATCCGTCGCTTCGAAGAGGCTGGCCTGCTGTGTATCATTACCGAGCTTGACATGGGTATTCCTGATACTTCGGAGAAGAATCTCCAGGAGCAGGCTCGTCTCTATCGCGTCATTACTGACATCATGCTGAACCACGACAACTGTCCGAGCATGGTTATCTGGGGACTGAAGGATAACAACAGCTGGCGTGAGAGTTCAAGCCCGTTGCTGTTTACTGCACAGTTGGACAAGAAACCTGCATACTATGCTGTTCGCTCAGCTTTGCGTCATCGCTACTTAGAGAAGCAGACTGGTATCCGTCCCGCTATCAGCACGAAGACAACAACTAACGGAATCAGATACAACTTGTCTGGTCAGAGGGTGAATGCCGACTATAAGGGCATTGTCATTGTGGATGGTAAGAAGGTGCTGAATCAATAGTTCAGCATCTTCGCATAACGACATTAAAAAGGAGCACCCGATGTGGATGCTCCTTTTTGTATGGAAGGTGTGTCAGCGGCAGAACCCGCTGACCACACTTATTCTTAGTCTTCCCAGTTCTCCTGAGACTTGCGGATGTAAGTCTTGTAGCGGAGCTGAGCCATCTTCTGAGCCTCGGCGAAGAGTTCCTCGGCCTCGTTGGGATAAGCCTTCTTAACAGAGAGGTAACGAACCTCGCCGAGCAGGAAGTCGTGGAAGTTCTCCCAGTTAGGCTCCTTAGAGTCGAGTGAGAATGGATTCTTGCCTTCCTCAGCCAGAGCTGGGTTGTAGCGCCACAGGTGCCAGTAACCGCACTCCACAGCCTTCTTCTCCTCGGCCTGGCTCT
>CAMJDL010000018.1 GCA_946404405.1 uncultured Prevotella sp.
GCCAAGGACAATCCACCCAATGGGCACCAGCCTCCAGAATATTGTGCTGGAAATAATGCTGGTTTTTCAACATGATACCAATTGGTTCTGTCTTCTTAGCGAATTGCTGCAGGCGCCAGTAGTACCATTTGTTGAGTGTGGTCAGGTCGTACTTGGTCATACCGTCCCAAGCCAGGGCGGGATAACCGCCCTGAGCGAGACCTGTGCGGGCGAAGGGTTGTTCGTAGAAGGGTGCCCAGGCGTCGCCATCCTTACGGCGGATGCGTTCGTGGTCATCGCGACGTCGATCAGTCCACAGGCCATAGTTCTGGTTGAACAGAACGGTGCAATGGCGTTGCAGATGGGCTACGACACTGTCGATGCGGTCGGTACCTCCCAAGCCTTCCTGACCTGGTACAAAGCGTGTCAAGGCTGGTTTCGCCTTTGCCATCGAAGCGTCGATGGCTTTGCCGTTCCACCAGGGCGTCCGATATTGTCCACCAACAAGCACACTGCCGTTTTTGGTCAGCCAGCCGTTGGTGAGGTTGTAGCAAGATGTACTAGTTATACTAGCAGGACTAGTTTTACTAGTAAACGCCTTAATAGGCGTTACGTCGCCCTCAAACGTGGCAGCCTCAATCCATTGTTGCAAGGTGACGCGAGGCTTCAGGGCTTCTTCAGCCATCACCCTTGCCTCCTCAATAGTGGGCGAACTGCTACCGTTAAGGTCACGTTCCAGCACACGGCATTGCTGCGACACATCACGTCCAAGACGTTTTCCTAATTGTGATGTAAAGAGCGAATAGGGTTTGACGTGCTCGTTCATCTGCGTATATTCGCCATTGCCCTGAATCTGTCCCCAACAGCCATGCGAGATGTTGCGGTTGAGGGTGTCGGGCGAATAGCAAAAGAGTCCTGATGCCGTCGACTGCCACATGGTGCTGTTGGCTGTGCTCCAACCAGCGCCAAACTTCTCCAGTTCCCAATTCTTGAAGACGATGTCGTTGCCATCGACGTTCACGATATCGAACAAGATGCCTGGTGCCCACGACCCGATGGCGCCACTGGGACCAAACGACTCGAAGCTCTCGCACTGGACGAAGGCATTAGGACCAGCAGCCGTATGCCCTACGGCAAAGTCGTTGATGCCGTGTTCAGAGTAACAACGCTGAAAGAGGGTCATCTCACCAAATGTCAGGAAGGTGCGACGACGATAACCTCCTATCTCAGAGATGGGATGCTGCGAAATGCAGTCCTCTACGGTAATCTGTTGGGCAGACTTCTGGATAACGACTGCTGAGCCAGCGAAATGCTGGAAGTTAATCATTCGTACCCAGCAGTTTTCAGCCTCAGCCACATAGATGCCATCCCAACAATGGTCTTCGTCCAAAGGTCGGGCATGATCATAATCAGATTCCAGCGACAGGTTCTCTACGCCACATTCAGCGATGAGTCCCCGGTTTTCGTAAACGATAGCCTTGGCACCACCCCAACGCTCTTCGATGCTACAGGTGATAGGTGCATCGAGCGTAATCTGGTTGCCATCGACAGCTGTTATCTGACGGCTCCAACGCACGTCGATGTCACCAGGACGCCAAGCCCAGTAACCCATGCGTTTGCCTCCGCCAAACGAGGCACAACCGAGATGGTCTATCCATTCTTGGGTAGAAGGGCGGAGGACAGCAAGGCGCTGGCCTTGCTGCAGAGTGGCAAATTGCAACGCCACACTTTGATCTTTAGTCAAAGAACCACTCTGAACAGTAAGCGCAAGAGCACCAGGCTTTACATCGGAAACAGCAAGCGTGTCCTTAACAACGATGTCGCGCGTACCTTCTATATATATAGCAGCGCCACGATCGCACCCCGTCTTGCGCAGAATGGTCTTGTCACGTCCTGAGCCACGAAGCACCACACCACTGGTACGGATGCGAAGTGGTTCACTAATCGTAAAGGTGCCTTCGCCTAACAGTACTGCACCACGAAAGCCCGTCTGTTTGTCAGGCTTCTGCTGACTGACCCAGTCGATTGCAGCCTGAATCATTGCGGCATCGTCATGTCCTGTGGGTTGCACATAAGTGGCAACTTTAACCGACGGGATGGGCTGTTCAGAATGATGGTATCCACAATAGGAATAATCCATCGGCACAGCCTGAGCACTGGCTGTGCAAATGAGAAATGAGGAATGAGAAATGAGAAATGGGGAATGACAAATGAGAAATGTCAAAAGCAGGGCTCTCAAACTTATGGGTAGGTAATTCTTCAATCGCATCATTTCTTCATTTTAATTTCTCATTTGGAACGCTCTGCGTTCCTTTTCGTCCACGCCTCGCGCTCCTTCTTCAGGTCATAGCCACGGGCTGAGAGCCAGTTGTTGGTACGTCCACGATATTTGTCGAACCAGAAGTGCTTGCCCTTCGAGTCAGCAGCATCCATGGCATATTCGCGAGCCTCACGGAGCCAGACGAGAATCTGCATTTTTTCCTCTTCCTTGAGGGTTGGAATCATGTCCAGCTGTGCCTGATAGTCGCGCTTCAGTCGTCCGTAGGTCATACCATCCTTTACCGCATCAATCTGCTCTTCGTTCAGATAGAGTGCCAAGGCAGAGGCCAGCTCGAAGTGATGCTTGAAGAGTTCGGCATAGAGGGCATCCTCCTGCGTCTTTTTGTCATACTTGGCATGGATGTCGTTCAGCAGGAAATAGCGGTTAGCAATGATGTTGCGCACGTTTTCTGCCTTCTGGGCATCCGTCAGTTGCAGGGCATCGACAATCTTTTGGGCGCGTCCCTTGATGGTTTCCACATACTGAGGATCCTGCCCTTCGGTCTTGAGGGAGACTTGGGCGCTTGTCGTGATGGAAAGCAGCGATAAAATCGTTGCAAACAGTACCTTTTTCATAAGCTTACATCAGTTTACCCTTAGCAGCCAGCGTATCGTAGTTGTTGTTCAGATTGCGCCAGTCAGTCTTGGTCTGCGGATTGATACCATTGATATATTTCTCGATGTTGGTATAGCCATCGCCATTGCAGTCCTTTACGGCATCGCTGGCGTCGTTGGGGTTCAGTCCGTACTGCTTCTCCCACTCGTCGGGCATACCGTCGCCATCCGTATCGACGTAGGGCTCCCATGCTTTATACTCAGGATAGCCGCCCATCTGACGCGGGTCGGTGATAATACCCTGCTTGTAAGAGTCCTGAGGCAGACGGCGATATTTGAAGAAACCCTGTTCGTTCTTCGACTTGTTGTGCAAGCCCCACATGTCGCCATAAGGATTCTGAGCCACCTTGGTCTTCTTTTCTATCTTGGCCAACTCCTTCTCGTAGTCTTTTACATAGTAGGCCTGACCTGTACGGACCTCTTCGCAGATGCGCTGGTCCACGATGTCGCGACAGGGGATAGTGGCACCAGCATTCTGAAGAACCCAGTTGAAGGCCTGCTCAGCGCCCATCACCTTCACGAAAGGCATTTCGAATGGTTCGTTAGAGCGCATCAGGGCCAACTCCGTCTCGTCCATGTCGCCATCCTTGTCGGCAGTCTGAACGCCACCCTTCCAGTTGTCCTTGGTAATCTCTGGATAGCCTTCCATGATGTTGCCCACAGCATAGACACGTCCGAACTGCTTGTAGGGGAACAAACCCTGTGAACGGCTCTCAGCCTTCACGATGCGGTGTCCGACGGGACCGTTCTTTGGAGTCAGAGGACCAGGCTTGTAGTAGTTGTTGATGAAGTTCGACATCGTCGAGAACTCACCACCATCAGCGGTACGATGTACCCAGTTGTAGACCACATTGTTGATGTAGTTGAAGACGCCACCCCAGCCAATCGACGGGTTACGGCCCGTGTTGTCAGCCCACAGGTTACGCATAAACGTGGTGTTCTCGCCACCGATGGTCGAGCCGAATGCGTGGTTCCAGGTATCCAGCGCCTTGGCAGAGATGGTGTTTTGGATGGTTACGTTGACAGTCGGTTCCTTGCGGTTGGGTTTGCCGTCCTTCATGTCGAACATGTGGCGATAGAACGAAATATTCTCGTCCAGACCCCACTCGCACGAACAGTGGTCAATCATAATATTGCCCACAGGGTTGCCACCAAACGAGTCCTCACGGTTGGTCACCAGCGTCTCTCCACGACGGAAGCGCATGTGACGGACGATAACGTCGTGTGTATCGACCTGGAACGACTCACCAGCAATGATGACGCCCTCGCCAGGAGCTGTCTGTCCGGCAATCGTGATATAAGGCGCACGTACATAGATGGGTGACTTCAGACGGATAATACCGCTGACGTTGAACACCACAATACGGGCACCACCCTGCTCGCAGGCCCAGCGGAACGAGCCAGGACCGTCGTCGTTCAGATTGGTCACAGTCAGCACCTTGCCACCACGTCCACCAAAGGTAAACATACCACCACCTTCAGCACCAGGGAATGCAGGAATCTTGGCCTGGCGCAGGTCGTAAGGACGCGAAGCCCAGGGCACGTAGGGGCGGCCCTCTTTAGCTTCCTTGACAACAATAGGGAATGCTACCTCCCAAGCGGAGTCGGCATGTGCTTTCCATTGTGCTTTCTGTTCAGCGATGAGCTTTGCGGCTTCATCGGTTAGCTGTGGATACTGTGCGCTGGCACTCAAACTCATCAGGCCAGCCATTGCCATCAACAATACTTTTTTCATCTTGATATGTTTTAGTTTTGCTTATTCTTATTTATAATAAAGGACGTTTTTGCCAATATAATGTCATCAGCTAGTAAATAATTCGTAATTCATAATTCGTAATTCATAATTATTTCTTACCTTTGCAGGCATGAATAGACTTAACACGCTATTGATGGCCATATTGACGGCAACAGTTGCTGTCGCCCAAACCGATACTGCAACGGTAAAAGGTGAACAGTTACAAGAGGTTATTGTCAATGCCAACAATGCACAACGTCGTCTGAGTACCGTTCAGATTGGTGCCGAGCAGATTCAAGTCAAGGAACTCACCAGCAAACCCGTATTGTTTGGTGAGGCAGATATCATGCGCTCGGTACAATTGCTGCCGGGCGTGAAGGCAGAGAGCGATGCCTCCAGCAGCTTTCAGGTGCGAGGCGGTACGTCGGCACAGAACACGATTCTCTATGATGATGCGCCCGTCTATAATGTCGGCCATTTGGCAGGGCTCTTTTCCGCTTTCAACGACGATGCTCTTACAACAGCGACGCTTTATAAAGGCTTGATTCCAGCTCAATACGGTGGTGCATCGTCAGCCGTCTTCGATATTGCCACCCGTACTGGTAACCGTCAGCAGTGGCATGGTTCTGCAACGGTGGGATTATTGGCCGCTAAGGCTTCTGTTGAAGGGCCTGTTATAAAAAATAAATTAGGTGTCCTGTTTAATGTTCGTCGTTCGTATGCCGACATGTTTCTGAAGTTGAGCGATGACTTTAGAGGCAATACCCTGTATTTCTACGATACCAACCTGAAACTCGACTATCAGGTGAACGACCGCAATCAGCTGTTCTTCTCCTTCTTTGCCAGTCACGACCGTACGGCTATCGAGGATATGGTGGACATCCGTTGGACAAACTTGGCTGGGTCGCTGTCTTGGTTGAGTTATATAGGACAGCGTTCAACCAGTCAGACCACGCTGTTGGCATCGTCGTACGACACGGATAATGGCATTTGGCTGTTAGGCACCAACATTGCCTATTTAGGTCATATCCGTCATGTAGGCCTGCGTCAGAATTTCCGTATTCTGACGGGTCGCCATGAAATTAATGCAGGTTTGCAGACCATGCTGACAGACGTGAAGTCGGCAGAATGGCAGCGTGTCACCAATCATGAAAAGGAGCAGCGTAAGGCTTGGGACAATGCCTTGTGGGCCAATTGGCAATACGAGATGTCCGAACGTCTGGCTTTCTCGGCAGGTCTGCGACTGACAGCCTTCTCTGCCTTAGGTGGTCCGTTCTATTATGATATTAACGAGGCAGGACAGATTACGTGGATGTACCGTCGCAAGGAAAATCGTCCCGTCAAAACGCATGTCACACTGGAGCCCCGTCTCAGTATGGTGTGGAAAGCCTCGCCTGTTCTTAGTATCAAGGCGGGCTATAGTCGCACCAGCCAGAATCTGCACGCTTTGCGCAATCAAAGCACATCGACCCCTTTCGACCGCTATACGATGAGTTCAAATATCGTCAAACCAGAGATTGCCGATCAGGTCAGCTTAGGCTTCTTTGCGATGACGCCTTCACAAGACTACGACTTCTCGCTGGAGGGCTACTATCGCCATGTAGACAATGTGCTCGACTATCGTGACGGTATCAGTTTTTCGTCGGCTATCGAGATTGAGCGACTGGTGTTGGCTGGTAAGGGTCGAGGCTATGGTGTTGAACTATGTGCCAGAAAGAACAAAGGCCGGCTGACGGGTTGGCTTAGCTATACGTTGTCGTGGAGTCAGACGCAGATTGAGGGTATTAATGGCGGACGTTGGTACGATGCAAACAACGACCGTCGTCATGACATTAATATCGTTGCCAGCTATCAGTTGTCGCCCCGTTGGTTGCTCAGCGCCGTCTGGGTGTATAATTCTGGTCAGGCCTTTACGGCGCCCAGTGCCAAATACGAAATCATCGACAACTACATCTATTATTATGCAGAGCGTAATGGCTATCGCGCACCAGACTATCACCATCTGGACGTTAGCGCCACGTGGACCAAGAAAATCAAGGGCGGACGGATGACCCGTGAATGGGTGTTTGGCATCTATAACCTCTACAACCGCTACAATCCATACTTGATAAACTTCGAGGATTCGAAGAGCGGAAACCGTACAAAAGCCAAGCAGTACAGTCTTTTCGGCATTGTGCCTTCAGTATCGTTTAACATTAAATTTTAAAAAGGTAAAAAGGTAAAAAAGATGGAACATTATATATATAAGGTAATACAAGCAATGGTAAAATGGTTTTTACTTTTTTACCTTTTTACTTTTTTACCTTTCTCCTGCGAGAAGGAGATCGACATCGACTACCATCAGGTGGCTCCGCTCTATGTGGCTGAAGGTCTTGTAACACAAGATGGGTCTACGAATTATACCAAAAGACCTACTTTTGTCCGTCTGACAACGACACAGGATATGACAGATAATGTCTCGAACGGTCACAATCTGATGGGGGCAACTATCGTGTTGTCTGAGGACGGCTATGTGCTTGATACCCTGCGCTATTGGCGTAACGGCTATTATATTTCCGACTGTCAAGGATATGAAGGAAGTCAATATACTATTGATATCTATCTTGACGGCAACCATTTTCAATCGTCGTCAGTCATGCAGGCTGAACCACAGTTTTCGTCCTTCCGTTTTGTGTGGAAGGACGTACTCACAGAACGTATGTTGTTTGGTGATTTGAAAATTGATGATATCAAGGGTCAGAACAACTACTACTTCATGCACATCTATCGCAATGGGATAGGGTATCGTTGGGCTGTGATGGACGACTCGCACAATCCTGGCGGTGAACTGCAACAGCTGTTCAGTTGTACCACAGAGCGTAATCTCGACACGAATGATGACAACGGGCTGAAAGACGGCGACAAGATACATCTGGAGATTCGTTCAATAGATCGTCGGACGTACGACTATTTCTATTCTATGCAGGTGATGCAGAATTCTGGCACCAATCCCGTCCAAAACTATACGGGTGGTTGTTTAGGCTATTTCTCAGCTTGTCAAATCGTCACTTACGACACAACTTTCCGTCGCGATAACATCGAAACGGAATAATTTTTCACTCTTCACTAGCGAAGCGCATGTCGTCCGTACGGTCGAGGGTTACTATGGCCGTTACGGATTGTTCGTTGAATTCAAATTTGTATTCAGCAATGATTTGCTTATTCGAGAACGACTGTATGATCCAATGCATTAGGCGTTCCTGACCGTCAGCCAACTTGCCCTCAATGCGTATCTCGGCACTACCTGCACGATATTTACCGTCCATTTGTCCCCCCGGATAGGTAATGGTGACGGTACTGTCTGTGCGGAATATCACGTGGTCGTAGTTGAAACTTAGTCCTGTCTCCTCTTCACTTTGCAATTCATAACTGAAAGTCCATGTGCCAGGCAGCAAGTCTGCCACAGCATCGTCGTCGTCGCTTAACTTGTCACAACTTATCAATGTGCCTGACATCAGCACACATGACACCAAGAAAAATATGTTTCTAATTGTCGCAATCATGCTGCAAAGATACGAATAAGAGTGCGAAATTCAAAGGAAAAACCCAAAAATCAGACGTTATTCAATTGTTTTCTATCGAAAAATTTGGAAGTTTTAAGAAAAAGTAATAAATTTGTGGCGAAATTGACAAACTTACTATTATTATTAAAACAAAACTGTTATTTTATGAAGAAGTCAAAAATTTATTTTGCTTCAGCCATCATGATGGCTTTTGCATTTGGTGTTCAGTCATGTTCTGTAGAGGATAATCCCACGAACAGCATCAGTCCTAACAAGGTCTCCATTTACGACTTTGCTGCTGCTGCCGCAGCAAGTGAGAATCCTGGCAACAAAAATGGTAGTGAAGCCAACGGTCAGGCTTTCTATGGATGGGAAAAAGCCGATAAAACCGACAGTAAGCGTCAGGATTACAAGGGCTATGAGTGGGCTGAAGGTAGCGTTCTGCCAAAGATTTGCCACGTTTGGCGTCGTAGCGATCGTATCAACGGTAATATTAAAGAGGGTGGTCTTTATTGCCCCAACGATCGTGAGATGGCTATCGATGGCTTGCAGGCAGGTTCTACTGTTCAGATTTTCTATGATGCTCCAGTCGTTACTCCACAAGCTTCATTAAAGGATGTTCCTTTTGGCAATTGGAGCGCATGGGTAGGTGGTGAACTCACAGAGCCTTCTGATCCTGCATGGGCTGTTGGTGAATCTACTGGTTTGCCTTATGGCGATGGTAGTGTTATCCGTTACGCCGACCTTTCTGCTTATGCCAAGCTGATAGTTGAAGCAACTGAGGGTACTCCTCGTTTCCTTTTCAACCGCGATGTTAATGATGGTCAGTGGAATGCCAATGAGGCTGAGTCTCACCTCATTGAGTATCCAAAGGGTGATGATGTTTGGTCTGCCAAGTATTTTGCTGTTGAGGATATTGAAGGCGGCAAGCGTTATACTGTTGACTTGGCAAAGATGGTTGCAGATAAGGGCTATGCACATCTGCACGCTATCAAGGGCGCTAACTGGGCAAACTGCACGGTAACAAAGATGATACTCGAAGGAACTCCTGCTCCTGACAACATGATTTGGGCTATTGGAACAGGTGATGCTCCTCGTGCAACAGCACAGATTGACGGAATCGAGGCTGTGTCTGGTGAGACAAAGATTGCTTCTGGTGCAACCATTAACGTGAATTCGGTAACTCCCGCTGATAAGGGTACTGGCTATATTGTATTCAAGGTTAAGAAGGGTATGGTTATTACCAAGGTTGTAATAGCTAATACAGTAGATTAATAGCCGAGATATAGATAAATAGGGGTGACCTCGCAAACAGCGGGGTCACTTTTTTGATGTGCAATGAGGACATAATGAGTGCTAAAACGTCTTAAATGATGTAAAACTATGTAGTCTACAAAACAAAATGAACAAGAAAACAAGTCGAAGAGGCCTTATGATAGGTTTAATAGTGATGCTTGCCGTATGGCCAACAGGTCTGATGGCTCAGCACCGCTATCATGTGGCAGCCTGCGACTGGATGATGTTGAAACGCCAGAAGATTGGCGAATTCAAGCTGGCGCGAGAGATTGGTGCCGACGGTGTTGAGATGGACATGGGACCGCTGGGACAGCGCGTTCTGTTCGACAACAAGTTGCGCGATGAACACTTCCAACAGCTATTCCGTCAGACGGCAGACTCTGTAGGCGTAAAAGTGCCCTCGATAGCTATGTCGGGCTTTTTTGCTCAGAGTTTCCTAAAGCGCGACAACTATCGTGACCTGATTGACGACTGCTTGAAGTCGATGGAGGTCATGGGAGCAAAGATTGCCTTTTTGCCTTTAGGCGGTAGCGGACATGAGTGGAAAGAGAAAAGCGAAGCTCGTACAGAAATGGTGCGTCGTCTTCACGAGGTGGGCGAGATGGCCCGTTTGGCTGGTAAGGTCATCGCTATTCGTACACAGTTGGATGCCAAGGGCGACAAGAAACTGTTGAAGGAAATCGATAGTAAAGGCATTAAGATATACTTTAATCTACAAGATGCTGTAGACAATGGACGTGATCCTGCTAAGGAACTGAAGCAATTGGGTGCAAAACGTATAGCACAGATTCATGCTTCACTGACAGACAGTGTTACTCTCGACGAAGACCCACGTATAGATATGTATCGCGTGAAGGCGGCACTCGACAAAATGAACTGGAGCGGCTGGCTTGTAGTTGAGCGAAGTCGCAATGCCAAGGACGTCAAAAACGTGAAAGGCAATTTCGGGCGAAACGTCGCCTACCTGAAGAAGATTTTCAAATAGAGAGAACAATTAATATAAACTACAAACTAATAGCTTATGAAACAGAAACAAATTCTAATGACCAGGAAGGTATGCTCTATGGCAATGATAGCCAGTAGCATACTCTTCTTTGGTGCATGTGCTGATCATTACGACGGTGATGAGTCGTGGAGTTCGTCTGTGCGCAATTCTGCATTGTCGTCACCTACGTCAATTGACGTTAAGAAAAGTCCAGACGGTAGTCAGATGACGATTTCTTGGCCAGTAGTATTTGGCGCTGGTGGCTATGAATTAAAAGTCTTTGATGTCAATGACGAGTCAACGCCTCTTGTTTCGGAAGTCATAGATGGATGTTCGAAGACATTAGCACGCGAGGAGGACATGAAGTATAAGATTGTGGTCCGTTCGCTGGGCAACAGTAATCTGAACAATACGGAGGCAACCACAGTCAAGGACACAGTGTATAGTACATTCACGGAAACTTATGATGTGATTCCTGAAGGCGACCTGTATGAATACTTCCAGAACAAGACGATGCCTGAGGATAAGGCAGAAGAACTGAATTTCGACCTGGTGAGCGGAGGACATTATACGCTGTCGCAGCCACTAAACCTTAACTACTACAAGGTGGTGATACGTACTGCAGATAAGAATCATCATGCTACTTTGACTTTGGCAGCAGATGCTAATTTCATAGTGTCTAACGACTTTACGTTGAAGTATGTCGATGTGGATGCCAGTGCTACAGAGAAACCTTTAATGGAGGCCTATAAGTATACGGACGAAAGCAGTCCGGAAGGTATTCTTGAGAAGCCCAAGAACTATTACCTGATTAATTTTGTGCGTGTGCTGAACTGCAAGATTAATGGAGTGGTAAGCAGTTTGTATTATGACAACAACAAGGATTATGCTGTGGTGAACTTTATCATCAAGGAGTCTGTTATCCAGTTAAACACTACTACGGAAAAGATAAAGAACGAAGCCTGGATAAGCTTCCAGGGCGGTGGTGTCAAGGACTTCCAGACAGCTAACTCCACTTTCTACCAGACGGGTACAGGCAACAGCAAATATTTCCTGCGCTATAACAACTCTGTCCGCGTAGACCGCTTAGGCTATGACAATACCGTTGACCACACGACACTGACCTACACCAACAACACGTTTTATAAGGTTGCTTCAGGTCAGTGGTCTAACTATAGCGGTATCAGCAATTACTCTATTTATACCCTACAGAATAACATCTGGTATGAGTGTGCTGATGGTCAGATAGCCCGTCGTCTTATGGGTAATGGTCGTCTGGGTAACAACTGCCAGTTCATCTCTTCTAACAATACTTATTGGCAGAATGGTGCACAAGCTGATCAGGGCAATTATGACACCAGTTCTTCTCAGCTGACCACCGACCCGGCATTCAGCGATCCAGAGAACGGCATATTCACACCAACAGGTGCCGAACAGGTAGCAAACCAGACAGGTGATCCACGTTGGTACAATATGGCTGAGTAATTTTGACACAGAAAACTAAAACGCAATAGATATGAAAAGGAAATTCATCATCAGTATATGCATGGGCACCATGCTGGCGTTGGCTTCAATGCCTGCAATGGCCCAGAATAAAGTGGTTCAAGGTACGGTCTACGATGAATTGGGCGAGCCTGTAATCGGAGCATCCGTGCAGATACCTGGCACGAAGATAGGAACGGTTACTGACTTGGATGGTAACTATAAGGTGGAAATCCCTGAGGGAAAGAAACTGACAGTCAGCTATATCGGATATGTAAGCCAGCAGACAGCAGGTGGGGTCGTTAAACTGCAAGAAGACCGTCAGTCACTGGAAGAAGTGGTTGTCGTAGGTTACGGCACACAGAAGATGAAGAATGTAACGGGTGCCGTTGAAGCTATTTCTGCTGACGATTTGAAAGACCTCTCTGTAGGAAGTCTTGCAGACGCCTTGGTAGGTCAGATGAATGGTGTCAGCGTGCTGTCAAACGGTTCGCGTCCTGGTGAGGCTCCTAGCCTTCAGATTCGCCAATCGTCAGTAAATGCGGCCTTGACACCCAGTGCTACCAATGGTGGTGACCCTGACCCCAAGCCGCTTTATGTTATTGATGACTTTATCTCTACAGAAGAGGCTTTCAACAACCTTGATGTGAGTGAAGTGGAGAGTATTACTGTGTTGAAGGATGCTTCAGCAGCAGTATACGGTTCGCGTGCTGCATACGGTGTCGTCTTGGTAAAGACCAAGCGTGGAAAGATAGGTGCTCCAAAGATTTCGTATACAGGTCAGTTGGGTTGGACAGATGCCCTTTATACGCCAAAGATGTTATCTGCCTATGAGTATGGACGTATGTGGAATGCTATTACAGCCGCCAATACGACGACGCAGGACAATGTAGATATTGCCACACGTCTTTTCCAAAAGGACGAATTGGAAGCTCTTAAGGGAGTGAACTATAACTTGCTGGACGACAACTGGAAGGCAGCGCTGACCCAGCGTCATAGCCTGAATATTAGTGGAGGTACGGAGAAATCCACGTATTTTGCTAATGTATCATACTACGATCAGGATGGCAACATGGGCCGTTTGAGCTATGACCGCTGGAACTTCCGTGCAGGCATTACCAGCAAGATTGGCAAGTATGTCAATGCTGCTGTACAGGTAAGTGGTGACTATGGCAAGAAGAACAATGCCATCCAAGTGCAGGGCGGTGGTACAGACGGTGACTACATGAACCTGATGGCCCATCTACCTTTCGTACCATCTTCAGTTAATGGCTATCCTATTATCTATACAGGTATGCAGAACACCACTAGTAACCTTTCTGCTACACAGTTGTATAACTTCGAGGCTATCCAGAACAGTTCAGATTATACGCGCACTCGTACGAACAACTTCAATATCAACGGAAGCCTGGACTTTGACTTTGGTTTCATCGAGGTCCTAAAAGGTCTGCACGCCAAACTTTCATATCAGCGTACATTTACCAACTCGCGCACTAATAGCTTGAAGAGCGAGATGAACGTCTATGGACTGGCCAATCGTGGTGGTTCGTCGCAGCATCTGTATAGTTGGGAAGGCATGGATCCTGCAACAGACTATGCTTACAGTAATCTGAATACATTTACCCTGAACAATGGCAATATCGTGTCTGCAGATATGGGGCAAAGCGAGAGCTATCAGTTCAACTTCACCATCAACTACGCACGTACCTTTGGTAAGCATGATATCAGTGCACTGTTCTCATATGAACGTAGCGAGTCTGAAAGCTATGGACTAGAGGGTTCACGCACAAGTCCTTATCCTTTCTCTGACGGTACCTTTGCATCAGCTTATGGTACAAAGGATACTGGCAACAGCATTTCTGAGAGTGGTATTGCGTCATACATCGGACGTTTAAATTATGCCTACGCCAGCAAGTATCTGTTAGAGTTCCTTATTCGTTCAGATGCTTCAACCAAGTTTGCTCCTGAAAATTTCTGGGGTGTATTCCCATCAGTCAGTGTTGGTTGGGTCATCAGTGAAGAGCCTTGGTTCCAGAAAGCTCTGCCTTGGGTAAACTTCCTGAAGATTCGTGGTTCGTGGGGTATGCTGGGTCGTGACAACATTCAAGCATGGCTGTGGACTCAGAAGTATGGCTATAAGCCCGAGGCTGCTAAGCTGGGTACTGACCCTACAGCTTCTGTTGGCGATGCTTTCACATTGCCTGCTAAGGGTGTCAACCGTGATGTGCATTGGGACAAGAACTACAAAACCAACATCGGTATTGATGCTCGTTTCCTGAGCGGGCGTTTGTCTGTAGACTTCAACTACTACTACGACAGAGGTCGCGACATGTTCATGACTTATACGGGAACCTCGATGTATCCTACTACTGTTGGTACACAGGCCACTCCAGAGAATTATGGTAAGGTAGACACATGGGGATGGGAGCTCAACTTAGGTTGGCGCGATAAGATTGGCAAGGACATTAACTACTGGGTTAAGTTGTCAACAGGTTATAGCGACAACAAGATACTGGCAGCCAACTTCCCCGCCACACCCGAGTTTGACAGCATTGTAGAAGGTGAGCGTCAGGATCGTGGCGTATGGGGCTATAAGTGTTTAGGCATTTTCACCAGCTATCAGCAGATTCAGGAGTATTTTGCCCAGAATAATATTACTTCTTATTTAGGTAGTTCTATCAATGACGTGCATCCAGGTATGCTGATTTATGCTGACACGCATGGCGACAATGACGGTAAGGGTAACTATGGTGGTCCTGACGGAAAGGTTGACAGGAACGATATGATACAGTTGTCTAAGTATTCCAATAATCCTTATGGATGTACGCTCAATCTGGGTGGTTCATATAAGGATTTCTCGATTTCAGCACAGTTTAGTGCATCATGGGGTGCCTATCAGCTCGTCAATGGCGACTTCCGCCAGTCGTTCAACCGTAATGGTTATGGCGTAGAGTATTTCAACCAGCCCTCATGCTGGAGCGACATGTTTGTCTATCAGGATATTTATGATAAAGAGGGTAATGTGACCGTACCACGTAACATTAATGCTTCTTATCCCAATATGGCTTATGCCAGCCAAAATTCACAAGCCTCTTCGTTCTGGCTTGTCAATGCTGCTCAGATTACGTTGCGTAACGTATCTGTAGCTTGGACCATGCCAAAGGCTTGGGTAAAGTATGTGGGTCTGAGCAATGTACGCTGGAACCTCACAGTCCAGAATGCGCTATATCTGTTGAATCCGTATCCTGACAAGTCGTGGGCTCCATACGCAGGCGCTTATGGCCGCTATCCCAACTTGCGCAAAATTACGCTTGGTGTTAACGTTTCATTCTAACCACTTTTATTTCTTACGACAATGAAAAGAATATATATCATAGGTTCATTTGCACTCTTAGCAGCCTCTGTGCTGACCAGTTGTAGTGACTCTTTCTTGGAAGAGAAGAAACCTTACGGACAGTTTGACCAAAGTCAGGTATATGGCAACTATAGTGCAGCCAAGTCGCGTGTCAATGCTCTTTATATGAATATGATGCCACAGTCGAATGCTGGCGGTGGCAATGGCTCTTCAGGTGTCAACGATTATACCAGCGTTGGCGGATCAGACCTTTGGCAGAAATCGACATTGGAGTATGGCGGACTTTCTCAATGGGTTGATCCTGAAAACACGCTTGACTATCAGTCAGTAACAGACTACTTCTATGTCATTAATAAGGAAACGTCGCCATGGGGTAACATTCGCGACTGTAATGACATTATCGAAAATGTAAAAGCCAGTTCTGCTCTTACTGAGGAGGAAAAAAACGAACTATTGGGACAGGCCTATTTCTTCCGTGCCTATCGTTATTGGGCTTTAGTGAAGATTTATGGGGGAGTATGTATTATCGACCATGTTCAAAATCCTATTATTGGTGATGGTGATGGCTCTGACAAGATTGTGCCGCGTTCACCAGCAAAAGATTGCATTAAGTTTATATGCGACGATTTGCAGAAGGCCGCTGATATGTTGCCAACGCGTTGGGAAAACGAAGCAGCAGATTTTGGACGTATCACCTCTGGGGCTGCTTTGGCTCTGAAAGGACAGGTAGAATTGTTCTATGCCAGTCCCCTTTTCAATCGTAATGATGTTGAAGAACGTTGGGAGACGGCTTATCAGACCAATAAGGCTGCTTTAGACAAGTTGAAGAGTGGTAACTTTGGATTGGCTTTCAATGGCAATCCTGGTAATAATGGTGCCAATTGGGCAAGCATCTTTAATAACTATACTGGTACAGATAACTCAGGCATTACTGAAGCTGTGTTAGTCTCGTTGTTTAACAATCACGACTTCGTAGACCACTATAACTATAACCACTGGAACAATTGGGAACAGAGCATCCGTCCACAAAACACAAATGCCGTTGGTTCTTGGCAACCTACAGCTGAAATGGTCGATCTCTTCCCTATGTCTGATGGTCTGAAGCCTGGTGTCAGCCCATTGCCTTATGACAAGAATCTGTTCTGGCTCAATCGTGACCCACGTTTCTATCGTACCTTTGCTTTCCCAGGCACAGAGTGGCGTTTCTCTGCTGATGCAGCGCTTTGTAGCAGCGAAGGCCTGAAGACGATTTTCCCCAAAGACAAATATACTACCGGTGATGGCTATCAGTTGTGGAACTACACCTGGTATGATAATGACAATGGCGGAAAAGACCCCAGTGACGTGACAACGGGTACCGGCAATGGCTATAGCCCAGACCTGTTGAACAATCGCAATGCAGGTGTCTATATTCGTAAGAAGTCCGACGACAAGGCGTTAGGCAACAACCCGCTCTATATCTTCAGTGCTTCTGCCAATTCTCCTCGTGGTTTCCAGCAGAGTGCTGCACCTATCATCTTTATGCGTTATGCAGAGGTTTTGCTCAACTTTGCTGAAGCTGCATGTGGTGCAAAGCATTATGGTGAGGCTCTTCAGGCTCTTCAGGAGATTCGTGCTCGTGTGGGATATACTGCTGATAACAACTATGGTCTGCCTACAGATATTGCTGCTGATCGTGGCAAACTGTTTGGTGCCATTCTTTATGAGCGCCAGATAGAGCTGGCTTACGAAGGTAAGGCTTTCGACGATGCCCGTCGCTGGATGCTCTTTGATGGCGGAGTAGGTCAGGAGAATCTTAAGTCTGAATGGAAATTGAATGCTTTTAATAACAATACTTGTACGTATACAGGCATTGCACAGTTGAATGGTCAGTCTCGTCACAATATCGTTGTTTACACCACTCTTCGTGCAGAAGAGAAGGAACGTGAGGAAATCAAGGATGCTGAAGGCAACGTCACCTATAAGTATTATGATCCTCTCAACGACCTTCGTCCTACAGACACAGCAGGCAAAAATGATTGGGCGCTAACTCTTAATGAGGATTTTACTTGTGACGGCACAGGTGCGTTGATTAATCCTGATGCTGCAGGAAGAGTCCAGGCTATGCGCAACTTCTATACCACCTATCTAAAGCGTAAGGATGTCACTGCTGATGGTAATACAACAACCAGTTATATCGAGTTCCGCCCTGAATATTATTTCATTGGATTGAAGCAAACTGCTCAGCAAACCAATGCGACGTTATTACAGACCATTGGATGGCACGACTTCAGTCATGGTTCAGATGGAACTTTCGACCCATTGGCTGAGTAATTAGGCATTACAATTCACTAAAAAGTTCGTCTTTTATATAAATATAAGTATATGAGACGAACTTTCTTTTTCTTTGCTTTTTTTTGTTTATTATTTAGTTCCGTAAGGGCACAAGAAACACAGCGACAGTATCTCTCTGGTCATGGTTGCGACGATATGGTGCAATGGGACTTCTTGTGCACGGATGGTCGTAATAGTGGTAAGTGGACGAAGATAGGTGTTCCCTCGTGTTGGGAGCTGCAGGGCTTTGGCACCTATCAATATGGTATGCGTTTTTATGGCAAGGCCACACCAGAGGGAATTTCTGAAGAAAAAGGTCAATACAAGACGGAGTTTACTTTGCCAAAAGAGTGGGACGGACGACAGATACAACTTGTATTTGAGGCTGTCTTTACGGAGATTAATGTCCAGATAAATGGACGTAAAGCGGGCAATGGCACGTATCAGGGAGGTTTTACCCGTCATACCATTGATGTTAGCGACCGTGTTTTCTTTGGCACCAAGAAGAATCGCTTGGAGGTAGAGGTGTTGAAGGAGAGTACCAATCCGCAAGTGAACTTGGCTGAGCGACGTGCTGACTATTGGAATTTTGGTGGCATCTGGCGCCCCGTATTTATCATTAGTAAGCCCTCTCAAAATATTCAGCGTGTAGCGATTGATGCAAAGGGTGATGGCCATTTTATGGCTGACGTGTTTCTGAATCAGGCTATTTCTGGCAGTTCGGTGTCTGTTGATGTCCTTGATGCTAAGGGGAAAAAGGTGGCTAACAGCCCCACTTTTCCTATCAACAGCGATCAGGCTAAAGTAGACTTTATGGCTAAAAACGTCAAATCATGGAATGCAGAACAGCCTAACCTTTATACAGCAGTGTTTACGTTGAAGGACGCTAACGGAAAGACCCTCCACAAAGAACGTCAGAAGTTTGGCTTCCGTACTATCGAATATCGCCACACGTATGCTGGAGACAAAGAGGATGGCGTGTTTATCAATGGCCAAAAGGTCATCTTCAAGGGTGTGAATCGCCATTCTTTCCGTCCTGAGACTGGTCGAACGCTGTCGAAGGCGAAGAATATAGAAGATGTGCTACTTATTAAGAGCATGAATATGAATGCCGTTCGCTTGAGCCACTATCCTGCCGACCCGGAGTTCTTGGATGCCTGCGACTCACTGGGCCTCTATGTGGAGTGCGAACAGCCTGGCTGGCACAAGGCTCACGAGACAATTATAGGTTCGCAGATAGTCGAAGAGATGGTGACGCGTGATGTCAACCATCCTAGTATCATTTTCTGGAGCAATGGCAACGAGGGCGGTTTTAACTATGAGCTGGAACCTGTCTTCAAGAAACTTGATCCACAACAGCGTGTGGTGCTTTATCCTTGGGCTAATCGTAATGGTTTTGAGACAAAGCATTATCGATCATGGGGCGAGACAGCAGATTATATGCGCCAGAAAGAAATCTTCATGCCAACGGAGTTCCTGCATGGTTTGTATGACGGAGGTCATGGCGCTGGATTGAAAGACTATTGGAAGCTGATGATGTCAAACCCCCGTTGTGCTGGTGGCTTCTTGTGGGATTTGATGGACCAAGGAGTGGTACGTACGGATAAGAACAACGTTATTGACTGTATGGGCAACTTTGGCAGCGATGGTATCGTTGGTCCACACATGGAGAAGGAAGGCTCGTACTATACCATCAAAGAAGTATGGAGCCCTGTACAGTGGAAGTATTTGGATTCTGGGAACATCACGATAGAGAATTGTTATAACTTCATCAATCTGAAGGATTGCAAGTTTACCTATAAGATGTTGAAGATGCCAGACTACGGAGAAACAGAAATAAAAGTCCTGAAGGAAGGTGTGTTCGAATCGCCTGATGCAGCCCCAGGACAGAAGGCTCAGTTTAGGGTTCCCAAAGTTTCCAAAAACGATGCCGATATGATTCAGCTGACGGCTATCGACCCTTATGGTCGGGAAATTTTCACCTGGGGCTATAGACTGGTTACTCGACTCAACCGCTTCAATGTGAGGACTTTGCGCGAGAACACTCAACAGTACACCTATACAGAGAAGGGTGACCAATTGCTGGTGCAGCAAGGCAATCGTCAATATACTTTTAGTAAGAAGACGGGTCGATTGATGAATGTCAGTATAGATGGTAGGAAGCTGTCGTTTGGCAATGGTCCCCGTTTCGTTGCTGTCAAGCGTGCTGACCGTTCGCAGGATGGTTTCTTTAACCACGATGACAAAGAGGCCTTCAAAAAGAAGACGCAATATACAGAGTATGCTGACCAAGGAAAGTTCGCAGGCTTTTCATTCAGCGATAGCACACTCGTAGCGAACTATCAGCATGGCTCTTTGGAACAGGTAACATGGCGTTTCCTTGCTGATGGTGGGGTCTATATGGATGCTCGCAGCAATTTCTTTGGTGTAGTCGACCTGATGGGTGTCTGTTTCGACTATCCCGAGCAGATGGTGAAGTCGAAGCAGTGGGTCGGCAAGGGCCCGTACCGTGTCTGGCAGAACCGCATGGAGGGTCCGCAGTATGGGCTGTGGAGCAACAACTATAACGACCCCATTCCTGGCGAGACATGGGAGTATCCTGAATTCAAAGGCTATTTCTCGAGCGTCTCGTGGATGCAGTTCAATACAACGGAAGGACAATTCGGTATCGAGGGCATAGGCTTGAAGGTTGGTGTCTATACCCCACGCGACGGACGCGACCATATTCTCTATACCTTGCCTGAAACGGGCATCGCCATCCTGAATGTCATTCCTGCCGTTCGCAACAAGGTGAATACCACCGACTTGAATGGTCCGTCTGCACAGCCCTTCTGGTCGAAGTGGGGTAATCCAAATATTACGGCAATTTTACATTTCGATTGATGATTTAAACACAATGATAGATATATGAAACGACTAACATTATTATCGCTATTAGCGATTAGCAGTTGGCAATTAGCGATTGCCGACACGACAAAACCTTGGACATTCTGGTATTGGATGTATGGTACAGTATCTGAGGAAGGTATTAAGGCCGACCTCAAGGCTATGAAGGATGTGGGACTGGGTGGATGTTACCTGATGCCCATTCGTGGTTCAAAAGAGCAACCTAACTTCAAGGGACAGGCAGATGCTTTAACACCTAACTTCTGGAAGATGGTCGATGTTGCGCTGGCACAGGCAGACTCCCTTGGCTTGGAAATGGGTATTCATGTCTGTGATGGTTTCGCTCTGGCAGGTGGTCCTTGGATCAAACCTGAGGAGTCTATGCAAAAGATAGTCTTTTGTGATACGATTGTCCGTGGAGGCCATCACCAGTTTGTTATGAAGAAGCCCCAACATAATGAGGGATATTATGAGGATATTGCAGTTTATGCCATCCCTGTGGGTGATTTGAATCCTGAAATCTTTGCTTATAGATACGGTGCTTTCCAGGCATTATATTCCATCAAGGATAAGCAAAAGGCGACCTTCTCTCCTGAAATTACGTTGAACGACAAGGGTGTATATTGTGCAGACAAGCCTTGTTGGATACAATATGAATTCGAGGCTCCTACGCAGGTGTTCCATGTCGAGATAGAGCCATCTGGCACAAACATCCAGTGTCAGCGACTCTTGGTAAAAGCCTCTGACGATGGTGTAAACTTCCGTGAGCTAAAACAACTGACTCCGCCTCGTCAGGGATGGCAGAATACAGGTTATAATACTACCCTCAGCATCCCCCCAACGCAAGCCAAGTACTTCCGTTTTGAATGGACACCAGAAGGTTCTGAACCAGGTGCTGAGGACTTGGATGCTGCCAAATGGAAACCCGTATTGCGCATGAAGGACCTCAAACTTGGTACGCTGCCTGTTATTGATAACTGGGAAGGAAAGTCTGGCCTTGTATGGCGCGCATCTCCTTCAGACTCGACTGATGTAGACTTGCGTCGTCGTGACCATGTCTACAGGTCAGATATAGTATATGGTAAGATGAATGGTGATATGGTTGACTTGGATTTGATTGGTGGTACTTATCGTATTCTGCGCATGGGACACACCTCTACAGGTCATACCAACGCTACTGCTGGTGGTGCCAAGGGTTTGGAGTGCGACAAGTTCTCACGTCAGGCTGTCGAGAAGCAGGTCGATGAATGGTTTGGCCAGTTTATGAAGCGACCACACCATGAGGTCATCAAATATATGCATGTCGACTCTTGGGAGTGTGGCTCCCAGAACTGGAGTCGTACTTTTGCTGATGAATTTGCTCGTCGTCGAGGCTACGACATCTTGTCTGTATTACCTGTAATGGCTGGTGTGCCTTTGTTCAATGCTGACTTGAAGCTGATGGATGTGCGCCAAACCATCAACGAACTCGTCAACGATGTGTTCTTCGAGACGCTTGCCAGAAAAGCCCGTGAGTATGGTGTGAAGCTCTCCAGTGAGAGTGTTGCTCCCACGATGGTCTGCGATGGTATGGAACATTATCGTGTGGTGGATATGCCTATGGGCGAATTCTGGCTCAACTCGCCAACCCACGACAAACCCAATGATATGCTCGATGCTATCAGTGGTGCTCATGTCTATCAGAAGAATATCGTTCAGGCTGAGGGCTTTACAGAGGTTCGTGGCGTGTGGGACGAGACGCCAGCCAGCGTCAAGGCCTTGCTTGATCGTAACTTTGCCTTAGGTATGAATCGCCTCTTCTTCCATGTGGACACCCATAACCCTTGGCTTGACAAGAAGCCTGGTATGACGCTCGATGGTATCGGACTGTTCTTCCAGCGCGACCAGACGTGGTACCCAGAGGCCAAAGGTTTTGTCGACTATATCACCCGTTGTCAGACACTCCTGCAAAAGGGTAAGCCTGTGGTGGACATTGCTGTGCTTACTGGTGAAACGGCTCCTGTTCGTGCTTTGACGCCTGACAAGCTGGTGCCCATGTTGCCAGGCTTGTTTGGTAATGAACGCGTGGTCTCAGAACAAAAGCGTCTGGCTAACGTTGGACAGCCCATGACGGAATCGCCCGTTGGTGTACGCCACTCGGCAGGTATCATCGACATGAAGGACTGGATTAATCCCCTGCATGGCTATCACTATGATACGATGAACAAGGATGCCTTCCTGACGATGCCCTTTGAGTATAAGGCATTGGTTGTTCCCACATGGCTAAATGTTTCGGACGGGGTCTGGAATCGTGTTGTTCAGTTAAGCAAGCAGGGTGTGCAGGTGCTGACAAAGCCCTATGAGGGCACGCAGTTGAATATCGCACCTGATGTCGTCCTGCCTGAGGGCATTGCCTACACGCATCGTACATCACCCGATGAAGACATCTATTTCCTCTCGAACCAGACAGACAAGGAGCAGACCTTCTCGCCAGTCTTCCGTCAGAAGCGAGATAATGCTTATGTGTATAATCCTCTGACTGACCAGTGGACAGACTATAACGGCACTATTTCACTACAGCCTTATGGGTCTCTGTTTGTCTGCTATGAGCAAAACGCCGTTTCTCGGGTAGAGAAAGGCCGTATCTCTCAGAGAGAAACAACGATTCACCCAGAAGGATTCATGAAGAAGCCTTGGACAGTCTCTTTCCGTGAGTCTGGTTTGACAATGGATATCCAGCAGTTCTTCGACTGGACTAAGCATGAGAATGAGAAGATTCGCTATTTCAGTGGCCACGCCCGCTATTCAGCCATGTGGAAGCTGAAGAAGAAGGAAGTTCCTATGGGACGCGTCTGGCTCTCGTTCCCCAACGTAAAGGACATTGCTCATGTGTGGATTAATGGCAAGGATTGTGGCATTGCCTGGACAGCACCTTACGAGGTGGAGATAACAGGTGCCTTGAAAAAAGGTAAGAATACGATAGAAATCGAGGTGGTGAACACGTGGCATAATGCCCTGCGTGGTGCAGACCAAGGTAAAGCACCTTACAACGGCATCTGGACCAATGCCAAGTATCGCACCACAGGCGATGGCTTGCTGCCTGCAGGCCTCATAGAGCCGCCAGTACTTAAAATAGAACAATAATATGAGAAAACTTATTTGTGTCATTGTTGCACTGATTGGCATCACTGTCAACGCTAAGGTCAGGCTGCCTCAGTTCTTTAGCGACAACATGGTATTGCAACAACAGACGGAGTGTAACCTCTGGGGATGGACGGAGCCTGGCAAAAAGGTTCAGGTCATTACCTCGTGGGATAAGAAGTCTCACATCGTGTCAGCACGTAAGGACGGACGCTTTGGCGTGACGGTGAAGACGCCAAAGGCAGGTGGTCCATACTCCATCATCTTCAGGGATGGTGACCCTGTTATACTGAATAACGTCATGATTGGCGAGGTGTGGATATGCTCTGGTCAGTCGAACATGGAGATGCTGATGAAGGGTTACAAGGCCCAACCCGTTGAGGGTGCGACAGAGGAATTGTTCTCCTGCCAAGACAGCGAGCTGCGCTTGTTCTATGCCAAACGACTGGCATCATTAGAGCCCCAGCAAGATCTCAAAGGTACGTGGAAAGAAGCCAATGCTGCCAGTGTCCGTGAGTTCTCAGCCACAGCTTATTACTTTGGCAAGGCCCTAAGGAAGGCACTTGGTGTTCCTGTGGGGTTGATATGCACAGCCTTTGGCGGTTCTGCCTGTGAGGCCTGGATGAATGCCGATTGGTTGAAGATCTTCCCCAAGGTGAATCAGCATGTGACGGAGGCGGACGTCAAGAAGCTACAACAACGTTGCCCCACAGCCCTCTATAACGGACAACTCAAACCACTTATCTACGATGGAGCGCATTATGGTATTCGTGGTGCCATTTGGTATCAGGGCGAGGATAATGTGCCACGTTACGACTATTATGCCCCATTGATGGCACGTATGATTCAGGGATGGCGTGAGGACTGGCATCAGGGCGACTTTCCCTTCTACTATTGTCAGATAGCTCCCTTTGCTTACGACGAGACAGATTGGGCGCTCTATAATAGTGCCTTCCTTCGTGAACAGCAGGAGAAGGTAGAGTCATTGATTCCCAACTGTCGTATGGCTGTCTTGATGGATACTGGTATCAAGAACGTCATCCATCCTCGAAAGAAACGTCTGGCTGGCGAGCGCTTGGCACTCTTGGCACTCAGTAATACCTATGATGTGAAGGGACTACCTGACTTTGCCAAATATAAAGAGGTGGAGTTCAAGAACGACACGGCTGTGGTGGCTTTCGACCGTTCGAAGGAGTGGGTGTATTTCGAGCATGGCTCAACATCTGATAATTTTGAAGTCGCAGGTAATGACAAGGTGTTCCATCCTGCCACGAAGGTATGGGTGGCTCGTAATCGTGTTTATGTCGTCTGCGACGACGTCAAGCAACCTGTTGCCGTTCGCTACGCCTTTAAGGATTGGGCGGTTGGTGACCTGATGCACGACGGATTGCCCGTCAGTTCTTTCCGTACTGACGATTGGGTTCCCACCCCACGTACAAAGGCTCAAGTGAAAGGCGATTATAATAATCCTAAATAAAGTCCATTATGCATAAGAGAGTCGTTATCCTTATATTCTTTTTAAATCTCGTCTTCACCCTATCGGCTCTCCCCCTCTATTTGGAGGGGGCAGGGGGAGGCTCTTCCATCGCAGGTCTCTTCCCATTAGAAAACAGTGGTCGCTTGGTATGGAATTTCAATGCTGGTTGGCGTTTCCATTTGGGCGATGTGGCTGGTGCTGAGGCTAAGGATTTCAATGATAAGGCGTGGGAAGTGGTTTCGACGCCTCATACTGTCCAACTGATGCCTGCTGAGGCCAGTGGTTGTCGCAACTATCAAGGCATCGCCTGGTATCGTAAGCATTTTAAGTTGCCCAAGGCGTGCACAGGTCGTGACGTCACCCTGCATTTCGAGGCCATCATGGGTAGACAGACCATTTATGTCAATGGTCAAAAGATTAAAGACCATGAAGGCGGTTATCTGCCTATCACCATTCCCCTGCCCACTACAGTGGGCGATGAATTAGTCGTCGCCATCAAGGCAGACAACAGCGACGACAAGACCTACCCTCCAGGCAAGAAGCAGATGACGCTCGACTTTGCCTATCATGGTGGCATCTATCGTGACGTGTGGCTCATTGCCAAAAACAAGGTAGCCATGACGGACGCCCTCGAGGAAAATAAAGTTGCTGGTGGTGGCATCTTCGTTCATTATGCCAACATCAGCGACAAGAGTGCTGAGGTCTTCGTTAATACCGAAGTCCGCAACACCGACACCCGTCCTCGCACCATCACAGTTGAAAATAGCTTCGTCTCTTCTGCTGCGATTCCATCGCAGCGCACAAAACTCAAGCTAGCTCCAGGAGAAGCTCGTACCATTACCCAGCGCTTCCTCGTCAAGAACCCAAATCTGTGGTCGCCAGAGACACCTTATTTATATAGTATAGCCACCCGTATCAAGGATGGAAAACAGTCGCTTGATGGCGGCATCACTCGTATTGGCATCCGTTCCTTCGAGTTCGTTCGCACAGACGATGCCCAAGGTCGTGCTCCAGGCTTCTATCTCAATGGCAAGAAGTATCACCAACTCGTTGGTGCTAATCGCCATCAGGACTTTGCCTACGTGGGCAATGCATTGCCCAACAGTCAGCAGTGGCGCGATGCCAAGCGACTACGCGATGCAAGTTTCACTATTATCCGTACGGCCCACTATCCACAAGACCCCTCGTTCATGGATGCTTGCGACGAATTAGGTTTGTTTATCATTGTGGCTACGCCTGGTTGGCAGTATTGGAACAAGGACAAGGGTTGGGACGAGAAGGTACATGAGAATACGCGCAACATCATTCGTCGCGATAGGAATCATCCCTGTGTGCTGATGTGGGAACCCATCCTCAACGAGACGCGCTATCCTGAAGACTTTGCCTTGCAGGCCCTTCAGATTACCAAGGACGAATATCCCTACCCCTATCGTCCTGTGGCTGCTGCTGATGTGCATAGCGCTGGTGTGGCAGAAAACTATGATGTCGTCTATGGTTGGCCTGGCGATGACTTCAAGGAAGACAAACCAAAGCAATGTATTTTCACCCGTGAGTTTGGCGAACTGGTTGACGACTGGTATGCCCACAACAACTTGAATCGTGCCTCGCGTTCGTGGGGCGAACGTCCCATGCTGACGCAGGCCATGAGCCTCTATCGCTCTACGCAGGAACTCTTCAATACTACGGGCCAGTTCATTGGTGGATGTCAGTGGCACCCCTTCGACCATCAGCGTGGCTATCATCCTGACCCATATTGGGGTGGCATTTATGATGCTTTCCGTCAGAAGAAGACAGCCTTCGATATGTTTGCTGCCACCCTCTCAGAGAGAATGTTCCTCGCAACGCCACACTCTCACAGAGAGAACGTTCAACGTTCAACGTTCATCGTTGCCATTGCTCACGAGATGACGCAGTTCTCAGAGAAGGATGTCACCATCTTCTCGAATTGCGACAGCGTACGTCTGACGATGTATGATGGCGAACATTGTTGGGTACAACCTGTGGAAAAGGGGTTGGTGGTCTTCAAGGATGCCTGGGACTTCTTTGAAGCGCGCAACCATAGCTATACACAGAAGTCGTGGCAGAGCGTGAAAATGGTTGCTGAGGGTATCATGAATGGCAAAGTGGTGTGCAGAGAGGAGAAAATGCCTTCACGTCGCAGTACCAAGCTTCGTCTCTATGTCGATGATATGGGCAAAAAGCTCGTGGCTGACGGTTCTGACTTTGTTGTTGTTGTCTGCGAGGTGACTGACGACCTTGGTCATGTGCGTCGTTTGGCGAAAGAAAACATCCGCTTTACTGTCGAAGGCGAAGGCGAGATCATAGGCGACGCCTCTATCAATGCCAATCCGCGTGCTGTCGAGTGGGGCAGTGCGCCTGTTCTCATTCGTAGTACGCGACAGGCAGGCAAAATCAAGATTAAGGCCGAGGTGCAGTTCCCTGGCACTCATGCTCCCACGCCTGCTGAACTGGAGATAGAGAGCGTGACTTACGATGTGCCCATGTGTTACAACGTTAGTGAGACCACATCCAGACATCAGACTTCTGTCATCAAACATCAAACATCATCCACCCTCTCTGACGAAGAAAAAACTAAGCTCCTACATGAAGTAGAAGCTCAGCAGGCTGATTTTGGTATCCAGAAGTGATACTCAGTATTTTTCGAGATGCTTAGATACTCAGTTCGTTAAGTACCGTAATGAGGCGCTTGTCGAAGCGCTTGTCAGTACGGATGCACTCCGAGAAGGGTACATAGACGATATCGTTGTTGCGATATCCCACCATGACGTTGCGCTGTCCCTGTTTGATGGCCTCGATAGCACCCACACCAGTACTACTGGCCAGGATGCGGTCGCGGGCTGAAGGACTACCGCCACGCTGCAGATGCCCTAGGATGGATACACGTACGTCGAACTCTGGGAACTCGTTCCTCACACGGTCGGCATAGTAGAGGGCACCACATTTGGGACTCTCAGAAACGATGACGATACACGACTTCTTCGACTTACGGATGCCACGAGACATGAATTCTGCCAACTGGTCGACGTCTGTGGTCTCCTCAGGCACGATGGCAGCCTCGGCACCACAGGCAATAGCGCAGTTCTGGGCCAGGAAGCCTGCGTCACGTCCCATAACCTCGATAAAGAAGATACGCTCATGCGAGTTGGCAGTGTCACGGATGCGGTCCACACACTCCATGATGGTATTCATCGTTGTATCGTAACCAATGGTGGCATCTGTGCCATAGAGGTCGTTGTCGATGGTGCCAGGCAGTCCGATGACAGGAAAATCAAACTCCACACCGAAGTTCCATGCGCCCGTCAGCGAGCCATTACCACCAATAACCACCAAAGCATCAATTTCCTCCTTCTGACAAGTCTCATAAGCCTTCTGCATACCTTCGGGAGTCATAAACTCCTTGCTTCGGGCTGTTTTCAGGATGGTACCACCACGGGTAATAATGCCACTAACGTCCTCTGTTGTAAAAGTCTTTACCTCGTCTTTGATAAGTCCATCGTATCCACGATAGATGCCCTTAATAGTGAAACCATTACAGATACCTGCACGTGTCACTGCACGGATGGCCGCATTCATGCCAGGGGAATCGCCGCCTGATGTCAGAATGCCTACTGTCTTTATTTTACTCATAATCTTAAAACCAATTGTTCATTAGTACATTTGTTCGTTTTCCCAAAAAATCGCTGGCAAAATTACAAATAAAAGCTGACTTTTTCGAAATTAATGCCCAACTTTTAGGATTGTTTATAATTTAGTCTTCCTGTCGGAGAGTATCATACCGACAATGATGAGCAGGCTGCCGAACAGAAACCAAACCGTGATTTGCTCGTGCAGTAGCCACCAGGCAAAGAGGATGGTGATGATGGGATTGAAATAGACCCAGTTGGTGGCTACAACGGCACCTAACTGACGAATAACCCAATTCCAAACAAGGAAGCAGACCATAGAGGCGATGACGCTCAGGAATAACAGATTCCAGAGCACTTCAGGGCTGAAGATGACTTCCATAGACGGGAACCCTGGGTATAGGAGATAGTAGGGCAGAATAGTCAGCAGTCCGTAGAAGAACACTTTACGCGTAATGAAAAAGGTGGAATAGCGTTCCGTCACCGACTTCATCAGCAGCGAATAGACGGCCCAGCAGATGCATGCACCAAAGGCCAGCATATCGCCAAGAGGGGAGAGGTGGAGCACAAAACGTCCGTTCAGCACGACCACAGCCATACCCATACAAGCCAATAGCGACCCAATGACCTGCACGCGTGTAAACCGCTCAGACTGACGATAGGCCAGTGCCACCAATAGCATGGCGAACAGCGGACAAGAACAAACGATGAGCGATGTGTTGGTGGCTGTTGTGTATAGCATGGCTGCATTCTCGCTGAGGAAGTATATCGACCCTCCTGTTATACCCAACAGCAACATCACGAGTTCGTCGCGCCACGATGTGCTGAACAGTCGGAATGACTGCCACCTGGTAGTCAGTTCGAAAGCCAGCAGCAACACGTAGGCAACGATGAAACGTAATGTAAAGATCTGTGCAGGTGACAAACCATTAAGTAGCAACATCTTGGTAAACACAAACGTGCTGCCCCAGATGGCTACAGTTACAAAAGCGAAGAAATGACCAAGATATGACTTTTCCATTAGTCTTATAAGTTCTATCCGACAAAGGTACGAATAAGTGAGGAAAAAACCAAATTTGCATGATTTTTTTTGCAGGATTCATGTTTATGTTGTAACTTTGCAGGCAAGAAGATATTTGCATATGAGAAAGAATCACCTTTGGATATTGACAGCTATACTGTATTGCGGTCTTGTATTGATTTTTGTTTCTTGCTCTAAGAATGACACCCCTGTTAATCCCGAGCCAGGAGCTGAGTTCAAAGCAATGTTGAAGACTTTAAACTGGGGGCAGGACACCTGTTTTGTCTATGGTCACAAGACTCCCGATGTGGATGCTGTAACCTCGGCGCTATCATATGCCAAATTAATGAATATCCTTGGCTATAATTGCAAGGCAAAGGTTTCGAGTCCCATGAATCGCGAGACGCAGTACATAGCCAAGCATTTCGGCTTTAAACTGCCTGAGTTAAAGAGCTCTGTATTGCCCCAGACACGACTCATTCTGACTGATCACACTGATTATGCTCAATGCGTGGATGGTGCTCGTGAAGCCATTATCCTCCAGAAGATAGACCATCATGTAGAGGGTGATATTGCCGATGCCACTATTCCTTACGTGCGTCGTGAAATGATAGGCTCAACAAATACTATCATCTATGAATGCTTTAAGGAATTAGGTATAAGCATCGACAACGAGACTGCCCGTATTATGCTTTCTGGCATTGTCAGCGACACACGCAACCTCTCGAAGACTACCACCAGTCGTATCGACACCATTGCTTGGCAGGCTCTCACCACTCAGTTAGGCATCTCAAGCGATTCGATGGCAGTTATTAACCGTAATATGGAAGATGCTGCTTACGATTATTCAGGCATGACTGATGCTGAAATATTGTTGTCTGATTATAAAGACTACGAGATTAACGGCCACTTGATTGGCTTCGGAAGTCTCGCTTGTAAGGAGGCTGAAATGGATGCCTTCATCACCCGAATGCTGGCAGCTATGCCCGAGGTCATGAAACAGAAAGGCCGCCAGATGCTCTTTGCCAAGATCGACAACCTTGTGCCTAACACAGGAAGCGATAAGGCAAAGAAGCCATATGTAGAAGGCGGGACCTATTTCATCTATTACGGCGAGGGCACCAAGAATGTGGCAGAGGCTGTGTTTGGAGCATCGCTACGCGAAGGCGTATGCTTTACCACAGAGAACTTATCGCGCAAACAAATAGTGCCTCAAATCACCAAAGTACTTTAGAACTATTACTGCTCACAGAATCTCTTACCCCAAGACCCGCAGTTGCTACCATTAATGATTACAATTGCTACCATTAATGTTCACAATTGCAACTATTAATAGTAGCAATACCAACTATTTGTATCTGAGACAACTCCTACTACAGTAAAACAAGTTGTTTTGGTATCGTAGAAGGCCCTTCTATCACCGTAAAGTACCATTCCTTCATCACCAAAACAACTTGTTTTACTGTAGTGATATGTAGTGACATTGCACTTAGTAATAACACCTTACCTAATAAATTGACATTAAATACGTTAGAAGCAAAAGTGACATTAACATCAAAAACAGCACTTTCAAAATTTTTGCGGTGTACTGAAGGTGCATACCTATTCACGATCTGATGGGTAATCACGACCTACTCGATTGATATTCTACCTTACTGCTTTAAGAGATTTAGTTTCTGTTTGGGAGCAAGGGCGTTGGTGGTCTTCTCCGTATATTCCGCAATCTTCAGCTGAGCAGTGGCCTTGATATCGCGACTTGAGAAACCGATGCGGAAGGTATAGGTTCCGGCTTCTGTCAGCCACTGTGAACCAGCCTCGTCGAAGCTGGCCAGGTCGCGTACAGGGATAGTCATGGTCAGCGTCTGACTCTCACCAGGCTTCAACTCACGTGTCTTGGCAAAGGCCTTCAACTCCTGAGAGGGTTTCTCCAGTTTGCCCTTTGGTGCCTGAACATAGACTTGAGCAACCTCTTTACCAGCGACAGCGCCTGTGTTCTTGACGGTGACTGTGACCTCGACAGCGTCCTTGCCTTTGGTTTTGACTGCGGGCTTCACCATCTCGAACGTCGTATAGCTCAGACCATAGCCGAAGGGGTACGCCACCTCGCGATTGAAGGTGTCGAAGAAGCGATAGCCAACGTAGATATCTTCTTCGTGGTTGGTGTAGGCATGACCAGGAATAGGACGGTTGCTGCCCACCATCTGCAACAGCGAGTAGTTGTCAATGTTGCCAGGGAAGTTATTCGTGGAGGCATGATCGGTAGCGGCAATTGGCCACGTCATGGTCAGTTTACCAGAGGGGTTAACCTTACCTGTGAGCAGGTCGGCAATCGAGTTACCACCCTCCATACCAGGCTGCCAAGCACAAAGAATGGCATCAGGATAGCCACTCCAAGAGGCCGTCTCAATAACGGAACCGCTGTTGATGATGACGATAACGGGTTTGCCTGCTGCGTGGAAAGCGTTGCATACATCCGTAATAAGTGCACGTTCCTCAGGAATGAGGTTAAACTCGGTATTCAGATCGCGATCGACACCCTCACCAGCCTGACGACCAATGGTGATGATGGCTGCATCGGCACCCTTCACCTCATTGTTGATGCAGATGGGATCGATGGCTATCTCAGGATATTTCTGCTGTCCGAACATCTCCATCTGGTACCACTTGGCAGGATGGCGCTCAGCTTGGAACTTCACTTTGGCATATTCGATATACTTGCGATAGATATTGGTCAGCGTAGGCGAAGAGCTGATACCGGCATTCTTCAAGCCTTCGAGCATATCGACCACGTAGGGTGGGTGAACACAGCCAGAACCTGTACCACCGCTGAGGAAGTCGTAAGAGTTCTCGCCAAAGAGCGATACAGTCTTAATGGCACCATCCTTCCAAGGCAGGATGCCGTTGTTCTTCAGCAGGACGATACCTTCAGTAGCACTCTGACGGGTGATGGCAGCATGGGCCTTAAAGTCTGGATCGTTTGAAGCAGGATACTGACGGAAGCTGGGCGTCTTGACAATATATTCAAGCATGCGACGCACGTTGCGATCGACATCGGCCATACTGAGTTTCCCACTCTTCACACCAGCAATAATCTCCTGCACCTGTGCGGGTTGTCCAGGCTCCATAAGATCGTTGCCAGCCTGAACCTCAGTAATCGTAGGCAGCCCCTCGCGAATACCAATCCAGTCTGTCATCACAATACCTTTATAACCCCAATCATCGCGAAGAATCTTGGTCAGCAGGTCGTGGTTACCCATCGAGAACTGACCATTAATCTTATTATATGATGCCATGATGGTCCAAGGATCACTCTCACGGACAGCAATCTCGAAACCACGCAGATAGAGCTCGCGTGCTGCACGCTGACTGACACGTTCGTCAACACTGGTACGGTCGGTCTCCTGCGAGTTGACGGCAAAGTGTTTGGCTGATACGCCAACACCCTCCTTCTGCACACCCTGAATATAGGCGGCAGCAATCTTACCCGTCAGCAGAGGGTCCTCAGAGTAGTACTCGAAGTTACGTCCGCAGAGGGGATTACGATGCAGGTTCATGCCAGGACCTAAGATGACGTCGCAACGATACTCCTTGGTCTCGTTACCGATGGCCTGACCAACCTGACTCACTAACTCTGTATTCCATGTTGAGGCCAAGCAAGAGCCAATGGGGAAAGCGGTAGCATAGTAAGTCTTGTTGGTTCCTTTACGCGTGGGATCGATACGGACACCAGCAGGGCCGTCTGTCAGTACAGTGGCAGGAATTCCCAAACGGGGAATGGCGGGAGAGGTTCCTGCAGCACCAGCAACCAGGTCGGCTTCGCCACCTACTACTGCACCGGCATTAAAGAAATTGTTTGCACCTCCCACAAGAAGTTTTGCCTTCTCTTCCAGGGTCATGGCCTTTATCACTTCGTCGATATTATCGGCCTTCAGTTTAATTTGTCCATTCATTGTTGTCATTGTCAACATTGCCAGCAGGGCAGTAATAGATAGTTTCTTCATAATGAGTAAATGATTATAATATTTGCAAAGGTACGAAAAAGTTTAGAGTTTAGAGTTTAGAGTTTAGAGAAATTTTTATGTTAAAACGTTAAGAAAACAAAAAATCTTCTATATATATAAGGTGTAACCAAAACTTTTGCATACTTTTGCAGCCCGAAAGTCGACTTCAGTCTTCTTTTCGTTAGAGTGGAAGTAAAAAAAGAAACGATATATAATATGCAAAAGAATTTAGTGATTGTAGAGTCGCCTGCAAAGGCAAAGACCATCGAAAAGTTTCTTGGCAAGGACTATAAGGTCATGTCGAGCTATGGTCATATCCGTGACTTGAAGAAGAAGGAGATGAGTATCGATACCAACACGCTTCAGCCAGAATATGAGATTCCTGAGGAGAAGATGAAGTTGGTAAAGGAACTGAAGCAGAATGCAGAGAAGGCTGACAAGGTATGGCTCGCATCCGATGAGGACCGTGAGGGAGAAGCCATCTCGTGGCATCTGTGTGAGGTATTGGGATTGGACGAGAAGAAGACCAATCGTATCGTGTTCCACGAAATTACCAAACCCGCTATCCTTGAGGCTATCGAGCATCCCCGTCATCTGGATATGAATCTGGTCAATGCGCAGCAGGCCCGTCGCGTGCTCGACCGCTTGGTTGGTTTTAAACTGTCTCCTGTGCTGTGGCGCAAGGTAAAGCCTGCTCTTTCTGCTGGTCGTGTACAGAGTGTAGCTGTTCGTCTGATAGTTGAGCGCGAACGTGAGATTCAGTCTTTCCAATGCGAGCCGTTCTATAGCGTAGTGGGTATTTTTGCCATCACTAATGCTGATGGTTCTCAGACAGAGGTCAGAGCAACGTTGGCCCAGCGCCTGAAGACTCACGAAGAGGTGGAGCAGTTCCTGCAGAAGTGCGTAGATGCCAAATATACTGTTGACAGCGTCAGCAAGAAACCCATGAAGCGTACGCCAGCACCTCCTTTCACCACTTCCACATTGCAACAGGAGGCAGCCCGCAAGTTAGGCTTTACGGTGAGCCAGACCATGATGGTTGCTCAGCACTTGTATGAACACGGACAGATTACCTATATGCGTACTGACTCTGTGAACCTTTCAAGTCTGTGTATCAATGCAGCCAAGGCGGAAATCACCAACCTCTATGATGAAGAGTACTCAAAGGTTCGCAAGTATCACACCAGTTCAAAGGGTGCCCAGGAGGCTCACGAAGCCATCCGTCCCACCTATATGGACAAGCAGACCATTGAGGGTACTGCCCAGGAGCGCAAACTCTATGAGCTGATTTGGAAGCGTACTATTGCCAGTCAGATGGCTGATGCCGTCATGGAGCGCACCACCGTCAACATTTCTATCAGTGGCGCTGAAGAGCAGTTTGTGGCTCAGGGTGAAGTCGTCAAGTTCGATGGTTTCATCAAGGTCTATCGTGAGAGCTATGATGACGACGACCAACAGGAGGAAGAAAGCCACTTGCTGCCCCCATTGAAGAAAGGTATGGAGCTGACGCGTCGTGAGATTCAGGCTACCGAGCGTTTCAGCCAGGCTCCACAGCGTTATACGGAAGCCTCGCTGGTTCACAAGCTCGAGGAACTGGGCATCGGTCGTCCGTCAACCTACGCCCCCACTATCTCTACTATCCAGCAGCGCGAATATGTTCATAAGGGTGACCAAAAGGGCGAGGAGCGCACTTACACGGTAGACATCCTGAAGGGTAAGGTCATTACCCAAAAGGAGCGTACAGAGATGGTTGGCTCTGATAAGGGCAAGCTGTTACCCACAGACATTGGTGTGGTAGTAAACGACTTCCTGATGAAGCACTTCACAGAGATTATGGACTATAACTTCACTGCCAAGGTTGAGCAGGACTTCGATAAGATTGCTGAGGGCGATGAACAGTGGACCTCGATGATGAAAGCCTTCTACCGTGACTTTGAACCTACGGTAGAGAATACGATGAACGATCGTCAGGAGCGCAAGGCCGGTGAGCGTCTGTTAGGCGATGATCCGAAGACCGGCAAGCCTGTTTACGTCAAGATTGGACGTTTTGGACCTGTCGTACAGATTGGTACTGCTGAGGATGCCGAAAAGCCTCAGTTTGCCCAGATGCCTGCTGACAAGAGCATGGAGACCATTACCCTCAACGAGGCTTTGGAACTCTTTAAGCTACCTCGTACGTTGGGCGATTTTGAGGGTTCACCTGTCGTGATTGGTGCAGGCCGTTTTGGTCCCTATATTCTGCATCAGAAGAAATATACCTCGATGCCAAAGGATATCGACCCAATGACGATTTCGCTCGATGAGTCTATCCGTCTGATTCTGGAAAAACGCCTGCAGGAGAGCCAGAAGCACATGAAGACCTTCGAAGAAGATTCGAAGCTGGAGGTGCTGAACGGTCGTTATGGTCCCTATCTGGCATACGACGGCAAGAACTATCGCCTGCTGAAGTCACAACAGGCTAAGGCTGCCGACCTGACCTATGACGAGTGTATGGCCATCATCGAAAAGCAAAAGAAATGAGGCGTATCATTCTGATAGGTTACATGGGCTCAGGGAAGACCACCGTGGGCAAGGCTCTCTCGAAGGAGACGGGTATGATGTTCTACGACCTCGACTGGTATATCGAAAGCCGCATGCGCAAATCGGTGTCGCAAATCTTTGCCGAGCGTGGCGAGGAGGGCTTTCGCAAGATAGAATATAATATGTTGCACGAGGTGGCTGAGTTCGAGGATGTCATCATCAGCTGTGGCGGTGGCACCCCTTGTTTCTTCGACAATATGGACTATCTGAACCAGCAGGGTGATGTGGTGTATCTCAAGGCAACACCCGAGACGCTTTACAAGCATCTTCTGATGGCTAAGGTTGAGCGCCCGTTGTTGAAAAATAAAACTCCTGAGGAACTGATAGCCTATATCACCGAGCATCTGAAGGAACGTGCCCCATTCTATGAGAAAGCCCGTCATATCTTAGATGTCAACGTGCTTGATGAATACGATAAAATCCAAACCAGCGTAGCATCCCTGCGCACCCTCTTATCCATATAATAACTTCTTTAACTTCTCTAACTCCTATAACAATGAAGAAATGGACCATCGATGACTCCAAGGAGCTCTACAACATTAACGGCTGGGGTACCAGCTACTTTGGCATCAACGAACAAGGAAACGTCTACGTAACGCCGTGCAAGGACAATACGCAGATTGATATCCGTGACGTGATGGACGAGTTGGCACTGCGTGATGTGCAGTCGCCGGTACTATTGCGTTTCCCCGATATCCTCGACAATCGTATCGAGAAGACGTGGAGCTGTTTTAAGAAGGCTGCCGAGGAGTATGAGTATAAGGCAGAGAACTATGTGGTGTTCCCCATTAAGGTCAACCAGATGCAGCCCGTGGTTGAGGAGATTATCTCACATGGACGTAAGTTCAATCTGGGCATCGAGGCAGGTTCGAAGCCTGAGCTGCATGCCGTGATTGCCGTACAGTGCCAAAGCGATTCCATCATTATCTGTAATGGTTATAAGGACCAGTCGTATATCGAGTTGGCCCTGTTGGCACAGAAGATGGGTAAGCGTATCTTCATTGTCGTTGAAAAGCTCAACGAACTGGAGATCATTGCCAAGGAGGCTAAGAAGTTGGGTGTTAGGCCTAATATCGGTATCCGTATCAAACTGGCTTCCAGTGGTAGTGGCAAGTGGGAAGAGAGCGGTGGCGATGCCTCGAAGTTCGGACTGACCAGTGCCGAGTTGTTGGAAGCATTGGATTTGTTGGACAAGAAGGACATGAAGGACTGCCTGCGCCTGATTCATTTCCATATCGGTTCGCAGATTACGAAGATTCGTCGTATCCAGACGGCTCTGCGTGAGGCGTCGCAGTTCTATGTGCAACTGCACAAGATGGGCTACAACGTCGACTTCGTTGACTGCGGTGGTGGTTTGGGCGTCGACTACGACGGTACTCGTTCTCCATCGAGCGAAAGTTCTGTCAACTACTCTATCCAAGAGTACGTCAACGACTGTATCTATACTTTCGTTGATGCTGCCAATCGCAACGAGATTCCGCATCCAAACCTGATTACTGAGAGTGGTCGTTCGCTGGCTGCTCACCATTCAGTCTTGGTCATTGACGTGCTGGAGACGGCCTCATTGCCTGAGATGCCTGAGGAGTTCGAGCCTGACGAGAACTCACATCAGCTGGTAAAGGACCTCTATGAAATTTGGGATAACCTGTCGCCTCGTAACGTACTTGAAGACTGGCACGATGCAGAACAGATTCGTGAAGAGGTGCTCGACCTGTTTGCCCATGGTATTGTCGACCTGAAGACGCGTGCAGAGATTGAGGCCATGTATTGGAGTGTTTGTCACGAGATTCATGCCTTGTCCAAGAACCTGAAGCATGTGCCTGAGGAGTTGATGAACATAGACAAGCTGTTGGCCGATAAATATTTCTGTAATTTCTCGCTGTTCCAGT
This sequence comes from uncultured Prevotella sp., assembly GCA_946404405.1. GTDB lineage: Bacteria > Bacteroidota > Bacteroidia > Bacteroidales > Bacteroidaceae > Prevotella. Next base: position 38,240 of record CAMJDL010000018.1, read on the forward strand.
CGTTGCCCGACTCATGGGCTATCGACCAGATATTCCCGATTATGCCTATCCAGCGACTCAACGAGCGTCCGACGCGTAATGCCACCATTCAGGACATTACCTGCGACTCAGACGGTAAGATAGCTAATTTTGCCACCAACCGTCATAACTCGCATTCTCTGCCTGTCCATGCGCTGAAGAAGAATGAGAACTACTATCTGGGTGTATTCTTGGTAGGTGCCTATCAGGAGATTCTGGGTGATATGCATAACTTGTTTGGCGATACCACTGCTGTTCATATCTCTGTCAAGGACGGTCAGTATCATATCGACCAGATATTCGATGGTGAGACGGTAGAAGAGGTCCTGGAATACGTACAGTATAATCCCAAGAAACTGGTTCGCCAGTTGGAAATCTGGGTGGCCAAGAGTGTCAAGCAAGGCAAGATTACCTTGGAAGAGGGTAAGGAATTCTTGAGTAATTACCGCTCAGGGCTCTATGGCTACACTTATCTAGAATAACTAGTCTGACTAGAACAACTAGAAATACTAGAACGAATATGAAAGAAAAACTTACAATAGTAAAAGTTGGTGGAGCTGTGGTCGAAGACGAACTGCAGCTCTCTCAGTTGTTACGCGACTTCTCTGCTATTGAGGGTCGCAAGGTACTAGTGCATGGTGGTGGTCGTAAGGCCACAAAGATGGCCGAGCGCCAGGGTATTGAGACACAGATGGTCAATGGACGCCGCATTACTGACAGCGACATGCTGGAGGTGGTGACGATGGTCTATGGTGGACTGGTCAACAAGAATCTCGTGGCGCGTCTGCAAGCCAATGGTGTCAATGCCCTCGGACTGACAGGAGCTGACGCCAATGCCATCCGCAGCCACAAGCGTCCTCTGAAGGATGGTATAGACTATGGCTTTGTAGGTGACGTGGACGCTGCAGACGGCAATATGCTGAGCCGACTGATTGAGGCAGGCATCACACCGGTGATGGCTCCGTTGACGCACGATGGCGAGGGACATATCCTCAATACAAACGCTGATACTATTGCCTCAGAGACGGCCAAGGCCCTCGCTGACATCTACGACGTGACGCTAATCTTCTCGTTTGAGAAGAAGGGCGTGCTGTCGAATCCGGATGATGATGAAAGCGTTATCCCAACCATTACGCGTACGTTATTTAATAAGTATAAGGCCGATGGCACCATCTCTGGTGGTATGCTACCCAAGATAGAAAATGCGTTAGCTGCTGTTGAGGCTGGTGTCAGCCGCGTTATCATTACGCTGGCGACGGCCATTGACGGACAACATGGCACGGTGATAGAATAACCTCGAAGTTTCGAAATATCGAAACATCGAAATATCGAAAAAAATGAAAACCATCAGTTTCCAGTCCGACATCCTGCCGCTGAAGAACGAACTCTTCCGCATGGCCCTTCGCATTACGCAGAATCGCGAAGAGGCTGAGGATGTTGTACAGGAAACCATGATGAAAGTATGGAACCGACGTGATCAGTGGTCACAATTGGATTCCATAGAGGCCTTTTGTCTGACCATCTGCCGTAACCAGGCACTCGACAAGTTGCGTCGTATGGATAATCAGGTTCAGAGCCTGGGCGATGATATTGACCCTACTGACCATAGTCACGGCTCTAATCCAGAGCAGGTAACCATCCAGCACGAACGTACACAGATGGTGAGTCAACTGATTAGCGAACTCCCCGAACGCCTGCGTACCTGTATGCAGTTGCGTGACATAGAGGGCAAGAGCTATCGCGATATTGCAACTATTCTGGATATTACAGAACAGCAGGTTAAGGTTAACATCTTCCGTGCCCGACAAGCTGTCAGGGAACGGTATTTAAAGATTGAGAAATAAAAAATCAACATTTTTTTTAATTTTTCCTGTAACTTTTCTGTTTTACAAACGTCAACGATATAGAGAATCACAAAAAGGTATGGATTACAAGTACATCGAACAACTCATGGAGCGCTATTGGAACGCTGAAACCTCGCTTGAGGAAGAAAGCATCCTGCGCACTTTCTTCAGCCAGAAGGATATTCCGGCTGAGATGGAGCATCTGCGCCCCCTGTTCATCGACGAGGCTGTTGGTGAGACGTTGGACGATGACTTTGATGCACGCATCATGCAGGCCATTGGTAGTGAGCAGGTCGTTAAGGCTCGCGAGGTGTCACTCACTCAGCGCCTGATGCCACTCTTCAAGGCTGCTGCTGTTGTTGCTATCATCCTTACTTTGGGTGGTGCCCTGCAGGCTCCTTGGGATAGCACTTGGAATACGCCTGAAGATTATGCTGCCATCCAGCAGGCTGACACGATGAATGTCATTCCTGTGCAGGCTGAGAATATCAGTGTTGTAGCATCCGACAGTACAGGCGTGATGCCCACTGACCAGCCGAAGAATTAGTATTTTCTATGCTTTCTCTATATTAACATCATGTTTAGTAAAACACAGGCAGGGGTTACAGCTGTGAAGCCATTTACCCCAACACTCGACCCAACTAATGATAATAGAAGCGGTCGATTTCTCTCAAATTTTTCATAACATACTAACGGTGAACGGGCTGCCTTCCGATGAGACGGAGGCAGCCCGTTCGATATCTATACGTTTGCAAGCCTTTTATCGAATGACATATCTGATGCGCTGTTTCAACTGTTTAGAATTCAGCGTCATTTTGATGCGGTAAAGATGTGGGCCCCACATTTGCTTGAGGGTGGGGTCAAGAAGAGGCGTCAGGTCTTCTATCTCAGGTGTGAGTTGTTTGGCGTTGTAGTTCATGATATGACTGCCCAGAGTGATAAGACCAACTGCTGTGAGTTGAGGCTCTATGGGGGTGATAAGCATCAGTTGGGTTGGGGCGAGGTAGCTCTGAAGGGCAAAGTTCTCCGTTATCTCCACCTGCTTGCCTTTCTGCACTTTAATGGTACGCAGCCATTGCTGTATCTGTGCTTCGGCAGGGTAGGCGCCACTGATGTCGAGCGTCAACAGCCCGGGCTTATGACTGACGACACGGGCCTTATACTCCTTGCCGTCGTGCTGGCTGTAGCCATTGATACGTGGCAGATTGTGATAGTCCGACTGCATCGTCCAGATGTCGTAACGCTGTTTGGAAAACGTCTTAGACGTATATTCGCCTACACCAGGGTCGATAAAGAGGGGTTCGCCATCAGGATAAACAATAAACGAGCCGGCGTCGTTGTGGTTATGACTTTCACCATTGTGGCCACCCTTCATGGCTACGAAGGGCTCACGGGTTGTCATAATCTGCAAGTCGGGCAACCATACCTCGTTGAGCCGTGGTTCACGTGGTTCTTCACGTAAAAAGGCTTGGATATGTTTCAGGAAGATGAGTTCACGACCCAACGAGGGCCAGTTACCGCTCTTGTTGTAGACTTGTGCAGCCTGATGCAGCACGTCTTCCTGTTGTCCCACCCACGCGGCATATTGACACATGGTCTTATCGCCTGTTAACAGTCCGAAAGGATAGCCGATATTGATGTTTAGCATGGCGCGATTGCCGTGAGCATCGGCAAAGTTGACGGCATAGCCATTGCCAATATACATCTTATAAATATACGACTCCATGGCCAACAGCTTCGCTAAATGAGGAATGAGAAATGAGGAATGAGGAATGGAGAATGAAGAATGAGAAATGGCTTGCAGCAGGTAAAAGGTTTCGAAGAGCGAGGCTGCGGCACGGTCCCAGTAGTGTGGGCCTTCGTCACAGCCGCCATCGTCTGGGTAGGCTGCCATAAAGGCTTCGCAGGCTTTTTCTATTTGGCCGATTGCTGCATGCCGTCGATTGTCATCGTGTTCACAGAACAGGACGCAGGCCAGCCAGTTCGAGCATATCCAGGGATTCCAGTTCATGCCTGCCGTCTTCCACCAATAGTTGGTTTTTAGGGCGGGTTCCAGTATGCGGCGGCTGATTTCCTGATCGATGCGTTGGACAAGTAAAGGTGAAAAATGCCCGATTTCATCGAAAAACACATGACGGGTATAGGCTACGAGTGCTGCTGTCTCTGCATTAAACAAGTCGACGGTCTGGTCTTCAGTTCCTGGTACTTCGGTCTTGTAGTGGGCAGGTAGTCCCCACCAAGTCTCTTCTAATGTACTCTGCACTCCGTTGATAATATCGGGCATGAAGCGTCGTTGTCCTTCCATCAGTTCAGCCATCACAAGGGCAGCCAACTGGCGGCGCTTCTCAAACATCAGACCTTCGTAATGCGTGCGGTTACCTGTCTTCTTGTATTCTGCAAAGACGCTGGCAGGCAGACTGCTCCACTCTTTTTTCAGATATTGCTTACCAAAAGCGATATAGCTTTGGCGCATGGTCTCTGGAATAGAGTCGCGCCAAAACGTGTCACCCCATTGCGGTAAAAACTTTGCAGTTTCAGCAGTGGTAGGACCTGTCAAAAACAGACCCAACAATAGCAGTAGCAAATTTTTCACTTTTCACTCTTCACTTCTTTATTACCTTACGTGTGCGACCGTTCTGGCGTTTCACAATATTCAGGCCACGCTGATAGGTACGACGAAGTTGTCCGTTGACACCAAAGAAGCTGGTATCCGACTGCTTCCCTTCCTTCAGTCCTGCAGAAAGGATGTCCTGAATACTGGTGGCGTAGTTGTCGTAGCTGAAGGCCACGTCTTTCTTGTCGCCCCAGATGTATTCCTCCAGACAGGGATAGTCAATAAAAGGATTGCGGTTCTTCTGAATACCATAAACGGCGTTGTTGCGATTAATTTCTTTCTCGCTGACAGGGTCGCTTTTGGCCCATTTCATCAGCATCTTCAGTGCCCAATCGGCTAAACCAGGATAAGTCTTACCGTCAAGCATTACACAATTCCATGATGTGATTTGTTTGGACTGGCCATTACTGTTCTTGTAGTTCTCATAGCAAGTCACCATATAGAAATAAGTGCGTGCAAAGTCACCTTTGTATTCGTCGTTAGGCTCAAAGACCTTACCACTATAGCCAAGGTCACTACGGGCATTGCCCCATTTCGAAAATTCACTGTACGAAGAGCTGTACCCAGGGCCTACTTCGCCAAACGGGTCATTACCACGTGCATTGTTTACCCAGCCATCTGTCGGATAAAGGTGGAACAAGTCTGTATACATAGGATATTCATCATTGAACCAGCTTTTCGGGAAAGAGTGCTCACGGTTATAAACATCACCTTCCTGCTTGTAGTTGCCTGCTTGATCTGTTCCAAAAGTCATCTCACGCATGTTTGAATACATATCCCATACTTTGCCATTTGCTTTCTTGTCTGTAATTTCAAAGTCTGTCCATAATTGCTTATAGGTTCGTTGAGTATGCGGATTAATCACACCACACAGTGCAGTCTTTAGTTCTGCACCTTTTTTGCCGTCTGCGGCCTTGTAGTATTCGCCAGAATCGTTGGGACCTTGGGCCCAACCAGTTGCTGCCACTGCCAGCAGCCACGCTGTAAAGAATAGTTTTCGGTTCATCATATTTGGATTTTAAAGTTCAACGTTCAATGTTCAATCTTCCTGCTTTGGGAACTGCTGGTAGATGCGTAGCCCATATTTGTTGGCCGCAGCAAAGACATACTCCATGATGTCTGCCGTGTCATGTTCAAAGTCGTTCCAAGCCTGCGAATGCAGCCAGAAGGTCAGTTCTAGGCAACAGCCGCCCTGCGTCGCTTCAGCATGGCGTACCAATGGGTTCTTCTCACCGATGACCTTAGGATTCTCACGCAGCCACTGTTCCAGATGCGTGCGGAACTTAGTGATGTTGGCCACACCGTCGTCGTCCAATTGTATAGAGCGGAAGTCGAAGAAGATGCGTCGCGTCTGCTTGCGTCCCTCGTTCTGTTCCATACCTATCCAGTTCTGGAACGAGCCGTCGACCAATGTCTGAGGTGATACCGTCACGATGGTGTTGTCGAAGTTGCGCACCTTGACCGTTGTCAGCGTGATATCCTCTACACGACCATTGGCACCTGCTGAAGGTACGGTAATCCAGTCACCAACACGCAGCATGTCGTTAGACGTTAGCCGGATACCTGCCACCAAACCCTTGATGGTGTCTTGGAAGGCCAGCATCAAAATGGCTGATGCAGCACCTAGTCCGGCAAAGAGCGTGCCAGGGTTTTTGTTGATGATGATGGCTACCACCACGATGACAGCAATAAAGATGATGATAATCTTCAGCACGCCACATAGCGAGTGCATATATTGCTGACGGGCTGACCGTTGCGTATCAGTCTCCAACAGCTTCATAGAGTCGCTGAATACGATGAGGGTGCGTGCAGACATGATGGTGATATAGATGGCAGTCAGACGCGCCAAAACCTCACGAACAGTAGGGAAGTCAAAGAACGTCCAAGGCAGTAACTGCCAGATAACGATGGCAGGCACGATGCTACACGCAGATTTGAGCACGCGTTCGTTGAACATCACATCGTCCCAGCGGGCTTCCGTCTTCTTTGTCAGTTTCAGAACCACGGGAATCAGCAGCTTGCGACACAGCCAACCGGCCAGGAAAGCCAGTGCAAAGGCTATGATTACCAGAATGGTATGGGTTACAAAGTTGACGGTGTCGCCCGTCACGCCACAAGCCTCTACCAGTTGTTCAATCCATATCTGAATCTCTTCCATCATATTATGATTTTGTTTGCAAAGATAGTGCAAACCGAGCGAAATACAAAATAAATTATGATTTATTTTTATTTCCGAGGCGCAGCCTATCTTCACCAAAGGTGAAAGATACGAAATAATTCATAATTCATCATGCTTAATTCATAATTATTTCTTACTTTTGCGAAAAATATAGTAAGAACATGCAGAAACCGGTACTCCACTTCTATGATTTTGGCCAAAATGTGACGGCTTTCAGTACGACACGAAAAGGTGGTTATAGCGAAGGTAACTATGGTCAGTTTAATATCAACCGCTATTGTGGTGATAGCCCAGAGCATATTGCGCAGAATCGGCAGACACTATGCCAGCTGCTGGAAATCGACGACCATCACCTACTGATGCCTCATCAGGTGCATCTGACGGAGGTGGCCGCAATCGACGAAGATTTTCTGCGCCTTACTGCTGATGAGTGTCAGCAACGCTTAGAGGGTGTTGATGCCGTCATGACAGATATGTCTGGCGTGTGTATTGGTGTATCGACAGCCGATTGTATTCCCGTCTTGCTGTACGACGCAGAAAAGCATGCCGTTTGTGCCGTCCATGCAGGTTGGCGGGGTACGGTGGCTCGTATCGTGGAGAAAGCTGTCAAGGCCATGACAGCCACTTATGGCAGTAATGCTGCCGATATCCAAGCTCAGATAGGTCCGGGCATCAGTCTCGATAGTTTTGAGGTGGGCGACGAGTTGTATGATGCATTTGTTCATGCCGGTTTCGATATGGCTGCGATCAGCCAGAAACGTGCTAAGTGGCACATCAACCTGCCTGCCTGTAACAAGTTACAACTCATATCGATGGGTGTCGAGTCAGAGAAAATCTCCGTATCGGACATCTGCACCTACAAACAACACGACACCTTTTTCTCCGCCCGTCGTCTTGGCATTAATTCCGGTCGTATCTTTACTGGAATTATGATGAAATCGTAGTTTTTAGCCCAACAGACGTTCTATATCTTCCAGCGAGTTGGCCACAGCTAACCAGTCCTGCCACTGCTGGCGGATGACGCCACGCTGCTGCAGATTGTCCATCATGGCTATCAGACCGTTCCAAAAGCCCTTCATATTATAGAGGATGACGCGCTTGTGGTGGTAGCCTATTGTCGCTGCAGCAGCAACAGTAAACACCTCGTCCAATGTGCCGATACCTCCTGGCAATGCAATAAACACGTCGCTCTGGTCCTCCATCATCTGTTTGCGATCACTCAGGTTGTCGCATAGCATCTCAACATCGACATACTCAGAGATGCGTCCGTTCTTCTCGATAATCCGCGGAATAACACCAATCGTGCGTCCGCCAGCCTCATGAGCGGCTTTAGCCACACACTCCATCAGGCCGCAGTTCACACCACCATACACGATGGAATGGCCGTTTTTTGCAGCCCATACGCCCAATTTCTCCGTCTCTCGGAAGAAGTCTGGGTCAATCTTCTCGTTAGCCGAGCAAAATATACATATCTTCATAACTGTCGGCAAAATTACAAAAAAAATCGGACTAACGCTCATGTCAGTCCGACTTTTTACACTTATATTAATTACCAAATTCTTATTCGGTCCTTTGGCGCACGATAGAGCTTGTCGCCGGCTTTCACGTCGAAGAGGTCGTACCAGGCATCAGTATTTGTGACCGTACCGTTGATGCGCTCTCTTGGCAATGAATGATTGTCTTTGCGATTAGCTGTTTCTATGCCTTCACCGGTGGTGCGCAAGAGGGCGTACTTAGCTGTATACTTGCCTTTCCAGAGTTTTGCGAGTGCCAAGAAGTAGCGTTTACGCTGGAGGTCGAACTGCTCGCCTTTGAATCCGCTCTCGGTAAGATGACGCACATACGTGTCGTAGGCTAGCAAGACACCGCCCAGGTCGGCAATATTCTCGCCAATGGTATAAGCACCGTCATTCTTTAAACCAGGCAACGCCCAAGGCATCACCTCAAAGTTACTATAGCAGTCGATAAGCTGCTGAGCACGATTCTGGAACTCCTGACGGTCGGCATCGCTGGCCCAAATGTCTTCGCGGTCGCCTATCTTGTTGAATTGTGCACCAGTGGTGTCGAATCCGTGGGTGATTTCGTGTCCGAAGACCATCATGGTAGCATAGTTAAGGGCATCGTTCTGCTGCGGGTCATAGAGAGGAGGCATCATCCAGGCAGGGAAGATGTTCATGGAATTAAAGTTCGAAGCATAGAATGCATTCATGACAGTAAGGTCAGTAATTGTCATGAGTGCATGAAAACTTGCTCTTGGGGTCTCCATGCCTGCAATTTTCCTACATAAGGCCAGATTGGCACGGCGTAGGGCCATGATGTCATCGAGGAGTGTCTTCTCGTTGCTGATGTCAGCAAATCCTTCAGAGAACCACTCGTCAGGACTGCCGATGTTGAATGTCATGGCGTTGAGTTTTTCTTTGGCCGATTGTTTGGAGGCTTCGCTCATCCATTCGTTGGCATCAATGCGCTGATTGAAGGTCTGGCGCAACTGAGTGCAATAGTCCATCGTGCGTTGCTTCATTTCGGGCGTGATATATGCATTGGTGAAAATGTATGACTTTTCGTATTTCAGCAAGCTATTCGCGCAGTAATTAACCATCGTCGTACGTGCCTTAGGACTAGCCAATATAGTGTCTGCAGCAATGCCCATTGCCATGTATTGTTTCAACAGGGCAAGGTCAGATTGTAAACCAACCGCCTTTGGCAAGACTAAATCTATATTTTCTGGTCCAACATTGGGATGCGCCTCAATACTATAGGCATCATCGAGATTGAAGCCGAGCTCAGTAAAGATGGTAGTCAGCATTGGCCACTTGTCGTGGTCGAATGCGCGTCTGGAACCAGCACCCTTTAGTGGACGTATGCTGGCCAGCAAGTCAGGATTGCTTATCAATTGCCACTGCAAGCTTTTCTTGTCAATCGCGTTGTTGGAGGGAACATAGTCAGTATTTTTATCTGCTAGCAATACGCCGATATGTCCGTTTTTTGAAAACAACTGAATACCGTATGACGTTGCATAGCCTTCATTAATCAGTTCTCCCCAGAGTTTCCAACCCTCCTCACAAGTGGTTACGGCGTCAATTCTCGCCAGAGCGGCGTTAATCTTGGTCATGATTTCGGTGGAATCAGCTTTGGCAGCATCCGCCAACAGCTTTTCATAGTTCGGGAAGGGGAGTGCTGACAACTGCTCTCCCATCATGGTCGGAATCTCTTGTGCCATGATAGACTTGAAATCGAACGATGACTCGTCAATCACTGTGCTGTTCCAGTAGCCACCGTTACAGTACATAAAAAAGTCATCACCAGGACGTACATTGGTGTCCATGTCTGTTTCGGAAACGTTCCACTCTCCGTAGTCCACCCTTGGTGCGGGGTTATCCTCAATGGTACATGATGTCAGTACTAATGTCATTATACAGCTAAGGACTGCTGTAAGTGTCGTTAGAATCTTTTTCATACTTGTGTGCTAAATGAATGTGTTAATGTTTGGGAATCATGAAATAGTCAGGCTCAATAGAGACGGTTGGCAGGTCAGCCGACGCACGTCTACGGGCGTTGGTCGTTGCGTTCTCGTAGTTGACGTAGCGGGCCAGGAAGTCCATGATCTGCAGCTTGTCGTCCTGGCTGAAGTGCTCAGGATTGTTAAGGTCCTGGTTATGAACGCCGCGCTCGCCGATAAGCATCATCGTATTGCTTTCATTGATTTTGTCAGGACGTGCACCCGTCCAAGGGTCGCTCTTGGCATAGTAGAACAGGATGGGGCATTCGGTCGTGGGCAGGAAGTTTTCGCGGATGTCCTTGATTCTCGAATTGTCGTAGGTGTCATAGAGCCATAAGTCCTGTTCGAAAAGACCGGAAGGATTAGAATTTTGCGGCACCTCACCAATCAGACTTACGTAGCGCGAGAAGTCGTAAGAAAGTTGTCCCAACTGCTTGGCAGTTTGAATATAGTAGGGATAGTCCGTCCAAGTTTTCCAGTAGTAGTCTTCCTCCTCGGCAGCCGGCGCTAAGGGTGAGTTGTACTTCCAAAGGCCGTTTTGTGTCAGGATGTTACGGAAATAGATGTAGTCGAGAATCACTTCCGGCTCAGCATCAGCCGACGGGATGTTCAGCGCACGCTCCTTGGCCGTATTGTAGGAGAACTGGCTAAAGAAGAAGTTAGGCAGAGAGAACACATAGGTGCTCAAACTGCTGTCGAACCATGGGTATGTCTGCTCTGGGTGGAGTTCCTGTAGCTGGGCATTGTATTTCTCGCACATCTGGACGTAAGTGTTGTAGATGTTATTCTCGTTCTCGAGGTTCTCCAGCAGTTTGTTGTAGATGGCATGCATATTCTCGCGCTCGGCATCGCTGCCCGACTCCTCTTCGAGGTATGTGCCTATTGGCTTGTAGTAGAGCGATGTCATGAAGGGCGAGCAGAACACGGTGGTCACCGTCATGTCGTTGGGGTAGAAGTAACGGTAGAAGAGCGATGTCATGCCGTCCTTGCTGGTACCGGTGCTGACCCACTCCTTGGGCAGCAGAGGCTTCAGGGACTGGAAGATGGCGTGGTGGTCGGCAGCAGCCTGCTCGATGGTGAGATAGTCCCAACGCGTGTCGTCCAAGTTCTTTGAGTCGCCAAAGTAGCGGTGCTCCACGATGATGAGGTTGGCGTCCATATTGGCCGCAATGTCGAGATGGGTATAGTTCTTCCAAGCGTCAGATAAACCATATCCGCTGGTGTACATCACGGTAGGACGGTCGAAGCCCTTGAAGAAGAGAAATGCTTTCTGCTTTATTGTGCCTACCGAGGGATTGTTGTGGTCGATAGGCTGACGGAAGAACACCTCGTAGAACTCGGTGAATCCGACATTATTCCAAGTAGGCGTGAAAGTTTTGATACTCTCTATGTTATCCACACCTTTGAGCAGGTCACCAAATGGGGTGGTAGATATCACAGGTTGTGGTGCGGGGTTGTCTTCGACTGAGCACGATGTCAGCACCGTTGATGTCATGCAGCAAAGGACGGCTGCGAGCGTCATTAAAATCTTTTTCATATTGTCGTTGTTTTGTTTTTATTACCAAATTTTGACGCGATTTTCCGGAGCAAGGTAGAGCTTGTCGGTGGGCTTGACGCCGTAGAGTCTGTACCAGTCGTCCTGCAGGCGCATCATGCCATTTACGCGGTTGTGGGCGGCAGAGTGGTTGTCATGGTCACGATAATATTCCAACAATGCCGGGTAGAGTTCTGTCTCTTCTTTCCAAACTTGTGCGTACGAGAGGAAGAATTTCTTGATCTGCTCGTCAAATTGTGCTCCCTTAAAGCCCTGCTCGGTGAGTCGCTGCTTATAACATTCCAGAGCCAGTTCCTGACCACCGTAGTCGGCCATATTCTCTCCCAGCGTATTCTGGCCGTCAGCCATCAGACCGGGAATGACTTCCAACTGGTTGTATAGGTCGATCATAATCTGTTGCTTAGCTTCGAAGGCCGCCTGGTCAGCAGGTTGCCACCAGTTGCGATAATTGCCGTTTTCGTCATATTTTGCACCATCGGCATCGAAACCATGACAGAATTCATGTCCGAAGGTGGTGGTGACGGCGTAGACCGTAGCGTCACTCAGATCGTTGTTGTAACGTGGCTTGGTAATCCAGGCAGGCAGGATGACAAGCGAGTTGGAAGAGGGCATATAGAAGGCGTTGTCAGTGGTGAACTGTGCCATGCCGGCCCACATGTCCCAGCCGCACTCGTCGGTACTCTTGCCACGCACGCTACTAATGGTCTGTACGGCATTCTGACGCAACTCAGTGACGGTAGCCAACAGGAAGTCGCTTTGCGGCTGGGGTGTCAGCTTGTCGTTCCACTGGTCGGGATATCCGATATAGAATTTCATAGCCTCGGCCTTCTTGCAAGCCTCAGCCTTGGTGGCAGCGCCCATCCAGTCGAGCTTGTTGACGCGACGGATGAAATTCTGGCGCATTTGCTCCATGATGTCCTGACATTGCTGCTTGCAGATGTTGTCGTAGCCATAGCTTTCGGTCAGCAGACGATACTGATAATACTTGTTGTACTGCAGGGCACTGTTCAACATGCCGTTGCGGGTCGCGTTCTTTTTGATGCTGGGGACGAAAGGCAGGTCCTGTGCTAACACGTTGTAAATCATGTAGTCGCGGAGTAAATCTATATCCGGCTGCTCGACAATGTCGGCAAACTGAAGCATCAGTGTCATGATGCCGTTATTACTCACAGCCCAGGTATCGTCAGCAAAGTCTTTATCCGTGAAGCCCATCATCTTCATGATAGCCTGAAGCTTCTGATCGTCTTCCTGAGACGGGGCACGATGCAAGAACGTCATTTCTTGGGGGCGGCGAAGCATCTCCAGATATGGGTTATAGAGACTCATCTCTATATTTTCCAAATAAATGGCATGCTCAGTAATTTGGGCGATGCGTTCCTGAGAGAATCCAAAATTCGAGAGCTGTGAGCAATAGGCGGTAATGACGCTGTCCAACTGTTGCTTCTGGCCTCTTGCGATATAACTCAATACTTCAGTCGACATACCGCCTGTGCAGATGACATTAATACACATCTTGCCATCTTTAGCATCGGGAATCAAACGGAACAGGGGGCTGTAGCCTAACGTCTGCAGGTTGGTAAAGGCACTGTATATCTGGTCTGCCGTAGTCACTTGCTCCAGCATCTGCAGTCGTTCGCCGAGCAGCGCTTTGTTCTTGCTGTCGTCGTTCAAAGTCTGGTCAACCTGGCTGCGAAGTGTCACCATGACGGCGTCGTTACTGGTCTCCAGCATGTTTTTGAACAGTTCTGTCGTTTCGTTTTGAATCTGTTGGAAGATAGACGGTGAGGGATTGCTGCTGTTGAGCCACTGGCCGAGGGCATACTTGTAGAAGTCGTCGCCAGGACGTACCGAGTTGTCAATCTCGCTATCGTAGGTAAACGGTTTGTAGTCTGTGACTGGTGCGGGATTGTCTTCGATGCTACACGATGTCAGCGTCGTTGTTGTTGTCATAGCGCAGCAAAGGACGGCTGCGAGCGTCATTAGAATTTTTTTCATGTTTTTATTATTTAATCTTAATTTGAATTTTATTATTTCAGTTTCATGCAATTTCGCCTTTGTTGTTCTTTTCGACTGCAAAAATACTATATTTTATAATAATAATAGTCTCATGGTAGGAAAAAAAAGTCTCATTTCGGGAAAAATCGTAGACTTTCTTTCTTGTTTCAAACATCGAGTTGTCGATGAAATGGACGATTTTTGCTATTTTCTTTGGTATTCATAGGGACAGCCTCATATCGAGCATGTCCCCGCATGATGTGAAAAAGTAAGCCTGGCAATTTCTGCCAGGCTTGGAAATCTCGATGAAACCGTTATAATTATAAGGCAAACTTATAACCAATAGTAAACTGGATGACGCTGTTCTTGCAGTCATCATAATCCCTGTTAAACAAGTTGTTCAGGCCGAGATTCTGGATATCTTCCTTACTCTTGTTAATCTTGGTCAAACCGAGATTGTAACGAGCATCGATGACGACGTTGTCAGTCTCGTAAGAGAGGCCAAGGGGAATAGAAAGGTCGAAAGAGTTGCATGCATCTTTGATGTCTCTGTCTTCGGATAGTAAAGTACCTTTTCCATCAATCTTTGCATTCGCGCTCAGCAAGAAACCTGGCTGGATACCAGCCTTAATGGCAAAGCCTTTGGCAAAGTAAAAGTTGGCAACGATGGGAATGGTCAAGTAACCAAGTTTGCGCTGATTCTTGTCCCAACCGCTATTAGATGTCGTGTATTCACCATAGTCACAGCCCTGGCGTGAATACATAATACCGGCAGCCACTGAGAAATTCTTAGCCAGACCATATTCAGCCTCAACACCCAGTGCAAAGTCAACCATAAAATTAGAATTCTCCGTACTAGTACCAACCGTAGGATAATTTGCTCCAGTAAGGTTAACGATGTTCATACCAACTTTGGGTTGCAGTGTAAACTGACCTACTTCGTTTTGTGCACTTGCAGTCAGGCAAGCTACTGCCATTGCTGCAATCATCATCATCTTTTTCATTTTTTCATTATTTTTATTAAAAGAAACAATTATTTTTTATTAATGAGATTCTTAATATTATTGGATGTATAATTTGAGGTATAGGACCTCTTGCTTGCTCGCGATAACATTGTCATTATCGAAATATTGCTGAACTTTATTTTTGTAAGGAGATAAGTTAATGGGTTGAGAAGAATGTTCGTAGGTGCTCCTAGGAGCATTCTCACTTTTACCGTTGTCATAGATGGCCGTGACGCCCTGTAAGCCATTTGGCAAAACGGTAATTCTGCTGGTATAAATATCGTAAGGGAGGCTATCTGTGTCGAGGTTCTTTGGCTTAGTTAAATAAAGATTTAGGGTAGCCTTAATGCTTTTTTTATAGGTAACGGTCTTGGCCCATTTTCCGTTATTGATAACTTCTTTTTGTTCCTGTCCGTTCTCGTCTGTATATTCAACCTCAAGCTTATCGCAAAGTAAAAAAAGATTGCCACAGACCTTGTTGTCTACTTGTATCTCTTGAGGGATCTCAAGGCTATAGTCAACCTGATAGGCTACGACCTTGGGCTGGGCTGGAGGCGTATTGTCATCATCACTGTCACTGCCGCAGGCGGTGAGTACTGTTGCTGTCATTGCGCAGCAAAGGACGGCTGCGAGCGTCATTAGAATCTTTTTCATTGTCGTATGATTTTAAATGTTATTGTTTTTATAATGTAGGTATTCCAGACATATCGTCTTCAGGCAATTCGTAACTGAACGACGATGGGCTCCAAGCTGGTGGTGCAGACTCGTTGATGAGCAGCCAACGACTCCAACCTACCAACTTATCGAAAGTGGTCTGCTGGTAAGTATCAGCGAAAGTGCTAGGCCAAGTACCAAATTCATCGAGTTCGTAATTATCTAAGTGTCCACTACTACTGTCGCCACCATTGGACACATATTTATAGACTTCCATGATGCCATCGGGATAATATAGTGTTGCGAACTTCAAATCAATATAATCATAATCGTATTTAACAAGACAGCCTTTGACACCAAGAATCACGCTGTAATCAACCTGATAGTTGTGGTCCGTCAAGTATTTAGCGTAACGCTGTTTGACAAGGCAGGCGTTAAATGCTGTTGAGAGACGCTGGAAAAGGTCATCGTCAAAGACTTCTGGTAATGTTACGAAAAACATTTCCAGGTATTTAGCAAAATCATAGAACGGGGGTTTTTTGTTCACTTTCACTGCATTAGCCGTACATTCATCAATGAGGGCTCGCTGTTCTGGCGTACCGTTTTGATAGGTATCGACTAGCCGGTCTGTAAATTCCCTTAGCACAGGAGCCAAGTCGTTCAAACGGTTGGTCTCTGTCAGTGTGAGGTCGTAGTAATTGGGTGTTTCAGGAACTCTAGGGTCATAGAATACTGCGTCCCAACTATCCACACTAGCATCCACGAAATTTGCCAACGCCTCTTTTGTATCAAGTCCGGAGGCCATGTTGTCTGCCAAACTCTCGAGTGCCCCACCCCTAGACCAGAGGGTATATGTGGAACTGACAGTGTAGTCGGTCACGTCTTTTATTTCGTAGAGGAACTCGATATTGTTCATCAGGCAGAGATATAATACGATGCCTTCAGGCCGCACGTTGGCATTCTTCACTGCTTGTGCGAAGTTTTTTGCTGTTAAACATTTATTGTTATAACCATCGTCATAAAGCATTCCGCGATGCATGGCTTTCTCGGGCAGATCCTCGGGAGGAAAGTAACCACCACCATGGTCGGCCATCACAAGGATGTATTTCTTTGCAGGATAGTTCTTGGCAGCCCAATTGATGAAGTTGGTGAGTGAGTCAGGACAGGTGCAGTCAGCATTCATTTCACCATAGGGTTTTGCTTCTTGAAACTGTTGGCGCAGGGTCTTCTTGGGATTGACGGCAAAGCGGTAGGTAGCTCCTGGCTTTGGACGGCATAGGAGGATATAGTCATAAAGACCTACTTTTTCTAACTCTTCGTCGGTCATTTCTCCTAATTCCTTGAGATCTTCATCAATACCTTCTTCGGTTAACCCGTTAAATAATGAGACTGATGCTTTATACTGAGCCACAATGTTCACATGGTCGAAAGTTTCTGGCTTTGCGCTGTAGAATTGGTGAAAATTCCAGATGATTTCAGCATCAACATCCCCAGAACCCGTACCGTACCAAAGAATGGTAGCATCTGCCAAGTCTTCCGGCTCCGGAGATGGAGGAACAGGATTGTCTTCGTTAGTACAAGCTGTCTGTACCATCATTATCATTGTGCTGCAAAAGACGACTGCAAGCGTCATTAGAATCTTTTTCATTGTTGTCTATTATTTTTTGTGATTGTCTTTTTCCTAAATAGTCGGGACTTCTGACATGTCGTCAAAGGGCAATTTGAAGTAGAACGACGAGGGACTCCATGCGGGGGGCGCAGCTTGGTTGATGAGCAGCCAGCGGCTCCAGCCTACCAACTTGTCGAAGGTCGTCAGCTGGTAGGTGTCGGCAAAGGTGCTGCCCCATGTGCCCTTCTTCAACAACTCATAGTGGGCGAGACTGCCGTCGCTGCTGTCATCGCCGCTACCACCCACGTATTTGTATGTTTCCTTGGTGCCGTCGGTGTAATAAGCAATTGCTTTCGCCAGGTCCTTGTCCCTCCCGTATTTATCTGAAGTGTAATAGTATTCTACATAATTGCCTTTCACGGCAAGCATCATGCTGTAATCGACCTGATAGTTGTGGTTGGTCAGGTATTTGGCATAGCGCTGATGGGCAATACAGCCGTTGAATGTCGTCTTGACACGATTGTAGAGGTCTTGGTCAAAGACGTCAGGCAGTGCCTCGAAGAGACTCTTCATGTATTTCGCCAAGTCGTAGAATGGCTCAGTGTTATCCACCTTCACGGCATGGGCGGTACACTCGTTGATGGCAGCTCGCTGCTCATCGGTGCCGTTCTGATAAGTGTTGACCAGACGGTCGGTGAACTCTTTCAGTACGGGAGCCAAGTCGTCGAGACGCTTGGTCTCAG
>CAMJDL010000019.1 GCA_946404405.1 uncultured Prevotella sp.
GTTTTTGATTTCGTTAGTTTGATAAACTTTCATAAGATATAGTTTTGAGTTAATAATTTCAAAGCGGTCGTAAAAGTACTCATTTTCGTGCAAAAAACCAACGAAAGCTTTCAAATATTAAACTTTATTAGTACTTTTGCAGCGAAAATGGCAGGATTATACATACATATTCCGTTTTGTGCGAGCCGCTGCATCTACTGTGGTTTCTACTCTACAACGCATCTTGACTTGCGCCAGCAGTACGTCGACGCCGTCTGTCGTGAGATGTCAATCTGGGGGACAGGTTGTTTGATTGGCAGCAATCAAAAACCTGTCCCCCAGATTGACACCGTCTATCTCGGCGGCGGAACGCCCAGTCAATTGTCGCCCGACCAACTCCGCCAACTCTTTATATATATTAATAAGGTATTCAATGTCGCCTCATCGTCTGAAGTCACCATCGAGGCGAATCCTGACGACGTCACTACTGAGTTTGCTGAAACATTGCCACAGCTCGGCATCAACCGCGTGTCGATGGGTGCACAAACGTTCGACGACGAGCGCCTGCGTTTTCTCCATCGGCGCCACACTGCCGCACAGGTCCGCGAGGCCGTCACCATACTTCGCAACGCTGGCATCCACAACATCAGCATCGACCTGATGTACGGTTTCCCCGGCGAAACCATTGACGATTGGAATCGAGACATCGACACCGTTCTCTCATTAAACGCTGAGCATATCTCTGCCTACTGTCTGATGATTGAAGAAGGCACAGCGCTCCACCGCATGGGCATCGAGCCGTGCGACGAGGAAACCGAACGAGCCATGTACGAGCTGCTCATTGACAAGTTAACCGCCGCCGGCTACGAGCACTACGAAATCTCGAACTTTGCCCGTCCAGGTTATCGTTCCCGCCATAACAGCAGCTACTGGCACGACATACCGTATATCGGTCTCGGTGCTGCAGCCCACTCTATGACAAAATTACACAAAAGGGACGGTTCTTTTTGTGTAATTCGCTCGTGGAATGTCAGCGACCTCCGCGCCTACATCGCCGCCATCAACAGCGGTGAACTGCCCAGCGAGCGTGAAGTCCTCGACCCCGATACCCACTACAATGACCGTATCGCCACCGCCCTGCGCACCAGTGACGGTCTTGACCTTTCCACAATATCCGACCACCACCGACGCTATTGTTTGCAGGAGGCACAGCCGTTCATCAGAGATGGATTGCTACGTCTGACGGATAACCGCCTCGTACTGACCCGTCGTGGACTCTTCGTCAGCGACATGGTCATGTCTGCTCTCGTATGGGCTTAAAGGTGACAAACCGCTATGGTATTCGTCTCTAAAGAAAAAGTAACAGACGATGAACACTACTTGGAAAAAGAATCTCGACGAGACTAAACAGCATTATATTGATTGGTGGAACCACCGAGGAATCGTACTCAACATGTGGGAGCACTTCCAGCAAGGCGTCACCCCACACGCAGACATTCCCGAACCAAAGCCCTATCGCGACTTAGACCAGCGTTGGTTCGACCCCGAGTGGCGCGCCGAGTACTTGGACTGGTACGTCGCACACTCATCGTTGAAGGCTGACATTCTGCCTGTTGCCAATACGCAATTGGGACCAGGTTCACTTGCCGCCATACTCGGTGGCGTATTCGAGGGCGGCGAGGACACCATCTGGATTCATCCTCGTCCTGTTGTCGATGGTTCTGCCATCGACGAAATCACCTTCGATCCCAACCACCCCAACTGGCTGCTACATAAAGACCTGTTGAAAGCCTGCAAGCAGAAGGCACAAGGCCATTACTACGTGGGTATGCCCGACTTGATGGAAGGTCTCGACGTGCTGGCAGCCATCAAGGGAACGGACAAGGTACTGCTCGACACCGTCATGCAACCCGAGGTGCTGGAACACCAGATGCAGCAGATTAACGACATCTATTTCCGTGTGTTCGACGAACTCTACGATATCATCCGCGAGGGCGACGAAATGGCCTTCTGCTACTTCTCGTCATGGGCCCCCGGCAAGATGTCGAAACTCCAAAGCGATATATCCACGATGATCAGCGTCGACGACTACCGCCGCTTCGTCCAGCCCTTTATCCGTGAACAATGTCAGAAGATTGACTATACCCTCTATCACCTTGACGGCGTGGGAGCGATGCACCACCTCGACGCCCTCTTGGAAATCAAAGAGTTGAATGCCATCCAATGGACGCCTGGCGTTGGTGAGCCACAAGGCGGTAGTCCGAAATGGTATGACTTATACAAAAAGATACTTGCTGGTGGCAAGAGCATCATGGCATGCTGGGTAACCCTTGACGAGTTGCGTCCTCTGCTCGACAACATCGGAGGCGACGGCGTACATATCGAGATGGACTTCCACAACGAGCAAGAGGTGGAACAAGCCCTCACCATCGTTGAGGAATTCCGCCACGCCCGTAATCTGCATCCAGCAAACGCTGAGATGGACGATGCCGACCGCGAAGTCGCAGACATCATCCGTCGTGTAGAACAGACGGGCTCTACTGTCCTCGGCGGTTCTTTGACCGGCGGTCAAAGTGTGGCGTTGCAATTTGCCGCCGAGACCAACCGTCTGCTCATCCTCGATGGCGCGATGGGTACGATGATTCAGCAGTACCGCCTTGACGAAGAATCCTTCCGAGGCGCCCGCTTTGCCAACCACCCCATCGACCTCAAGGGTTGTAATGACGTACTGTCGCTCACCGCCCCCTTCATCGTCCGCGATATCCACCGCAAATATTTAGAAGCGGGAGCAGACATCATCGAGACCAATACCTTCAATGCCCAACGCATCTCTCTTCAAGACTACGGTCTTCAGGACCACGTTCGCGACATCAATCTTGCCGCCGCCCGTATTGCCCGCCAGTGTGCCGACGAATTTAGCTCGTCGGATAAGCCCCGCTATGTCGCTGGCAGCATTGGCCCCACCAACCGCACGACCAGTGTTGCAACCAGTGGTGAGCCTCTTAGCAAGGAGTTGTTGCACAAAGCTTATGCCGAACAGATACAGGCACTCGTTGATGGTGGCGTAGATGCACTACTCATTGAAACCATCTTCGATGTGGAGAATGCCCGCATCGCCATTGAAGAAGCCGTGCGCATTGCCCCACAGCTCCCCCTCATGCTCAGCTTCTCGGTTTCTACGCCTGACGGTCACAATATGCTTGGACAGAGCATTCCTGACTTCCTTAAGACGCTGAACAAAGAAGAAATCTTCTCCATAGGTATCAATTGCCTTTCTGACATTGCTCAGATGACACCATTGGTGTGTCAGTTAGCCAATTACGGATGCAAGGTTAGCCTCTATCCTAATGCAGGACAACCTGACGCTAATGGCCACTACAGCAAGACGCCAGAAAGCCTTGTTGCTGACCTATGGCCGCTATTGGAAAACCATCGTCTTAGTATTATTGGCGGCTGTTGTGGCACCACCGATGCACATATCAGCCTCATAGCAAAGGCTATTGAGCCTGTGCCTAGAGTTCGGCTAAGTCCTCTGAGCAAGGATACTGCAGAGATGCCCAGCATCACTATAGATTCCAGTCAGACCAGTCAAGCCAGCAATACCAGTATAACAAATACTTCATCAGAGAGCCCCGAGGAACGTCTTTTCCAAGCCATCTTAAACGGCAAGAGCGATGACGCCACAGCTGCTACCCGTGATGCCATTGCACAAAACATCGCCCCACAAGACCTCATCAACGGCCAGATGATTCGCGCCATGAGCGAGGTGGGACAACAATTCCAAAACGGTCAGGCTTTCGTTCCACAGTTGCTGATGGCCGGTCGTGCCATGAAGGCAGCCTTGGAAATCCTTAAACCCATGATGGCTGGGGCAGCATCGACATCATTGGGCAAAGTGGTTATCGGCACCGTCAAAGGTGATCTCCACGACATCGGTAAAAACCTCGTAGCCTCCATGCTCGAAGGTTGTGGTTTCGAAGTTGTCAACATTGGCATTGACGTTTCTGCCGACGCTTTTATCAAGGCCGTTAAGGAAAACCAGCCAGACATTCTCTGTATGTCGGCCCTGCTCACCACCACGATGGGTTACATGAAGGATGTTATCGATGCTCTCGAAGCCGCTGGTATCCGCAACCAAGTAAAAGTAATGGTCGGCGGAGCACCCGTCACCCAGGGCTTCGCCGACGAAATCGGTGCCGATGGTTATAGCGATAACGCAAACTCAGCCGTTACTGTTGCTAAGCAACTGTTAGCACGATAAGCCACCTATTATATTTCATAAAAAAAGGACTTGGCGCCTCACAGCGTCAAGTCCCCCAGCAAACTTGAACTTGCATTCGAATTTGCTTACGCAAACTTGAACTTTCGTTCGAGTTTGCTAGCGCTCGGCAAAAACCAAGCAACCTTGGTTTTGCCCTCGCTTACGCAAACTTCAAACATTTGAGAAGCTCCGTTAAAACGGAATCTCAGAATAAGCCTAAAGGCTCTTATCTTATGAATAGCAGCTCACGATATTTTGGCAGAGGCCAGAGAGCATCGTCAACGATGAGTTCCAGCTTGTCAATCTCATAACGGATGGTATCGAGTTTCGGCTCCACCTTGTCATGGTATGCAATAGCCTTCTCGTGTTCACCCTCAATTTTGTTGGCCTTCTTGCGGGCCTCTACGAGTTCCTCTACACCCTTCTCGATGGCAGAGGTGCGCTCTGCAATCTCCTGAATAATCTTCTTGTTACGGGCAGAGAGTTTGTCGGCAGTGTCGATGGGGAATACCACTGACATGTGGTTGACATTGCTCAGCAGGTCGCTCTGATAACGGGTAGCCACAGGGATGATGTGGTTCATCGAGAGGTCGCCCAGTACGCGGGCCTCAATCTGAATCTTCTTCGTATAGGTCTCCCACTTCACCTCGTTGCGGGCCTCGAGTTCTTTTTTCGTCATCACGCCCAGACTCTCGAACATGTCGATGCTCTCCTTGTCGAGGTAGCGCTCGAAGATCTTCGGACAGCTCTTCTCTACGTCCAGACCACGCTTCTCGGCCTCAGCAACCCACTCGTCAGAGTAGCCGTTACCATCGAAGCGGATAGGCTTACAGGTCTTGATATCCTCGCGCAGCACGTCGATGATGGCGTGGAACTTAGCGCTATGCTCTGTACCTGCCAGTTTCTTCTCGTACTCAGGAATCTTGGCATCCACACGCTTCTTGAACGATACCAGAGCCTCGGCAACAGCACTGTTCAGGGCAATCATAGCCGATGCACAGTTAGCCTCAGAACCTACGGCACGGAACTCAAAGCGGTTACCTGTGAAGGCGAATGGTGACGTACGGTTACGGTCGGTATTATCGATCAAGAGCTCAGGAATCTCAGGAATATCCATCTTCAGGCCCTGCTTGCCACTCATTGAGAGGAAGTCCTTATCAGCCTTCTCGATATGGTCGAGCAACTCGCTGACCTGCTTGCCAAGGAATGAAGATACGATGGCGGGAGGTGCCTCGTTAGCGCCCAGACGGTGAGCGTTGGTAGCACTCATGATAGAGGCCTTCAACAGACCATTATGCTTATAGACACCCATCAGCGTCTCAACGATAAAGGTGGCAAAGCGCAGGTTCTGCTCTGGCGTCTTGCCAGGAGCATGCAGCAGGATGCCGTTGTCTGTACTCAGACTCCAGTTGTTGTGCTTACCAGAACCGTTGATGCCTGCGAATGGTTTTTCGTGGAGCAGCACGCGGAAACCGTGCTTGCGGGCCACTTTCTTCATCAGCGACATCAGCATCATGTTATGGTCGACAGCCAGGTTGGTCTCCTCGAAGATAGGAGCCAGCTCAAACTGGTTAGGAGCCACCTCGTTATGACGTGTCTTACAAGGAACACCCAGTTCAAGAGCCTGAATCTCCAGGTCGCGCATAAAGGCTGCCACACGCTCTGGGATGGCACCAAAATAGTGGTCGTCCATCTGCTGGTTCTTAGCAGAGTCGTGTCCCATCAAAGTACGACCTGTCAATAGCAGGTCAGGACGGGCAGCATACAATCCTTCATCTACGAGGAAGTACTCCTGCTCCCAACCCAAGTTGCTCTGAACCTTTTTCACAGCTGGATCAAAGTAGTGGCACACATCCGTAGCAGCCACGTTCACAGCATGCAGGGCACGCAGCAGAGGTGCCTTATAGTCCAGTGCCTCACCGCTATAACTGATGAATACGGTGGGGATACACAGGGTGTCATCGATGATGAAAACAGGCGATGTGGGGTCCCATGCTGAATAGCCGCGAGCCTCGAAGGTCGAGCGGATACCACCAGAGGGGAACGAAGAGGCATCAGGCTCCTGCTGAACCAACAGCTTGCCCGTGAACTCCTCGACCATACCACCCTTGCCGTCGTGCTCAATAAATGAGTCGTGCTTCTCGGCGGTACCTTCTGTCAGAGGCTGGAACCAGTGTGTATAGTGCGTTACGCCATTCTCAACAGCCCACTGCTTCATGCCGGCAGCTACTGCATCGGCGATATCACGATCCAGACGGGCACCATTGTCCATCACATCGATCATCTTTTCATATACCTGCTTCGGCAGGTACTTATACATTTTCTCGCGATTGAAGACCTTCTTGCCAAAATACTCGTAAGGTCTCTCACTGGGTGTTTTTACATCGAGGGGCTTCTTCTTGAAGGCCTCACCGACAACCTGAAATCTTAATGCTTCCATAATGTTACCTATTTAATATATTAATATCACATTTATTGTTTGACGATGCAAAGTTACTACAATTTGACAGAACAAGAAGAAGTTTTACTTACTTTTTGTTTGTTAAAAACACCACAAATTGACACTTTGTAAAGTTTTTAAGCACCTCCTCTTTCTATTTGCTATCACTTTGCACACAAAATACGTCATTTCGTAACAATCTGTTATCGGACACAGATATGAAAAAACCTCCCTCTGCGCGAAGGCAAAGGGAGGAAATGCGTCTGTTATCACTATGGTTGCAGCGTCATTATGGCTGCAGCGTAAAGCCGAAGACCAGATATGCGTGCTGTGTACACGGATTAGCGGCAATCTGTCCGAATACGGGAACGGAGAAGGTGTCGGTAATCTTGATGTCCTTCGTAGCCTTCAGCGAAACGTCAGAGACAGCGAATCCGCTTGTTCCATCATTATAAGCATCGGAGGCAAAGGGGACGGCACCGACCGTAGCAGTCCAGTCTATGGCAGATAGTTTGAATGGGACAGCTACTTCCACATAACTGCTATAGGCCCGCTTACCGTCCTTCACCTTGTAATCGTTGCCTGCAAAATTGGTGTACCACTGCAGACTTGCGAAACCGAAGTCATAACCGATGTTAGCTTCAAACACATGGTTAGTGCTATGTGCATTATACCTGAAGTAACGGCCATCAGGGTCACCACCCTCCATGGCATCAAACCAATAGTCAGTGATGCCGATGTTAAAACCTCCAACGGTATAGGACAGCGTCAGGTCAAGCTCCCTCGCGTCGTCTGGGTTCACCAGTCCGGTACTACCCCAGGCCGTCAATGACAGGCCCTTGTAACCGATGCCCAATGTAGGCTGCAACGATGCACCGCCCAAGTCCTGGCCACGCCAGTAATAATGACTGACTACATCAGCACTTATCGTTGTCTCAATCTCTTCCTGTGCAAAGGTGGTCATGCTCATAACCATACCCATTGCAAATAATACTATCTTTTTCATAATTATTTAATCTTTAATTAATGACGGATGAATGAATTAATTGTAACACAGCTCTCCATGTTCGTAAACGTCAAGACCTTCCTCTTCTATGCGCTTGTCAACGCGCAGGCCATGCAGCTTCTTGATACCGTAGAACAGGGCGAATCCACAGGCAGCAGCCCAAAGGTCGATGACCAGGATACCGAAGCACTCAGCACCGAAGAATCCCCAGCCATAGCCGTAGAAGGCACCGTTCGAAGTAGACAGCAGACCAGTCATCAGCGTACCCAGAATACCACAGACGCCATGTACTGAAGAGGCACCAACGGGATCATCTATATGTAATTTATGGTCGATAAACTCAATGGCATAAACCAATACGATACCACAGACAAGTCCGATAATAACGGCTCCGAAGGGCGATACGAGATCACAACCTGCGGTGATACCAACCAATCCTGCCAACACACCGTTGAGCGTCAGAGAGAGTGATGGTTTGCCGTACTTCAGATAAGTGAGGAACATCGTTGCCACACCACCTGCCGCAGCTGCAAGGTTCGTAGTCAGGAACACGTGCGAGATAGCAATACGGTTTACCTCACCACTGGCTGCCAACTGTGAACCTGGGTTGAAACCGAACCATCCCAGCCAGAGGATGAATACACCCAGAGCAGCCATAGCCAGGTTGTGACCAGGAATAGCGTTACTCTTCTTGGTGGCACTATACTTACCAATACGTGGACCAAGAGCAATAGCACCAATCAGAGCCAGCACACCACCCACGCTATGCACAATGGCAGAACCAGCAAAATCGTGGAACACATCGCCAAACGTGGTCATCATAAACCCGTCGGCAGCATCGTTGCAGAGCCAGCCACCGCCCCACGTCCAGTGTCCTTCGATGGGATAGATGAACAGCGAGATGACCGCACTATAAATCAGGTACATCGAGAACTTCGTGCGCTCAGCCATCGCACCGCTGACGATGGTGGCAGAGGTGGCACAGAACACCGTCTCGAAAATCAGGAAGCCCTCTACGGGCAGGTCGCCAGAATAGAAACTCAGGTCGCCCCAGTTGGGCATACCAATAAAACCTCCCAGCGCATCGCTTCCGAACATAAAGCCGAAGCCGAGGAAGAAGAACAGCAACGAGCCGAACATAAAGTCGACAAAGTTCTTCATCAGGATGTTCGCCGTGTTCTTACTACGCGTAAAACCTGCTTCACACAGCGCAAAGCCCGGCTGCATCCAGAAAACCAACATGGCTGCCAATAGCATCCATACAGTATCGAGTGATAATCCAATTTCGTTCATAACATTAATTTTTTATACTACGAATTACGCTAATTACACGAATTCACCATTACCTTTATAATTCGATTAATTCGTTTAATTCGTAGTCGTTAAACTTCTATTTCTTGTCTCTTAAAACCGTGTCGCCGTTCTCACCTGTACGGATAGACCATGTGTCTATCACATCGCTCACGAAGATGCGACCGTCGCCGACCTCACCCGTATGGGCTACCTCCAGAATGACCTTCACCGTCGGATCAACAATGATGTCGCGACACACAATGGAGATGGCGACACGCTCGATGACATCGGTAGAATACTGCACGCCACGATAGATACGTTCCTGACGACTCTGACCAATGCCATGTACGTCGTGGTACTCGAACCAGTCGATGTCGGATGACAGTAAAGCAGCTTTCACTTCCTCGAACTTCGTCTTGCGGATAATTGCTTCAATCTTTTTCATACCTTTTTACCTTATTAATTAATACTATACCCTCTTATTGGGTGACATTTTGTTATTATTACGCTGCAAAGGTACGACACTTTGCTCAATAACACACAATAATTCTTTCGTTTTGTTTGTATAAAATGCGCATAACTAACACTTTGTAAACTAACAACGATTAAAATTTGTCATTTTGCTAACATTTTGGCTCGCAAACCTATCATTTCGTTACAAAGTGTCATTTCGTACAGAATTGTGTACGAACACACTTGTTTTTATAGTGATAAAAAAACGCGAGACCTTAAAAAAGTCTCGCGGAAGGAATAATTAGAAATAACTATAGGTATAAAGAAAATTTGTCAGCCTTTGCTCCAGGCTTTTATGCGATTCAAGGCCTCGTCGGTCTTTTCGTGACTGCCGAAGGCGGTGAAGCGGACATAGCCCTCTCCGCTGGGTCCGAAACCGACGCCAGGCGTGCAGACAACATTGGCACCATAGAGCAGGGCCTCGAAGAACTGCCAGGACGACATGCCGTCGGGGGTGCGCATCCAGACATAGGGGGCATTCTCACCACCATAGCACTCATAGCCCAGACCACGAAGCGTTTCCAGCATCTTCTTGGCGTTCTGCATGTAGTAGTCGATGGTGGCCTTGATTTGCTGTTTACCCTCGGGTGTATAGATGGCCTCGGCAGCACGCTGTGAGATATAGCTGCAGCCATTGAACTTCGTACACTGGCGACGCAGCCACAGATGGTTCAACGATATACGCTCGCCCTCGAAGGTGCTGACGGTGACCTCTTTCGGCACGATGGTATAGCCGCAGCGGACTCCCGTGAAACCAGCCGTCTTGGAATAGGAGCGGAACTCGACGGCGCACTTGCGAGCACCCCGAATCTCGAAGATGCTATGGGGAATCTTCGGGTCCTGGATGTAGGCCTGATAGGCAGCATCGTAGAGGATGAGGGCATCGTTCTTCAGCGCGTAGTTCACCCACTTGCGCAGCTCCTGCTTGCTGATGACCGTACCCGTGGGGTTGTTGGGATAGCAGAGATAGATGACATCGACGGGACGACCCTTGGGTAGGTCCGGCACGAAGCCGTTCTCTGCCTTGGTGGGCATGTAGCGCACATTGGTCCAGCGACCGTCTTTATAGACACCGCAGCGACCTATCATCACATTGGAGTCGATATAGACGGGATAGATGGGATCGGTCACGCCGATGAAGTTGTCCCAGTGGAGCAGCTCCTGGAAGTTGCCCGTATCCGACTTTGCACCGTCGTTGATGAACACCTCGTCGACATCGAGGTGGATGCCACGTGGCAGGAAGTCGTTCTTCAGTATCGCCTCACGCAGGAAGTCGTAGCCCTGCTCAGGACCATAGCCACGGAACCCCTCAGCAGTACCCATCTCGTCGACAGCCTTATGCATGGCCTCGGTGACAGCGGGACACAAAGGCTGCGTAACGTCACCGATGCCGAGCGAGATGACGTCGGCACCCGGGTGCATCACCTTGAAAGCGTTAACCTTCTTGGCAATGTCAGCGAACAGGTAATTGTTCTGCAGGTTCAGAAAATGAATGTTTACTAATGCCATATTCTTGATTTATCATTTTTCATTTATCATTTGTCATTTAGGGCGAAGCCCGCCTCTATTTCGCCGTCGAAGACGAATTCGGCAGGACCCGTCATATAGACGTGATTGTCACTCTCGCGCCACTCGATGGTAAGCGTGCCACCATCCATCACGATTTGCGACGTCCTACCAGCCCTGCCCGTCAGTGCAGCAGCCACAGCGGTAGCACAGGCACCCGTTCCGCAGGCTTGGGTAATGCCGCTGCCGCGTTCCCATACGCGCGTTCTAATATTTCCATTATCTTCCACGTGTGCGAACTCAATGTTGCAACGCTGCGGGAAAGCAGGGTGATGCTCCAACATGCTACCCGTCTCGCCCACCTGATCCACGTTATCCGTAAAGACAACATAATGCGGATTGCCCATCGATACGAAAACACCTCTTTTAATATCACGCGAAGCAATGAACTGCGACTCGTCCTCTAATACGGGTTCACCCATGTCAACGGTGACTGACTCAACGATACCCTCAACGATGTGGAGATGTAGCGTCTTGACCCCCGACAGCGTCAGCAGCCGAATCTGAGTCTCTTGGTAACCATTCCCCTCCATAACAGGGAGGGGCCAGGGGTGGGTCGTCTCATAAAGGTACTTGCCAATACACCTCGACGCATTGCCACACATCATGGCCTCACTGCCATCGGCATTGAAGATGCGCATAGAGTAGTCAGCCTCAGGAACAGGCGACTTGTCTATCAACACCAGTCCGTCAGAGCCGATACCCTTATGACGGTCGCTCCAGGCAATGGCAGCACTGACAGGGTCGGCAATGGGATATTCCATGGCGTTGACATAGATGTAGTCATTACCAGCGCCATGCATCTTCGTAAACCGAATTTTCCTTGTCTGTTTGTTGTCCATCATAACCTATTGAGCATCTCTAATGTTGAAATCCGGGTGCAAAGGTACTACAAAAAGACAGAAAAAGCAAAAAATTATCGTTCTTTTTGTTTCTAAATTTACCGTCAAACTATCATTTTGTAAAGAACAAGGCGGTATTTTGTGTTATTTTGCTTACATTTTAAGTGTTTTTTGCATCAAATAGTAACATATTGTATCTTTCACCCATATTTCTTCACTAAGGGGAAAAACGCCTTTTATTACCAAGAAACAGTAAAAAAAAAGACGGACGCAAATACCTTGCGCCCGCCTATTTCAATTCACTGTTCACCCTTCACTATTCACTATTCACTAAAAGAGTTTGCCCCGAAGGGCACACTCTTTGCCTAGTTTTCGTCGGGCTCACCTTCCTCGCCGCCACCGTTGTTGCCTCCGGTGTTACCGCCCGTGTTCGAACCGCCGCCCGAGTTACCAGTTGTTACGGTCTTTTCGACCTTCTTGATTTGAATTGTTCCCATAATGTTTGATTTTTTGGTTAATGGTTAAAGTTTAATGGCCTCTCGCTCATCGTGAAACGGCTTATCGCCTATAGCGAAACGGCTTCTCTCTCATTTCGACGTTGCAAAGGTACAATATTCCCATTGCGGTCTACGAATTTTCAGCCGCAAAATTTCATGTATTTTCAAAAAAAGTCGTACTGAAAGGTTGACGCCTGTTACACTTGTTACAGTGTTACAGTTCTCGAAAGGCTTTTCCATACCATAAAAATACTTCTATATTTATATATATATAGTTAATTTTTGACTTTTCCACAATCGTTTTTGGAACTGTAACACTGTAACGCTGAAACAGAATTTACACAGCGGATTGCAACGCCACACTCTCAAAGAGAGAACCGACCCTATTGTGTACAAGAACGTGATGCAGGCCATCAGAAACATGGAGCCTGCATGGATAAAAACATGTGGGCTGAAATTTCAGCTGACATCGAGAACCATCGTTCAGCCTAATGGTGGAACGCGCGAGGTACCCTGCTACCAGCTGACCAAGACGGGCGACTGGCTGACGAGATTATCGGCAAGGGGCTGCGCATGCTGAACGAGGATGCCGAGGACACGCTGACGGCGACGCGTACGCGCAAAGTTCATCTGCCCGATCTCGACCGAGCCTACAGCATAGCGTTTCCCAAGAGTACACCGATTAATATATCAAAGGGAAAGCGAATTAATAAGTAACAATGCCGCCGAGGCTCTGTTAAATACAGTGCTCCGCCGGCTTTGCTGTGTGTAAAACGCCCCTTTTCTTTTACTTGTTCTGTAAGAAGGCAGCGACCTTCTGAGCTGTCTGCTTGCCGCTGGCCATAGCGCGAACGACGAGAGAGGCACCGTTGGCGGAGTCACCACATACGAAGACATTTTTGGGGTACTCAGGATGCTCTGGTTTAAGGAAACCCATAGCCAGCAGAACAAGCTCGGCCTTAATGATTTCGGGCTTGCCTTTTTCTACCATGATGGGGCGACCACCTTCTGGGTTGGGCTTCCAGTCAACCTCCTGTACCTTTACGCCTGTCAGCTTGCCATTCTCGCCCAGGAACTCCAGGGTATTGATGTTCCAACGGCGGGTACAGCCCTCCTCGTGACTCGAGGTTGTCTTGAGGGTGCGAGGCCAGTTGGGCCAAGGGTTCTGCGGATCTTCCGGTCCCTCAACGGGCTTGGGCATAATCTCAATCTGAGTAACGCTCTTGCAACCCTGACGGTGAGCTGTACCAATACAGTCAGAACCTGTATCACCACCACCAATCACGAGTACATCTTTACCCTTAGCTGTAACGCGCTCATCTTTCGAGAACTCCATACCTGCGAGAACGCGGTTCTGCTGAGAGAGCATTTCGAGGGCAAAGTGAACACCTTTCAACTCTCGGCCTGGAGCCTTCAAATCGCGAGCAGTCGGAGTACCAGTTGAGATAACTACAGCATCGAAATCTGGTGCAATTGATGCAGGATCAGAGATATCCTGATTATACTTAAACTCAATACCCTCCTGCTCCAGCAAACCAATACGGCGGTCGATGATGGCCTTATTCAGTTTGAAGTTGGGGATGCCATAGCGGAGCAAGCCGCCAGCAGCCTCGTTCTTCTCGAATACTGTTACCTTGTAGCCCATCAGGTTCAGGTCGTTGGCAGCAGCCAGTCCGGCAGGGCCAGCACCAATAACTGCCACCTTCTTGCTGTTGCGCACGATGTCAGTCTTGGGCTGGATAAATCCCTCCTGGAAGGCCATCTCTGTGATGGCAGCCTCGTCCTCACGGTTTGTCGTCGGCTCGTGGTTAAAACGGTTCAGTACACAGGCCTTCTCGCACAAAGCGGGACATATACGGCCAGTGAACTCTGGGAAGGGATTGGTACTGTTCAGTAAGCGGTAAGCCAACTCCCAATCGCCTTTATATAATGCATCGTTCCATTCTGGTGCTTTGTTGCCCAGCGGACAGGCCCAATGGCAGAAGGGCACGCCACAGTCCATACAGCGCGATGCCTGCAGTTTACGTTCGCGAGTGCTGAGCGTCTGCTCTACCTCGCCAAAGTCGTGGATTCTATCGTGAATCGGACGGTAACCCGCCTCCTGGCGGTGTATCTCTAAAAATGCTTTTGGATTTCCCATGATTAATAGTCTCTTTGGATGTTTGCAATTTTTTCTTGAAGTTTCTTGTTCTGCTCTTCCTGCAGCACGCGCTTGTACTCGATAGGCACAACCTGAATGAAGTCTACCACATAGCGTTGCCAGTCATCGAGCATACGTCCTGCGAGGGCAGAACCTGTGTGCAGGTAGTGCTGACGAATAAGCTCGAGCAGTTCCTTGCGACTAACACTGTCCTCTACGAGTCCCAACTCTACCATATCCATATTACAGAAGTAGTCGAACGAGTGGTCGGGATCGTAGACGTAAGCCACACCACCACTCATACCAGCGGCGAAGTTGCGACCGGTCTTACCCAGCACTACCACACGTCCGCCAGTCATATACTCGCAGCAGTGGTCTCCAGCACCCTCAATCACAGCTATGGCACCTGAGTTGCGCACACCAAAGCGCTCACCCACCTTACCATTAATATAGAGTTCACCTGATGTGGCACCATACAATCCTGTATTACCAGCGATTATATTTTCTTCTGCATGGAAGTCCTCACCGCTTCGGGCTGGAGGCAGAATGCTTATTCGACCGCCTGAAAGCCCCTTTCCAAAGTA
Source organism: uncultured Prevotella sp. (assembly GCA_946404405.1). Taxonomy (GTDB): domain Bacteria; phylum Bacteroidota; class Bacteroidia; order Bacteroidales; family Bacteroidaceae; genus Prevotella. The sequence goes on from CAMJDL010000019.1 coordinate 15,122, forward strand.
GTCATTACACTCACCCTCGAGCTTCAGATTCAGTCCGTGAACGGCAAAGGCTCCAAAGCTCTGTCCGGCTGAACCTTTGAACTTGATGTTGATAGTGTTATCAGGCAGACCAGCCTCGCCATATTTCTTGGCGATAACACCAGAGAGCATAGTTGATACGGCACGATCTGTATTCTTGATGGCGTAGTCGAGTGTCACCTCCTCGCCATCACTGATAGCCTTTTGCGCAGCCTTTATAATCTCCTCGTCCTTCACGCCGCTCACCTTGGTGAATGCGCCACGATCCCAGAACAGAGCCTTATCAGTCTCAGGTTTGTGGAGCAGACGAGCGAAGTCAATGGTCTTCTGCTTATCAGTAGCGTTGGTGGTATCCACCTCGATCAGTTCTGTGTGACCGATAATCTCCTTCAGGCTCTTCACACCAATCTCGCTGAGATACTCGCGCACCTGCTCAGCCAGGAAGGTGAAGAAGTTTACCACGTACTCGGCACGACCCTCAAAGTGCTTACGCAGCTCTGGGTTCTGAGTAGCCACACCCATCGGACAAGTATTGGTGTTACACTTGCGCATCATCACGCAACCCAGCACAATCAGCGGCAGCGTACCAAACGAGAACTCATCGGCACCCAGCATAGCCATGATAATCACGTCCTTGGCAGTCTTCAACTGTCCGTCGGTCTGCAGGCGAACCTGATTTCTCAGGCCGTTCATCACCAACGTCTGCTGAGTCTCGGCCAGACCAATCTCAGGTGAGATACCTGCAAAGCGCATTGATGAAGCAGGCGATGCACCAGTACCACCCTCGGCACCACTGATTACAATCAGGTCGGCCTTGGCCTTAGCCACACCAGCGGCGATGGTTCCTACACCACTCTCGGCAACGAGCTTCACGCTGACGGCAGCCGTCGGGTTGATATTCTTCAGGTCGAAGATGAGCTGCGCCAGGTCCTCGATAGAATAGATATCGTGATGAGGTGGAGGGGAAATCAGAGAAATGCCGGGGATGGCGTTACGCGTCTTGGCGATAATCTCGTTCACCTTAAAGCCAGGCAGCTGTCCGCCCTCACCAGGCTTAGCACCCTGTGCCACCTTAATCTGTATCTCCTCAGCATTCACCAGGTACTCGGCTGTCACGCCGAAACGTCCACTGGCAATCTGCTTTGTTTTGCTTGAAAGGCTTACGCCATCAACCTCTGAGTGATAGCGGGCGTTGTCCTCACCACCCTCACCAGTGTTAGAGCGTGCACCCAACTTGTTCATGGCCAGCGCCAGTGCCTCGTGGGCCTCGATGCTCAGGGCGCCGAAACTCATGGCACCCGTCACGAAGTGCTTTACAATGCTCTCAACGGGCTCCACCTCGTCGAGTGGCGTTGGCTTGGCTGCCTTCTTGAACTTGAAGAAGTCGCGGATGAAGATGGGTGATTCCTTCTCATCAACAATCTTTGCCCAAGCCTTGAATTTATCGTAGTTGCCCTGACGGGTGGCCAGTTGCAACTGGGCAATCGTTTCAGGATTCCAGGCGTGCTTGATACCGTCCTTGCGCCAAGCAAACTGACCGTTATTGGGGAGGAAACCCGAATCACGGGGACAGGTTGCTTGATTCTGACCAGAATCATGAACCTGTCCCCATGATTCGGCTGCTTCGTGCAGTCGGATGGCATCCCTCGCAATCTCCTTCAGTCCTACACCTCCGATGGTGCTCACCTCTGTGCCGAAGTACCTTCTCAGCAGATCCTCGCTCAGTCCGATACTCTCGAAGATCTTGGCGCCACGATAGCTACGGATGGTCGAGATACCCATCTTCGACATGATCTTTTTCAGGCCTTTGTCCACTGCCTTGATGTAGTTTTTCTCAGCCGTAGCATATTCTTCCTGAATCTTGTGGCGCTTTACCAAATCATCGAGAATGGCGAATGTCATATACGGACACAGTGCGCTGGCACCATAGCCCAGCAGCAATGCAGCGTGCATCACCTCGCGAATCTCACCGCTCTCTACTATCAACGCTGTCTGAACACGCTTGCCCACGCTAATCAGATAGTGGTGAACAGCCGATACTGCCAACAGCGATGGGATGGCAGCATGTGTCTCGTCGATATCACGGTCAGAGAGAATGATGTAGTTAACACCCTCGTCAACACTTGCCTCGGCTTGATGACACAGATTATCCAATGCTTGACGCAAGCCTTCCTCGCCCTTACTCATTTCAAAAAGGATAGGCAATTTCTTGGTGTTAAATCCCTTATAGCGGATGTTACAAAGTATGTCGAGCTGTGTGTTGGTCAGCACGGGCTGTGGCAGACGAACCATCTTACAGTTCGATGCATCGGGCGTCAGGATGTTGGTTCCTACGGCACCGATGTATTCTGTCAGGCTCATTACCAACTCTTCACGAATGGGGTCGATTGCAGGGTTGGTTACCTGTGCAAACTGCTGACGGAAATAGTTGAACAGCACCTGTGGACGGTCTGAGATGACTGCCAGCGGTGTGTCGTTACCCATGGCAGCTACTGGCTCCTGGCCAGCTGTTGCCATTGGCACGATAGTCTTGTCGATATCCTCCTGACCAAAGCCGAAGGTGACAAGTTTCTGTTCGAGGTTACTGACGCTATTCTCCACGTGACGTCCGCTCTTCAACTTCTCCAACTGCACGCGGTTCTCGTTCAGCCATTCTCGGTAAGGATGCGCCTTGGCCAACTGCTCCTTGATCTCGCCGTCGTAGTAAATCTTGCCCTCCTGCGTGTCAATCAGCAGAATCTTTCCTGGCTGCAGACGACCTTTCGATACCACATCGCCTGGCTCAAAGTCCATCACACCCACCTCACTGGCTACCACCATCATGCCTTGTTTGGTAATGGTGTAGCGACTGGGGCGCAGGCCGTTTCTGTCCAACATTCCGCCTGCGTAGCGACCATCGCTAAACAGCAGCGCAGCAGGACCGTCCCATGGCTCCATCAGGATGGAATGGTACTCATAGAAAGCCTTCAGGTCCTCACTGATGGGGTTTTTATCGTTGAAACTCTCCGGCACCAGAATGGCCATCGCCTGCGGCAGACTCAGTCCACTCAGCATCAGGAACTCGAATACGTTGTCGAGGCTGGCAGAGTCGCTCATACCCTCCTGTACTATTGGGCGCAGATCTTTAATGTCGCCTAAGGCCTCGCTGCTCAGCACGCTCTCGCGAGCCTTCATCCAACCGCGGTTACCACGAATGGTGTTAATCTCACCGTTGTGGGCCAGCAAGCGGAAAGGCTGTGCCAACTTCCATTTGGGGAATGTGTTAGTAGAGAAGCGTGAGTGTACCAGCGCCAGTCCACTGGTAAAGTAATCGTTCGACAGATCAGGGAAATAGCGACGCAGCTGTCCGCTGGTCAGCATTCCCTTGTAAATGATATTTTTGTTCGACAGCGAGCAAATATAAAAATCCTCGTTGTCTATACGGTTTTCTATACGCTTGCGTACTTTATATAGTATACGCTCGAACACGGGCACCTGCTCGTCTGTTATTCCAGTAACGAACACTTGTTTGATGTCTGGCTCCACTTCACGAGCCGCAGCACCCAGCACCTCGGGATTAGTAGGCACAGCGCGCAGATGCATCAACTGTAGTCCCTCGCGTTCAATCTCTTCGATCATCACACTCAGAATCTCCTGCTGCGCCTTCGCGTCTTTTGGCAGGAACACCAGACCTGTACCATACTTACCCTTCTCAGGTACTGGAATACCCTGCAACAGAATAAACTCGTGCGGAATCTGTACCATGATACCGGCTCCGTCGCCAGTCTTGTCGCGAGTCTCAGCTCCGCGATGTTCCATGTTTTCCAGCACCCTCAGCGCATTGTCTACCAGATCGTGACTCTTTCCGCCGTGGATGTTCACAACCATTCCCACGCCGCAAGCATCATGCTCGTAGTCGCTCTGATAGAGACCTTTTTGTAGACATTGTCCTCTCTGCATCATTTCTAATGTTTGAAGTTTACATTTTGTCATATTATCCTTACTTTTTCTATCGTTTTGATTAAATTTGGGTGCAAAGGTAAAGCAGAATGTTTGAATATACAAGAAATTACTGACTATTTTGATAGTTTATTTTATAACAAATATCATTTTGCTACAAAAAGTGGTATTTTCGAATCATAATGACAAGTAAAACACTGTTTGCGTACTTTATTACTTTACACTTTGATATTTGTGTGCGTTTTTAACAATCAAAACGCAAATAATTACTTTGTATATTCATTCAAACAATATACCTTTGCAGCCGCAAGCGAATAGCGCCAACAATAAGTTATTGATATATAGGTAAAGAGATATGCAAACTTCAAAACAACATAGAATGAACACAAAGTATATTTTCGTAACAGGTGGTGTGGTTTCATCACTGGGAAAGGGTATCATTTCTGCCAGCATCGGTAAACTGCTACAGGCACGTGGCTTTAAGGTCACGATTCAGAAATTCGACCCATATATCAATATCGACCCAGGAACGCTGAACCCCTACGAACACGGTGAGTGCTACGTGACAGAGGACGGTTTTGAAACCGACCTGGATTTGGGTCACTACGAGCGTTTTACAGGCATACACACCACACGAAACAACTCCATAACAACCGGTCGTATCTACAAGACGGTGATTGATCGCGAGCGCCACGGCGACTATCTGGGTAAGACTATCCAGGTGGTACCGCACATTACGGACGAGATAAAACGTAGGATGCTGCGCGAGGGACTGGACGAGGGGCTGGACTTTGTGATAACAGAGGTGGGCGGCACCATAGGCGACATTGAGAGTGCACCGTTCATGGAGGCCATCCGACAATTACGGTGGCAATTGGGACGAGACGCGGTATGTGTACACCTGACTTACGTGCCCTATCTGAAAGCTGCCGACGAGTTGAAGACAAAACCAACACAACATAGTGTGAAAGAGTTACAGGGAATGGGTATCCAGCCTGATATCCTCGTCCTTAGGACGGAACGCCACCTTGATGACCATGTGCGCATGAAGGTGGCGTCGTTTTGTAATGTCGATTTGGAGTGTGTGGTGCAGAGCGAAGATATGCCCAGTATCTACGAGGCGCCTGTGAGCATGCAGAAGCAGGGCTTAGATGCTGCCATTATGCGTAAGATTGGCATCCCCGTTGGTGAGACACCAGCCATGAAACCTTGGCACGACTTCCTGAACAAACAGCGCAATGCCAAGCAGGAGGTACACATCGGGCTGGTAGGCAAATACGACCTGCAAGATGCCTATAAGAGCATCCGTGAGAGCCTGAATCTGGCAGGTATCTATAACGATGTGAAAGCCAAGCTGCACTTCGTGAACAGCGAGGAGATTACTAAAGAGAACGTTGCAGAGAAACTGGACGGTTTACAAGGTATTGTGGTATGCCCAGGCTTTGGGTCGCGTGGTATTGAGGGTAAGATTATCGCTGCCGAATATACACGCACGAACGACACACCAACCTTCGGCATCTGTCTGGGTATGCAGATGATGGTGATAGAATTTGCCCGTAACGTGTTGGGATACAAGGATGCCAACAGTCGTGAGATGGATGAGAGGACACCTCATAATGTCATCGACATCATGGAGGAGCAGAAGAACATCACCCAGATGGGCGGCACCATGCGACTGGGCGCCTACGAGTGCGAATTGCAGAAAGGCAGTCGGACCTACGAGGCCTACGATTGTGGAGACCTCATAAAGGAGCGCCATCGTCATCGCTACGAGTTCAACAATAAGTATCAGGAGGAGTTCGAAATAAACGGTATGAAGTGTGTAGGTATCAATCCTGCCGCCAACCTGGTGGAGATTGTTGAGATTCCTGAGAAGAAATGGTACATCGGAACCCAGTTCCATCCAGAATATTCTTCAACGGTACTGCATCCGCATCCATTGTTTATGTCATTCATCAAAGCCTGCCTTTAAAGGTAAAAAAGTAAAAAGGTAAAAATGGAACAGCTGAAACATGAGTGCGGCGTGGCGATGATTCGCCTTTTGAAGCCCTTGAGTTACTACGAGAAGAAGTACGGCACTTGGGCGTACGGCTTTAATAAACTCTATCTGATGATGGAGAAGCAGCACAACCGTGGACAGGAGGGTGCTGGTATAGCCTCCGTCTGTCTGAACAAGGAGCCAGGCACAGAATACATGTTCCGTGAGAAGGCCGAGGGCAAGGATGCCATCACGGAGATTTTTTCGCGAGTGACACAAGAGATGGCTGGCGAGCTCTATATGGGACACCTGCGTTACTCAACCACAGGCAAGAGTGGACTGACATTTGTGCATCCCTTTCTGCGTCGTAACAACTGGCGAGCCAAGAACCTATGTCTGTGCGGCAACTTCAACATGACCAACATCGACGAGGTCTTCCAGTTCCTCACGGCACAAGGACAGTCGCCACGTATCTATGGCGACTCGTACATCACCCTAGAACTGATGGGGCACCGACTGGACCGTGAAGTGGAACGACTATTTGTAGAGGCCAAGGAAAAGGGACTGGAGGGTACCGATATCACCAACTACATAGATAACCATGTGGAGATGGCCAACGTGCTGAAGACCACCATGATTCACTACGATGGCGGCTACGTGATGTGTGGACTGACGGGTAGCGGCGAGATGTTTGCCGTACGCGACCCATGGGGCATACGTCCAGCCTTCTTCTATCGCGACGAAGAGCTGATAGCATTGGCCAGCGAGCGACCTGTATTACAGACCACTTTTGATATTGATCGTGAGAAGGTGTTCGAGCTCAAGCCCGGACAGGCTCTCATCGTACACAAGAACGGCGAGAGTCGTCTGGAGCTGATTATGCCAGCCCAAAAGCTCTCTGCCTGCTCGTTTGAACGCATCTACTTCAGTCGTGGTTCTGATTGCGACATCTATCAGGAACGCAAACGTCTGGGTGAACAACTGACACAACCCATTCTGAGGGCTATCGACAATGATGTAACCAACACCGTTTTTTCATATATTCCCAACACGGCAGAGGTAGCCTATTACGGTATGACAGACGGCTTCCGCAAGTTGCATGGTGAGGTGCGTACGGAGAAGGTGGTGTGGAAGGATATCAAGATGCGTACCTTCATTGCCGACAACAGCGAGCGCAACGACTTGGCTGCCCACGTGTATGACATCAGCTACGGCTCGTTGCGGCCCTACGAAGACAACCTCGTCATCATCGACGACTCGATAGTTCGTGGCACGACTCTCAGAGAGAGCATCTTTAAGATTCTGGACCGACTGCATCCCAAGAAGATTGTGATGGTGTCGAGTTCTCCCCAGATTCGCTACCCCGACTATTATGGCATCGATATGGCCCGACTGGAGGAGTTCTGCGCCTTCCGTGCCACGATGGCACTGATAGAGGAGCGAGGCATGTGGCAACTGGTGAATGATACTTATCTGGCTTGCAAAGAGGAACTTAGGAATCATGGGGAAGACTTGATAAATCACGTCCGTGCACTCTACGAACCGTTTACCATAGAGGAAATTAACCAGAAGATAGTGGAAATGCTACGTCCGAAGGGTATGCAGGCACCCGTCGAATTAGTCTTCCAGAGCATCGAGGGACTACACGAAGCCTGTCCCAACCATCCTGGCGACTGGTACTTTACAGGCCACTATCCCACCCCTGGTGGCACACGCCTCTGCAACCAGGCATTCGTAAATTATATTGATAGCAAACTGAAAAACAATAAAAAATGAAGAGAGAAGCAAGATTGATACTCAGCGATGGCACGGTATTCTGTGGCCAATCATTTGGTTACGAAGCAAATACTGTGGGGGAGGTAGTTTTTAATACTGCAATGTCGGGCTACCCAGAGAGCCTGACAGACCCCAGTTACGCAGGCCAAATATTAGTAACGACATTCCCGCTGATAGGCAACTATGGTGTGCCTGACACAGGTTTAGGCAGCGATGGTCTGCCACTGTTTATGGAGAGTGAGCGTATCCACCCCAAGGCCTTGATAGTGGCCGACTATAGCGAAGAATATTCCCACTGGAATGCGAAGGAGTCGCTGGCAGCATGGCTGAAGCGCGAAAAGATTCCTGCCATTACAGGCATCGACACACGACGCTTGACAAAAGTACTGCGCGAGCATGGTGTGATGATGGGAAGAATTATTCTGAGTGAAAAGGGAAAAGTGAATAGTGAAAAATTTGCTACCACACTTGACGAGGACTACGGTTCGGTGAATTGGGTGGAGAAGGTAAGTTGTAAAGAAATCATCCGCTATAATGAAGGAGCCGATAAAAAGGTCGTGCTTGTCGACTGTGGCGTCAAGGCGAATATCATTCGCTGTCTGATTAAAAGAGGCGTTGAAGTGATTCGCGTGCCCTGGGACTACGACTTCAATGAGTTGGAGTTTGATGGTCTCTTCTTAGCCAACGGTCCTGGTGACCCAGAACAATGCGACAAAACGGTGGAGCATATCCGGACGTTCCTTCGTAATAAAGAGGTGAAGCCCTGCATGGGCATCTGCTTGGGTAACCAGCTGTTGGCTCGTGCCGCTGGTGCCAAGACCTACAAGTTGAAATACGGTCACCGATCGCACAACCAGCCAGTACGTGAGGTGGGCACGAATCGTTGTTATATCACCTCGCAGAATCACGGCTATGCTGTCGATGATTCTACGCTGCCCGCCGATTGGGAACCGTTGTTCGTGAATATGAACGACGGCTCGAACGAGGGCATCCGCCACAAGACGAATCCGTGGCTCTCGGCACAGTTCCACCCGGAGGCTTGCTCGGGGCCAACGGACACGGAATGGATGTTCGACACGTTCATTAATACAATCGAGCGTGCTCAGTTGAACAATCGAGCGTGCCCAATCGAGCAATCGGACGTGCCCAATCAGAAAACTGTCCGTAAGGTACTGCTTTTAGGTAGCGGTGCACTTAAGATTGGGCAGGCTGGCGAGTTCGACTATAGTGGTGCCCAGGCGCTGAAGGCATTGAAGGAAGAAGGCATCCATTCCGTGCTCATCAACCCAAATATCGCTACGGTACAGACGTCGAAGGATGTGGCCGATACCGTTTATTTCCAACCCGTGACACCAGAGTTCGTTGAGCGTGTCATCGAGAAGGAGCGTCCTGACGGCATCCTGCTATCGTTTGGCGGACAAACGGCCTTGAACTGTGGTGTGGAACTGTACGAAAAGGGTGTCTTGGAGAAATATGGTGTCAAGGTTCTGGGTACGCCCGTTCAGGCCATCATCGACACCGAGGACCGCGACCTTTTTGTAAAGCGCCTCGATGAGATCGGAGTGAAGACCATTAAAAGCGAAGCCTGTTCGACAGTCGAGGAAGTACAAAAGGCGGCCCACGAACTTGGCTTCCCCGTGATATTGCGTGCCGCCTACGCTTTGGGCGGTTTGGGCTCTGGCTTCTGCGACAACGAAGAGGAACTCTTATCACAGGCTGAGGAAGCCTTCTCATTCTCGCCGCAAGTGTTGGTCGAGAAGTCGTTGAAGGGTTGGAAGGAGATTGAGTACGAAGTAGTGCGCGACCGTTTCGACAACTGCATCACCGTTTGTAACATGGAGAACTTCGACCCACTGGGCATCCATACCGGTGAGTCGATAGTGGTAGCACCAAGCCAGACGCTGACCAACAGCGAGTATCACAAACTGCGTGCCCTTGCCATTAAGATCATCCGCCACATTGGTATCGTTGGCGAGTGTAACGTGCAGTATGCGCTCGACCCCAACAGCGAGGACTATCGCGTCATTGAGGTCAACGCCCGTCTGAGCCGTTCGTCGGCTTTGGCAAGCAAGGCAACGGGCTATCCTCTGGCCTTTGTCGCAGCCAAACTGGGACTCGGCTACGGCCTCTTCGACCTGAAGAATAGCGTAACCAAGACCACGAGTGCCTTCTTCGAGCCAGCCCTTGACTATGCCGTCGTAAAGATTCCGCGTTGGGACCTCACTAAGTTCCACGGTGTGAAACGTGAGCTTGGTTCGGCTATGAAGAGCGTGGGCGAGGTAATGGCAATCGGACGTACCTTCGAGGAGGCGCTGCAGAAGGGTTTGCGTATGATTGGCCAAGGTATGCACGGTTTTGTAGAAAACCATGAAATTAAGATTGCCGACATTGCCAAGTCCTTGCATGAACCAACGGATATGCGTATCTTCGTGGTGTCGAAAGCACTGAAAATCGGCTATACCGTCGAGCAAATCCATCAGCTGACGAAGATTGACCGTTGGTTCCTTCAGAAACTGAAACATATTGTAGATATCGACCAGCAATTGAAAGAGAACGCCATCCTATCTGAAATCTCAGAATATATGGAGCCCAGCGAATTCATGGAGTATCTCAGGTCGCCGGAAATCTTCCCGCTATTACGAGCCGCCAAGGTCTATGGCTTCTCCGATTTCCAGATAGCTCGCGCCGTTGGTTTGGAGAACCGTATGAAGATGGAACAAGCCGGTCTTACCATTCGCAAATGGCGTAAGGAACTCGGTCTCGTGCCTACTGTCAACCAAATAGACACCCTCGCAGCGGAATATCCCGCTCAAACCAACTATCTATATTTGTCGTACCTTTAAAATAGAAATATTATGTGTGGAATCGTAGCAATATTTAATGTAAAGAAGCAGACGCATGAGCTTCGCGATAAGGCGTTACGTATGAGTCAGAAAATCCGTCATCGCGGACCTGACTGGAGTGGAATATACTGTGGCGGCAGCGCCATCCTTGCCCACGAACGACTGAGCATCGTCGACCCGGAGAGTGGCGGCCAGCCATTGTATTCGCCAGACCGCAAGCAGGTCTTGGCTGTGAATGGCGAGATATATAACCATCAGGAGATTCGTCGCCGCTACGCTGGTCAGTATGAGTTCCAAACAGGCAGCGACTGTGAAGTCATATTGGCGCTTTATCGCGAAAAGGGCATCGACTTCCTCGAAGACCTCAGCGGCATCTTCGCCTTTGCACTCTACGATGAGGAGAAAGATGAATTTCTGATTGCCCGTGACCCCATAGGCGTTATACCTCTTTATATTGGCTACGACAGTGATGGTACAGTATATGTGGCATCGGAGCTGAAAGCCCTCGAAGGACAATGTGAACGCTATGAGCCATTCCTCCCTGGACACTATTATTGGAGTGTTGATCCAGGGCAGAAGTGGTACTACCGTCGTGATTGGATGCACTATGATGCTGTGAAAGATAATCCTGCCAGCGTCGATGCCATCCACGATGCACTGACTGCTGCTGTCAAGCGCCAGTTGATGAGCGATGTGCCTTATGGTGTACTGCTCTCAGGCGGTCTAGACTCCAGCGTCATCTCAGCAATAGCCGAGAAGTTTTCTGAGCATCGTATCGAAGACGATTCTAAGACCAAGGCCTACTGGCCTCGTCTGCACTCGTTTGCTGTTGGACTGAAAGGTGCTCCAGATTTGGCAAAAGCTAAGATGGTGGCCGACCACATAGGCACCGTCCACCACGAGATCAACTACACCATTCAGGAAGGTCTTGACGCCATCCGCGATGTCATCTATTTCATCGAGACCTACGATGTCACCACAGTCCGTGCTTCTACGCCCATGTATCTGCTGGCTCGCGTCATTAAGTCGATGGGTATCAAGATGGTGCTAAGCGGCGAGGGTGCCGACGAGATATTCGGTGGCTATCTCTACTTCCACAAGGCACCCACAGCAAAAGATTTCCACGAAGAGACTGTGCGCAAATTAGGCAAACTCTACCTCTACGACTGTCTGCGTGCCAACAAGAGTCTGAGTGCCTGGGGCGTTGAAGGTCGTGTACCATTCCTCGACAAGGAGTTTCTGGATGTGGCAATGCGTACCAACCCTGAGGCCAAGATGTGTCCAGGTAATACGATAGAGAAGAAGATTGTCCGCGAAGCTTTCGCCGACATGCTACCAGAAGAGGTGGCTTGGCGCCAAAAGGAGCAGTTTAGTGACGGTGTAGGCTATTCATGGATTGACACGCTGAAGCAAATCACCTCAGAAGCTGTTTCTGACGAGCAGATGGCGCACGCTGCAGAGCGATTCCCCATCAATCCGCCGAAGAACAAAGAGGAATACTACTACCGTTCAATATTTGCCGAGCATTTCCCCAGCGACTCTGCCGCTCGCTCCGTCCCCTCCGAGGCTTCCGTCGCTTGCAGCACCGCCATCGCTCTCGAATGGGATGCCGCCTTCAAGGGCATGAACGACCCCAGTGGTCGTGCCGTCAAAGGCGTACATGAAATGGCGTATTGACGGCAACGATCATTTCGTGCCGTCAAGGGTGTTCATGAACAGGCATATTGACGGAACGAACACTGGGATTACGGGGTTGTCAGAGAACATCAGACGAGCGAGAACGCTACGTCCATCATGTGCGTGAAGTTGTTCTGGCGTTCTTCTGCCGTCGTTGCTTCACCTGTTAAGATGTGGTCGGAAATCGTGCAGATGCCTAAGGCACGTTTACCCGCACGAGCCGCATTCATGTAGAGTGCGGCTATCTCCATTTCTACAGCCAGCACGCCCATATTGATCCACTTGTCGGTATGCGGATTCTCGCCATAGAACGTGTCAGACGACAGCACGTTGCCAACCTTGTAGTGGTAGCCGAACTTCTCGCACGACTCGACAGCCTGACGAATCAGAGCAAAGTCACCAATGGGTGCAAATGTTCCTGGCATTTCATATTGAGCAGCAAAGTTGCTGTTGGTGCAAGCACCCATAGCGATAGCCAGGTCACCAATGTGAAGGTCGTTGTTGATAGAACCTGCCGAGCCCACGCGAATAATCGTCTTAACGCCATAGAAGTTGTAGAGTTCATAGGTATAAATACCGATGGAGGCCATACCCATGCCGTGACCCATTACGCTGACACGCTTGCCCTTATACGTGCCGGTAAAGCCCAACATACCACGGACATTGTTAAAACAAACCGCATCGTCGAGGAACTTCTCGGCCATGAGTTTCACACGCAGCGGATCGCCCGCCATGATAACAGTCTCAGCGATTTCGCCGTACTGTGCCCCAATGTGGGGAGTAGGAGTATTTGCCATAATCTTTTCGCTTTTAGTTACGATGCTGCGAAGTTAAGAATTATTTTCGAAACTTCCAAGAAATCCATCAACTTTCTTTACGTCAACAGCCTTAACGATGACAAAACGGCCCCAAATGCGTCTTTATAAATAAATAATATAAGGTAAGATAATGACAAGACATCTGCTAACCATACTGCTCATTTCGATGTGCAACAGCCTCTTTGCCGGCGAGATCATCGTCAGGGAGGGAGAAAGCATCCACGATGCACTGCGCCAGGCACGCGAATGGCGACGCACCAACGATGCACGCTGTCAAGGCGACATCACCATTATTATTGAGGCTGGACGCTACTATATGAACGAGCCCCTGTTCCTGCGCCCGGAGGACAGTGGTACCAAAGAGTCTCCACTCGTCATCCGTGGTACTGGAGAGAACCACACGAGTGTCATCTGTGGCGACCCACGTCAAAAGCACACACAGATTTGGCCAAAGGACGGCATGATGCGAATGATTGAATTCAATACCACCGACAGAGCCATCACCATCCCTACCCCACCAGACTCTGTGCTACAGACAAAAAATCTTGAGATGGTGGTACACCAGCGGTGGGCCATCGCTATCCTGCGTGTCAAGGATTTGAAAGTAGAGGGCGATAAAACCATTGTAACCTTCATGGAACCCGAGAGCCGCCTGGAGTTCGAACATCCCTGGCCGCAACCCGTCATCGGAGGCGAAAAGGGCAATAGCAGTTTCCTGCTGCGCACCACCGAACAGCGCGACGGCATTGAGCAATTGGTGATTGTTGACGGTGCCAACTATGTGCGTTTCGAAGGAATCACTTTCGACAAGACTTGCTGGAATCGTCCGCTACACATGGGACATGTCACCCTTCAGGGCGGTATGCCGCTCGTTGATGCCTACAAACTGAAAGAAAAGCCTGGCTTACCTTGGGACAAAGATCTCGAGAACCAAGCGTGGATAGAGCGCCCTGTGAGTGCCGTCACCGTGAAGAACGCCCATCATGTAGACTTCCACCATGTGCTGTTCCAGAATCTGGCCTCCACGGCCTTGGACTTTGTCGATAACATCAGCGACTGTCTGGTACAGAACTGCACCTTCGGCAACATTGGCGGCACAGCCATCATGGGTGGTTCCTTTGCAGAGAGTCCGATGGAGGTGCATCGTCCCTATCAGCATCTGGCTGAACGTTGTCAACGGTTGACTATTGAAAAAAACTTCATCGTCGATGCCACCACTGAGGACTGGGGAGCTGTAGGCATCGCATTGGGTTATGTACGTCACTGCACCATCAGCGGAAACTATGTGAGTCGCGTCAACTACTCCGGCATCTGCGTGGGTTGGGGATGGACGCCTCACGGCACAGGCATGGAACATAACCGCATTGTGGACAACAAAGTCAGTTACTATGCCCGCCAGCTATACGATGCAGGTGGTATCTATACGCTCTCCAACCAGCCGGGCTCATCCATCAGCAATAACGAGATTTCGCAACCCTTCCCTGCTCCCTACGCCACCAACGACCGTGGGTTCACAATCTACCTTGATGCACACACCGATGGTTTTACTATTTCTGGCAATACTACCGAAGGCCGTCCTATACGACGCGAAGAAATTGGCGACAACCAACCTGGTCCGAATATCGGCTTCCAATAGAAAAAAGGACTTCAAAGAAAAAAAATATCGAAAAACATGCAATAATTATTTCATTGATGTGTATATAGAGGTAGAAGACATCCAAATGACTAAATGGAACAAGAAACAACCATCCAGATAACCAAGTTGCAGCAGCACCAACCTGATGCATACCAATGGTTGCTTGCAACGTATGGTGAGATGGTGTTCCGTATGGTGCAACGCATCGTAACGTGTCGCGAGGATGCCGAAGAGGTCTATCAGGATGTGTTTGTGAAAGCGCTGCGCAACATCGGGAGCTACGATCCCCGTCAGGCATCGCTCGCCACATGGCTCAACCGCATTGCCTACCACGAGTCGCTCAACTTCGTCAGAGGACAGAAACCTGTCATCGTATCTATGGACGACCGCTACCTGGGTATCGATGCAATGGAAGACCCTGAGGATGGGCCTCCAGATGAAGAGACTATCCGTCAGTTGGAACAGGCGCTGGCAAAGTTGCCGCACCACGAGCAGGCAATCGTGAGCATGTTCTACTACGACAATATGAGCCTCGCCGACATTGCCTACGTCACAGGCTCCATCACCTCTACCGTCGGCTCTCAACTGAGCCGCATCCGCAAAAAACTCTACAGAATCATCAAAACGCTCTGAATAATGAACGAACTCAAAAACGATAAGAACCTACAAGAAGCCGTCAGCAGACGGGAGCAGAAACTGCCGCCAATGCCTGCCGACCTGAACGAGCGGCTGATGCAGCGCTTCGGGGAGCAGCCGGCACCTGCAACCAAGCAGAAACGCCTGTGGCTCTATGCCGCTGTTGCCATCGCCGCCAGCATCGCCCTGTTCATCGTCTTCAACTTCGGAAAGGAGCAGACAATCATGCAGGAGCCCCTTGTGGCGCAGCAGATTGAAAAACAGGATCCCCTGCAGCCTACCCCTGCGGTCTCTGAACCTGTCGAAGAGCCGGAACCCGTCGCAGCCGAAGCGCAACCCGCTCAAAAGTCTGTAAAGAGACAGCGTAAGGTCGTAAAACTCGTGGAGCTGATACCTGCCAGCGAAGCAGAGTCAGCCAATGACACGGACCCCTTTGTGGCAATGGCTGCCCAGGTAGAGGACATCCGACAGCGCGGCCAATGCCTGCAACAGGAAATCGATTTATTAATGGAACATTGAACATTAGACATTGAACGATATGGATAGAAGATTAATACTTATTGGGCTAGTGGTACTGGCAACGACGGCGTTTGCCCAGCCCCGTGCACGACTCCTGCAATTAGAAAACTATCTGCAGGAGCAAGGGCTCAAAAAAATCAACACTTACAAGTCGAACGCCAAGACTGCGAAAGTCAAACATTATTGGAGTGGTCAGCTTACAACACACACACCAAAGCCCGTCATAGACTCCATTCGTACCGTCTTTACCGACTTGAGCAAGGAAGCCACAGAGAGCCACATGTACGAAAACCATAAGGACGGCACCGACACCATTGAGTATGCCTTGTCACTCAGTACCACAGAAGCCGCCGTCTTCACTTATAAGAAAAATAGAACAGGTACGGTATCAGGTGTCTACAAACACACCTACGAGACCGACCTCACAGCTTCAGAGGACGAGAGGAGTGTAGCCGATGCCATCGCTGCCAGACAATGGCATATTGACATCACTTCGATGAACACCATGCGCTATGGCGCGAGAACGGTGACACCCGACTTCTATCTGGAACTGCGAGGCGACACGTTGCAAAGTTATCTGCCCTATCTGGGACAGGCCCGCGTATCACCCTCATTCTCGCCCTCGATAGGTCTGAACTTCGAGGAGCCTGTGCTGAGTTATAAGGAGAGTATACCCAAGTCGAAGAAATACACACAGATTGACATCGACGTGAAGACACGTGAGGACAACTACCACTATGTGATTCAACTCTACAACTCTGGCGAGGCCAACATCCGCGTGCGCTCGCTATATCGCGACCCGATCAGTTTCGACGGCACACTTGAAATGAAATAATCAAAACCAATCAACCTATGAAGAAAAGTCTTTCCATCATTGTGCTGGCACTCTTCGCCAGTCTCATGAGTGCTCAGAACAGCGTCACCTTTGTAGTCGACGAGAATCTCGCGCCTATTAATAACACATACGCTATAGAACACTTACAAAAGAGTGGTTCTGAGGCTGTCAAAGGCATTTTCCATGACGAAGGCGTTCCTGGTGATACGCACGCCATGATAGCCTGGAGCTTTTCTGACAACGAGCAGTTTTACACCTTCACGGGGAAGGACCCCTTCTTCAAGACAATTGTGCGGGCCTACGCCGAGCACCGTCCGCTCGTGCTCTCACCAGATATGATCTGGGTACTCATCAGCCAAGGATTTGCCCGCTACGTCAATGCCCATTCCGAACAGTTGCGCGACAAGCTTGTAAACCACACAGAAAAGATGGACCTGGTAGTACTGTCCGACAAGGAATTGCTATCGGAGGATGCTGACTGGGAAAAGATGATGAGTGACTTCACGGCGCAAATCAATGAGAACACAAAGGGCGACATCGCCCAGACCATTACCGCCGACTTCACCACGACTGGCGTCACCGAGCGCATCATCTCGCAGATTACGCTGATGGAGACCATGAAGAGCTACTTCGACTATATCGTCCATTATATAGCCTGCGGCATTCCGTCCATCACACTGCAAGGCACACCTGAAGACTGGCAGAAGATTGTGGAGAAGACGAAACGACTGGAGCAGTACGGCATTGGCGAATGGACACAAAGCCTTGAGCCCATCCTGACGGAATTCGTCAAGGCATCCAAAGGGAGCCCCAACCAGGCTTTCTGGCAGGGCATGATCAAGAAACATCGTGTTGACGAGCTGACTGGTGGCGGATGCGACCTCCGCAGACCGACAGAGTTAGATGGTTGGATTCTCAAATTCTTTCCTGACGAAAACGGAGTGACGCTCGACAAGGTGCCCCAGACCCACAAGATGCCGTCAGAGCGCGTATATGTGGACTTCCTTTATCAAATCATCTGTCCCACCGACGGTAGTGTCATCCGTGAGTTCCCACTACAACTGGTTGCAGGCTTTATCGGAACAGAAGTAGACACCCAGACGCATGCCCTCAAGCCCAAGATGGGTTGGGTGGTACGACAGATGAAAGACAGCGAAAGTATCGTGAAGAGACTTGAAAAGTTAGACTCAGCAAATTCTTTTTCCGGCATCGAGCTGCGTGTCAACAAAGTACCTGAGCACCTATCCAGATTGCCACATATCAAGAGACTAACCCTCCAGTTTACCAACCGCGTTTCAATACCCGAGTGGTTCTACAACCTGGAAATCGACCATCTGACCATAGAAGGCGAGATGAGCGATGAACTGGAAGTCAAAATTTGGGAGCATTTCCCAAAAGCCATTCTCAATCATAAGGGAGCTGCATCAAGGGGTATTGTGAGTGGTACCGTGAGCGACAAATATATACCAATTGAGAGGCGAAGACAAGCCAATGGTAAGGGGCTGCCTATTCCCCAAAGAGAAATCTACACGCAGGAAATCGAGTATGTCGATATGGAATTAACGGGAAAGCCGGTGCCGAGATAATCTGTAACTCTTACAGATAACAGTAGGACAAAGATACAAAAAAAATAAAAAAAAGAAATGAAAGAAAAAAATTTTTTGTACCTTTGTCCCCAAGATGAAACAGACAAACTACTATCTTTACGACTTCATGGACTTTGATTCCACGCTGCAACGCAAAGAAGCTTTGTGGAAAGCCCACGCGCCATCAAGAGTTGAGGAACGTGATGGTGACATCGTTGTCACCATTCCTTATCAGAAACAACTGCATCAGGAAGACATGGCTCCTGATGAAGCCGCAGCCCAACAAAGCTACGACCTCATCATTCGCGCTTACGCTCCCAATACGGTTCGCATATTCACTACCATGAGCGGTGATGAAATGACGGAGCATGACGACATGCTACAGTTTGCGCCAGAGGTGAAGCGTTTGCCCCTCCGATATGAATGTGGCGATGTCATCGCCACTAACGGGAAAAAGGTGGCGCACATTGACCTCGATGCTCCACATCTCGACCATTGGAGCGACCTGTTGCCTGCACCACAACCTGCACCATTTATCACTTTCTATCCTGACGGAGATGAAACGAAAGGCATAGCATTGAGCGATGACCATTTCTCGCCACCACGTTACGATGCGCTGCCCTTAGGTTATGTTACGACCGACGAGGCTGAGCGTGCCACGATCAGCTTCCGATGTGAGGCTGATGAATGTTTTGTCGGCACTGGCGAAAGATTTAGAAAGATGGACCTCAGCGGACAAACTTTCCAACTGAAAAATCAGGATGGACAGGGTGTCAACAACCGTCGTTGTTATAAGAACATTCCTTTCTATATGAGTAGCAGGATGTATGGTTGTTTCTACCATACCTCCGACTACTGCAAACTGTCGCTGGCTGACCACTCTACACGCAGCGTACAGTTTATGTGCGACCGTGCCACGCTGGACGTCTTCCTCATTGGCGGACAAACACCTGAGGAAATTCTAAAAGGCTACCGCATGCTGACGGGTTTCCCATCTATGCCACCCCTCTGGTCGTTCGGTATCTGGATGAGTCGTATGACCTACTTCTCGGCAGATGAGGTAAACGAGATTTGCGACCGTCTGCGTCGTGAGCACTATCCCTGCGACGTCATTCATCTGGATACCGGTTGGTTCCGCACCGACTGGCTCTGCGAGTGGAAGTTCAACCCTGAGCGATTCCCTGATCCGAAGGGTTTTATCCAGCGTTTGGCGGATAAAGGCTTCAAGGTTTCGTTGTGGCAATTGCCATACGTGGCCAAAGGTGCCGAACAATTGGAAGAAGCAAAGGAGAACAAATACATTGGCCCGCTGTTGAAGGAACAGGCCTCAGAAGGTTCTAACTTCTCTGCCCTCGACTACGCCGGTACCATCGACTTCACCTACGACAAGGCTACCGATTGGTATAAGAACCAGCTACTAAAGCCCCTACTCGACATGGGGGTAAAATGTATCAAGACCGACTTTGGAGAGAACATCCACATGGATGCCGTATATCATGGTATGACACCCGAACGTCTGAACAACATCTATGCCCTGCTGTATCAGCGTGCAGCCTACGAAGTGACAAAGGACGTGACGGGCGACGGCATTGTGTGGGCACGCTCGGCATGGGCTGGTTGTCAGCGTTATCCCCTACATTGGGGTGGCGACTCCGCATCTTCTTGGGATGGACTGGCTGGTTCGCTGAAAGGAGGTTTGCATTTCGGACTTTCCGGCTTTGCCTTTTGGAGTCACGACGTGCCAGGATTCCACTCTGTTCCCGACTTCATGAACTCACCCCTCGACGAGGATGTCTATGTACGATGGACGCAGTTTGGTGTCTTCTCCAGTCACATGCGCTATCATGGTACTTGCAAGCGCGAGCCTTGGCACTATCCAACCATTGCGCCCATCGTAAAGAAATGGTGGAAGCTACGCTACAAGTTGCTGCCGTATATCATAGAACAGAGCGAAACATGTACCCAGACAGGTTGGCCATTGTTGCGAGCCCTGCTGATGCATCATCCTCATGACAAACAGGTGTGGCACATAGACGATGAATATTACTTCGGTTCTGAGTTCCTTGTTTGCCCCGTTATAAACGAGGCTAACAAACGGGACATCTATCTGCCTGAGGGCTTGTGGGTGAACTTCTTCACAGGAGAACGGCTTGACGGTGGCCGTTGGTATTATGACGTGGAGGTTCCACTGGACCAGATGCCTGTCTTCGTACGTCCTGGTGCCCTCATCAAGATGTATCCTGATGATGTGGACTGCACCGATCAAATGGATTTGAGCAAAACTATAACAATTGAAATAACCAAAGACTATAAAGGAATATAATGGAAAGTCACTACATGCAAGGCCTCGACTGGCTGATATTGGGAATCTATTTTGCCATACTCATCGCCATTGGCGTGTGGGCCAGTAGCAAACGGAAGAAAGGCGGTGCGCTGTTTTTGGCCGAGCGTTCATTGCGCTGGCACCACATCGGCTTTTCGATGTGGGGGACGAATGTCGGACCTTCAATGCTGATAGCCTCAGCCTCTGCTGGTTTCACAACGGGTATCGTGTCAGGCAACTACGCTTGGTATGCCTTCGTTTTCATTGCCCTGCTGGCCTTTGTCTTTGCACCACGCTACTTAGGCGCTAAGGTCTCGACGTTGCCTGAGTTCATGGGCCTTCGTTTCGGGCAATCGACGCGCAACATTCTGGCATGGTACACCATTGTCACAATCGTCATTTCGTGGCTCGCATTGACACTCTTTGCCGGTGGCATTCTCATCCGCCAGGTCTTCGATATCCCCATGTGGATGTCGGCTCTTGTACTGCTCATCATTTCTGCCTTCTTCACCATGTTAGGTGGACTGAAGGCAGTAGCTTACACCAATGTCTATCAGATGATTCTGCTCATCGTGGTTTCACTCATACTCGTCATCGTCGGATTGGACAAGGTGGGAGGCGTAAGTGCCTTAGTTGCTAAAGTACCGTCTGACTATTGGGTGATGTTCAAGCCCAATAGCGACGAGGCTTTCCCATGGTTGCCCATCATCCTGGGCTACCCTGTCATGGGAGTATGGTTCTGGTGTACTGACCAGAGCATGGTACAACCCGTACTGGCTGCCAAAGACCTGCGCGAAGGGCAGCTGGGTACCAACTTCACAGGCTGGTTGAAGATTCTGGATGTGGCATTGTACATCATGCCTGGTATCATCTGTTTTGCCCTGTTTGGCAATACGCTGAAGAATCCTGACGAGGCCTATCTGACGATGGTCGAAAACCTGTTCCCCGTTGGTATGGTGGGGTTGGTCTTTGCCGTACTGACCGCCTGTCTTGTCAGTACTATCGGGTCAGCGCTCAATGCCTTAAGTACAGTATTTACAATGGACATCTACGTAAAAAAGTTCAATCCTAATGCCTCACAGCGACACATCAACTATGTGGGACGCATCGTTACCGTAATTGGTGCTGCCATCGCCATTGTGCTGACGGTAGCCATCGACTCTATCAAGGACCTGAACTTGTTTAACGTCTTCCAGTCGGTGCTTAGTTTTATTGCCCCGCCAATGGCTGCGGTCTTTGTACTGGGCATCTTCTGGAAAAATGCCACGACCCGTGCTGCCAACTTCGCCCTGACTTTTGGAACAGCGTTCTGCCTCATCGTGGGTATTCTCTACCTGTGGCCCCCCGAATGGCTCTCATTCCACTGGCCCCACTTCATGCTGCTGAGCTTTGAGCTCTTCGTCATCCTTGCCGTTTCGATGGTGATTATCTCGCTGGCTGACAGCGATAAGAAGCTGTACGAAATTCCGGCTCCTGTCCGTGAAAGTTGGAGCAAACTGGCCATAGAACTTTGGATCATTCTGGCCATTGTCATGATTTCACTCTATGTCTTCTTTAATTAACTCAACGATATGAAAAAATTCCTCTTTATATGTTTAGTCTGTTGCTGTGGCATAGCAACCCACACGACGGCTCAGGGACTGACCAACATGAGCCATAGTCAACAAGCCAAGATGCAGAATACACCATTGGGGACTGTTCGATGGACAGGCGGCTTTTGGGGCGAGCGTTTCCAAACACTATCGACAACAGGCATCTGGTCGATGTGGGATACGTGGAATACGCCATGGGAAACGGTCGATGCTGATGGTAAACACGGTAGTCACGGTTTTGCGAATTTCCAAGTTGCTGCAGGAACCATTCAAGGCAAGCATCACGGTCCTCCTTTCCACGATGGTGATATGTACAAATGGCTCGAAGCTTGCGCTGCCGTCTATGCCGTCACGAAGGATGCGAAGTTAGATGCGCTGATGGATCAGTTCATTGAGCAGGTCGCATTGGCTCAGCGTGCCGACGGATATATCCATACCCCAGTTGTTATTGCTGAACGACTGGCAGGCATCGATTCCCACAGCGCCAATGAAAATGCAGCAGGCATCGAGATAGGAAAAGACCAGAAACACGCCTTTGCCTCGCGTCTGAATTTCGAAACGTATAATCTCGGACACCTCATGACGGCAGGCATCGTTCACAAACGTGCCACAGGCAAGACAACGCTATTCAACTGTGGACGGAAGGCAGCTGATTTCCTCTACAACTTCCTGACCAACGATGCTGCCGAGCTCTCGCGTAATGCCATCTGTCCAAGCCACTATATGGGTGCTGCAGAGATGTACCGTGAGACCGGCGACGAGAAATACCTCACCTTGGCCAAGGGGCTGATTGCCATCCGCGACAGTGTTTCTAATGGTGAAGACCACAACCAGGACCGCCATAAGTTCCGTGACCAGTACGAGGCCATGGGACATGCCGTTCGTGCCAACTACCTCTATGCTGGTGTTGCTGATCTCTATGCCGAGACGGGTGAAGCCCAGCTGATGAAGAACCTCAGCGCCATCTGGGACGATATCATCCAACACAAGATATATATCATGGGAGGTTGCGGTGCGCTCTACGATGGTGTATCACCTGATGGTACGACCTACGACCAGCCCTCCATCCAACAGATTCACCAAGCCTACGGACGACAGTTCCAACTGCCACAGGAGGCTGCCCACAACGAGATATGCGCACAGATTGGCATGCTGCTCTTCTCGTGGCGAATGTACCAGACCACAGCCGACGGCAAATATCTTGACAACATCGAAAACGAACTATATAATGGTATCCTAAGTGGTATTTCCCTCGATGGTAAGGACTTCTTCTACACCGAGGCGCTGCGCCGCACCAAGGAGTTCCCCTACACCATGCGCTGGCCCAAGCACCGTCAGCGCTACATTTCGTGTTTCTGCTGTCCGCCAAACACGCTGCGCACCCTCTGTCAGTCACAGGAATACGCTTATAGCGTGAATAACGAGACGCTCTTCGTAAACCTCTACGGCCAAAACGCCTTGACGACCAAGGATCTTGAGGTGGAACAACAGACGGACTACCCATGGGACGGCAAGATTACCCTTACCATCAAGAAGGTAAAGAAGCTTTCAACCGTCGTTTTGCATATCCCTTCATGGGCCGACAGTTACACGCTCCGCATTAATGGTGAACAGGCTTCATCGCCCGTCATCACGCGTAAATGGAAGAAAGGCGACGTTATCGAACTCGAGTTACCCATGTCACCACGTCTCATCGAAGCCAATCCTCTGGTCGAGGAAGCTAAGAACCAAGTGGCTGTCATGCGTGGTCCTATCGTCTATTGTCTGGAAGGTCAGGACATCGCCCAAGGTTTACGCATCAATGACATCGCCATACCTGCCGACATCCAGCTTACAGAAAAGAAGATGACACTTGAAGGCCATGAGATGATAGCCCTCGAAGGTGATGCCGTTATGACAAACAACAAGCCTTGGAACAATCAGACGCTCTATCGCAATCTGCGTCCTGTCGCAAAGAAGAAGGTGAAGATTCGTCTTATTCCCTACTATGCTTGGGATAACCGCGGCATCGACGATATGTCACTTTGGCTGCCACTAACACGATAAAATCAATCATTATGCAAAGGTATTACTATCTCATTACAACTATTCTCGTCACGCTGCTATACACCTCGTGTAGCGTTGATGACACCCCCATGCCGCAACCTGAGCGGCAACATACCCAGGCTGTCAACGAGCTGATAGCCATCTGTGACAACAATGCCGAGGTGCGCAATCTGTTAGAGCACTCCATACGTCAGGCGGCAGAAATCAACCCCGACCGCCGATACAATCCTGCACAAACGCTGGATGAGTTCTATGACTTCGTCGACCGCAACATACGCTGTCTGCCGTGGGACGTCATGCTCAACCCCAGCCCCACGGAATACGGGCAGTCGCTCTACGGGCGCGTCGATCAGGGCATCGGCTACTTCTGGTTTGTCGTCGACCAGCCTTTGGACGAGTTGCGCGACCGTGGATTTTTCTACCCCACCGTCGAGTTCGTAGAACCTTTTGCCTCGTGGTTGGCAACATATAGCCAGTCGTGGGGCGACTTCCTCAATACTGAGGAGAGTTGGAACGACACTTACTACCAAATGGTAGCTAACGACCCTGACTGGGGATTGTCAAAGGGTTGGTATGGCGAAGGTAACCAATGGCGTACGTTTAACGAATTCTTCGCCCGCGACCTTGTTTCACCAGACGTCCGTCCCATCGCTTCGTCGAGTGTTGTAGCCCCAGCCGACTCATGGCCCAAAGGCACGTGGCAAATCGACGATAAGAATCAGTTGGTTTACCCAGCAGACCTACAAATTAAGACAGCAAAACTCAGCGATATTTCCCTACTCATAGGTCAGGACTCACAGTATAAGGACGCCTTTGCTGGCGGCACGCTGACCCATACCTTCCTCGATGTCAACTGCTATCACCACTACCATGCACCCGTTGATGGTCGCTTGGTGGAATTGCGTACCATCCCTGGCGTAGCAGCAGGTGGTGGCTATACGCTGTGGGACAACGAACAAAAGCTGTACTACTACGTCAATGATATGGGATTCCAGATGGTCGAGACGCGTGCCTGTGCCATCATCGAGACCGAACAATACGGCCTCGTTGCCATGCTGCCCGTCGGCATGTCGCAAATCTGTAGCGTCAACTGGTTGCCCACCCTGCACGTAGGTCAGCAGCTGAAGCGTGGCGACGACATGGGCTACTTCATGTTTGGCGGTTCCGATGTCATTATGATATTCCAAAAGGGCATCATTGTTAACCTGCAGCATCACGGCGACTTGCTGCTGATGGGTGAAGCGTATGCGGAGTTAAAAAGTGAAGAGTAATTATGAGACTACCAAGTGTACTAAATAAGTCGGTAGCAACACGCACCACATGGCTCGTGCTCAGCATCATGACCATTATCATGGTGACGGCGGGAGTTATTCAAATCAAATACATCCGCAAGCAAATTGCAATAGAGACACAACGACAGGCTAACCGGTCAATGGATGGTGCCATCAAGGTCATTGACAACCGTATCGCTAAGGTTGAGACGGCTGTCAATACGGCGGCAAGTTTTGCTTATCGTTTTGCCCAAGACAAGAGTATGGCCGACACGCTACTGAGACGCCTCATCATTGCCAACGAAGACATTGCTGCTGCGACGTTAATGTACCGTGCAGACAACTTCCCTGAAGAGGGACGCTACTATGCGCCAACCATCTCTCGCGACCCCGTCAGCGGAACGCTTGAACCCGACGAAATTGGCGGTCCTGAAAATGACTTCTGCTACCTTGAGACAGATAGCAACTGGATTTATACCAACAAATTGGAAACAGGTTACTGGTGCCTCCCCTACGTCGACTCCATGTCTACCAAGCGCGCTATGGTGTCCTACTCTGTACCCCTTTACGACAAGAGTGGCGACATCTATGCCATACTTTGTGCCGACGTCGACCTGAAATGGGTCAAAAACATCGTCGAGGGTGCCAAGCCGTATGAATACTCGCAGGTATTTATCCTGGGACGTGACTCACAATACGTTTGTCATCCTGACGAAGCGTGGATACAGACCATCAATGCCGTCGATGAAATCAAGCGCAGCCGAAGCAACGAGGAACAGCTGCTGATAGAACGCATGCTGCGTTGGGAACGCGGTATTGACACGATGGAGGAGATGCACTCGTTCCTGCCATATCAGGAGCCTACCGGTCCTGTTATCATGTATTACGCACCTGTCGAACGCGTACAATGGTCCATCAGCTTCACCATTCCTGAAGCAAAAGTCATGGAGCAACCCAACCGCCTTCGCATGAACATGATTGTCATGCTCATCATTGTGTTGATTATCGTTGCTATCGTCATGCGACAAATCATTCACAGCCAGCTTTTGCCCCTCAAGGCATTGGCATCGTCGACAGCAGAAGTGGCCAAAGGCGACTTCAAAGCCGTACTGCCTAAGATAGACACACAGGATGAAATTCGCGAATTGCGCGATTCGTTCGAAAACATGCAGACCTCATTGGCTGAATATATCATACAACTGCAGGACACAACTGCATCGAAGGCTGCTATCGAGAGTGAGCTTCACGTAGCCACCGACATTCAGATGTCTATGCTCCCTAAGGAATTCACGCCAATCGCCGGTCATGAAGACGTGCCGGTCTATGGACAACTGAAACCCGCCAAGGCCGTTGGTGGCGACCTGTTCGACTACTACGTACGCAACGAGACGTTGTTCTTCTGTATCGGCGACGTCAGCGGCAAGGGGGTACCTGCAGCTTTGGTGATGGCGGTCACGCAGGCCATGTTCCGCACGGTTTCAGCCCATGAATCATCGCCCGCCAATATCGTGATGCAGCTGAATGCCAGCCAGACCGAGAATAACGATTCCAACATGTTTGCCACCTTGCTCGTTGGAGCACTCGACCTGAACAGCGGACATCTGCTGTACTGCAATGCTGGCCACGACGCCCCGCTGCTCGTTGGTCAAGGTATTGGCTTGCTGCCTTGCGACCCCAACCTGCCTATAGGCATTGTCGGCGACTGGACATTCAGCGAACAAGAGGCCGACATCTATGCCGGAACCACCATTTTCCTCTATACCGACGGACTGACCGAGGCTGAAGATGTCAGCCACCAGCAGTTTGGCGAGGAACGTATCATGAAGGTGGCCGAACAGTATCCACCCAACCCACGCCAGTTTATCGACATCATGACGCAGGCCGTTCGCGACTTTGTGGGCAATGCCGAGCAAAGCGACGATCTGACGATGTTAGCTATCAAATATAAATAATATATGAAACAGATATTTCTTCTTGTCGCACTTTTAGGCAGTCTGAACGCCCATGCTGCCGATATCTATATCACACCCGACTCGTCGTTGGCCGATGCCGTGCGCAAAACCCGTGAGATGCGACGTCTTGGACAAGCACAGGAGGTTACCATCCACCTTTCTGAAGGTACCTATCTGCTGTACGAGCCCCTGCGCCTGCGTCCGGAAGACAGCGGACTAACCATCGAGGGCAACAGCGCCATAATCAGCGGCGGTATGGAGATAAAGAACTGGAAACGACAGGGCAAGCTGTTAGTTGCCGATGTACCCGACTTCAACGGGCGTCCCATCGATTTCCGCCAGTTGTGGGTGAATGGTCAGAAAGCCATTCGCGCCCGTGACGTCAGCGACTTCGAGCAGATGCATCGCATCCGCACCTACGACAAGAAGAACCACGTGCTTTGGATTCCCAAAACAGCTGTGGAAAAATTCGTAAATGGTAAATCGGTAAATAGTAAATACCTCGAGATGGTTCTGCACGAGATGTGGTGCACCTCCAACCTCCGCATCAAGGCTCTTAGTGTGCACGGCGATTCGGTCGCCGTGACCTTCCACGACCCCGAAGCCAAACTCCAGTTCGAGCACCCTTGGCCCTCGCCCATGACACCCAACACCGGTCATCCTTCGCCTTTCTATCTGACTAACGCCAAGGAACTCTTGGACGAACCTGGCGAATGGTACCATGATATCCGAGAGCACAAGCTTTACTATATGCCACGGATAAATGAGAAATTAGAAATGAGAAATGAGAAATGGGTTGCCACCGTTCCTGTCTTAGAGACACTGGTCGAATTCATCGGTACTGCCGAACGTCCAGTCCGCGACATCACTATCAAGGGCATCACCTTTAGCCATACCACTTGGATGCGTCCTTCAGAAAAGGGGCATGTTCCCTTGCAGGCTGGCATGTATCTCACAGAGGCCTATAAACTGCGTCCGCAGATTGACCGTCCCAACAATCACAAGCTCGACAATCAGGGTTGGTTAGGACGTGCTGACGCTGCCATTGAGGTCAGATACGCCGAGGACATCAACTTCGACGGTTGCCGCTTCGAACATCTGGGCGGCTCTGGTCTCGACTACGTGATAGGTTGCCGTCGTGGCACAACGACACGCTGCACCTTTACAGATATCGCCATGAACGGTTATGTCTGCGGTTCTTTCTCACCTGAGGGATTGGAGACTCACCTACCCTACGCACCTACCGACTTCCGCGAGGTATGCACCAACCAAGAGGTCAGCAATTGCGAGTTCTACAACGTAACGAACGAAGACTGGGGATGTGTTGCCGTCTGCGCAGGCTATGTCAACGGCATCAATATCGAGCATAACACCATCCACGACGTCAGCTATACGGGCATCTCACTCGGTTGGGGATGGAATCGCGACTTGGTATGTATGAAGGATAATAAGGTACATGCGAACCTTATATATAACTATGCCCAACACATGTACGACTGTGCAGGCATCTATACCCTTGGCAATCAGCCTGGCACCATCATCTCTGAGAATGTTGTCCGCGACATTGCCAAACCCAGTTACGTCCACGATCCCAACCATTGGTTCTATCTCTACACGGACGAGGGGTCCAGCAACATCACCCTGCGTGACAACTGGACACCTGCAGAAAAATTCCTGAAGAACGCCAATGGTCCTGGCAACACGTGGGAGAACAATGGTCCACAGGTCAGCGACGACATCAAGCGACGTGCTGGTGTTCAGCGATAGAAAGAACTCAGATATTGATGCCGTAGTTCTGTTTCACCTCGCTCATCACAAACGTACTCTCAATGGCACCCACATGGTCAATATCGCCGAGTTTGGTCAACACAAACTCCTGATATTGTTTCATGTCACGTGCGCGTACCTTTAAAAGATAGTCATACGCACCCGATGTGTTGTAACACTCGGTCACCTCAGGAATGCGCTGAATGCGTCGAACAAAGGCATCAGCTATCTCGTGATTAATCTGCGTCAGCTTCACCTTGCAGAACACCAACAAGCCCTGATTCAGCTTCTCGGGGTCAAGTATGGCCACATACTTCTTGATATACCCTTTCTTTTCCAACCGCTTCTGACGTTCAAAAACGGGTGTTGGCGTCAAATGTACGGCATCGGCCAGCTCTTTTGTGGTCAATTTCGCGTTTTTTTGCAGCGTTTTCAGTATCTGCAGGTCTGTTTCGTCCAGTATTTCTGCCATTTCTTTTCTTTTTTATTGGTCGCTTCGCTCAAAATTACCAAAAAATTGATTAAAAAAATTGCCAAAAAATAATTTTCATATAATTTTTCTAGTAAATTTTCTTATAATTTTGAGGCCGAAAGGCCGACCTTCTTTTTACTTTTAGAGTTTTATTCTGTTTGGGGGCTTCAAAAAGCCCATTCTTGGAACTTTTTTCTTTCTACGCTGCAAAATTAGTGATAATTTCTGAATTCCACAAGAAATTTGGAGGATATTTCTAAAGTTCGTACCTTTGCAACGTCAAACAGAAATAAAAACATTATTAAACATTAAATTATAGAAAGGATAAGATTATGAGTACAAAGAAAAATTATCGTTTTGAGACTTTGCAACTTCATGTAGGCCAAGAACAGGCTGACCCCGCAACCGACGCACGTGCCGTGCCCATCTATCAGACCACGTCGTATGTGTTCCGTAACTCACAGCATGCTGCCGACCGTTTCGGTCTTCGCGATGCAGGTAATATCTATGGTCGTCTGACCAACTCTACGCAGGGTGTCTTCGAGGATCGCGTCGCTGCCCTCGAGGGTGGTGTAGCCGGTCTGGCTGTAGCCTCTGGTGCAGCTGCTATCACTTATGCGCTGCAGAACATCGTGCAGAATGGCGACCACATCGTTGCTGCCGACAACCTCTATGGCGGTTCCTACAACCTGATTACCCACACGCTGGCTACGCAGGGTATCTCGAATACCATTCTTAATGTGAACGACCTCGAGGCTCTCGAAGCTGCTATCAAGCCCAACACAAAAGTAGTATATGCCGAGACCTTCGGTAACCCCAACTCTGACGTGCTCGACCTCGAAGGCGTAGCCGCCGTAGCCCACAAGCACGGTATTCCTTTCATCGTCGACAACACCTTCGGCACACCTTATCTGATTCGTCCGTTGGAGCACGGTGCAGATATCGTCGTACACTCTGCAACAAAATTCCTCGGCGGTCACGGAACCTCGCTCGGTGGTGTCATCGTCGATGGTGGTAAGTTCGACTGGAAGCAGAACGATAAGTTCCCAACCTTGGCTAAGCCCGATCCCAGCTATCACGGCATCGTGTTTGCCGACGCTGTAGGAGCAGCCGCTTACGTCACCCGCATCCGTGCCGTCATCCTGCGCGATACCGGTGCTGCCATCTCACCCTTCAACGCCTTCATCCTGTTGCAGGGAGTAGAGACCTTGAGCCTGCGTGTTGAGCGTCATGTAGAGAATGCCCTGAAAGTGGTCGATTTCCTCGCCAATCACCCCAAGGTAGCTGCCGTACACCACCCTGCCCTCGAGAGTCACCACGACCACGCACTCTATAAGAAGTACTATCCCAACGGCGGCGGTAGCATCTTCACCTTCGAAGTGAAGGGTGGTCAGGAAGAAGCCTGGCGTTTCATCGATGCCCTGCAGATCTTCTCGCTGCTGGCTAACGTGGCCGACGTGAAGAGTCTGGTCATCCATCCCTACACCACCACCCACTCACAGCTGTCGCCCGAGGAGCTTGCTGAGCAGCACATCACGCCTGCTACCGTACGTCTCTCCATCGGTACTGAGCATATCGACGACATCATCGACGACCTGGCTCAGGCACTGGATAAAATCTAAAGGTAAAAAGGTAAAAAGTAATCTGTCAAATCCCTAAAAAGATTTGGCAGATTGCTTCAAATTTTGTAATTTCGCACCGTTAAACCGACACAGAGATGAGAAATTATATTATAGCCGACAATCAGGAACTGACGCGTTTCGCGTTGGAGAACCTGCTTAAAGACGTCGAAGATAGTGCTGTATTTCGTGCTTTCGACAGGGCAAGACTCGTGGAATTGCTAAAGGAACATGAGAGTGCCGTGGTACTGCTCGATTACACCCTGTTCGACTTTGCCGACGAGGACCAGCTGCTCATCATTGCCGAGCGCTTCAGCCTATCCGACTGGATACTCATCAGCGACGACCTTACGCCTCAGTTCATCCGCCGCGTAGTCTATTCCTCCCATCAGTTTAGCGTAGTATTCAAGGACGGTCCTTTGAGTGAAATACGTGAAGCCCTGAATGCTGTCAATCGACACACCCGTTATCTCAGCCAGCGTGCCCTCGAGACCATCATCACCCAGCAACAGCAAGAGGACGAGACACCCAGTATCCTGACGCAGACCGAGACGGAAATCGTGAAAGCCATCGCTTTGGGCAAGACGACCAAGGAAATTGCTGCCGAACGCTTCTCCAGCATCCATACCGTCACCACTCATCGCAAAAACATCTTCCGCAAGCTGGGCATCAATACCGCCCACGAAGCTGTCAAGTACGCGCTCCGTGCCGGATTGATAGATCCCTCCGAATTCTACATCTAAATAAAAAGTGAAGAGCCACCTCTTCACTTTTTTTACTCTTTTATCGCCCCAATCGCACAATAATTCAAAAACATTTCGTACCTTTGCAGCGAAAATTCCCTCATCCATCACCCCTCACCCCTCATCCCTCTTCCTTCTTACATCTTACATCAGACATCAGCCCTCAGACATCAGCCATCAGACATCAGCCCTCAGACATCAGCCCTCAGACATCTATTTCGTGTCCTTTTTACTCTTTTAACGTTGAAATTGTGTGTAATATGAAAGTTAATTCGTAACTTTGCGGCCGAAAACCGCGAGACTGCTCACGTTCTCACACCTGAAGGTATGAGTGTGGCGTTGCGAGCGGTCATTGATGCTATAGCATCATGCCCCTCGCTTAACCGCAGCCTTGCAAACGAATTTGCGAGAACGGGCGGCGTCTCAGCAATGCAACGCCACACTCTGACCTTGGTCAGAGAATTAGAGCGAGCTCCATTGCACTCGACTTGCACCGTCCTTGCACGCGAAATGAAATAATCGACGATTTTAACCGAGATGGGATTTCAGGTATGAGAAAGATTGAGGTGATAACATTGTTTAACGCGAATTGTTTGGCCATGTCAAATAATTCGTTAACTCACTCACTCACTCACTCACTATATCTCTTAAACACTAAAGAGAACGACGTTCCCACGGGGACGGCGCGACCATATATACGGCTTTCCTTGCCTACTGGCGAGGGAAGCCGCATTGTTTTTTATAGCCTAAAGAGAAAATAGATAATTAACAATAAAAAGATCAAGAGTATGAAACCAAAACCAATTAGATTGTATTTTAGGGTAGCCATGATGCTACTCATGCTGCTCACGTCGGCACAAATGGCGACAGCACAGGAGGCAGCAGTTTATGACCTCGTCACCGAGGTGCCTACCGTCGATGGCGGACAGGCGACGAACATGCAGTCATCGTATGACTATGGCAGTCTGGTGGACGGCGACACAAGCACGAAGTACTACCTGGGCAACGCTAACCCCTGGGTGGAGTTCCATTACTCACGTGCCTTCGTCCCCAAGAAGTATATCCTCTGGACGGGTGATTATTACTCCTCCGCCTACAATCCAGCAACGTGGACTATCAAGGCGAAACTGAACAAGACCGATGAATGGACGACGATTGCCACTGCTGAAAACAGCGACTCTAACCAACTGCCGACAGGAAACACGCAATCGAAGGAATACAGTATCGAGAGTAACACGAATGCTTACAAGTATTTCCGCTTTGAGGCTACAAGACAATATAGCCAGTTCCAACTTGGCGAGTTGCAGTTCAAGGAGGCTTCGGCCAAGACGGAAGTGACGTGGAAGATGTACCCTAATAGCGGTACAACTCGCACCGTTTCCGGCAATACTGCCGACTTTACAAACGCCGAGGGCAATGTGATGCGCCATACATGGACTGGCAATCCTACCTCTAATACGTGGAGTGATACTTGGTTCACATTCCACAAAGTCATCGACAACGAGCTTCAAGTGACCTTCCCATATCTCACGGGCAAGGTTACCAAGGTCGAAATCAATGGCATTAACTTCAGTCCCGCTGGCATGAGCCTTTCCGTAAGCAACGGCTTGACGAACCTGAAGAACGGGAACAGTAATTACTTTGAGTCATCGGCTACCAGCCAATACAGGAACGTCACTTTTGAGGGTGAAATAGACGTTAACACCACCAACTATCTGAGGTTCACTTTCGCCCAAACCACATCAGAAGAAGTATGGAATCAGCGCTTTGACTTTAATAATGGCACCATCAAGGTGACCTTGGAGAAGGAGCAGAAGCCTGACCTTGGTCATACATTCACGTCCATCACAGCCAGCGGCAACGTGCTGACCGCTACTTGCACCAGCACCGATGCCGACCACAACACCTTGTACGGCGGTGCCGGCCATCACTACACGCTGACGCTCAGTGCCTCCGACGGCATGGCCAATTTTATTAATCCCGTCAACGCATCGATTACCCCGTCGGTTGGCGACTTCAACGAGGACACACAACTCGGAGCCACATGTACCGTCGAATACGCTCCGCAAGGTACCTCGCAAAGCAGCAGCAGTTGGACAACGTCAGCACCTTATGTCGCAGGCAACTACACCGCCCGCGCCACCGTCAGAATCAACAGCACGGACTATGTGCTGACCGCGAACTTCAGCGTCATTGAGGGACACTATATTACCAACAACCACCCGCAGCAGTTAAGCGTCGACAAGACAGGAGGAGCCATGGCGGGCGAAGACGTTATCGTCACCTTTACGCCGAAGATGGGCGAGAGCGTGGCGACGCTGACCGTGACGGGCGACAACACGAACCTGAGCCTCGACAACGGCATCACCGACAACGGCGACAACACCTACACATTCGCCATGCCGAATGAGAACGTGACCCTCGGCGGCACG
>CAMJDL010000020.1 GCA_946404405.1 uncultured Prevotella sp.
AAAATACTGTATAAAAGATGTCTAACAACAATTCATTTGTAGGTTCCAAAATCAAAGGAATCAGAGAGACTAAAAATCTCTCTATTGAGGAAATAGCAGAAAGCAGTGGTCTGTCTGTAGAACAGATTGTGTCAATCGAGAACGGCCAGAACATGCCGTCACTGGGTCCGCTGATTAAGATTGCCCGTGCTCTGGGTGTACGCCTGGGCACTTTCATGGACGACAACGATGCACTGGGTCCCGTAGTGACACGTGCAGAAGATCGCGAACGCGATAGCAGCATCAGTTTCTCAAATGGTGCTACTGACACTCGCAAGCACATGGAATATCATCCCTTGGCTCAGCAGAAGGCTGGTCGCCACATGGAACCGTTCGTTATCGACATCAACCCGGAGGAGAGTCCTGAATTCCAACTTTCTGCCCATGAGGGTGAGGAATTCATCTATGTGATGCAGGGCGAGGTGGAAATCGTTTATGGCAAGGACACCTACAAGCTGAAAGAGGGTGACAGCATCTTCTACGATTCCATCGTAAAGCACCACGTACACGGCGCTCCGGGAAAGAGCGCAAAAATCCTCGCAGTGGTTTACATTCCATTCTAATAATTGACAATTGATAATTGATAATTGACAATTAAGATGAGTAACGTAAGATTAGATATGGCAGGCAGGCCCTTGCCCAACAGAACTTATCCCGCTGAGACTGGAAGTGCTGGTTACAAACTTCATGAACGAACTTTGGGCCAGTGGCTGGAACACTGGGCTGAGACTACGCCTGATAAGGAATACATCGTTTACAGCGACCGCGACCTCCGCTTTACTTGGAGTACGTTTAACCAACGCGTGGATAATCTGGCCAAGGGATTGATATCGATAGGCGTGAAGAAGGGATCGAACGTGGGCATATGGGCCACAAACGTGCCCGACTGGCTGACATTCCTATACGCTACGGCTAAGATTGGTGCGGTACTGGTAACGGTGAACACCAACTACAAGCAGAACGAGTTGGAGTATCTGTGTAAGGACTCCGACATGCAGACGCTGTGTATCACCGACGGCACATGGGATTGTAACTATGTCGATATGACATACACCATGCTGCCTGAGTTAAAGACCTGTGAGCGCGGACACTTGAACAGCGAACGATTCCCCTTCCTGAAAAATGTCGTCTATATTGGTATGGAGAAGTATCGTGGAATGTTTAACACCGCTGAGTTGCTGCTGTTGGGCCAGAATGTGGAGGACGAGACACTCCTGGAGATGAAGAAGAACGTGAGTTGCTACGATGTGTGTAACATGCAGTACACCAGCGGTACTACGGGATTTCCCAAAGGCGTTATGCTGACCCATTACGGTATCGCCAACGACGGCTACTTCACGGGCGAAAACATGGGTTTCACGCAGGATGACAAGCTCTGCGTCTGCGTTCCCCTGTTCCACTGCTTTGGTGTGGTGCTTGCTACGATGAACTGTCTGACTCACGGCTGTACGGAGGTGATGGTCGAGAAATTCGACCCACTTGTTGTATTGGCCTCTATTCATAAAGAAAGGTGTACCGCCGTCTATGGTGTACCCACGATGTTCATCGCCGAGTTGAACCACCCGATGTTCTCAATGTTCGACCTCACATGCCTTCGTACGGGTATTATGGCTGGTTCGCTTTGTCCTGTGGAACTGATGAAGCAAGTCAGCGAGAAGATGTATATGACCATCACGAGCGTGTACGGACTGACTGAGTCGTCGCCTGGTATGACGCAGACCTGTCTGAACGACACCTTCGAACAGCGATGCGAGACCGTAGGTCGCGATTATCCGTTTGTTGATGTCAAGGTGCTCGACCCAGAAACTGGCGAAGAGTGTCCCATTGGTGTACAGGGTGAGATGTGCTGTAAGGGTTTCAACGTGATGAAGGGTTACTACAAGAATCCTGAGGCTACGGCTGAGGTCATCGACAAGAACGGTTATCTGCACTCGGGCGACCTGGGTATCAAGGACGAACAGGGTTTCTATAAGATTACAGGTCGTATCAAGGATATGATTATCCGTGGTGGTGAGAATATTTATCCGCGTGAGATTGAGGAGTTCCTGTACCATATGCCCGGCATCCGCGACGTACAGGTGGCTGCTGTGCCTTCTAAGAAATATGGTGAGGCTGTCGGTGCCTTCATCATCCTTGAAGAGGGTGTGAAGATGACGCCCGAAGATGTACAGCTGTTCTGTCGTGGTAAGATAGCCCGCTACAAGATTCCTAAGTACGTGTTCTTCATCGACCAGTTCCCGCTGACGGGCTCTGGCAAGATTCAGAAATTCAAGCTAAAGGAAATGAGTCTGAAACTCTGCGAAGAACAGGGAATCGTGGTGGAATAATTATTTTTTAGGCATCTCAATACGGAAGGTCGTACCTTTGCCAATCTCTGATTGTTTGACAAAGATACGGCCTTTATGATATTCTTCAACGATACGCTTTGCCAACGACAGCCCCAGTCCCCACCCTCTCTTTTTGGTGGTGAAACCTGGAGTAAATACGTTGTTGATATCCTTCTTCTTGATACCCTTACCAGTATCCTGTACCTCTATAACCACACGCTGGTCCTCGTCCGTCAGCGTCAAAGTAATAGTGCCGGCACCTTCCATAGCGTCAACGGCATTCTTACACAAATTTTCTATCACCCACTCGAAGAGCGAGGCATTCATACGTACAATGACTTCATGTTCAGGCAACTGCCTGATCATCTGTACCTTATGCGACGTCCGTCGATCCATATAGTCCACCACATGTGCCAGCACCTCGTTCATCGAGGCATCCACAGGTTCGGGCAGCGAACCGATCTTCGAGAAACGCTCGGCTATCAGCTGCAGACGCTTCACATCCTTATCCATCTCAGGCAACAGGTCATCGTCAGGATACTGTTCCTTCAGCATCTCCACCCAGGCCATCAGACTCGACACAGGCGTGCCTAACTGATGGGCCGTCTCCTTCGACAGTCCCACCCACACCTTGTTCTGTTCAGCCCGCTTCGATGACAGCAGGGCAAAGATGGCAACGACCACAAATATCAGCACAATACCCAACTGCACGTATGGCCACGCCTGCAGACGCTTCAGCATAATCGACTCGTCGTAACATACCAGCTGATGGTCAACATGAATGGTATCGCCCGCCTTCAGCATCTGTTGCGCATACGCCTTGATGTTCAGCGTATCTTTGATATTTCGGAAATCATCAATACCTCCTTCGGCATTCAGCACAATGACAGGAATCGTATTGTTACCCTCTATCACGTTCAGCACCAACGTCAAATCGGTCGTCTCGTCGGCAGCATTCAAGGCATGCAGTGCCTGTGCCCATACCTCCATACGGTTATGCTCCTCTTTAGACAGGTCCTGGACTAAAAAATGTGATATGAGTAGTGAGGCAACAGCAATTACTACTGCCGCTATCACCAAGATAATCTTCACTTGCCGGATTCTGTCTGTCCATTGCATACAATGATATAACGCAAAATCGCACGATTTATTGCCAAAAGCTAAAAAATCCCTTTCATCGTCATTGGTGAAAGGGACAGGAACAGGATGACTATATGTCAAATGACACCTTCATCATTGTAAATAGTCCATTTGCTTTTTCAGGGCTTGCAACTCTGACCGGATATCCATCAGTCGTGTCAGCACCTCAGCCTTACGGTCGGCGCCGTCGCGATTGTTGTTGATAATCTTCTTGGCAGCGGCCAACTTGAATCCACGCACCTTTACCAAATTATGTATCAGGCGAATCTGCTCAATATCCTTCTCCTGATACTGACGGATTTTCGCTGGGCCAGAGTTCTTGGGTCTCAGATACGGAAACTCCTGTTCCCAATAGCGCAGGGTACTCTCGTTGACGCCAAACATCTCGGCCACCTCACGAATGGAGTAGTACAATTTCAGGTTCTTGTTCAAGTTTAGTGCCATTTCTTTCTCTTTTTTCGGCAAAATTACGAAATAATTATGAATTATGCATACTTTATTATGAATAATTTTGTAATTTTGCGCACAAATTACAAACAAACTATATTTTAGGTACTATGTCAACATTAACAATTTGTATTGTAGCGCTCTTTGTAACGGGCTATTTGTGTATAGCTCTTGAGAGCTTGACGCGAGTTAACAAGGCTGCCATTGCGCTGCTGATGTGTGTGGGCTGTTGGACGTTGCTCATGTTGGGTCCTGCTGCCTATTATCCTACTATTCCGACAGATGGTGTGATACACCACATCGCAGAAGTCATCGAGCATCACTTAGGCGATGCGGCAGGCACGCTATTCTTCCTGATGGGTGCCATGACCATCGTGGAGATTGTAGACACAAATGGTGGTTTCAACTTCGTACGCGACACTATGAAGACACGCTCGAAACGCAAGCTATTATGGCGAGTGGCGTTTATGACGTTCTTCCTATCGGCCATCCTCGACAACCTCACCACCTCTATCGTGATGATTATGGTACTTCGCAAGTTGGTACAGGAGCGTACCGACCGTATGATCTATGCCGCTCTGGTCATTATATCGGCCAACTCCGGAGGTGCCTTCTCACCCATTGGCGACGTCACCACCATCATGCTGTGGATCAAAGGCGTCATCACCACCCAAGGTGTCATTAGTGAGATTTTCATCCCCTCGCTCATTTCCATGCTCATCCCTGCTGCTATTCTCAGCCTTCAGCTTAATGGCAAGTTCGACAAGGAGCAGAATCTGCCCAAAGCCGATGTCAGCCAGTTCACCAAGCGTCAGCGCGACATCATCTTCTGGTTGGGTGTTGGCGGACTCGTCTTCGTACCTATCTTCAAGACGCTGACCCACCTGCCACCGTTTATGGGTATTCTATTAGTGCTGGGCGTCCTCTGGACAACGACAGAGGTTTTCCACTACAACACATCCGAGGAAGATACGATGGCCAAGCGTGTGAGCGACATCATGAGCAAGATAGACCTGTCAACCATCATGTTCTTCTTGGGCATCCTCATGGCTGTTGCCGTCCTTCAGGAAGTTGGCGTACTCACCATGCTGGGTAAGGGCCTCGACACCACCTTCGAGGGTAATCACTACCTTGTAACGGGCATCATCGGTGTATTATCGTCAATCGTCGATAACGTACCCCTCGTAGCAGGCTGCATGGGTATGTATCCCGTTCAGGCTGCCGGTGATTTGGCCGTAGATGGTGTCTTCTGGCAACTACTGGCCTACTGCGCCGGTGTGGGTGGCTCAATGCTGATTATTGGTTCTGCCGCTGGTGTCGTGGTTATGGGCTTGGAGAAGATAACCTTCGGCT
The DNA here is from genome assembly GCA_946404405.1 of uncultured Prevotella sp. Lineage (GTDB taxonomy): Bacteria > Bacteroidota > Bacteroidia > Bacteroidales > Bacteroidaceae > Prevotella. The sequence continues at coordinate 5,307 of CAMJDL010000020.1, forward strand.
GGTATATGAAGAAGATTACGTGGATAGTCTTTGTGGGCTATTTGGCAGGTATCCTCACCTACTGGCTCGAAAAGACCTTCCTATTTTAACGTATATATATAAATATAATAAGGAGACGGATGCTTTATTTACTTGCACCCGTCTCCTTAATTACATCAATTAGTTCTCATCTGGCTCGTCGTCGCCTCCACCTCCGTCACCACCGTTGCCTCCGGTATTCGAACCTCCGTTACCCGTAGTTCCGCCACCCGTGGTTCCACCATTGCTGGGGGCATTGGTGGTGCCATTCGGATTGATGATAGCTTCAATCTTCTCACGCGCAGCCTTGGTCCAGCGGAACTTGGCATCATCGTTCAACTGTTTCTTGGTAAACTCACCAGTAGCCTGCGCTACGAGGCGTACCGTGCTAACGGCAGACTGACTTTCCTTTGTGTAGTCAGGTGTACGACTGGTTCCGTCGGGATTCTTCGTGGCAGGAACTGTACCCAGACCGGCAGTAATCTTATAGCCCTCACCCAGTACCAAGCCATTGGCTGTGACACTGGCCTTGAAGATGGCAAGATTCTCAATCTTCACGGTGTTACCCTGGAGGCACTGCTCACGTACACAGTCTACGAAGTCTCTGAGGATACCCTCAATAGTACCTGCGGAGAATGGCGTATTGTGCTTGGCCATGTGAACAGCCATGTCGTAGACCGACATCTGTTCTTTACCCTCTACACGTGCATACCACTTGCCGAAAGTCTCGGCGTTCTGATTGTTGTTCTGATTAATATTCAATTCTAACATAGTCGTCTAATTTTAGTTGTTTGTTGTTTTACTTTTAATTTTTCACTCTTCACTTCCTCTGGTAGTCCGGACTACCAGGGGAGTGTCAGTTAGAGCCTCACATACAGGAGGTAGTTCCCAGTGCCGTCAAGATGGCACTCGCAATGGCAGCAATGAGCTGCGCAACGAACTTAATCGCTTCTTTCTTTTTCATCTTGTCTAGTTTTTGTGTTAATACTCTGGTTAAAGATCTCTCGTGTGTCTCATTCCTTACCGGTAATTCCTGATTGCATCGGCAAAGGTACGAAGAATAATAATACGCTGTATCACCTTTCAGCGGTACAGCGCAGACTATTTTCTGAAATCCCTTTATTTACAGGGGTTCCGAGAGGGGGAGAATTTGTTGGGATGAATAAGCCAATAACGATGAGACAATGCGAATTCTCGCACCGCCGCTCCGTGCGCCGAGGGAAACGACAACCGCCGAGCCCAACATTCGGTGTCTCGGCGGATATGTATTTTTCTGTTGGGGGAAAGGAACTTCAGACCACGAAGTCAAGGATGCGCTGCATGTAGGCATCAACGTCGGTCACGCCCTTGCGGTTCAGGAGCACAATCATCGACTGGTCCCTCAGCTCAATGATGCGGAATAGATGCGTCAAGTTGAGGTTGTTCACGAACGTTGCGTAGATGCGGAAGCGGCGCGTGGTGATCGTTTGTCGGTCGCGACTGTCGGCAGCTCCTACAAGAAAGAACGACGCCAATGGGTCGCGGCGGTAGGCATCGAGCGCGATGGCGGCCACGGTGCGGAAGATGGTGCGCGGCTCGTAGGTAGCAGAGAGATTACTGAACTTGCCCGTCCTCACGTCCGTAGTCTGGTCGAAGAATTTGATGCCACAGAGGTGCTCTGCGTATCGCTCAATATTAACCATATACCTGTGGCCTGACTTTTCCGAATGAAAGGTATAGACGAGCGTGTCCTGCAGATACTGGTCGGCTCCGATGGTATCTGCTCCAACGAACTGGAAAGGATAGCTGTTCTGCGTCATGGCTCAATTGGGAGTTCGTAGCCCGGCGCGCGCTTCTGGTCTCTCCAGAAGTCGGTGGTGTCCACGTAGCCTGGTGTCATGTCGATGTAGGTCACGGGATAGCGGTAGCCTCCGTTGGGCATGAGTACCTTCTCTACACGGCGAACGAGCGGTCTGCCGTTGGTGGCGCGGACTGGAGTGTCAATCACTTCCACCACTTTTCGTAATGTCGTTGCTTCCATAATCGTATCTTTTTACGTTTTCACGCTGCAAGTCTGCGGTTAAGCAAGGGCCATCAAGCTGGCTTGAATGGCCGAGCGTGAGCAGACTCGCACGCTTTCGCGTGCAAAGATACGACTTTTTTTCGATATTTGGCCTATTTTCCCTCTAAAAAATATCCGTAGTATCTCAGTAAGTTAAAGGATGCTTGTCAGAGTCTTGTATTCCTGTATTCTTATCCCGAATCACCTGACATCGACTTTTTACTGAAAAACTCAGCAAGATTCTCCAGCCGGTTGAGTGCTCGTAGAACCATTATTAGACTTAGCAAGGAAGTCTGTCATTTTAAGAGATATATCTAATAATTTGAAGCAAATAAATTGCTTTTATTTGTTATTTCTAATATGATTTTCATTTTTTATAAAAAATATTTGTTTGTTTAGTGGAAAGTTCGTATATTTGCAACCGACCAAGCCAGTCACACGAAGACAGGGCGGGTCGTGACATCGATGGAATCCTAAGGCCGACGATGCCGTTTGTAGGGCAGGCTGAAGGGAAAGGCGTTTACGGACGTTATCATTCTGTGATCTCTAACTTCGCAACTTAGAACCGTACACAGAGATAATGCAACGGAACGTCTGCGTGGGTAGATTATATCCCAATGGTTGCTATATATTATATTTAAGGTATATAGTATCAGTTGAACATATAATCACTTGGCGTGGGCTGGCTGCGTTGCTTATCCTTGTACGGGGGCAATGCGAAGGCCTGAGATCAGGGATGGGCGAAAGTAGAAACTCCCATGCCTTTTTGTTTCCATATAACATATTACTATACGTGCCGCTACCATGGGAGTTGTGTGGCCTGAATGATTAAAACAAAAACTATATACTAATATGAGGAAACAAAATACTGGAAGCATCTTTGCTTTTGCCCTTCTCTCTGTGTTGCTGATGGCATGCGGAGGCTCTGACCCTGTAGATGTCAGTGGCGGTATTGTTGGCACGGTATATGATAGCAACAACAATCCGCTTCAAGGAGTTGAAATGACTCTGACGCCATTAGGCAAGACAACCACTACTGGGCAGAATGGTACCTATTCTTTCAATGATATTGATGCCGGCTCATATCGAGTTCAGGCACGTAAAAGTGGCTATCAAGAAGATACCAAGTCTGTAAACGTCAGTGTTGGTGGAAATGCCACTCTTGATTTTCATCTAAGTCCTGCTGCAGCAAGCCTGCAGTTAAGTCAAGAAACCCTTGATTTTGGTAATGACAACACTACATTGACCCTTGACATTAAGAATCCTGGTGCTGCAACACTTAACTGGCAAATCAGCGAAGATGTCTCCTGGCTGCAATGTATTCCGACCTCAGGTTCGACATCGGCAGGTCAGACGTCATCTGTCATCGTCAATGTGGATCGTACGGGGCTTTCCCGTGGCAACTATTCGCAGACTTTAGCCATTTCGAGCAATGGCGGCAGTGCCGTGGTAAAAGTAAACGTCAGCGTACAAGGCCTGTTAGTGAATATCTCACCTGAGGAACTGGATTTCGGTCCAACAACCACCTCTATGTCATTGACCTTGACCAATACGGGCAGCCAGTCGGTAAGTTATACCCTGACGCCATCGAATAGTTGGATAAAACCATCGAAGACGTCTGGCATGTTTACCTTCGGCAGTGACGTGATAACGGTGGCTGTTGACCGTGCAGGACTGAACACTGGTGACTATAGCGGTACCTTGAAGCTGACCATTGGTGAAGACAATGTCGATATTCCCGTTCGCATGAATGTGCCATCGAAGGAGAAGCCTACGGTAACCATACATAATGTGAGCAATATATCATATAATACAGCCTTGTTTAAAGGTGGCATCGTTTCCATCGGAAGTCAGAAAGTCACCAAACATGGTTTTTGCTGGGACACCAAGGAACAACCAGAGGTGGGTAGCGGCTCATCGTGTAATTTGGGCGACTGCGCTACAGCCAAGGACTTTGAATATAGTGTCTCGCAATTGAAGTCGGGTACCAAATACTATGTAAGAGCATATGCTGAGAATGCAGAAGGCATCAGCTACTCTGGTCAACAAACCTTTGTGACGGAAGAAGAACCGCAGAAACCTGAAGTAGAGACAGGAACAGCCTCCAATATAAAAATCAGTCAGGCAACTATGTCGGGTAATATCCTGAAAGTGGGCAATGATGCGGGAATTACTCAATACGGTCATGTATGGCACACATCTGCAAACCCCACAACAGCCAATAACAAGACGGAGCATGGTGCGACTTCCAGTGTCGGCCCATTTACGTCAACGCTGACAGGCCTGAAACCACACACCACCTATCATGTTCGTGCATACGCGACCAATGCCATAGGTACAGCCTATGGAAACGACGTGACTTTTACTACCGAATACGATGTAGTCAGCATGACTACTGTCAGTGTCACTAATATTACTCACAATCAAGCCACTACAGGCGGTTCCATTAGCGATATGGGTGGACATACCATTACAGAGCGAGGCGTATGTTGGAGCACATCCGTCAATCCAACGACATCAGACAGCAAACAGGCATCGACGGAGACAACCAGTCGCTACAGTGTCCGCATCAGTGGACTGACAGAACAAACCGATTATCATGTCAGGGCATACGTCATTACCAAGAATGGTGATACCTATTATGGTAATGATGTCACGTTCCGTACTACACACGAAATTAAACTGCCCCAGTCTTCCAAGACTACGGTATCGAGCATCACAACGAGTTCAGCTACCTTCCGCAGTTCCATAACGAGTGACGGTGATGGTAATATCAGTGATTGCGGCTTCGTATATGGTAAGACGGCAGGTCCGACAGTCGGCAATGCCACAAAGGTTAGTTGCGGTAAGATGCAGTCTGGTGCTTTCTCTAAAAACATCACAGGACTTAGTGATAATACGACCTATTACGTTCGTTCTTATGTAACTAATGAAGCTGGTACCAATTATGGTGAGGAAACCAACTTTGCCACTTTAGAGATAGTGCAGCCTACGGTTGGAGAAGTTACCGTGGGCCGCGTAACCTACAAGTCTGTCAGTCTTACTGCCAAAGTGACATCTTTAGGTAATGGTACACTTACTGATGCAGGATTCGTTTACTCTACATCACCTAATCCAAGTATGAGTAATCATAAAGCTTCCTGTGGCAAGTCAAACGACCTCTCTACAAAAATATCAACGCTAATGCCTGAAACCAAGTATTATGTTCGTGCATACGCAACTAATGAGAAAGGCACAACGCTTGGCAATGAGACTTCTTTCACCACAACCAAAGAACCTACGGGCAATGATGTTGGGTTGGATGACTACGGTGATGACAAGAACTGGGACTAACACAATAAAAATAGAGGCTATATGAAAAAGGACTTCTTATATAATATAATAGGAATTGCATTGACCGTTATGGCTTCGGCTTGTTCTAACGATCAGGAGCCAATTGCTGAATTGGAACAGGAACATGCTTGCACTTATATTCTGAAGATGGATGTTCAGATTAACGATTTCGAGCAAAGCATAACACGTTCAGCATACGAGTGGACTGACGGGACTCAACTCTATTTGCAGTTTATGGTTGGAACTAATCGCATACAGGGAACAGCCAAGTACAGTAAGACTGCAGACCAATGGACCATTACCACCAGTCAGTCTATTGCAGCCGATACGGATGGCGACTGTGAGGCCTATTACTTTGTAAATGCCAGCGGTACATCGTCGCAGGCTGTTACATTGACAGCATATTCTTCCATCTATCAGGACTTAGAGGGTAGTTTTACCTTTACTGAGGATCAGGTGATGTCGGTAAAACTGCAATTGTCTCCTCGTACGGGTCGTGTCCGTTTTAAGGGTAAGGCTTCTGCTAAATTTGGTGTTACAGGACTGACTTACAATACTGGCTACAATCTCAGTACCAATACATTCACGACCAGCAGCAATAAAATTTCCTCGTCGTTCGATAAGGAGGGGGACACAGGCTACTTCTATGTTACGTTTACCGATGCTGCCAATCGACAGTTGACAGTAGACGGGACAGGTAAAGGCGCTTTTGTTCGCAGTTTTGGTGAAGGTGTGCTTGCTGTAGGACAAAGTGGATATATCACGCTTCCGCATGCTGACAATATGCCTGCAGGATGGACGCTAATCAATACTGATAATCAGAAAGAGATCATTTTGCCGACAGTATCTGAAGTCATCGTTTCTAAGTTGCGCAGCCATTTTGCTACGGCAACTGCCAATGTTCCCAGTTTGGGCAATGGTACACTGAGCGAAGTGGGCTTCATTTATTCAACTAACAGTAATCCTTCTGTTACGAATGGAACAAAAGTGGCTTGTGGAAAGACGGTCGCTATAGAAGCTCGTCTGGCTTCACTGACAGCAAAGACTACATATTATATTAAGGCATACGCTATCAATGAGCGAGGTACAGCCTTTGGTGACATAGTCCTGTTTACTACACTCTCTGAGGAAGAAGACGGGACAGGTATGGGGCGTGAAGACTACGGAGAGGATGAGGATTTGAATGGAGATTCGTCAAGTGAAGGCACGATTACCAAAGAAGGTTTCGGTGACGACGAAGATCTTAATAATACTTCGTCGAGTAGTGGTACTATCAATAAGGATGGCTATGGCAACGACGAAGATTTGAACAATACTTCATCGAGTAGTGGTACTATCAATAAGGATGGCTATGGTAACGACGAAGATTTAAACAATACTTCCTCGAGCAATGGTTCCATCGATAAAAGTGGTTTTGAAAACGATGAAAATTGGAATTAAAAATGTAATAACAAATAAAAAACAAAGCACTATGAAAAAATTAATGTATTTCGCGTCATTCGTAGTAATGGCCTTGATGTCAGTCTCATGTTCTAATGAAGAGATTGACAATGTCGCTCCTCCGACTAATGAACGGGTGGCTTATTCTGCAGTTATGCAGTTTACTGGCAGTAAACCTTCATATGATGATGAGGGAATCACTCGTGGCGCTACGGATAGTTGGGCTGATGGGTCAAAGGTATATCTACAATTGTTGGTAGGAACGGAACGTGTTGACGGTGTAGCTACCTATAATTCTTCTAATCAAGAATGGACGGTTGAGTATTTTGGCGCTCTAACAGCTACGAATGATGGAAAGTGCGAGGCCTACTATTTTGAGAATGCAGGAGCTGCTGATTACAAGTCTGTTACGTTAACAAGTGCATCTGCTATTTTTGCAGATAAGTCAGCCACCTATTCATTTGAGGACAATACTTTAAAGGTGACTGCGAATCTTAAACCTATGACAGGACGTATTCGCATGAAAGGTGATGCAAACCAAACGTTCTATGTTGATGGAGTTAGTAGTTATATGAAATATTCTATTACAGAGAATTCCTTCAGTTCTGAAAAGAAAGTAATAACAGGGACAACTGCAAAAGGCGGATATTCCAGTTATATATATGGTTTCTTTGGTGATGAAGACAATAAAGAAATTATTTTTGACGATAAAGAAAACAATTTAGGATATACGAAAGTACTTGGAGCCAATGCACTAGCGGTCGGCAAAAGTGGATATTTAAACATTCCAACATTGAATAACAGAAGCGGATGGAGTTTGCTTGCTGAGAAGGAGTTTAATGTCGGATCTGTTAGTTTTAAGATGATTCGTGTCATTTGTGGAACATATATGATGTGGAACCAATATTCTGTTACACTTTCAAGAAATTATTTCATGGGAGAAACTGAAGTAACTCAGGCTCTTTGGAACGCAGTCATGAACTCAAATCCATCAAGCATAAAAGGAGATAATTTGCCAGTTAACAATGTTTCATGGAATGATTGTATTTCATTTATTGAAAAATTGAACGCTAAAACAGGAGGAAACTTTCGGATGCCGACTGAAGCCGAGTGGGAATTTGCTGCTAAAGGAGCAAATAAGTCATCTGGTTACAAGTATTGTGGAAGTAATACCGTTGATGAAGTGGCGTGGTATAGTAGCAATAGTAGTTCTACAATTCATGAAGTAAAATCCAAAAAGCCCAATGAGATACAAATCTATGACATGAGTGGCAATGTGAATGAATTCTGTCAAGATGGTAGACATGATCTGTTTGCTGGTACGGATCCTGTTGGTGGCCTTAATGATAGTTATAAAATATATCGAGGTGGGGCATATAGTGATGGCGAATCTTATCAGAGGATTTGTAACTATAGAGGCAATTATTATTCGAGTAGTACATCAAATACAATGGGACTACGATTGGCCTCATATTAAATTAAAAAAAGGCTCATCATAGAGCCTTGGCTGTAATTTACCGCTATGATGTTTCTTTCATGTTATAGAATAATAATAAACAACAATAAATTAATTTAAACAGTACAATTATGAAAAAGAACTTTTTAGTAATGGCATTCGGCATGGCAGCCATGCTGGTGACCTCGTGTGGTGGCGGAACTACCAAAAGTGTAGTTGATAACAGTTATTATAATAATCCACAACCGTATCAACGGCAAACTCAGCCTCAAGCTAAACCTACACTTCCAGAACGAGTGGCTGAGATTAAGGCAAGCCATGTTGAGAAAGCGGCAAGCGAGGTAAAAAACGGATGTTTTCGAGGTTATGGTTTAGCAAACGACTATGATCAAGGTGATGCACGTAAAGATGCTCTTCGTTATGCCCAAACTGAGATAGCAGAATTGTTGGAGAGAGCTATTGAAGGAACAACTGATGAATTCCGTAAAAAAGGTAATAGTTTGTCTGGAAAGAAATTCAATGAAAAGAAATTGGAAGAGCATATTCAAACGAGTGTTGCAGAAGTTATACGCAATTGCCGTGTAGTTGATTATCAGGCTTATAAACTTTCTGATGGAACCATTGACTACGAAATCTGTGTTGAGATGAGCAAGCCTGCAGAAAAAGTCGTAGAGGAAGTTTACGATGGTATTAAGCGAGAAGAAATATTTGAAATTGATTTCGATCGTGATGAATATGTGAAAAAGAATATGGAACGTATACAAGAAAATCATAAGATAATTAATGAGAAAAGAAAACAAAAGTAAAAGGGGGCTAATCGTCGCTCTTTTGTTGACAATTACAGTCGCTGTAATTGCTCAAAAGCCCAAATGGGTTGGGAATACTCCACAAGAACTTAATTATACTTATAAGTTCGTCGAAGTTGTTTCTCATGGCAGTGGTCTAGATGGAGCCAGAGTCTCTGCTATAGGTCAGTTGGCAGATAACGAACAACTGCAAGATGGCATACGTGTCTATCGAAAGACCAAGGAAACAGAAACCATTGATAAGCGGCGTATCAATAATGGACCATTGCAGAAGACCAAGAATCAGCACATCGTAGTGGAAACTACCATTGATGGTGAGAAGTATAACTTGCAGGCAAACCGTATTGACGAATGGGGTGGGTACAAGAATGGGACTTATGAATTGCATACACTTTATCAAGTTGCAACTTGTGAAGATCCCGTTTTTGATCGCACTTACCTGACTACAAACTACGGTGCAACACCCGTTGCCATGTCCATTATCCCAGGCTTAGGTCAGTGGTATAAGGGTTGCAAGGTAAAGGGCATCTGCATGTTTGGTGCCACAGCTGCTGCCGTGGCAGGTATTATCATCTGTAATAATGAGGCCAACACGGCTGAGAAGAATATCAAGTTGGAACCTAAGTATGCTAAGCATTATGAGGATAAGAAATCGAACTGGGAAACAGGTCGTAACATCTGTATTGGTGCCGCTGCAGCCATATGGATTTACAACATGATTGATGCTGCTGTCGCCAAAGGTGCCCGTCGTGTGGAGGTAAAGCCCGCAGGACGTAGTTACGTTAGCTTAACTCCTGCATTAAACACCGACTATGCAGGATTCTCACTATCATTTAATTTTTAAGAATAAGAAATATATAATCAAGAAATGAAAAAGATTCTGTTCTCGCTGTGCTTCTTTAGCAGCATGATATTTTTTTTAAATAGTTGTGGGAAAAGCGATGCGGTCGATAATAGTGGTACTATTAGTGGCTTTGTAACTGACATCACTAATGCCAATGCTCCCATTGCAGGGGCTACAGTTACACTGAGTTCGAAAGGACTGTCACAAACGACGGGAAGTGATGGTCGTTATCAGTTCTCTGATGTTGATCCAGGAAGCTACACACTTCAGGCTATAGCTAACCGTTATCAGCCCACGACAAAGCAGGTTACTGTCGGGGTGAATCAGAATGTTACTTGCGATTTTCAGTTGTCTGCTGGTGCAGTAAGTGTGGACATTTCACCTGTTATACTGAACTTTGGTACTTCTGCTGAGCAGTTGTCTTTTACCATTGCCAACAATAGCACTGGAACATTGAATTATAACATTTCAAATATTCCTAACTTTGTACAGGTTTCTCCCTCAACGGGCTCTGTTGCGGCTCGTGGTAAGCAGGCCGTAACGGTGAGCGTTATCAATCGCGCCAGCATTACTGCTCCGCGAAACGGACAGATGACGGTAAATATCGGCAGTGATTCCTATACAATCAGCATCAGTGTGGAACCTTATCAGCCCGAAACTGTTAATGTAGATATCAATCCTACAACACTTTCTTTTGACAAGAATACTGAGCAATTGAAGTTTACGATGTCCAGTAACTACAGTCGAGATTTGGACTTCACAATTAGCAACAATTTGGACATCCTAACTATAACACCAACGAGTGGGACACTTGCCGCCCGTGGACAGACAGAAGTAAGTGTAACCGTTAATGACCGTAAGAATGTCACAACAGACCGTAATGGTACAATATCCATCAGTATGGGCGGCAATAACTATGTAGTTAATGTCAGTGTGGCAAAATACGAAGAAGGTGGCTCGCAACCTGTAGATACAGAGGTGAAGAATGGCCTATTTGCTTATTTTACCTTTGAGAATACGACTAAAGACGTAACGGAGCAAGAGCTGAATGGCGTTGGTATTGGAACGTCTTTTGTTGACAGTTATAATGGAACCCAAGCGCTAAATATTCCTGCACTATCGTCAGCAATGCTCTCTATTCCTAATAGTCTAGTAGACCAACGACAGATGTCTGTTTCATTCTGGGTAAAGGATATCTATGACGGACATATTTTCCATGCCGTTCGTAATTACGACAATAAGCCCGCATTCTTGTTGGCTATGGAAAATGGCATGCTGAAGTTCGTAGTTACTCGCTATGACATTGGTTATCAATGGGCAAACCGTCCGAGTTTCACTCATGGTTCTTTAAGTGGATGGCACATGATAACTTTGGTATCCGATTTTAATTCTACTACTTACGCTAAAATTACGACAAGACTCTATGTAGACGGTGTGTTTGTTGATACTGTAACAGAGGATGATAATCCATTTTCGGAAGGTGAAACAGGATCTAACAAGAACTATGATGCTTGCATGAAGTTTGTGTTAGGAGGAGAATTGAACGAAAGTTACTCTCCCAAACTGTCTGCAACAAAACTTATTGTTGACAATATACGTTTCTATCGTTCACGCATGCTAAGTGCAGAGGAAGTCAAGACCATCTATAATGCTGAGAAAAAAAAATAAATGAATAAAAGATTTCTTATAATTATAGTAATGTTGTTGGGGGTACTTATGGTATCCCCAACAATAGCTCAGACTGGCAATAAGCAAAAGACAATAGCTGATAAGAAAGCGGAGTTTGAAGCTTATAAACAAAAGAAAAGGCAAGAATTTGATAACTATAAGTCGCGTAAGCAACGCGAGTTCGATGAATATCGCCGTAAGAAAAACGAGGAATTTGCTGCTTATGTCCGCAAAAAGTGGGAAGCATTTAATGGTCAGAAGCCTAAACCAAAGCCCAAGGATGAAGACAAGCCGCCAGTGATTATCAAGGATGAGCAGCGGCAACAGCCTGTCAAGGATAATCCGATTCCTATCAAAGAAACGGTGACACCACCGAAGCCCGAACCCAAGCCCGAGCCGATTGCACCAATTCAGGAAATTCCCAAACCTGCGGAGAAATGGGTAAGTTTCAACGTATTTGGAACAGGCATGAAGGTGCGCTTTGAGGATAAGCAACGCTTTAGGTTATCTGGTTTAACCGAGGCTTCCGTGGCTGATTGCTGGCAGAAACTGTCTGGTGCTGATTACGACAATATGGTACACGACTGCCTGCAACTGCGTGATACTAAAAAGCTAAGTGACTGGGCCTATCTGAATATGCTGCAGCGGCTGGCAGAGCAATGTGTGGGGCGGGGTAATGAGGCCACACTGCTGACAGCATACATCTATTCTCAGTCTGGTTACCAGATGCGATTGGGCATGACAGGGCAGACATTAAGGATGTTGTATGCCAGCAGGCATGCTATCTTTGACAAGCCTTGTTTTACAATAGAAGGCAAGAACTATTATGTGTGGAACGGCAGTGAGACATCGCTGCACATTTGTAGCGTAGGTTTCCCGAAAGAGACACCATTGTCACTCTATGTTCCCAACGCACAGAGTCTGGCAGTCAATGCAACAGCACAACGAACACTAAGTTCTACGCGCTATCCTCAGATAAAAGCACAGGTAAGTGTCAACAAAAACCTGATAGACTTCTATAGTAGTTATCCGACATCAATGGTGGGAGGAAACTTTATGACGCGGTGGGCCATGTATGCCAACACTCCTATGGATGCAACAACCAAAAACGGACTTTACCCAGCATTACGTAAGCATATTAGCGGTCTTGGTGAAAAAGAGGCTGTGGAACGTTTGCTCAATTGGGTACAGACGGCTTTTGTCTATGAATACGATGATAAGGTGTGGGGGCATGACAGGGCTTTCTTTGCCGAAGAGTCACTCTACTATCCTTATTGTGACTGTGAAGACCGCTCTATCCTGTTATCCCGATTGGTACGAGACTTGTTGGGACTGAAGGTCGTGCTTGTTTACTATCCTGGGCATTTGGCTACAGCTATCCATTTTACAAACGATGTACGAGGTGACTATTTGGTACTGGGTGGCCAACGTTATACGGTATGTGATCCTACTTATATCGGAGCCTATATCGGTATGACTATGCCAGGAATGGATAATAGCAAGGCTACTGTGATTCTCTTGGAATAAAAAAGTAGGAAGGAATTTGGTATTGTGCCTTTTTCGTAATACCTTTGCAGAAAACATATAGCTGATGGACACTGATATGATGAACGAAAAGAAAGAGTATGAAGATTGCCAGTCATTCCAAGAGTGTGTGGACGAACTGGTAAGAAGAACGATTGAAAGGATTGAAAAGGAGATGCCAGAAACAGGTAGCTTCTCTGATATTTTTGAACTGTTTTGCAATCCTGATGGTCAAACCTCCAATGTGGTAGGGAAATATGGACTACATGTCTACAAGATGCGGGCAGATATCGTTCCTGACCCTGCAAAACGCTATGTTCAGGCGTGTGCCTACATACCATCCGGTGAATATAAAGCGACATTGATGGCTGGCTCAGGAACGAAAACAGAGATACTTGCCCTCATGAAAGATCCGGCGTATGCCAACAAGTTGAACTATACTTTTGGCGAACTGCTGGACATGCTGCAGGATTTTTAGTGAGACGGACTTTAGAAAAAATGGGGTGCACCTCGTGCACCCCATGCACCCAAAATCGTGTCGGATCAAAGATGTCGTTATTGTTTTTGGGGACGCATATACCAGCCTCGACGACCTTTGACAGCACCGGCTTGGAAGTGATAGGCAAGGGCAGACGAGAGCTCGTTGATGGTAGGCATACGGCCCGCACCAATTCGTGGACGTAGTGACTGTTCAATTTCTGGAAATGTCATCAGGTCATCTTTGTTACGCTCGACAGGTTCGAAGTAGTCGGTTAATACCAGGTCTGCTTTCTTGATGAGTTGGAACTGCTGGTTATGCTGTTCCATGCGCAGCTCTTCCTCGCGTGTGGGGTAGTAACGCGTGCCATGCTTGATTTCATAGACGGCCTGGGCATATAATTGGCGGTAATTGATGGTCGGCTCAGTATTGATGATGCCGTTTACCGGACAGCAGATGTAGCGGCGCGAGCCTGTCGGGTCGGTCAGCGGTGTCGGACTGTTGGTGGTCGCGATGAACGAGGCGGTACGCTGTGAACGTATATACTGGTCGGAGCGCATCTTTCGGACCTGTACGTCTTTTTCGGCCAGAATACGCTTGATCTTGGCCTGTTCCCGCTCAGTCTTGGCATTGTATTCATCGATATTCACCAAGGCCATGCGTGCTAAGACACGCTCCACCTGCTCGGCATTGTCCATCTTGATGTCGTCAATAAAGTAGTCGTGCAGGATGGGTGGCAACAGCATACGGCAGAAGGTTGTCTTGTGGGTGCCCTGACCACCAATGAGCATCGGCACCAGCATGTTGCTGAAGCGCGAGTCGATACCGAGCCACTGCGCTACCATCGCTAAGAACCAGCAGTGGAACAGCGGTTCCCAGTCGGCATAGTCGGTGGGGACACGTTTGGCCAGCTCGGCAATGTGGTCTTTATGACCATACCAGCGTCCGCAACCGTTGAGGAACTCCGTCAGCGGGTTGTACTGTGGAATCATGCTGGAGTGCAAATAGATTTGAAGGTCGATGCCCCAGCCATCACCGCCCTCGCGCATCTGCTCGAAGGTCATGCGATTGAGGTCGCGGTCAGTCAGTTGCTGCCATTCACGGTACACTCCGTCACGCGGACGCCACTCCTCGATTTTCTTTACTGTGTTGTAGCGCAGTTCGTAGCGGCGGCTGAAGAAGTCGGCAATGCCACGGGCGATACGCTCCTTTTGGTTGAGAGCAGAACGGGGCTTCAGGCCTTTCTCTGTGTATGCGGCACGGAATATCTTGCGTATGCTATCCACGTCGAGACAGATACGTTCGGAGGCGATGGTTCGTGCGACGCAGGGCTCCTCGGGTAGTCCGGCCTGTCGGCAGGCGCGGGCCGTGAGGCGTACAATCTGCTCGTCATCAGCCGTCTCGCGCAGTGCGTTGGCCAGACAAGTGTAGTACGAAATGCGCATTTCGCGCAGTTGCTTTACGCGTGGACTCTCATTGATGAGCCCTTTGCGATTGAAAGTGGTCTTTTTAGTCTTCATGTTGCATTGTTTTTATGTGGTTTGACATCATTTTATCGAAAAGAGGCACCGTTCATCTGAGCGGAGGCACTTTAGCAAAATTTAGAGGCACTATTTTTTTGCGTAAGGCCGCTATTTTTCTAAGCGGAGCCTCTATTTTTTCGTGTTGAGCCACCATTTTTAGGTGACGAAAGTGCAGAAAGTGCAAAGCCTTTTCCATGATGCAAAAGTAGTCAATTGGTAGAAATCGTAAAATAGTTCATCTGCTGGTTATGAGTTAATTTATGTTAATCCATTATGGTAAAAGGAACAACGTATGGGGAAAATATGTATATTTGCAGTTGGAACCGAGTTATCAAAACCAGTTTCCACTATTATTATGAACTTTACTTTGTTAATGTGGGACATAAATCCCATGAGATGTTGTATTGAACATAATATTTTGGTTACTGAATATGATAACAGACAATATAAAACTTATACAAGATATCGGCAAAGCAGAGCAACTGGCAGTTCTGCTCGCAAATGCTTGTCATGAGTTAAAGTCTGATATCACTAACGAAACAGCCGCAGAACCACCTTTCAAAATTGCCGATAATGAAAAAGGAACAGTAGCTCAGTTGCTATGGCTCATAGCTAAGGTTGCACCCATAACCGATAAGGAGGGTAATTACCTAACAAACACAGAAGAAACTGTAAAGAAAATGGGTATGGCTTTGTTTGGGGAGTCATTCCCTAACTGGCCCCAAACCCTACATGCCGCGTTTGACCGAGAGAAAGGGTTTGATTTCGAGAAGAAAATACAAAAGGTGATTAACGAAAAGAAGGATAGTATGCGTTGAAATGTTATTAAAACATAACATCCTTTTTAGCTAAAAAAGTCCTCTCAAAAATAAGTTGTTATTTTGCACTCAGGAACGAGGGAACAAGTCCACTTCGATTCCTGAGCGCGCTCTTTTTCTGGACTTCTATCAAAAAAAAAGAAGGTATGAAGAAGACTTTTGAAATGGTGTTAGAGCGTTTTGCCAAGATGGCGACGTACACCGTAGGACATTTGTATGTCAAGCAAGAGCCGGAGATGAAGTGCATCGACGGCCAGTTAGTAACCGAAACGAAGCGTTATCTGTGCGATACGCTGGAGCCCAAGCGCCGTAACCTGAAGAAGGAGAAGAAGGTGCCGGGCCGTACGGCCATCCCTGAGGGGCGCTACCGTGTGCTGATTACGAAGTCGTATCGCTTCCAGCGCTGGCTGCCCATCTTGCTCGATGTGCCAGGATTTAGTGGCATCAGGATTCATGCAGGCAACTATCCTGCCGACACACAGGGATGCATCCTGCCTGGGTATAACCGCAAGAAGGGCATGGTTGTCAATTCACGTGCAGCATTACAGATGGTGATGCTTGAGATGACTGCCGCCATAGACCGTGGCGAAGAGATTTGGATTACAATCAGCTAATTGCAGTTACACGCACTTGCGTAACTGCTGACGGACCGCCTTGCGCGCCTGGCCAAGGCGGTTTTCTACTTGCTTATAGGGGAGCGACAGCTCTTGGGCAATGTCACTGACCTTCATGCCGTCGTAGATATGCAAGCGATATATCTCACAACAGGCTTTGGGCAGGCATGCCAATGAACGTTCCATACGCTCTATGAGCTGTTGGGCAGAGAATACAGACTCTATGCTGTCGTCAGATGTCAGATGTCTGATGTCTGACGTCTGAATGAATCGCTCAAAGGTTTCAATCACATGACGACGACGATAGTAGTCGCTCACGGCATGGCGGGCCATCGTATGGAGGAGGCTTGGTAAGGTTTGGGGAGTAATGAGGTGTTGGCCACGAAGCAGGTGCAGGAATATATCCTGCACAATGTCTTCTGCTTCGGTGGCATCAACAATGCG
The DNA here is from genome assembly GCA_946404405.1 of uncultured Prevotella sp. Classification (GTDB taxonomy): domain Bacteria; phylum Bacteroidota; class Bacteroidia; order Bacteroidales; family Bacteroidaceae; genus Prevotella. The sequence goes on from CAMJDL010000020.1 coordinate 22,314, forward strand.
CACCGCGATGAAACTTACCAGTTCATCGCGATGCAGAGAATAATAGTTTGATAAAAGTTGGTTGTTATTCATTTATTACCTTCTGAATCGTTCCGTCCTCATTGTAGAACAGACGCTGAATCTTCAGCGAACGCAGATGGGTGATATCATTTGAAGGAACACAATCATGATAGCACAGATACCACTGTCCCTTATACTCTACGATGGAGTGGTGGGTAGTCCAGCCTACGACAGGATCAAGGATGATGCCCTGATAACGGAATGGTCCGTAAGGGTTGTCACCTATGGCATAGCACAGGAAGTGGCTGTCGCCAGTAGAATAAGAGAAGTAATACTTGCCATTATACTTATGCATCCATGAAGCCTCAAAGAAGCGGTGAGGATTGCCAGCCTTCATAGGCTCACCATTCTCGTCAAGTACGACAACGGCACGAGGTGCCTCAGCAAACTGCTGGACATCGTCACTCATGCGAACCACACAGCTGTTGATGGCAGGTGAATCGGCTTTGGTGAAGAGCTCACCCTTGTGGTCGGGAGCGGCACCTAAGTCGATGAGACCGTTCTCTTCGCCATATTTACCAAAGACGGGACCCAGACCGTTGGGTAGCGGACGCCACCACTGGAGTTGTCCACCCCAGAGGCCACCGAAGTAACAGTATATCTGTCCGTCATCGTCCTTAAATACGCAAGGATCGATAGAGAACGAACCACGGATGGGTTTCTCCATAGGTTTGAACGGACCTTCAGGCTTGTCGGCTACAGCAACACCAAGACGGAAAACGCCGTCGTATGCCTTGGCAGAGAAGATGAGGTAGTACTTGCCATCCTTCTCGACACAGTCATTATCCCACATCTGCTTCTCGGCCCAGGGCACATCCTTCACGTCCAGGATGACACCATGGTCGGTAGCATTGTCGTTTTCAACATCATCCCAAGAAAGAACGTGATAGTCCTTCATCTGGAAGTGTCCACCATCATCATCGAAGGCAGCACCAGCCTCCCAGTCATGAGAGGGATAGATGTAAAGGCGACCGTTAAACACATTGGCTGAGGGGTCAGCCATATAGTCACTGGGAAAAAGATACTTTGGTTTCATATACTCATTAAATTAGAAATTAGTAATTAGGAATTAGTAATTATGATTACCGCTAACGGCAGTTAGTTTTTATAGAGTTTAATAATGTCGTTAATTACGGGCTTCTCCTTGTACTGGCGGTCGAAGAGCAAAGGATAGTTGGTACGTCCCTTGATAGGCCAGCCATTGAGCCATGAGCCTCCGTCGCTAACGCCCCAAAGATTGATACGGCCAATCTGCGCACGATGCTTATAGTAGATCTTGAACAGTGACATCCAACGAGCGTCGAGCTCTTTTTGCTTGTCCTTCGTCAGTCCGTCAACATAAGGATTATACTTCTGTTGCAGTTCAAAGTTCTGAGCAATATCAGCACCGCCAAAGCCATCCGGATTGGGCAATACATTAATGTCGAGTTCGGTAACCATGACCTTCACGCCACAGGCTGCAAAGGCATCGATACTCTTCTCGTAATCCTCAAGATTAGGATAGTCCAAACCATTATGGCTCTGCATACCAACGCCGTCGATGCGCAGTCCCTTAGCTTTCAGATTCCTGACAAGACGGCACACGGCTTCACGTTTCTTTTCACCAGCCATAGAGTAGTCGTTATAATAAAGCTCTGCATCAGGATCGGCCTCATGGGCAGTACGGAAGGCTATCTCAATAAACTCTTCACCCAATAGTCTATAGTAGGGCGAATTGCGGAATGTGCCGTCGTCATTAATTGCCTCGTTAACGACATCCCAACCATGCACCTGACCCTTATAGTGGCCCACAACGGTCTTGATGTGATTGATGATACGTGCCTTTAGCACCTCCTTGGAAGCAGGAGAAGCGGTATATCCATTGGTAAACCACCAGTCAGGAGCCTGAGAGTGCCATACCAGACAATGGCCTATCACTTTCACGTTGTGTTGTTGGCAGTAGTTCACGAACTTATCGGCTACGCGAAAGTCAAAGATGCCTTCAGCTGGTGCCAGTGTCTCTGGCTTCATGCAGTTCTCGGCTACGGCACAATTGAAGTGCTTGTCGAGCACTGCATCGGCTTCAGGTACCTGTCCATCGCTCTGCCACTGATTAATAGCAGCACCAATTAGGCAGTACTTGCCTACGGCATCCTTTAGACCTTGTGCATTGGCGGCAGCCATACAGCCCACCGTCATAAGAGTTAACAGAAGTCTTTGCATACTTTATTTGCTACGCTTCTCAATTTCCATATTAATCTTGTCGATAACCTCGTCAGTCAGCTCATAGCGGCTGATGATGAACATGGCCAGACCCAGCAGCAAGGCAGGGATGACGCAGACGAGCCACAAGATACCTTCCTCGGCAAAAGGAGTCTGGTCAATGACATTGCTGTTATAGCCAACGTATGCCAAAACAGCAGGACCTACAATACTTCCGAAGGTCATACCGGCCTTGAAGAACAATCCTGTCAGGGCGTTCACGATACCCGAAATGCGTCGGCCAGTGGTGTACTCACCATAGGAAATAACCTCAGGAACCAATGCCCACATATAACCCGTGGCCACAATCACACCCGTACTCTTGATAAACTGTGCCACATAAATCATTGTCATGCTGGGGCTCTCCATCTTGGAGATGAAGTACAACATGATCATACCAATGATAGCTGCACCAAGGAAGAGGTAGAACATGTTCTTTTTACCGACCAAGCGTTTGAACCAAGGTACAAGGGGCATGAACAAGAATGCAGGGATAGAACCCAACGCCATGAAGATAGACAGTTCCTGAGCAGAACCATGCAGATTGCTGTTAATGAAATAGGCACCAGCAGCATTACCAACAGACATCATAGCGAAAGCGGTGATGAAGAAGAAAGCAAGGACGCGCAAGGGACGGTTGCGAAGGAACTCCATCCAAAGGTCGCTGACTTTCACGTCTTCAGTGGCTTTTTCATCCATGACAACGCGTTCTTTACATTGTGTGAAGCAGAACACGAGCAGACAGAATCCCACGATGGCATAGATAGTCATTGTCGTAAACCATGCCGATGGGTCTTTAGGAAGACTGTCAGACGGTGCTCCTGCAATCAGGGCAATAAACAGTGGGAGACCTGAGTTGACGGCCAATCCGCCAAGGTTAGCCATGAACATACGCACTGAAGTCAGCACGGTGATTTCATTGGTGTCGCGCGTCAGCGATGAGTTCAACGCTCCGTATGGGACGTTGATAAACGTATAGAGCAACTGCATGGAAATGTAGGTAACATACGCATAAATCAACGATGGTGCGAATCCGTTCCAGAAGCAAAGGATGGCAAATCCAGAAAGAGGAATACCCACATACAGCAGATACGAACGGTATTTACCATAACGCGGATTGCTCTTGTCGATGAGTGCGCCAACGATGGGGTCCCAAATCACGTTTGCCACATTGCCCACCAAGAACATAATAGCCACTGCCGACGGCGTCAGACCATAGATATCGGTGTAGAAAAATAGCAGGTAAGTACAAATTACCTGGAAAATAAGATTCTGTGCCAAGTCGCCCGAACCGAATCCGATGCGCTGCAACCAGGAAAGTTTGTAGAAGCCTTTGGCTCCTTGGGTTTCTGTAGGTGTCATGTTAATGAATAGGTTTTTTATTTATAAATTCTGACTGCAAAGGTACAACATTTTTACGACATTAATATTTCGATATGTAACAAATACCTTCGTGATTTGTTTCATGTTGCAAGAATGAGCTGTTTTTCAGTTGGCATTTGGATTTAATTTTATACTTTTGCATAGTCAAACTAACAAAAAAACTCATGAAACAAAAACTATTAATTTGCTGTTGGCTGTTAGCTGTTGGCTGTTGGCTGACAGTTGACGCAAAGGTCACACTTCCTCAACAGTTCCAGTCGGGTATGGTGCTACAGCGTGGCAAACCTGTACCGATTTGGGGTAAGGCCAATGCTGGCGAACAGATTGTGGTCAGCTGGCAGAAGAAACGCTACTCGGCCACAGCCGATGCTGAAGGGCGTTGGCGTGTCGACTTGCCAAAGATGAAGGCTGGCGGTCCTTACACTTTAGAAGTGAAAAGTGAAGGAGCGAATGGTGAAAAGTTGGTCTTCGAGGATGTGATGGTGGGTGACGTATGGCTCCTCTCCGGTCAGTCGAACATCGACGTAACCATTGAGCGCGTCTATCCCCAGTATGTCGATGAGATCGACCACTTCGACTTGCCTCAGGTACGCCTGTTCCGTGTACAAAACGCGACCAACACGCATGGGGTACAGGACGACATCCGTCCCACCACCATCAATTGGAAACCGCTCACCAAACAGAACGCATGGCTATTTTCTGCCGTAGGTTCTTTTCTGGGCAAACACATGTGGGAAAAGAACAAGGTGGCTCAAGGTATAATCGTTAACAGCTGGGGTGGTACACCCATTGAGGCATGGATAAGTGCTGATTCACTGAAGAAGAACTATCCCACGTTGATGAGTAAGTTGGCGTTCTACCAAAACGACAACTATGTACGGGCTCAGATGCAGGCGAACAACGAGGCCAACAAGCGATGGGACGAACTGCTGAACAAGGCTGACAAAGTTCAATCCTATTCTCAGCCCAACTTTCAGGATGCTAAATGGAAGACCATCAACCAGGACAACTGGAAGTGGCGCGGCGTCGGCTCTGTATGGCTCCGCCAACATATATATATAAATAAGGAACACGCGGGAAAGCCTGCCCGTCTCTTACTGGGCACACTCTTCGACCAGGATATCACCTATCTGAACGGTAAGGAGATTGGTCATACTTATTACCAGTATCCTCCGCGTCGTTACGATATCCCTGAAGGACTGCTCCGCGAGGGCGATAATGTTATTGCCGTACGCTTTATCAATAAGTATGGCGCAGTGCATTTCATTCCCGAGAAGCCCTATCTGATAGCTTTTGGCGACGACCGCTTCTCGCAGAATCCTATGCCAAAGGATGTCATTCCCCTTGGTAATACATGGAAGATGCATGTCGGTGCCGAGATGCCCAACTGTCCCAGTGGCGACGTATCGATGCAGAACCAACCTACCACGCTCTATAATGCCGTACTTTACCCTCTGGCGCCATACGCCATCAATGGGGTCGTGTGGTATCAAGGCGAGTCGAATACGGGCAACCCCACCCCGTATGCCGATTACCTGAAGAAACTGATAGGCTGTTGGCGCGACCGTTGGCAGGAACAGTTACCTTTCTGCATTGTGCAGTTGGCCAATTACGACGGACGCCAGCAGACAGGTAATCCAAAGCCAATCTCTCTTCAGGACACCCCTGTAAACTATAGCGGATGGGCAAGTCTGCGTGAGGCTCAGCGTCTGACAGCTAAGGCAGATGCCCGTGCTGAACTTGCCGTCATTAACGACTTGGGCGAGACTGTTGACATTCACCCTTTGCGCAAAAAGGAAGTAGCCGAACGAATTGGTCTCTGTTTCGACCGCCTTATATATAATAATAAGGTGAAACTATCGCCCGAGGTGGTATCTGTCGAAGTGCAGGAGAACAGTGTGGTGCTGACGCTCGACCAGCCCGTACAGGCAGGAAAGCTCTTTGACTTTGAACTGGCTGATACTGACGGGCGCTTCCTGAATACGGAAGCAGTCGTCCTGGATAAGAATCCCACCGCCATCATACTCCGTAAAACAGTAACTCACCCCAAGAAAGTACGTTACGCATGGAAAGACAACCCCATTCGCGCCAATGTACGTAGCCTCTCAGGACTTCCAATGTCATCTTTCGAAATAAAATTATAACTCATTTTCTGGCGGAAAATGTGCAAAATCGACCAAAAAATAGGCAAAAAATGCATAATGATACAAATAAAAAAGTTTGTGACACTTGCGATAATGCCCATATCGATTTTTTGCACTATCTTTGCACCAGAAAACTAAAACTTTCAACCAAATGCGAAATAGATTTGTTTTAGTAATATTATCATTAGTAGTTTGTTTTGTAACCACAGAGGCTGCTGGAAAGCGTTCCAGCAGCACTGATGGCTTTGTAAAGAACCCGATGCTTTGGGCTGACGTGCCCGATCCCGATATTATACGCGTGGGCGATACCTTTTATTTAGTAACGACCACCATGCACTTGATGCCTGGCGCACCTATTATGAGTTCCAAAGACTTTCTTAATTGGAAGACAATAGGTTACGTATTTGACAAACTGACCGATTCACCCAAATATGATTTCCAGGAAGGCACTGTTTACGGACGTGGACAGTGGGCTACCTCGCTGAAATACCACGATGGCAAGTTCTGGGCGTTGTTGGCTCCCAACGAGGCAGGTGCTATGGGCGACACCTATATCTTTACTGCCGAGAAGGCTGAAGGTCCTTGGACCATTCATTCGCGTTTACGCCATTTCCACGATGCCACGCTGTTCTTCGATGACGACGGCACACCTTACGTGTTCTTCGGCACTGGAGAGATGTGTCAGCTGACACGCGACCTGAAGAGTGTTGTCGAAGGCAGTCATCGTCATTATTTCCAGCGCGAAGCTGACGAACGCGGTCTCCTTGAGGGCACGCGCGTCATCAAGCATAACGGCACCTACTATGCGCTGCTCATCAGTCATGTGTATGCGCCAGGTCGCCATCGCCGTGAGGTATGTTACCGTACGAAGGACTTAAAGGGTACATGGGAGAAGAACACCATTTTGGAGAGCGACTTCGGTGGTTTCTCCTATCTGGCACAGGGTACCATTGTCGATACCCCAGAAGGCGACTGGTACGGCATTATGTTCCAGGATCGCGGAGGTGTTGGTCGAGTACTCACGTTGTCACCCGTTCGCTGGATTGACGGTTGGCCACAGTTGGGCGACGAAAATGGCAAGGTGCCCGACGTCATGCGTGTCTATAAAAGCGGACAGCCAGAGGCCCACATTGTCTGTGCCGATGATTTCTCTTCGTCGAAGTTAGGTCTCCACTGGCAGTGGAATCATAATCCCGTGGACAATGCGTGGAGTCTAACCGAACGTCCAGGTTTCCTGCGTCTGAAGACCAGTCGCGTAGTGGAAAATCTGTATCTGGCTCCTAACACGTTAACACAGCGTATGGAAGGTCCTACATGCAGTGGTTCCATCGTGATGGATCTTTCGAAGATGAAGGATGGCGACTGTGCCGGTCTTGCAGCCTTCAATGGCGATTCGGGTGTACTGACCATTAAAAAGAAGGGTAAGAAGCTGACGCTCGAAATGAGCGAACAGAAGGTACAGCTTGACGATCGCACCAAAGCTGTCACCAATCTTGACGAGAAGGTGATAGAAAGTGTTGAGTTGAAGCAAAACAAGATATGGCTGCGCCTGGACGGTGACTTCCAGCCCCGCCACAACGATGCCGCCAACTTCTACTACAGCCTCGATGGTGACCAATGGACACAGATTGGCACCAAGAACTACCGCATGATATTCGACTATCGCCGTTTCTTCATGGGTTCCAAGTTCGCCATTTTCTGCTATGCAACAAAGAAAGCCGGTGGCCATGTTGACGTTGACAGATTCGACTACACTGTAACAGATAAATAAGTTTTACACCCCCTCATTTTGTAAACTGGACTTTACGTTTTGTAACATTAAGGCATGTTACATGACGTAAAGTTCAGTTTTTTTTTGGTGCATTGTAAAGAATTGTTTATCTTTGCCGAGGTTTTCTAATCAAAACTACTAACATTGATATTACAAGACATGAAACATACAGTTCTTGCACACGGGACTACAAGCAAACGTTATGTGTTGCTGTTTTTCCTTACATTCCTCTTCCTGAGCACACATGCCCAGATGGGTAAGTCGTTCGATGCCGACAAGCAGATGTCGAGCAGTTTCACGACACAGGTATTCCAAGATCGCGATGGTTTTATCTGGGTAGCCACTCGTAATGGTCTGAATCGCTATGACGGTTATCAGTTCCGTATTCTGAAGCATGATTCAAGGCAGAAGAATGGTCTTGCAAGCAATTATGTGAACTGTATGATGCAGGATCGTCATGGTTTATATTATATAGGTATGTATGGTGCCTTGCAGACCTACGACGGTTATCGTTTCCGCAATATCACCACTTTTAATCTTGACGGGAACACCCAGCCACCTTATGTCACATGCCTGCTCGAACGCCAGAATGGTGATATCCTCGTCGGAACGTCGGGTTTAGGTTTGCTACGCCTAAACAACAAGAAGGAAGCTCGTCCCGTAGGCGGTCAGCTGGCCGACGTGGAGACTATTCAACGCATGATGGAAGACAACCGCCAACGCTTATGGCTGGTAACGGAAAGCGAAGGTCTGTTATGCTATGACGGCAAGACTATTAAGGGCTATTTCCAGTCAGAACAGGAAGTAGGTATGGTGCGCGATATCTGTCAAGACCGCCAAGGTCGCATCTTCATTGCCACCGCCCATGCTGGTATATTTCTTCTTGACGGTGACACACCACGCCATATCGATGCCACCGGCACCAAGCATGTATCAACCGTTTATCCCAACCGCCGAGGTCACATCATGATAGGCTACGACGGTCTGGGCTTGGGTATCTATAATCCAGATAACGGCGATTATCTTGACAACCCCTATTACAGTCGGGATGTTGACCTCAGAAGTGCCAAGGTTTATAGTATCTATGAGGACGAGAACAGCAACGTTTGGCTGGGACTGCTCCAGAAAGGTCTATACATGCACCCGGGCAAGACCATGGGTTTTGGCTACATGGGATACAAGTTGGGTACGCAAAATACGATTGGTACAGCCTGTGTGACCAGTGTGATGGGCAGCACCAATGGCAACCACTGGATAGGCACCGACAAGGATGGTCTCTACTGTCAGAACGCGAACTATCAGCCCATCAAGCATTTCAAGGACAACTTCCCTGCCACCATTCTTTCCATCTGCGAAGACGCCCAACAGCATATCTGGGTCGGAAGCTTCAAGGAAGGCATCGGTTGGATTGACCAGAAGACCATGAGTTATCATCCCTACCCTCTGCCTCAGGGCTCTAACGTCAGCGTGTTCAGCATGGCCTGTGACCCTCAGGGTAATCTGTGGCTTGGCACGATGGGCTACGGTTTGATGCGCCTTAATCCCGAGACTAACGACATCAAGCAATATGTGGAGGCTGAGAAGGCAACCACTAACCGCAAGGTGAACAGCATTACCAATGATTACATTTCCAAGCTTTCCATTTCGCCCGACGGCAAGCGCATTTATGTAGGAAGCACGATGGGTGTCTGTGTGCTAGACATCGCCAAAGAGAGCTGGATATCCACTTTCGGTGTCAACTGTTTGAATTATGGTACCCCCGTACGTGTGCTACGCGAGTTCAACGGCGACCTGTATGTAGGCACCAATAATGGTCTGGAGTGCTACAACATGAAGACGGGACGCAAAGCGAACCGTCTATTCGTGGCCGGTCTGACCGATAACGGTATCAGCGGAATCGAGCCCGACAAGCAGGGCAACCTCTGGATATCTACTGACCATGGCCTGTTCCGCATGAATCCAAAGACAGGACAGACCGACGACTATTATGCTGACAATGGTCTGCAGGGCAACGAGTTCAGCGATGGTGCCTCGTGGGTTATGCCTGACGGACGTATGGTGTTTGGCGGATTGGCTGGCGTCACATGGTTTAATCCCGCTGAAATCCGTCAGACCAGCTGGAAGGCTGAAGTCAAGCTGACAGGCTTTACCGTCAATGGTGAGCCCGTCACACCTGGTACGATGTCAGGTTTCTGGCATGTCATCGACACCACCGTCATTGCTGCCGACCGTTTCGTGCTGAGCCCCAGCGACAACACCTTCGCTATCCAATTATCTACGCTGTCCTACGACAATCCAGAACATATCGTTTACCGCTATCGCATCAACAATGAAGAGTGGGTGCGCATGCAACCTGGCGTCAACGAGATAACCCTCAGCCATCTGCGTCCTGGCGACTACGACTTCTGCGTGGTGGCCGAACAAAACGGTATCACCACACCTGAACGTTGTTTCCGCGTGGTCATCCATGCCCCTTGGTATCGTACACCTTTTGCCTATGCGGTCTATCTGTTGATTCCCATTGTATTATTCTACTACTATCGTCGCCAGCACAAGCGTAAAGAACAGGACCGTCTGCGTCTGCAGGAACACATCCATGCCGAGGAAATGGCCGACACCAAGCTCAAGTTCTTTATGAATATCTCCCACGAGATACGTACACCTATGACGCTCATCGTCACGCCTCTGCTGTCGCTTATCAAACAGGACAACGACCCCCATCGTCGCAGTATCTACGAGACTATCCGTCGTAATGCCGAGCGTATCCTCGGACTCATCAACCAGATGATGGACCTCCGCAAGATTGACAAGGGTCAGATGCAGATGCACATGTGCGAAACCGAGATGGTCAGCTTCATCGGTGACATCTATACCCTATTTACCCAGCAGGCCAAGTCAAAGAACGTTCAGTTCCTCTACGAGCACGATTCGCATGATTTGCCTGTCTGGATTGACCGTGACAATTTTGATAAGATTATTGTTAACCTCCTCTCCAACGCCTTTAAGTTCACACCAGTTGGTGGACAAATCATGATACGCGTCACCCACGATGCCAATCAAGCCACCATTGCCATTCGCGACAGCGGCCCTGGCATACCTGCCGACAAGTTGGATCAGGTATTCCAGCGTTTCTATCAGGCACCCGTCAGCATCGACGAGCGCAATCTTGGCACGGGCATTGGACTCGATCTTACACGTTCACTCGTTGAATTGCATCATGGCACCATCCGCGTGCAGAATAACACAGGCGAAAAGGGTTGCGAGTTCTTCGTTACCATACCATTGGGCTATGCTCACCTGAAACCCGAAGAGATTGTGGACGAGATACCCGAGACGGTTCCCGCCACCAGCCTCATCGACGATGCAGAGCCAGAAGAAGCACCAGAAAATCAGCAAACGTCTGCTAACGAACTGCCTAAGGCAGGACGTCGTCAGCGTATCGTCATCGTCGAGGACGACGAGGAAATTCGCGAGTTCCTACGTGGCGAACTGTCTACCGACTATGACGTAGCGACCTGCGTGAATGGTCGCGAGGGGCTCTCCGAGGTGCTCCGTACCGTACCAGATTTGGTCATTTCCGACGTGATGATGCCCGAGATGGATGGCAACACCATGTGTTCGAAAATCAAGGCTAACGCCACTACCAGCCACATTCCCGTCATCCTGCTCACGGCCAAGAGTCGCGACGAAGACCAGCTTGAAGGTCTTGAGATGGGTGCCGATGCCTACATTCCTAAACCCTTTAACATGGACATCCTGCGTCGCACCATCGTCAATCTTGTCCATACCCATCAGATGCTACGTCTGAAGTACGGGCGCAACGACCAGCTTGAAGAGCAGGTTGACCAGATTAAGATTAAGTCACCCGACGAACAGCTGCTCGAACGCATCATGAAGGTGATCAACAAGAATATCAGCAATTCCGACCTCAGCGTCGATGCCATTGCCGACGAGGTAGGCCTCAGCCGCGTCCACCTGCACCGTAAGATGAAGGAGCTGACCGGTCAGACGCCACACGACTTCATCCGTAATATCCGTCTGAAGCAGGCTGCCCATCTCTTTGCCACCCGTAACATGAATATCACTGAGGTCATGTACGCCTGCGGATTCAATAATGCAGCCTCCTTCTCTACCATCTTCAAGAAATTTTATGGCATGTCACCGCGTGACTATATGAACGAAATACATCAAAACAACAAGTAGGAAATGACTAAGAAACAGTGAATTATGCCTCTCTAAAGGTACATTTTTTATATTACAAAAACAAAATGTTACAAATAATAAAAATTATTTCGTAAAAAATAGTGCATATTTCGTAAAAAATGTGTACCTTTGCAACGATTTAGTCTATAAATACAAAGAAGAATCTAACTTACATATTATTTTTTAACTTAAACTTATAACGATTATGAAACAGAAAAAAATGTTTTTGACACTGGCTGCATCAGCAATGATCGCTGTTGGTTTCACGTCATGTTCGGTTGACGACAACCCCATTTACGAAGGTGCAGTTCCCTTCCCCGTGGTTGACAACTTCGACGAAGGCAGTGAGATTAAGAACGGTACTTGCGAAGGCTCACTGGTTGCCAACTTCTGGTGCCACGAGTGGCGTACTTCTGCCGCACAGTTCGATGGCGCTGCTAACATTGTAAGGGATCCTGCTGATCCTAACAACCACTGCTGTGCAGTTGTCATCCGTAGTGAGGAAGAGGCAAAGGCTGCTGGCAACATGATTGAGGCTAATGGTAAGATTGCAGGTTGGGATAGCCAATTCTTTATCACTTTAGGTGAGGATCTTGCCTTGAAGGAGAAGGACCAGATTCGTCTGAAGATGAAGATTAAGGCTGATGCTCCTCAGGAGGCTGACACTCAGACTCACAAGGCTCCAGGCGCTTACATGCACTGGGCATGTGTAGGCAATCCTAAGTTCACTACCGAGTGGACCGATTTCGATTCTGGTTGGCAAACTCTCGCTTCAAACCAGACTGGTATGTACACTATCGCATTCAACCTGTCTCGTGGTATCCACAACACTGTTTACTTCGACGATATGTATGTTGAGGTTAAGCGCTACGATCCTCTGGACGAGGGTAACGCAGTTTCTGGCGGTAGCTTCGAGTACATCACTGGTTCTGATGCTTACTGGTGCCACGAGTGGCGTACTTCTGACGCACAGTTCGATGGCCGTGCCAACATCGTTGTTGACCCTGCTAACGAGAAGAACCACTGCGCTGCTGTTGTTGTTCGCAGTAAGGATGAAGCTGCTGCTGCAGGTGAGTCTAACTTTGTAGAGTGGGACAGCCAGTTCTTTATCAATTTCGGTCAGGACAAGGCTTTGAAGGCCGGTGACAAGCTGAAGCTGCAGATGAAGGTTAAGGCTGATGTTGCTCAGGACGGTATTGGTACACAGTCTCACGCTGCTCCTGGTGCTTATATCCACTGGTACTGCCTCGACAATGTAAACTTCACCACAGAGTGGACAGACTTCGAGAAGGAAGTTGAAGTATCTGGAGACAATTCTTGGGGTAAGGCTGCTGCTGGCATGTACACCATCGCCTTCAACTTGGCAAAGGGTGGTCATAACACCTATTACTTCGACGATATCAAGGTAACAATTACAAAGGGTGAGTAATCCTTTTGTAACTCAATAATAAGAGCCACCGCAGCCAACGCTACGGTGGTTCTTTTTTGCTGTATTTGGGCCATTAACAATAAGCAAGCAGGGAACGAGAAGTAAGCAAAAGGCCCACGAGCGATATGCTCGAAGGCCTTTAAGCGATAAGCAGAAAGTGGTTTTATAATTCGGGCGTAATTATCTGAGCGGCATTTTCATTTAACGTAAAGTTTTGAGTGAAACTGTAGATACTGGCCTTGTCCGTGCTATAGTAGCGCAGTTGGATGGTCTCGCCAGTCGTGGTGCGGAACACGGTGAACGGCTTGCCGATGCTGCCTACACCCCGGCACTCTTCACCTACGAAGGCAGCCACGAGGTCGCCTGCGGCTGGTGTAAAGGGTGCTTTTTCTGGTAGGTTAACCGTCAGCGAGTTTTGCACAGGATACTTCTTGCTACCCTTGAGCAGTGGTGGAATGTAGTCGCTGGTGTTGCCGTAAGGCAGTTCGGGCGTGAAGGTTGCCTGCCCCTCAATCGCAAACAACTGGCGTAGCTTGGCGCTCCAGTAGCACAGACGGATGTTGACCTCGCGGTCTTGCGTGTTGCCACCGATGGTCATCACGAAGTACACGCTGCCGTCCGCATAGATGTTTGGGGCAGCAGGTCTGGTACGCTGCTCGTCACCAATGAACACCACCATGCGATCGTCAGAACTGACATGCTTCGCCAGTTCGTCCTGCAACTTCACTGTGATGTACATCCAACTCTCGTACAACGACCGGTCGATGTCCTGCCACCCTGGGGCGACATCGCTACTTGCCAGATTCACGCTCCATGCCGGTTTCTCGCTGGCCTTGAAAGTGTACTTTCTTGGACTGTCGCTATCGTCGCTGCTGCAAGCCCCCAATACGAGGCTTGTCAGCAGAACGACTAAACTATAATAAATATTCTTTTTCATCTTACTTAATCACTTGCTTGAACTTTGTTCGAGCTCGCTCACGTTCGGAAGTGTGAGCGAGCTCACACTTCTCTCACTCAATCACGACCTTTTTACCATTATAGATATACACACCACTCTGAGTGGGTCGCTTCTGCAGCTTCATGCCGCTCACCGTGTACCAGCCATCCTGTGGCAGCTGGTCGCTCTTGACGAAGCTGATCTTCGTAGGCTCGGCAACAGTACCGCTGATGCCGTTGACCTCGTATTTCATCACTTCGCCCGTCGTGGCAATGATATCGTCACCACGCTCGATGGCGAATGTCAGCGGAGCCTCCTGGTCACCCTCAATGCTCAGATAGAACAGCGGTTCTGTGGTCAGCGGTTTTGCCGCTGACACCATCGTGCTTTCGCCAACGACTTCTCCACCGGCGAAGGCCACCAGTCTGTCGCCTTCCTGCAGCTCAACGCCTACAGCCTCAGCCACCACGCTCATCGTCTTAGCAAAGCGGGCACCGGCGTACTGCGGCGCATAGGCCACCGTCGTCTCAAACGAGTTCTCGCCCGGCTCGTAGTACGGATAGGTGAACGTCGTGGTGGTCTGCTTCTGGCGATGCATCATATAGCCCTCGCCCGGCTTCATGTACTTCAGCGTGCCCTGCCACTTGCCGCCGCCCTTGCCGTCGGCAGTAAACATGGCGAACTCATGCTGGTTCTTCACCACATCGCCCGGTGTTGCCTCGTCGAAGTATTCCGTCAGGGCCGTCGTCACGGGCAGGTTCACCAATGGCGTATAGCCTATGCTGCTCCAGCCCGGCTTGACGGTGATGGTACGATCATCTTCATCCTGGAAGGCGGTGCCCCAGATGTCTATCTGATGGGCATCCTGCACCAGTACGCTGTAGCTTACCTTCTGCGACAGTTCCATGTCCATGATATCCGAGCCTTCGTTACTGATCCACTGTCCTTTCTTATAGACCAGCGTCAGACCCTCAGAGTCTTCCGTCAGGATGTCGCCTTCCTGCCACTTGAAGCGGTTGAGCACCGACGACAGGTTTGTCAGGTCCGGATTAAAGACGTTGAACGATATCCAGTTCCAGCCTTGTGCCAGGTCTATCGTCTGCTGATACATGTTCGCAGCGTGCATCACAACTGGCCTGTCTACAGTACCCACGATGGCCTTGTTGCCGAAGTGGATAGTTTCCGATGTCTGCAACTCCATCGTCTTGCCGGTAGCATAGTGCCACAGGCGGAAGAACAGCCGTGTATTCACTGTCGTACTGTCATAGACGGTCATGTAGAGCATGCTCTGTCCTGTTGTCTGGTCATACTCGACATTGTTCACACCCATGCAGCGACCGTTCGCGTCGAAGGCTGCCACCACGTCGTGCGAGTCGGTGACCAGCGTATTGTTCACAAACACCTGTGCCACCACGTTCATCGAGTAGCGCATCATGCTTGGGTCAACCTTCCATTCAGGTGTCTTGCCCTCTACGGTCAGTTCCAGATAGTAGGCATCTGACATACCGTTCTCGTCCGTCAGGTAGATCATCTGGTCGTACGTGCCCACTTCCAGGTTCGGGCTGATGGTGAAGTCTATCTCGTCCTCTCCCTGCGGCTGCACGATGTCGCTCGTCTTGTCGACTGTTATCCAGCGCGGCACATTCTCGATGGTGTAGGTATGTGCCTTGCCGCCGTTGTTCAGAATCATGCCGATAAGCGTCAGCGACTGTCCTTGCTGGACGGTCACGGCACGGTGCTTGCCCAGTGTCATCCATGTCAGCGGGTTGCGGTTCACGAAGAAGCACTCCGTAGCCGGTGACTTCATGAAGTTACCATTCTTGTCGGGAATGTCGTACAGCGTCACATACACGTTCTGCTTGTTGATGCGTGCATCCTGCTCGTCGATGTTCACCAGCAGCTGGTTGTCACGACCCACGTAGCTGAAGTTCAGGTTACGCAGGTGTTCGTAGGCCTGTACGGGAGCGCCCATGGTGCGGTCGACGCGGGCGAGGATGTCGTCAACAGAATTGACGAACACGCTGTCGCGCTTGCCGGTGTCGATGCCGTCGTTGTCGCGCTTGACGCAGGTGCTCAGTGCCAGGGGCTGCAGGCTCAGTTCGCCACTCTTCTGGCGTACCTGATGGTCGAACGGCATGTGCAGCAGCAGTCCGCGTTCCTCACCACCCGGCGACTTCTCCGAGTAGCGCTTGAGTAGCGTCGTGGGCAGTGCCTGCTCGAAGAGCATCAGTCCGTCGATATGACCGGTAAAGGGGTTAGCCTCATAGACGAGGGGATTGCCTTCCTCCTGCCATACCATGTCGCCCAACATGAAGCGGGTGCCAAGCATACCGCCCAGTGAGTCGGTGGTCAGCTGTGCCTTCGCCTCGTTGTCCACATAGACGGTGGCCACGTTGCGGGCGCGGTTCACGGTCATGGCATAGTGGTGCCAGCCGTCGTCGCACAGGTTGTCGCCCAGCGTGAACTCACGACCGTTGGTGCGATACTTCAGTATGCGGTTCTCGAAGCCGATGAAGAACTTGTGCAGTGCACCCTCGTCATTGTCTCTTCCTGCACCGTTAGCCAACAGCGTACCGTTCTGCTTTGCCGTCTTGAACCAGAACATCAGCGTGTAGTCCTGCTCCGCATCGCGCTGGAAGAGGTCGTTGCGCAGCTCCAGACCCTTCGGGTTGCTGGCCATATAGACGTTGTTGGTATTGACACGCGGAACGACGTTGCCGTTGCTCACCGTCCATTCATTGCCTAATGCCTTCGCCTGTTCCTCGGCAGACATGTTACGTCCGTCATTGATGACTTCTGCAACTTTGGCGTTTCTGGTCCAGTTGTTAGTTCCTGCCCAGCGGGTTTTGTTAATGTAGCAGGAACTGTACCTGCCATAGAAATCAAAGTATCCGCCATAGTCTAGACAGTTCTCTACAGCAAGTGTAGTATTGCTGGTGGCACAGCCAACGAAAGCGCCGGCAAAACTGGCTGCTGAATTGTCATTCTCCAAGTCATAGCCTGTGTGATAGATGGGGCCGTCGAACCGGCAGTTGCGCACGGTAAGCGTGCTCGCATCGGTGTGTCCCACAATGCCGCCACCTCTTACATAGACTGTTATTTTTGGCGACACCTGGCAGTTCGTTACCACAACATTGGCACCATTATCTACGTGGCCTACGAGACCAGCCGTATGCCAACGTCCCGTAATGCTACCACTGACGTTCACATTGCGGATGGTACTAGTGCCCGTCACATACTGGATAGGTGCCGTGAAATTCCCATGGCTACCGATATTACATGTCAGCGTATGACCGTTACCATTGAAGTCACCGCGGAAGCGTCCTGTGACAGGCTCAGTGATGTTGATATCAGCCATCAGCTGGGCATTAACGTCGTACTGTTCCTTGGCAGCTTCAACCATTGAGCGGAAGGTGTTCCAGTCTTCGTCAGACTTAATCTGGAAGATGTTACTGTTTCCGCCCATGCCGGTCGTGTCGTTGTCAATCTTCAGCGACATACCCTCGGGCTGGGCCCACGAGGCACCGACAAGCGTCAGGTGGGCACCTTGTGCCTGGTCGCTGGCATACGTGCCGCGTCCGTCGTTCATCGGATAGTAATCGACCAGTCCCATTTCATAGCCCGTCAGCAGTTTGTCGCCGTAGCGATTGAGCAGGGCCAGATCCATAGCACGGTACCACAGGCGGCCTTGCAGCATGCGGCCCGTGAAGTACTTCGTCGTACCGTCGGCTGCGTCGGCAGCACCGAACGTCAATGGGCCGGAGCCAGCGTAGGTCACGCTGTCCTTGCTGCCAATCTGCTGTTTGCTGTAGAGCATCAGTCGCTGGTTGTCGTTGTCCAATACCAGGGCCACGCGTTGGAAGCCGGTGGTATTGATGATGCTGTCGCTTGTCAGTTCCTTGTTGCCGACGATGGCCTTCAGCTTCTTCTCCGCCGTCAGCCACAGCTGCAACTGCTTGCCGTCGCTGCCGTGCGAGAAGATAGGCATGTCGGTGACTGCAGTCTCGGGCTTGATCATGACCTCTACGGTCAGGTTCTTGCCTGCAAAGTTGCGTTTCGACTGCGTCTGGGCATAGCCCTCGCCGCCAAACTGCAGCGATGGTGCCTCCTGTACAGCCGTCTCGTTGGTCTCGCCTGTCACCTCGAAGTTCGTCGTGGCTTGCAGGTAGTTATATTCGATGTCCTCCGAGAAGTCGAAGATGATGTTGTCGCCAGGACCCAGCACGCCCGACTTCGGTTCGGGTGTACCGAACAGCTGTGGACGGCGCGTATCCTTCACACCGCTGAGTACCTTCGACTCGTTGGTGAGGAAGGCATTGCCGTTCCTACAGAACAGCACGGCACGGAGGTCGTAGCCCTTCTCCATCACCGTGCCCTCGCCAAAGAAGCGGGTGGTGATGTTGCCGTTCTCAGGTATCATCTCCTTCGTACCGCTGGCGGCCTTATAGATGGTCGAGTCGGCATAGTATCCGCAGAGGTTCGTCCAGTAATCGTCGCCACGGGTGGTCTCCTTATACTGGAACTCGATGTGGTCGAAGTTATGCTGGTTTTTGTCGAAGCCGCTGATGACCACAGGCAGATACCAGCCCTTCTTGCCGTCGGTGGGTGCGTCGCAGTTCATGATCCACTTGTCGCCCGGCGACGAGATGGCAATGTCGCCTGCCGTCTGCAGGTAGTGTACGTCGAAGGCAACCTCATGATAGGTTTTCACGTCGCCCTGCGAGATAAGACCGATGGTCAGTCCCTCGTAGTCGAACGCCTCGCTGGCATAGACCTCCAGTGTCTTCTCCGTCACCTGTCCCGGACGCACCTCGATGGTACGAGCGTTGCCGGTCAACGGCACACCGTCAATCATCATGCGTGCACCGTTGGGGTTCGACTTGTCAACCTGATACAGGTCGAAGTAGGCGTAGGCAGCCTCGGGCTGTTCGCTCTCGTTGGTCAGGTAGAGCTTGAAGCGGGCAGGTTCGCCGAAAGGCACACCGCTGATGCTCTGCTTGTCCATCTTGATTTGCGGGTTCTCAATCTTCTTCGTGCGCTCGTCAAGCACCTTGCCCGGCTCGTAGAATATCGTGGTGCGCTCGCCCTCATACGGACGGCAGGTAGCACCGCCACGGGTACGATAGACGAAGCTGCGCGGATAGATAAACTTATCCACCAGTTTCTTCGCATCGCTATCCTTGTTCATGCGTTCCTTGTTATATGCTACCAGGTCGGTATAGTTCTTGTTGAAGAACACGTCGAAAGCACTCAGGTCGCTACCACCCAGATTATCCACCTTGGTCTCTACCTTGTAAACATCAAAGTCGAGATGGCTCTTCTTGTCCATGCCAATGGTAAAGCTCTCGGTGCGGCTATACGACTTCGACTCGGTGCTCTTAGGCGTGATGCCAAAGCTAAATACGGGTGTCAAGGAGAACTTGAAGGTGACGCCTACAGCTTCCACATCCACGTGCATGCCATTTTCGTCAGCATTCAAGGCGGTCTCACCTGTTGTTTTGCCCTTACTCGTCTTAAGAAGAGAGGCGAGCAGCTTTGCCACTGTGGAACCTACGATAACAGCCATACCGATAGCATCAGAACCGGCAGTACCTACGTCGAAATAGTCGGCCATCTGAACAGGACTCACCAGCGAGTTCGACACCGTATAGTCGCTCGCAAACGACTCACTATAGCTTACCGAACCGCCTCCATCTACGTCGAAGTTCTTCACCAAGTTCTTCGCTGTGAGTTTCTCCTTTTCGTTCTGGGCAATCATCTGCATCCATCCCTCAATGGCGTTCAGATGCTGCTTCACCTTGTCGATGGTGCCAGCGTCAGCGCCGTCGGGTGCAATCATCTTATATTTGGTGCCGAAGTCGGGGTCGTCCTTGCCTACCAGCGACAGATAGACGGGCTCCTTGTCGGCATTGGCCTTGGCTTTCGCCTCTGTCTCCGAGCCGATAAACATCATCGAATAAACCTGCTCGGTCAACTCTGGCAATAGCTGATTGACGATGTAGTGCTGTGAGTGGACGAAGTCGGATGTTATTGATGGCTCGTAGGTCACCACCTCGTCGCGCACCAGGTGCAGCGTCTTGTTGTTGGCGTCCTTGCCCTGGGCAATCTCCACCATTCGACCGGCTTTCACTGCGCCAGCCATCTGCTTGAATGCATCGTCAGGGATGGCACGGATGGCTGTGGCAGGCTTCAGCGTCACATTGTTCACAACACCCATATACAGGTCGCCGTCGGCACCTACCATTCCTTTTTCGGAGCTGGTCGAGATGTCTTCCTTGGCTGTCATGGTGTAGCTGAAGGCACGCTGTCCGCTGCCCGACCATACCAGGTCGATGCTGGTGCCATAATAGTTGGTAGCACCATTCTGGAAACCACCCACGGCACCGGCACCCATCGGGGCAACGACCACGCCCGTAAAGCTATTCACGCCACTACCTACACCCACTCCCAAGGATATGCCAGCAGACCACTTCAAATCCATCGTGTACGAGTATTTCAGCGTAGAGCCTTTCGACAGCGTGGCTTTCGACGTACCTCCTGGCGGGTCGCGCAGGATGTCAACCAACAGTGGTTTCGAGAAGCTCAGAATGTCCTTGGCCCCAGTCTTGGGCTTCACGTTCAGCACGTAGGCCTTCAGGGGTTCGGCCTCGTAGTGCGTGCCGTCCATTTCCAGGCTCATGCTCACCGTACTGAGGGCGTCGTTGCCCGTCAGCAAGTAGGGCGTCTGTGCGGCCTCGATGGTGTAGTTGGCCTGGCCTATGCTGTCTAAGTGCACGGTGTCGCGATGGGTGGCACTGACCATACCGTTATGGATGGTCACCACGCCGCCCGACAGGTGTACCACGTCGATGGTATCGCTCTTCGTATTGTTGTTATAATAGTATTTCTCCGTCGCCGAGATGGTGAATCCATACTTGCGGTCGATATTGAACACGGGGTAGCCGAAGGTGTAGTGAGTCTCTAATGAGTCACGCTTGCCATCGGGCCAGCCCTTCTTCTTCACACCGTATGCCAGCGCCAGCTTCTCCTTCTCACCACTCAGGTTCTGATAGCTATAGTAGTGTTCGCCAAAGTAGTCGAAGTCGTCGAAGCCCTGCTGACGGTACTCGATGCGTACGGGTGAGTGATAGATGCGGTTATACAGGGCGTAATACTCCTCCACAGGGTCGGTCACCTTGTAGCTGGCGGTTTCCCACTCGCCCTTCTTGGTTATCTTGTGTTCCGTCAGCGAGTCGCTCAAGTCTATCACGTCGCCTATCTGTCCGTCCTGGAACAGGGTGGCGTAGCCCGAGGCGGTAATCTGCTGAATCTTCCACTTCACAGGTGGCAGCTTCACCTCGTATTCACCCGTAAGCACATCAGGATAGACCACCATGCGGTTCAGCGTGGTGTGTACCTTGGTCTGGTGAACAGTCTGCTTATCCTTGGCGTTGGCCTTCTCGTGCAGGAATACCTCGTCGCGCTCCTTCAGCGTACGGTCCTGGATGTCGAACACCAGTCGTGAGGCGTTGTCGCCCTCCAGCGTGAGCACCATGCGCAGCGAGTCGCCCAGGTTGTTCTTCGACAGAGCGTAGCCCAATGGCAGTTCGCCCTGCGTCTTTCCGCCCACGATACGACCAATCATTTTTACACGCGTCTGGTCGTAGAACATTAGACCGGCTTTGTCTGCCGTGAAACTATATTTCTTCAGCGTGTCGGGGTCTTCATCGTTCGCGTGGTAGAAGCCGTCGCGCCAGAATATGTGGTCGTCCTTCACAGCCTGGATGCTCCTGGGGGAGCCGGGCAGGATGCGGAAGGCAAACTTACCTTCGTGGTCGGAGGTGACGAGTCCGGATGCATTGCGCACGTCGTGGCCATCGACCTTGAACGAGGCACCCTGCACGGGGATGCTGGTGCCGTCGTACTGCACATAGCCCGAGATCTTGATGCTCGTAGCCACCTCCAGCACCACGTTCTTTACCACGTTCTTGCCGGGCTCCGTGCCGATGGAGATGGTTACCTCCTTGGAACCAGCGGTGCTGGTCAGCGTATATTCGGTCTGCTTCTTATCTTTGTAGGGCAGGTCCGTGAAGCGGAAGAAGCCGCTCTCGTCGGTCACTGCCGAACGCTCTTTGCCATCGACAGTCACGATGACGGACTCACCGGGGATGCCAGTGCCGTCGAGGAAGCACAGGCGGCCTTCCACCGTACCATACTGCTGGCACATACCCTCTACCTCCTTGGTATCGTCGTAGTGCAGGCCCTCGCAGCTGGTCACCCCGCGTACCTTATATATATACTGGTGGACGGCCGACGTCTGCTTGTCTTCATACTGCATGTCGGTCAACTGCGTCACTAACGGGCTATTGCCATAGCCGCTCTCGCCCTTCTCCTTGCGCCATATCTCGTAGTAATCCACGGGCTCTTCGGTCTGGTTGGCCCATGTCAGCACCGTCGAGCTGGGCAGCGTTCGTATCTGCAGCGAGTTCTGGTCGATGTGGCCAAGATTCTCGTAGTAGAAGGTTTCCATGCCGTCTATCAGGCTGCCGACGTTCTTGGGAACGGGTTTGCCTGTAACGCCAAGCTGCCACATCTGGCTACCTAACAGCATGACCAGCTCGGCAGCGGTCTTTGTGCCGACATTGCTGATTTCGCCCCAGTCCTTATAGGTCCAGTTGGTCTTGCCGCCAAACGCCTTTCTTCCATCGGTAGAACGGTAATTGGCTCCAACATGCTGGAAGTTCTCGTAGGTTCCATGCTCTAAGCAGTTTTCTACGACAAAGGTGCCGCCATCGCCCCAGCTGAAGAACGCTCCTGCGTAAGATTGTCCGCCAGCCGTATTGGTCAGTGTGCCATCGAACAGACAGTTGCGTACTGTTGTATGGCTGTTATGCGCATGACCGATGATGCCGCCTGCCCAGTTGTTGGTTGTGATGATATGTGCCGACACGTGGCAGTTTTCCACAAGCAGGTTGGCTGTGTCGTCTATGACACCAGAGATACCACTTGACATATTGCTACCCTTGATAGTGCCTGCAACGTTCAAGTTGCGGATGGTGGTGTTGCCGGTGATATGCTGGATGGGTGCTGTGCCTACCCAACTCTTGTCAATATTGCATGTCAGCGTGTGGCCGCAGCCGTCGAAGGTGCCGCGGAAGTAGCCCGTGCTAAGAGCGATAGGCTCAGTGATGCTGATGTCAGCCAACAGCTGGACGTAGAAATCTTTCGTGCCTTTTGCCTGTTCCAGCAAGCTGCGGAAGGTATCCCAGTCGGCAGTAGAGTGAATCATGAATGGATGCTTAGCCGAGTAAGGTATATTCTCCTGCTTGTTGTCAGCCATCTTGGGAGCAGCCTGGCCATTAGTGTCTTTCGTCCAGCCACTGCCCAACAGGGCAACAATCTGGTCGGCAGTCTTGTCGGCGACGTTGCCTTTGACCATAGCATCTGGCATAATGGGCACAGCATTTCCATCCATCAAGTGCCAGTTGTCGTCGCCTAACTTCTGTACCAATTGGCTTGCCGACATGGTGCTTGCATCGCCACTCAAGTTGTTATAGCTCCAGTTATTGCCACCAGTTGTAGGCGAAAAGCCAATATTGGAGTCACAAACCATACCCTTGCGGTTGAAAGAACCTTCAAAAGTGCCGTGATCTAAACAGTTATTCATCGTGGTTCCTGTCCAGCCAATAGAGCTGATAAATGCCGCCCCAGCAATTGCGTTATTTCCAATAAGCTTGCCATCAAAAAGACAATTTGTAAGAGTAAAAGTAGAGGCGGAACCTACGAATCCTGCAAGATGATCTTTACTTGTGATAGTAGCAGATACACGACAATTACTGATGCTACAACCATCACTGGCGCTGTTAACCAACCCCGACGCATAATAACTACCGCTACTGACTATGCCAGTAACACGCAAGTTCTTGATAGTCGCCTTAGTGATATTCATGAATGGGGCACTGGCATTAGGGCCTTCTGCCTTTAAGTCAACATTCAACGTGTGGCCGTTGCCATCAAACGTTCCCCGATAATAGTTATTGTGTCCAACGCTCTGTGTGACGGTAATATCGGCCATCAGCATGGCATTCACATCACTGTTGCCACCAGCTTCTTCCACCTTCGTGCGGAAGGTGTCCCAGTCGGCTGCACTTCTGATGAAGAAATAGCCATTAAGATCCTTTGTAGCTTTATACTCCTGGGTGGCGTAGCTGTTGATGACGGTATAAACAGCACTTGAGTTTCCGTCCTTGCGCAACCATGTCTCGCAAGTATTAAACTTGGTGTTAATTTTAGTGGGGGCGAAAAGACAGTTGTCAATGATGACGTTGCTGTTGGGGGCTTCCCAGCTCACAAAGCCAGCATGCCCGTAGCTGTCGGTGCCCTCGAAACTGCCGTCGAACCGACAGTTGCTGATGGTGAGACTGGCATTTTCCATTCGTCCCACGAAGCCGCTCATTGTCTTGTCGCCACTGCCGGTACAGGTCAGATTGACAGATGACTGGCAATTCTCAATGGTGACATTTGCCCCGCTTACCAGATCGGCCACGAGACCAGTGGCATACATCTGGCTCGACTGGACGGAGCCTGCTGTATGCAGATTGCGGAAAGTGGCATTGCCAACATAGCGGAAGATAGCGGTAAATTTCTGAGTACCAGTTATGTTGACTGTCAGCGTATGGCCATTGCCTTCGAAGGTGCCTCGGTAAGGTTTACCGCTGTCGATACCAGCCATCTCGCCCACGCTGATGTCTGCCAGCAGCGAGGCATTCACATTCTTGCCGCCGGCATCCTTGATCTTCTGGCAGAACGTCGTCCAGTCCTCAGCCGTGCGAATCTCGAAGAACGGAGCCTCCACGGGGAGAATAGACTCACCACGCTCTACGCCAAGCGTAATCTTATAATCTACACACGAGCGGTCTAACTGTATCACCTTCTCGCAAGCCGTCATCTCGGCCTCGGTAATCGGGAAGATATTGGTATTGACGGCAGCGCCCTCGCGGTTGGTAGATGATGCCACGATGTTCATCTTGGCACGCGAGTCCCACACGGCACCCGCCTCGTCGGCATACTGCCACGTCACCTTGACGGTGCGCTCTGTCTGATTGGCCCATGCCGTCTGGTAGTCTTTTACACGCAGTAGATGGAGCATCGGTAGTGTGCAGGTGGTCTGCGCCGAGGCAGTGGTGTTGCTGACGCCCCATAGCTGTTGGGCGGCGGCACGCGTCACACGATACTTCACCTGCGGCACAGCCGTGCTGCCGTCGAGCTGGGCAGCGGTGAGGGCACTCATCAGCGTCTCGTCGCGGAAGGTATAGGATGCCGTACCCGACTCGTACGACATAGAGCCGATAGACTCCATATCGTCGTCACTGCCCGTCAGCGAACGCATCACGTTGAACTGGTCGCTCTCGATGGCATCTTTGTATTTCGGAGCATCGACCTCCCACTTCAACTCAACCGCACCGGCATCTTCCAGTTTCTTGGTGGACTTGTAGTCTAACAGCTGAGCCGAGAACTGGCGTGGGTTATGCAACACGGCATCGTTCTTGTCGTCAACGGTCTTCGTCACTGTTCCTACCAGCAGCTTGGCCTTGATAGTAAGCCCCTTGTGTTGCTCAGTGGCAGGCACCAGGATGAAGCCCGCGTAGGTGTTGGCCTTGCATTCCATGTGGATTTTTCTCGTCAGTCCATCCTCGTTGGCATAAGTCACATCGAGAGTCTTCACGGCCTGGTCGCACGAGAAGGGTATCTTCAGCATGCCTTTCTCGTCATCCTCCGTGCCGGGAATAATGTCGTAGGTCTCGAAGTTCACATCGGTAGCCGAGGGCCACGTCTGCATCACAGGCACAGCCTTGCCGTCCACCACCTGCCAAGTGCCAGCCTTCTCGCCGTTCATCTTATCCTTCACGTCATTCTGATTGGTGATTTTCTTGCAACCACTGGCCATCTCGCTCCAGTTGTGGGAGGCGACGATAAGGGTACTGCTACTATTGTATCCCCAGTATTTG
>CAMJDL010000021.1 GCA_946404405.1 uncultured Prevotella sp.
ATATGAGCCGTCGCAGTACCCTCAGGCGATGTCTCGAAGTCGGCAATAGCATTCAACTGTCCGCTCATGCGCTGCTCGGCGTGGTTGTCCCAGCTGAAGATGTTTTTCAGTTGGTTGGCGTGTGCCGTACCGCGCGTCTTCAGTTCCATGTTCTCGCCGTCGGCGTCCAGTTTGGTAATGCTGATGTCGTAGCGTAGCGAGTCTTTGGGGGTCGACAGGCTGACGTGGCCGTTCTCGTAGCCGTCGCCGTTATAATAGAATTTGGGAATCTGGCACTCAATGTTGACTTCCGACATGCGGTCGTTGACCATGCCTTGCAGGTTCAGGGGTTCGCTGAGGTGGAAGGGCACCTGTAAGAGTTGCTGCAGCCAGTCGCTCTTGGTGATACGTGCCGTTATCGCAAAATTGTTCTGTGTGGCGGGATTTACCTTCGGCAGTCCCGGCAGGGTAGGCAGCTGGCTGGCCACGATGTTCGTCAGGCTCTGCGTCAGCGTCTGGTAGTCGAAATTGCCAATGATTTCTATCTCGCCAAAATCGCTGTGCAGCGACATGAAGTGCGTCTCGTCGTTATAGCCTGACTCAATGTGCAACTCGTTCATTTCGTAGTTGACGGTGGGCGAAAGCATGGAGAAGTCCATGAGGTCGAGCGTACCGACAGCATCGTTGATATTGTTGCCTTCGAAGTTGGCCGACAGTTCGCCAAAGAAGCGTGCGTCGCCCCATTTGTCGCTAAGGTTCGTAGCCTTTGGCGAGAAATTGAGCAACGTTGCCGTGAGGTTCACGATATTACTCTTGCCTTGGGGTTTGACCTGTCCTTCAATATTCAGTCCTAAGTTGGGGTCGTTGATAGTCAGACGCCCGGAGATGTCGTTGGGGCTGTAAGTGCCGTCGAGGTCGATGTTCTGGTACTGGTAACCCTGATAGCCGAAACGGTTCACGACACCTTTGGCGGTGACGGAAGTCCCATGCTCGGCCAGTTGTCCGTTCATCTCGATATTGGCAGCAAAATCGCCGAATTGATCGTTGTCCAACAGGCGTTTCAAGTTCAGATTGCTGGTGGAAATATTGCCCGTAAAGCGTCTCTGTTCGTCGAGCGTGAAACTGATGGCGGCATCACCTGCTGTGGTGTTCAATTGGTTGCGTGTGCGGATTTCCTTCACGCCGACACCGCTGACATTGCCGTTCATGTGGATATCGCCCAGACGTTCCAGTTCCTCGGGAACGTTGGCCTTTTCGCCTTTCAGGTTCTCGGAAATGAAGTTGATGGTATGTGCTGACAGGCTCAGGTCGTTGATGTCAGCCATCCAAACGGGGTCGTGTTGTGACAACTGTTGTATCCATCCACTGATGTTCATGCTGATATCGCCCGTATTCGAGCCGACCTTCAAGGAGGTCACCTTCAGTTCGTCGCCTTGACCGTTGAAAGCGGCCTGTAACGACAGCGTGCTGGTGAAGTTTTTGAGGGCAGGCACCAGACAATGCAGGTCGGACAGCGTGATTTCCGATGGCAGAATGCTACCCGTCACCTTGAGCGACGGTGTCACGAAATGGTCGTCGCGGAACCGGTAGCTGGCTTCGATGTCGCCTATCTTGACCTGTGTGCCAGGCATGCGCAGCTGGAAGTCTTGCAGCAGACTATAGTGCCGTCCGCCTTCGTATTTCAGAGTCAGTCGGTCCAATTGCAGTCCAGACTGTTCGCGGAAAGCCAGACGTTTGACGTTGACGTTCAGCGAGTCCTCGGTCAGCGCCTTGAGCAGGATGTGCGCACTGATATCTGTCAGTTTCAGGTGTTTGGGATTCAGTCGTTCCGGTGTCTGCGGGGCATCCAATACGTCGTAGCTCACGCTGGAATGGCGAATAATAAGCGAATTGATGCGCAGGTCGAGTGGAGTAGTGCTGGTGGTGTCTTTCGAAGCCAGCGAGTCGATGACAAACTGAAAGTTAGGCTTGCTCTGGGCGTCGGCCTGATACAGTTTGGCGTGTGTACCGAAGATTTGTGCCGATGAAATGGAGATTTTTCCGTTCACCAGTGGCAACAGGTCTACCGTTGCCGACAGACGACGGGCTTTCAGCATGTCCTTACCCTGTTGGTCGAGAATGGTTACATTGTCGAGAGTCAGGCGGTTGAAGAGGCCGATGTCCACACGTTCTATGCTGACGCTGGTCCCCAACATGTTGGCCATGAATCGTGAAGCATGACGACCCAACGACTCCTGAACGGCAGGGATGCTGACAAGACCCATGAGCAAAAGATATAAGCCTAAAATGACCCATATCGTGATGTTGAATATGTGCTTCAGTATCTTCAAAACTGATAAATCGAGATAGCAAAACTTTTTGTCCTGCCGGAAATTTGCTACAAAATTACACTAAAAAGTTCGGATGAAGGAATTTTTCATGGCTTTTTTGCGTTCCTTATGCTTATTTTTTATTAATTTTGCACCATTCATTGAGAGAAAGCTATTCAAAATTCATTTTAGTTATATTCATGGCAAATGTAATCAAGTTACACAAAGGCTTGGACATTCACCTTCAAGGACGAGCAGAGGAGAAGCTGATTCAGTTGAAGTCGAACGGCAAGTATGCACTTGTTCCAGACGACTTTGAGGGAGTCACTCCGAAGGTGGTCGTCAAAGAGGGCGAGAAAGTCAAGGCCGGGGATGCGCTGTTTGTCAATAAACAGTATCCCGAAGTGAAGTTTGCCTCGCCAGTAAGCGGAACAGTCCGCGAGGTGGTGCGTGGCGAACGTAGAAAGGTGCTTTGCATTAAAGTAGATGCTGACGAGAAGCAGGAGTTCGTTGACTTCGGCAAGAAGGACGTCAGCAGTCTCAATGGCGAGCAGGTGATTAACGCATTATTGGAAGCGGGTATTTTCGGTTACATCAATCAGTTGCCTTATGCGGTGTCCACCAATCCGAGTGTCCAGCCTAAGGCAATTTTTGTGTCTGCCCTGCGCGACAAACCGCTGGCTGCCGACTTCGAGTACGAGGTCAAGGGTCAGGAGGCTGACTTCCAGACGGGTATCGCAGCCCTCTCGAAGATTGCGAAAACCTACGTCGGCGTTGGTGTCAATTCTCAATTGTCAACTGTCAATTGTGAAAACGTCGAGGTCAACGTCTTCGACGGCAAGTGCCCCGCAGGAAACGTAGGTGTTCAGGTGAACCACATCGACCCGGTGAACAAGGGTGAGGTGGTTTGGACTATCGGCGATCCGACAGTTGTGCTGTTTATCGGCCGTCTGTTCAATACGGGTAAGGTGAATCTGACCCGCCGAGTAGCGCTCTGCGGAAGTGAGGTGACCAGTCCTGCCTACGTCGATATGCTGGTGGGCGAGGAGCTCTCCACGCTGCTGAGTAACAGCTACGATGCCTCGAAGAGCGTTCGTATCATTAATGGTAACGTGCTGACAGGCAAACCTACCACGAAGGAAGGATTCCTCGGCGCACACTCGTCGGAGATTACCGTGATTCCAGAGGGTAACGATGCCGACGAGATGCTGGGTTGGATTCTTCCCCGTTTCAAGCAGTTCTCGGTGAACCGCAGCTACTTCTCTTGGCTTTGTGGCAAGAAGCAGTATGCGCTGGATGCCCGTATCAAGGGTGGTGAGCGCCATATCATCATGAGCGGCGAGTACGACAAGGTGCTGCCCATGGATATCTATGGCGAATACCTCATCAAGGCCATCATCGCTGGCGATATCGACCGTCAGGAAGCGCTGGGTATCTACGAGGTAAGTCCTGAGGATTTTGCACTCGCAGAATTCGTGGATTCATCGAAATTGGAGTTACAGCGCATCGTGCGTGAAGGACTGAATGTTTTACGTAAAGAAAACGCATAACTATGTCAGCATTAAGAAATTATCTCAATAAGGTAAAGCCGAACTTCGAGGAGGGTGGCAAGTTGCATGCCTTCCGTTCGGTGTTCGACGGCTTTGAGACCTTCCTTTACGTGCCCAACGACACGGCAAAGGCTGGAGGCGTGAATATTCACGATTCCATCGACTCGAAGCGCATTATGAGTATGGTGGTTATCGCCCTGATGCCCGCCATGCTGTTTGGCATGTATAATATCGGCTATCAGAACTATCTGGCTGCAGGAACGTTGGCAACTGCTTCGTTCTTCGAGATTTTCCTGTATGGCTTCTTCGCAGTATTGCCAAAGATTCTCGTCAGCTACATTGTCGGTTTGGGTATCGAGTTTGCCTGGGCTCAGTGGAAGGGCGAGGAAATCCAGGAGGGTTACCTCGTATCTGGTATCATCATTCCGCTGATTATTCCTATCGGTTGTCCGCTGTGGATGCTGGCTTTGGCCTGCGCCTTTTCAGTAATCTTCTGCAAGGAGATATTCGGCGGTACAGGTATGAACATCTTCAATCCCGCCATTGCAGCCCGTATGTTCCTGTTCTTCGCCTATCCTTCAAAGATGACGGGTGATACCGTTTGGGTGGCACAGGACAGCATCTTCGGACTCGGTAATACGTTGCCCGACGGATTCACCGCTGCTACACCACTTGGACAGATAGGTCAGGGAATCGCTCCAGATGCTTCGATGATGGATATGGTACTGGGCTTTATCCCCGGTTCTATCGGTGAGACATCGCTTATCGCTATCGCCATTGGTGCTGTCATTCTGTTGTGGACTGGCATCGCTTCTTGGCGCACCATGCTCAGCGTATTCGTTGGTGGTGCAGCATTGGCACTGCTCTTCCAGAGCACAGGTTCTTCAATGGAGTGGTGGCAGCACTTCGTGATGGGTGGCTTCGCCTTTGGTGCTGTGTTTATGGCTACCGACCCTGTTACATCGTGCCGCACTACTACCGGTCAGTACATCTACGGATTCCTGATTGGTGCTATGGCCATCATCATCCGTGTGATGAATGCCGGTTATCCTGAGGGTATGATGCTTGCCATCTTCTTTGGTAATATGTTTGCGCCTACGATCGACCACTTTGTGGTGGCTCGTAACATTTCGAAACGTTTGAAGAGAGGAGGTACCAAATGAAACTGAATACAAACAGCAACGCGTACATTATAATATATAGTGCGATACTCGTGGTCATCGTGGCCTTCCTGCTGGCGTTTGTCTCTAAGAGTTTGGAACAGCGTCAGAAGGATAACGTGGCCCTTGATGTGAAGAAGCAGATTCTCTATTCGCTGAACATTCGCGGCTTGGATGGCTCTGAGGCCGAGGCCAAGTACGGTGAGGTTGTGAAGGAAGAGAAGGACGTTAACGGCCAGAAGGTCTATTCTTGTAGCATTAATGGACAGGACATCGTCGTGGTCAGTCTGAAGGGTATGGGCCTTTGGGGCGGCATCAGCGGATATCTTGCTGTCGACAAGGATAATAAGGTCTTTGGCGCCTACTTCAACCACGAAAGTGAAACAGCAGGTCTTGGTGCTGAAATCAAGGACTCTCAGGCTTGGCAGGAGAAGTTCATCGGAAAGAAGATTTTCGATGAGAATGGCAACGTGATTCTCTCTGTTGTGAAGAAGGTCGACAACCCTGAGTCACAGGTTGACTGCGTGACGGGTGCAACGCTGACTTCCAACGGTGTGGATGCTATGCTGAAGGACTGCTTGAAAAATGTGAACCAAACTAAAGCAGAGGAGGAGTAAACTATGGCACTATTCAGTAAACAAAACAAAGAGGTCTTTACGAATCCGTTGAACCTCGATCATCCTATACTTGGACAAGTATTAGGTATCTGCTCGGCCCTCGCCGTTACCTCGCAGCTGAAACCTGCCATTGTGATGGGATTGGCCGTAACTGTGATTACCGCTTTTGCGAATGTGATTATATCGATTATCCGCAACACCATTCCTAACCGCATCCGTATCGTGGTGCAGCTGGTGGTTGTGGCTGCTCTCGTAACCATCGTTTCTCAGATTCTGAAGGCTTTCGCCTACGACGTCAGCGTTCAGCTCTCTGTGTATGTCGGTCTGATCATCACCAACTGTATCCTGATGGGTCGCCTCGAGGCCTTCGCCATGCAGAACAAGCCCTGGCCCTCGTTCCTCGACGGTGTGGGTAACGGTCTTGGCTATGCCATGATCCTCGTCATCGTGGGTGCTGTTCGTGAGCTGCTCGGACGTGGTACGCTGCTGGGCTTCCAGATTATCCCTGATGCCTGCTACGACTTCGGCTATGTGAACAACGGTATGATGACGATGCCTGCTATGGCGCTGATTCTCGTCGGTTGTGTGATTTGGGTACATCGTGCATATTTTTATAAGGAGAAGTAAGTTATGGAACACGCAATATCATTACTGTTCAGGTCCATCTTTGTGGACAATATGATTTTCGCCTTCTTCCTCGGCATGTGTTCCTACCTTGCTGTGTCGAAGACGGTGAAGACCTCGCTGGGTCTCGGAATGGCTGTGACCTTCGTGCTCACGGTGACCGTACCCGTCAACTATCTGTTGCAGACAAAGGTCTTAGGCCCCGACTGCCTCGTTGAGGGCGTCGACCTGAGCTACCTGTCGTTTATCCTCTTTATCGCTGTGATTGCCGGTATGGTGCAGCTCGTTGAGATGACGGTTGAGAAGTATTCTCCCTCGCTCTATGCTGCGCTGGGTATCTTCCTGCCGCTGATTGCCGTGAACTGCGCCATCATGGGTGCCTCGCTGTTCATGCAGCAGCGTATCCTCATGGAGCCCACTAACTCGCAGGCCATCACCTCTATCTGGGATGCTATGGTCTATGGCTTCGGCTCGGGTATCGGTTGGACGCTGGCTATCGTGGCCATGGGTGCCATCCGCGAGAAGATGCAGTACAGCGACGTTCCCAAGCCCCTGCAGGGCCTCGGCATTGTGTTTATCACCGTCGGTCTGATGGCTATGGCAATGATGTGTTTCTCTGGACTAAATATTTGATAAGGTATGGCACAGTTTATAGCATATAGTATTGGAGTTTTCCTCCTGGTAATCATCCTGTTGGTGATTATCCTGCTGGTAGCAAAGAAATATTTGAGTCCCAGCGGCAATGTGAATATCGAGATTAACGGCGACCGTACCATCAATGTGCCCCAGGGCAACAACCTGATGGCTACACTCAACCAGAACGGCATCTTCCTGCCCTCTGCCTGCGGTGGTAAGGCCTCCTGCGGTCAGTGTAAGGTACAAGTGCTCGAGGGTGGGGGAGAAATCCTCGACTCCGAGAAGCCCCACTTCACCCGTAAGCAGATCAAGGACCACTGGCGTCTCGGCTGCCAGTGCAAGGTCAAGGGCGACCTGAAGATTCATGTCGACGAGTCTATCCTTGGTGTCAAGGAGTACGAGTGTACCGTTATCAGCAACAAGAACGTGGCTACGTTCATCAAGGAGTTCAAGGTGCAGCTGCCTGCTGGCGAGCACATGGACTTCCTGCCTGGATCGTATGCCCAGA
This sequence comes from uncultured Prevotella sp., assembly GCA_946404405.1. Classification (GTDB taxonomy): domain Bacteria; phylum Bacteroidota; class Bacteroidia; order Bacteroidales; family Bacteroidaceae; genus Prevotella. The sequence continues at coordinate 7,384 of CAMJDL010000021.1, forward strand.
TTAAGATTCCTAAGTTCGATTGCATCGACTACGATAAGGACTTCGACAAGTCGCTCATTGGCGACGAGTATCTGCCCAGCTGGGAGAAGTTCGGCTTGTTCCCATTGAAGTGTAAGAACCCCGAGGACACCATCCGTGCCTACTCAATGGCCAACTATCCCGCCGAGGGCGACGTATTCATGCTCACCGTGCGTATCGCTACGCCGCCGTTCAAGGCCGACAAAAGTGGTTTCATGGATGTCAACCCGGGTATCGCTTCGTCTTACATCTTCTCGCTGAAACCCGGCGACAAGGTGATTATGAGCGGTCCGTTCGGCGACTTCCACCCGCACTTCGACTCGAAGAAGGAGATGATCTGGGTTGGTGGTGGTGCCGGTATGGCTCCTCTGCGCGCTCAGATCATGCACATGACGAAGACGCTGCACACCACCGATCGCGAGATGCACTACTTCTATGGTGCCCGCGCCCTGAACGAGGTCTTTTACCTCGACGACTTCCTGGGCTTGGAGAAGGAGTATCCCAACTTCCACTTCCACCTGGCCCTCGACCGTCCCGATCCCGCAGCTGATGCCGCTGGCGTGAAGTACACTCCGGGCTTCGTCCATCAGGTCATGCTGAACACCTATCTGAAGGACCACGAGGCCCCCGAGGATGTGGAGTACTATATGTGCGGCCCTGGCCCGATGTCGGCAGCCGTCGTCTCCATGCTCGACTCGCTCGGCGTCGATCCAGAAAGCATTATGTACGATAACTTCGGTGGCTAATCCATTAAAGTTCGGATTATATCAAAATACTCCGGAAGTAATTTCAAATACTTTCGGAGTATTTTTGTTTTTATTCCCTCCAAAGCCACGTAGCCAGTCGATTAACCCAACGGATGGAGATACGGAACCAGCGGTAGGTGCTGGCCTCCTTGCCTCCGAAGCGGAGAATGAAGTCGCGATAGGGATTCTTGCGGAAGGGCAGACCAACATCCATAAATCGGATGTGCTGATAGCCAGCATTGTGTGCTGCCTTGATAGTTGCCCACATAGTGACAGCATTAGGATGGAGTGGGGCATAGCTCTTACGGCGTGAGGCGGAATACCAGAGGTAGGCGTCGCCATCGCTGAAGACGGTGACGGTGGTACCAATGACATGGTCGTGGTATTTCGTAATCAGTATTTGGCACATACCTTGTTGCAGCATCTCGCGGAAGAAGGCGTCGTCAGGAATGTAACGCTTTGGTTTGAGCCAGTGGTGACTACGCAGCAGCTTAGAGAAGGCCTTGAATTCGTCAAGTGTCTCTACGGGTTTGGTCACCGCACCACGCTCTTGACCGTTCAGGATGCGTTGCAACTGCTGTTCGGTGATGCGCTCCTCGGGTGTTCGAGAATGCAGCGAGTTGTGGATGTTCATCCAACGTACGGGGAAGAAACGTTGTTGGCGCAGTTCACGATAACCGAACATTTTTTCGCGCAAATGACTCAACTCGATATATAGCGTGCGGTTCTGTAGCAGACGGGTTAGTGCCTGCATCATCATACCAAACTGTTCGGCATTACATCCATTGTCGCCATAGATACGTACGTGGGTGTAAAGAAAAGGTGGAAACCACGACCTACGGATGCGCATGATGGCCAACAGGTGGGCTTGCACGACACCGTCATCATCTGTGACAACAGCCATATAGGGTTTCATGCGAGGGGTATGCTCGCACAATGTCATCAGCTCACGACTGTGGAAAAAGTTGCCTGACGTGAGCTCTGGCAGAAGGTCAGTATGTCGGTAAATCGTGACTTTCATGTGGCAAAGATACAAATAAAAGTGAAAAGTGAAAAGTGAAAAGTGAAAAATTTGCTGCCGCATGCAGATATTATTTAGTTTTTTCGTAATTTTGCAGTCATATCAATATAAACGATTATGGATTTTAAGGATTTAGTACAATTGCGTCGCTCTCACCGTAAGTTTACGGCCGAGGAGATTGATGCTGACGACGTGAAGCTGATATTACGTGCAGGACTGATGGCTCCTACTTCGAAGGGACAGCGTGCCTGGCAGTTCGTGGTGGTGGACGACAAGACTGATCTTGAGAAACTGGCCGATGCCAAGGATATGGGTGGACAGTTCCTGAAGGATGCTCCGCTTGCTATCGTCGTGTTGGGCGACCCCATGCAGAACGATTGCTGGATAGAGGACGGCTCGATAGCGGCCATTTCAATGCAGTATCAGATTGAAGCCCTTGGACTCGGTTCGTGTTGGATTCAGATGCGTGGTCGCGGATTGAGCGATGGTACCAGTGCCGACACCGTCATTCAGGGAGTGCTGGATATTCCTGAGAACCTGTCATGCCTCTGTATCCTGGCCGTGGGCCATAAGGCCGACGAACGCAAGCCTCAGAATGAGGACAAGCTGAAGTGGGAGAACGTTCATCTGAATAAGTTTTAATGAAAATCGTTTTAATCGGGCGGGGACGGCTGGCAACGAATCTGGAACATGTGTTGCTGTCAGCAGGTCACGAGGTGGCGAGTATCAACAGTCGTACGTTGGAGGCGTTACCCTTGGAGGCTGACGTCTTTGTCGTAGCTGTGAAGGATGCTGCACTGGCGGAAGTGATACGGGCTGCAACGAAAGGGCGCGACAACCAGTTGTTCGTGCATACGGCAGGTTCGATGCCAATGGACTTGTTTGCGGGACTGACGACGCACTATGGCGTATTCTATCCTATGCAGACCTTCTCGAAGGAACGATTGGTCGATTTCAACGACATTTCAGTATTCTTGGAAACGAACGATGCGGTCTCGATGGAACGGCTGAAAAAGTTGTCTGCTACGTTGACCACACATATCTATGAATTGGATAGTGAGGGACGCAAGCATTTGCATCTGGCTGCCGTCTTTGCTTGCAACTTCGTGAACCACTGCTATGCACTGTCTGCAGAGGTATTGGCCGCTAAGGGCTTGCCCTTCTCGGTGATGCTGCCTTTGGTGGACGAGACAGCCAAGAAGGTACATGAGATTGCTCCCAAGTATGCACAAACGGGACCTGCCGTCAGGGGCGATCAGAACGTTATGCAGATGCAGGCCGACATGTTGGCTGGAAATCCTGCTGTGAAACAGATATACGAAGCATTATCAAACGATATACAACGATTAACTAACAATGATTAACTACGATTTATCGAAGATACGCGCTGTGGTGTTCGACCTGGATGGCGTACTCTCGTCAGAGACCATCGCTTTGGGCATAGACGGTACACCCCTGCGCACTGTGAATATCAAGGACGGCTATGCTATTCAGTTGGCTATGAAAATGGGCCTGCGCATTGCGATTCTTTCGGGTTGTAAGATAGAAGCCGTTCGTAAGCGTTACGAAGGTTTAGGAATGGAGGATATCTATCTGGGTGCCGCTGTAAAAATCAAGATTTACGAAGATTTCATCGCGAAATATGGTTTGAAGGATGAGGAAATCATCTTTATGGGCGACGATATTCCTGATTTGGAGGTGATGCATCGAGTGGGGTGTGCCGTATGTCCGAAGGATGCATGTCCTGAAGTAAAGGCTGTCAGTTGCTATGTGAGCGATAAATGCGGCGGACAGGGCTGTGGACGCGATGTCATTGAGCAGGTGTTGCGTGCTCAGGGCAAATGGCTGAAGGATGAAAGGGCATTTGGTTGGTAAAGAGATGTAAGATGGAAGATGTAAGATGGAAGATTATATTGGCGAGTAATTCGCCACGAAGGAAGGAACTGCTGGCAGGATTGGACTTGCAGTTCGAGGTGCGAGTGTTGAAGGATATCGACGAGAGTTATCCTCAAGACCTGCCAACACTGAAAATTGCCGAATTCATCTCTAAAAAGAAGGCCGAAGCATACGTTGAGACGATGGCAGACGACGAACTGGTGATTACGGCTGATACGGTGGTGATACTTGGCGACGAGGTGATGGGTAAACCCCATGACGAGGCCGATGCCAAACGAATGCTGGGTGAACTGAGTGGTCAGACGCATCAGGTAGCTACTGGTGTGACGCTATCCACGAAAGAGCGTCAGATGAGCTTTACGGTGGTTACTGACGTAACCTTCAAACAGTTAAGTGCTGATGAAATCGACTATTATGTGCGTACCTATCATCCAATGGACAAAGCGGGCGCTTACGGCATACAGGAGTGGATTGGCTACATCGGTGTGACGGCTCTGAAGGGTAGCTACTTTAACGTGATGGGATTGCCCGTACAGCGTATTTACGAAGCACTTAAAACCTTCTTCTAAACTCTGAAAGTGTGATTGCTGTTGCAATAGCAACGTTCAGAGACTCAGCTGTTTCTGTATTCTTGTTAAAGTTTGGAATCAATAACTTATTGGTCACCAGTTGGCGTACCTCAGACGAGATGCCATTGCCCTCATTACCCATCACGATAATTCCGTTTTCAGACAATGGTTGCTGGTAGATGTCCTGTCCGTCGAGCAATGTTCCGTACACGGGAACACCAGCCTTGCTGAGCAAAGGAACAAGGTCGCAATAGGTGATGGTGACATGCGCCAGACTACCCATTGTAGCTTGAACAACCTTGGGATTATAGACGTCAGCCGTATCGGGCGAGCAGAAGATTTGCGAAATGCCAAACCAGTCGGCTATGCGGATAATGGTACCAACGTTGCCAGGATCCTGAACACCGTCGAGAGCGAGAACGATGTCTGATGTAAGATGTAAGATGTTAGATGTAAGTGGTGAGTCTGGAATATGGAATATGGCAAGTACTTCCTGAGGATGTTGAAGGAAACTGATGCGGCGCAGCTCGTCGTCGGTAATGTGTATAATTGATAATTGATAATTGACAATTGATAATTGGGGAATTTTGTTGGTTGTAGCAAAGATGGAGTGGGGCTGGAAGCCTGCACGCAACAGGTCGCCTACCACTTTGGGTCCTTCAGCAACAAATAACCCCTCGCGCTTGCGATTCTTCTTCAATTCCAGCGACTTAATCAGTTTGATTTGGTTCTTGCTCAGCATACTTTTTCTTGTTTTGCCTGCAAAGATAAGAAATAATTAAGAGTTAAGAGTTAAGAATTAAGAAAAAATGCGTAACTTTGCAAGAAATTATGCGTAGACACCTTATCATAGCAACCTTAGGAATGCTGCTGTTGGCATCCTGCTCGGAAACGAAATACGTGGCCGAGGGTGAGTTGCTATTGGATAAGGTTAAGGTGAAGAGTGATGTAAAAGAAAGTGCCATCAATACTACCGAACTCAAGTCGTACGTGCGCCAGCGTGGTAACTCCCGTTGGTTCTCGCTCATCAAGGTACCCTTGTATACCTATTCGTTGTCAGGTCGTGACACCACAAGCTGGTTGAACCGTACGTTACGTTCTATTGGTGAACCGCCACAGATTCATGACTCGCTGCTGACGGTGCAGTCAGCCATCCGCCTGCGCGACAACCTTCAGAACTTAGGCTATCTGCGCGCAACGGTAGATGTTAATCAGAAGACTAAGGGTAAGAAGTTGCGTACTACCTACGTTCTGCATCCAGGCAAACGTTATCAGATTCGACATGTCAGCTATGATATTCAGGATACGGCAATTGCTAAATTGCTGAATACTGCCGATTCCACCACGTGGGGACTGCATAGTGGTATGAGTTTCAATGCCGAGAATCTGGATAGTGAGCGCAAACGTATTGTCAACGAGTTGACACAGAACGGTTACTACCGTTTCAACAAGGATTTTATATCATATAAAGCCGATTCCATCGCAGGAACGCAGCTGATTGATCTGACGCTGGTATTGCACCGTTTCCGTAATAATCAGGTAAAGGACGTGCCCCACGAACGTTATACAATGGGCGAAATCACCTATAGAAGTGGTAATCTGGAAGATAGCGACATTCATCTGCGCCCCAAAGTGCTGCGTAACAACACTTTCTTGGAAAGTGGTGGATACTATTCTTCGCGTCAGTTGCAGAATACCTATAATCATTTTGGGCGTTTGGGAGCCGTACGCTATACCAATATATCTTTTACGGAGCATGCCTTGGAACCCGTGCTGGATTGCGATATAGCTATCACGACCAATAAGCCATCGACTATCTCCTTCCAGCCAGAAGGTACGAATACGGCCGGCGATTTGGGCGCTGCAGCCTCGTTGACATACCAGAACCGCAACTTGTTCCGTGGTTCTGAACTGTTGACTATCGAACTGCGTGGCGCCTACGAGGCTATCAGAGGTTTGGAGGGTTATGCCCAGCAGAACTTTGTGGAGTATAGTTTGGAAACCAAGCTGAATTTCCCCCGTTTCATCGCTCCTTTCCTGGCTCGTAGCTTCCGTCGTCGCACCACGGCTACCAGTGAGGTATCGCTCTTGTACGACCTGCAGAACCGTCCTGAGTTCCGTCGCAGGGTCTTCTCTGTGGCGTGGCGCTACAAATGGAACGACCCGCGTCACCACGACCGGTATCAGATTGACTTGTTGGACTTGAACTACATCTCGATGCCTTGGATTAGTGAGACGTTCTATAATGAATACCTGCTCGATACCAGTTCGCGCAACGCTATTCTGCGTTATAACTACGAGAACCTGTTCATCATGAAGTTTGGCGTGGGCTACACCTATAATAATGGTCGCATCGCTATCAAGGCCAAAGCTGAAACGGCAGGCAACCTGTTGAGTGCCGCAGCCCATTCTTTGGGATTCCATCAGAATGCTGAAGGCCAGTACACGTTTATGGATTTGGCCTTTGCCCAGTATGCCAAAGCCGATATAGACCTGACACGTAATGTCCGGCTGGACTACAATAATGAACTGGTATTCCACTTCGGGCTTGGTGTGGCTTATCCCTATGGCAACAGCACCATTCTGCCCTTCGAGAAGCGTTATTTCTCGGGCGGTGCCAACAGTGTGCGTGGCTGGAGTGTTCGTTCGCTCGGCCCTGGCAAGTTTGTCGGAACCGACGGACGCATCGACTTCATCAACCAGACGGGCGACATGAAGCTGGATATGAATATAGAGTATAGGGCCAAGTTGTTTTGGAAATTTGGTGGTGCACTCTTCGTTGATGCAGGTAACATCTGGACACTACGCGACTATCCTGACCAACCCGGTGGACAGTTTCAGTTCTCTGAATTCTGGAAACAGTTGGCTGTCAGTTATGGTTTGGGTTTACGCCTGAACTTCGATTACTTTATCGTGCGTTTTGATATGGGTATGAAGGCTGTCAATCCTGCCTACGAGACGCGTAAGGAGCATCTGCCGTTACTCTATCCGAAATTCAGTCGCGACTTTGCTTTTCACTTCGCGGTAGGCCTGCCATTCTAACCTTCCAGCCTGCATCGCGCTTTACCACCTCTACTTTAAAGGTCGCATCCTTGATGATTTCAGTAGTTCCCTGTCCGTTGGACTTCAAACTGTTGGTCACGTTCAGCGTCACCAAACGCATCGTGTCGTTGGCTTCGTCAAATCCCTCGCTGGCTGTCACTTTTGCTCCGCCCGCATCCTGCAGCTGTTTCAGTTCCTCTGCGGTGATGTTCGATGCCGCATACAGCAACCATTTCTTGCTCTCTGGCGTCACGTACTCACTGGCATCCTTAAAGTCGCAGTTGAAATAGGCGTCAGCCCAATCTCCAGCAGCCTCACGTGCCTGTTGGTCACCGTCCATTCCACCGTCACATCCAGCTAACAAAATAGCTCCCATGAAAAGTAAAAGCTGTTTCATAATCATTAAATATCTAAAAAATCTCTGCAAAGATACGTAAAAAGTGCTTACTTTTTATTACTTTTGCAGAAATTTTTGAAAAAAGATGCTTAAATTCATATCTTTCGGTAGTGGCAGCAGTGGAAATTGCTACTATTTGGCCACGGAAACCGATGCACTCATCATAGATGTCGGCGTTGGTCTGCGAGGACTGCGCAAAAACTGCAAGGAGTATGGCGTGAACTTGCAGAAGATACACCATGTGCTGGTGACTCACGACCATGCAGACCATATCAAGTCAGTGGGTTCCATCAGTGCCGACTTTACCCTGCCTATATATGCTACTCGTGAGGTTCATTCTGGTATCAATCGCAACTATTGTGTCACTAAGAAGGTGGCTCACGATTTGGTTCGATACGTTGAAAAGGGACAAACCATCACTTTGGGTGATTTTCAGGTGACGCCCTTTGGCGTACCTCATGACAGTACCGATAATGTGGGCTACTATATCGAAGCAGGTGGTACGGACTTCTGTCTGATAACTGATGCAGGTATGGTAACTGATGAGATGAAGACTTATATCACTCGTGCCCACCATTTGGTCATTGAGGCCAATCACGACGAGGAGATGGTGATAAGCGGACCCTATCCTCAGTTCCTGAAAGAACGTATCCTGTCGGGAACTGGTCATCTGTCCAACCGTTCGTGTGGCGAAGCTATCGCCCAGAATATGAGTCAGGACTTGAAAAACGTCTGGCTGTGTCACCTTAGTGAGGAGAATAACCATCCCGAACTGGCTCGAAAGACCGTTGAGAGCGTTCTCCGCAGCTATGGCATTGTGGCTGGTGCAGATCTGCAATTAGAGGTGCTGAAACGCAACTCACCAACTGGGCCGTACGAATTGGAGTAAAAACAATAAAGAGGTGAATCGAATTGGTTCACCTCTTTATATTTATATATAATCTGTTGCTTAGTAGCTGCGGGCGATGATGACGCGGTACTTGGCGGGTTTGCCGCTGACCATGTCCGTGCCGGGGGTCTGTTCGTAGGCGAAAGGCACGCAACGAATGGTGGCCTGTGTCTCTTCCTTGATTTTTGCCTCAGTTTCAGCAGTGCCGTCCCAGTGGCAGAGGAAGAAACCGCCGTCCTTGACTTTCTCCTTGAACTCTTCGTAGTTGTCGCACTCATAGACGTGCTCGTCGCGATACTTCCGGGCCTTTTCGAAAATGTTCTTTTGGATTTCGTCCAAAAGTCCTTCTACGTATTCAGCAATACCCTCCAATGGACGAGTCTCCTTTTCGAGTGTGTCACGACGCATGACCTCGATGGTACCGTTCTCCAAGTCGCGGGCACCCAGCACAAGACGTACGGGAACGCCTTTCAGCTCGTAGTCGGCAAACTTGAAGCCGGGGCGCTTGTTGTCGGCATCGTCGAACTTGACGCTGATGCCTGCCTTGCGCAATTTCTCGATGATGGGCTGTACTTCCTTGTTAACCAACTCCATCTGTTCGGGCTTGGTGGCGATAGGAATGATGACCACCTGGATAGGAGCGAGACGTGGCGGCAAGACGAGACCATTGTCGTCGGAGTGGGTCATGATGAGCGCACCGATGAGTCGGGTAGAGACACCCCACGATGTGGCCCACACGTATTCGGGCTTGTTCTCCTTATTTAAATAAGTAACCTCGAAAGCCTTGGCGAAGTTCTGGCCGAGGAAGTGTGAGGTACCGCTCTGCAGGGCCTTACCATCCTGCATCATTGCCTCGATGGTGTACGTGTCGAGAGCACCGGCAAAGCGCTCGGTCTCACTCTTCACACCCTGCAGCACAGGAACGGCCATCCACTCTTCAGCGAACTTAGCATAGACGTGCAGCATCTTCTTGGCTTCCTCTTCGGCTTCTTCACGGGTAGCGTGAGCCGTATGGCCTTCCTGCCACAGGAACTCAGAAGTGCGGAGGAATGGACGTGTACGCATCTCCCAGCGCATGACGTTACACCACTGGTTGCACATCAGGGGCAGATCGCGCCACGACTGAATCCAATTCTTATAGGTGTTCCAAATGATGGTCTCAGAGGTGGGACGGATAATGAGCTCTTCTTCCAACTTGGCCGTGGGGTCGACGACAACACCACTCTTGTCCTCGGTAGCCTTCAGACGATAGTGGGTGACAACGGCGCACTCCTTGGCGAAACCCTCGACATGCTCGGCCTCGCGAGAGAGGAACGACTTGGGGATAAGCAGGGGAAAATAAGCATTCTGGGCACCAGTCTCCTTGAACATACGGTCCAATTCGTGCTGCATTTTTTCCCAAATGGCATAGCCATAGGGCTTAATAACCATACAACCGCGCACGGCACTCTGCTCGGCGAGGTCGGCTTTAACGACAAGATCGTTGTACCACTGGCTGTAATTTTCAGCCCTTTTCGTTAAATCTTTTAATTCTTTTGCCATATTTTTTGTCTGTTTTCTTAAATTTTGCTGCAAAGGTACAAAATAATTCATAATTTTTGTTTCATATTTCATAATTATTTTCTATCTTTGCAATCAAATTAATGTTTTCTTTAATTAAAACTTTTATATTATGAAGGCAAAAATTGTTTCTTTATTATTGTGTGTGGGTCTGTTGTTCGCATGTAACAATACCCAGAAAGGTGCTGCTATCGGTGCTGGTGGCGGTGCAGTGTTAGGTGGTATCATTGGCCATATTGCAGGTAACACTGCTGTTGGTGCTGCCATTGGCGGTGCTGTAGGTGCTGGTGCCGGTGCTATCATCGGCAACCGCATGGACAAGGCTAAGAAAAAGGCTGCTCAGGTTCAGGGCGCCAAGGTTGAGACCGTAAAGGACACCAACGGTTTGGATGCCGTAAAGGTTTCGTTCGATGCAGGTATCTTGTTTGCTACTGGTAAGGCTGACCTCAACGCTTCTTCTCAGACTTCTATCACCGAGATTGCCAAGGTACTGAAGGAGAACAGTGATATGGATATCGCCATCATCGGACATACCGACAGCACTGGTTCTGACAAGGTAAACAATCCTCTGTCAGTTAATCGTGCCAAGTCTGTACAGAACAGTCTGAAGCAGCAGGGCGTGACCAACATTAAGCGTGTAGAGGGTCAGGGTTCAACCAATCCTGTTGCCGACAATGCTACTGAGGACGGTCGTAAGCTGAATCGTCGTGTAGAGGTTTACATGTATGCCTCTAAGCAGATGATTGATAATGCTAAGGCTCAAGCAAATTGATGTAAGATGTCTGATGTAAGATGTCAGATGTAAGAAAACGTTGAAGAAGCTTTTCGTTAAACTCAAGAAAATTGTATTATGGATAGTGGTGGCATTTTTTGCCTCCACTATCCTTTCTGTTGTTGCCTTGCGTTGGCTACCAGTATATGCTACGCCCCTGATGTTTATCCGTTGGGCGCAACAGATAAAAGCAGGGGAGGAGACGCGGTGGTATCATCATTGGGTACCGTTGGAAGAGATATCTCCTTCGCTGTCGTTGGCAGTGATGGCTTCGGAGGATGCAAACTTCCTGACCCATCACGGCTTTGACTTCAAAGCCATCGAGCATGCCGCCATGCGTAATATGAAGCATCCCGAGAAACGTAAGATGGGTGCATCGACCATTTCGCAACAAACCGCTAAGAACGTATTTCTTTGGCCCGGACGTTCTTGGATACGCAAGGGCTTCGAGGTGTATTTCACTACGCTGATAGAGGTGATGTGGAGCAAGGAGCGCATTATGGAGGTCTATCTGAACTCTATTGAAATGGGCGACGGTATCTATGGTGCCGATGCAGTAGCCGAACAGCATTTTAACACGACAGCCAAAGAACTCACTCCAGCTCAGTGTGCCCTGATTGCCGCAACACTGCCCAATCCTCGAAAGTTCAATTCTGCCAATCCCAGCAAGTATATGAAGAAACGCCAAAAACGCATTCTTCACGAAATGAAGTTCGTCAAGCCTTTACAATAATACTTTCGCAGTAATTGAAATTACTTTCGGAGTAATCGAAAATACTTTCGGAGTAATCGAAAATACTTTCGGAGTAATCGAAAATACTTTCGGAGTAATCATTTTTAGGTAATTTCATCTGAATGTTTTCTGATGTGGAATCTTTTTCGTACCTTTGCACAAAATTAGTGCAAAGGAATGAGACTTTCAGACTTAAAGACAGGCGACGAAGCCTATATTGTTAAGGTTAAGGGACACGGAGGCTTCCGCAAACGTATTGTGGAAATGGGCTTCATTAAAGGGCAGCGCGTAGACGTGTTGCAGAGTGCTCCCTTGCAAGATCCCGTGAAGTATAAGGTCATGGGCTATGAGGTAAGCCTGAGACGTCAAGAGGCCGAAAAGATTGAGGTGAGCCAGGATGAGCGTGAGGCTGCTGGTATTATTGAACCGCAAAACGTGGCCAGTACGGCGCACTATGCCAAGCATTCCGCACGTCATACCATCAATGTAGCATTGGTGGGTAATCCAAATTGTGGCAAGACATCGCTGTTCAACTTTGCTTCGGGCGCACACGAGCGCGTGGGTAATTATAGCGGTGTCACCGTAGATGCCAAAGAGGGTTATGCTGACTTCGAGGGCTATCATCTGAAACTCATCGATCTGCCCGGTACTTACTCGTTGTCGGCCTATTCACCAGAAGAACTTTACGTGAGAAAACAACTGGTGGAAGATACGCCCGACGTCATTATTAACGTCATCGACTCGACGAATATTGAGCGTAACCTGTACCTGACGACCCAGCTGATGGATATGCACCTCAGAGTGGTATGTGCGCTGAATATGTTTGACGAGACCGAGCGTCGCGGCGACCATTTGTCAATCGATACGCTATCCTCATTATTAGGTATGCCGATGGTGCCCACGTCGTTTAAGACGGGTAGGGGACTTGACGAATTGCTGCGCGAGGTGATTCATATCTTTGAGAGTCAGGAAGGGCACGACAACTACTACCGCCACATCCACATCAATCATGGACACGAGATAGAGGACGGTATTGCCAATATTCAGAAGTTCCTGAAAGGCAACGACTTGCTGCGACTACGCTATAGTACGCGATGGCTGGCACTGAAACTCTTGGAGAACGATAAGGAGGCTTGGCGTGTTGCCGACGAGTTGCCCGAAGCTCATCAGATTCGTGAAGTGAGTGTTCTGGCTTCCCGTCGTGTGAAGGAGGAAACGGGCGATGATGCCGAGACGGCTATCATGGATGCCAAATACGGCTTTATCCGTGGTGCCTTACAAGAGGCAGGCTATAAGATGGGCGAACAAGAAGATACCTATCATGTTACTCATAAGTTGGATGCACTTATCACGAATCGCTGGTTAGGTTTCCCCGTCTTCTTTGCCCTGCTGTTCCTGATGTTCGAGGTGACGTTTACTCTCGGCCAGTATCCGATGGATTGGATAGATGCTGGTGTCGCGTGGTTGGGTGAGCTGATTGGTGACACCATGAGCGACGGTCCGTTGAAGGCGATGCTGGTAGACGGTATTATTGCCGGTGTGGGTTCGGTCATCGTATTCCTGCCACAAATCCTGATACTCTATACGTTTATATCGTTGATGGAGGACTCGGGCTATATGGCGCGAGCTGCATTTATCATGGATAAGCTGATGCATGGCATGGGACTGCACGGCAAGTCGTTTATTCCGCTGATTATGGGCTTTGGTTGTAATGTACCAGCTATCATGGCAACTCGTACCGTAGAGAGTCGCCGTTCGCGACTGATTACGATGCTGGTATTGCCAATGATGTCGTGTTCGGCGCGTTTGCCTATTTATATCATGATAACAGGGGCTTTCTTCACCGTGCGCTATCAGAGTCTGGTCATGGTGTCGCTCTATCTGGTTGGTATCGTGTTGTCTGTCATCATTGCAAGAATCTTGAGCACTTGGGTTATCAAGGGTGAGGATACACCGTTTGTGATGGAACTGCCGCCATACCGTTTCCCAACAGCAAAAGCTATCTTCCGCCATACTTGGGAGAAAGGCAAGCAGTATCTGAAGAAGATGGGAGGTGTTATCCTTGTGGCATCTATCATCGTATGGGCTATGGGGTATTTTTCACCATCCGGCGTTGCCGACTCGTTGGAATCGAGTATTATCGGACATTTGGGCAAGGCTATCGAACCAGTGTTCACGGCTCAGGGTTTCAATTGGCGTTTGGATGTCAGTCTGATAGCCGGTGTGGGTGCCAAGGAGATTGTTGCGTCAACAATCGGTGTGCTCTACGGCGATGCAGCCTTTGATTTCTCGCCGCTGGTAGCCTATTCGTTCTTACTCTTTGTACTGATTTACTTCCCTTGCATCGCTACAGTGGTAGCCATAAAGAACGAGAGCGGCTCGTGGCGTTGGGCATTTTTTGCAGCAATCTATACGACGGTGTTGGCATGGATAGTCAGTGCTGCCGTTTATCAGATAGGTGGCTTGTTCTATTCGTGATGATAAGGTTCACCTTTAATAATCGTGCAGGCGCGATAGATCTGTTCTGTAAAGGTGAGACGTATCATTTGGTGGGAGAAGGTCATCAGCGAAAGTGACAATTGTTCGTTGGCACGGCTATAGACGGCAGGGGAGAAACCATACGGGCCACCGATGACAAAGACAAGACGACGGGCGTTTTGCTGTTTTTGTTCCAACCAACGTGCAAACTCGATACTACGGTACTGACGTCCGTGTTCATCCAATAAGACAACAGTATCAGAAGGCTGTAACTGCTTGAGAATGAGTTCGCCTTCGGCCTGTTTCTGCTGTTCTTCCGTTAGATTCTTGGTATTTTTAAGTTCGGGTATAGTGATGACATCGAAAGGCATGTAATGGCCGATGCGTTCCACATAGTCATTAATACCGGCTACGAAATGCTTGTTTACCGTCTTGCCAACCTGTATAAGTATCGTTTTCATCTTGTGGTATGAAAACCTTCTAAGTTCTGATATCGGCGATTCATCATGCGACGATAGATGTTGCGCATCCAATAAGGCTCGGTCACTGTGAAAGCCAAGCCGATAACGATAAGCACCAAATAAGCAATTTCGTTGCTGAAGATGGCTTGTAGCAACATGACTAGGGCGACAGGAACAAAGAAACCAATCATCGACACAATGGCCTGCCACTTGTTTTCCATCTGGTTCTTACCAGTAATCTTGTCGTTCAGGGGCAGCGTGGTCTTGTTATAGACCGCCATCTGGAACAGCATGCAATACACGGGGCCTGTAGCCGTCAACAGATAGGCCAATACCATCAAAATAGAGTATTTGCCAGCGAATACGGGGATGAAACAGAACAGCAGGGGTAGTATCAGAATGGCACAATAGAAGTAGTACTTGGCGCGCAGAAGCGTCAGAATGTTCTCTTCGTGCACCATCAGCATATCAATGAAGTTGCCCTCGGGACACATCACCTTGATAAGGTTTACCGTACCGAAGAAGATGAAAGCGTATAGGCACCAGAAGTTGCGTTCGAATGAGGAATTATAGACGCTGCCGAAAGCTATCATCAGCGAGAAGAACAGGATGATGCAGACACCTTGTATGAATCGGGAACGGATGGCCTTGTTGCGCATAGTACTCTTGATTTCCAATTTCAGATATTCGCCAATCTGTCCGAAGCGGTTTAAAGCCTTGAATTCAGAGACATGCTTTAGCTTGGTCTTCTCTTGTTTCGAGATTTCTTTATACACCAAGCGCATCTGAAGAGTACGGTTGATGCAAAAGAGTACCGTGAAGAGTAGGGCGAAAATTAAAAACGTCCACCATGAGAAGGCATAGGCTTCAAGTATATCGTCTAAATAATCGGTTACCTTATCCATTATGTGGTCGGGTAACAGGAATAAGGGAAGTATCAGCGAACCATAAAAGGCTGCTGGTAATGCCCACCACCACATGCTCTGATTGACGAGTGTTCGCACCAGCAGATACCACTGACTATTGACGACTACCATCAGATGGAGCAGGAACAGCATGCCCAATGCTGCCCATGTGGTTACACCGCCGCACCAAACGATGAAGACGTAGGGCAAGAAAAATGTCATCCAGAACAGATTACCTAAGTCAAGAATCTGAGACGTCAGAAAGCATTCGATAGCCGAATACTTACTAATCGGTGTCAACAAGTAGGGCTTAACTAGCATAAGCGGTGTCTGTTGCGTCATAAAACGCATACCAAAGTCGACTATCAATAGGAAGGGTAAAGCATAGAAGACTGCTTCAGGTGTATCTTCTTTCGCTGCGACCCATCCAAAGAAGGTGCCAAAGGCAATAAACTCTATGGCAATGATAGAAACGCCGATATATCCGAAGAGCTTGCCATACTGATTGGCTTCGAACATCGGGTGGCGCTTCTCACTCAGTTTTGTATTTTTACGGAGTAGAAAGAATAGTTGTAACTTATTCATCGTAAATCAATGATTTCAGCTTTGGGGAAGTCTTTGGAGTTAAAACGGAACATGCCATCGGCAAGGTTGGCTGCCTTGAAGTTACGAATCTCGATAGTTGTCCAACCCTTGGCGGTCTTATAACGAACCTGTGAAGGCGTGTATGACTTCTGACCGATAGTAAGATACATCTCCTGAATGGACTTCTTACCCGTTGCCGTCAGGTGTACCACGAAGTTGCCACCTTTCTTCTCCATCGTATAGTTGTAGCCTTTCTTGTACATGTAGATGAAGTTGTAGGGGTTGATGGCTGCTAACTGCGACTCCGTTGGGTTGGCAATATTGACCTCGTCGTTATTCTTCATATAGGTCCACTGCGTCTTACCGTCAAACCAAATAGTAGCCTGAGCAGTAGTGGCATGAAACTTCTTGCCCTTGATGGCTATGGTGCCACTGGCATTCATACTTTGTCCGCTGATGGTAAAGTTGGCTTGTGCACCACCTTGGTTAGATACTGTAGCGGCTGTCTTGTCCAAGACCTCTTTGGCTGTCTGAGCCTGGGTGCCGAGTGCGCCAACGAGACACATGGCGCAAATGATATACTTTTTTATCTCCATTGTGCTAATAAGTTTTCTAAGTTGTTTTCGTCCATAATTAATACTTCGCGAGGCTTTGAACCGTGAGCTGCACCCACGATGCCTGCTTTTTCCAATTGGTCCATCAATCGACCTGCACGGTTGTAACCGATGGCAAACTTACGTTGAATCAAACTCGTAGAACCGCTCTGTTCGCGAACAATGAGACGGGCAGCATCTTCGAACATCGGATCCAGATGTTGCATGTCCACGTCGCGACCTTCACCGCCACCTTCGTCTTCACCAAGGTCGGGCATGGGCAGTTCGAAGGCACCGGCGTAGCCCTGCTGGTCGGCAATAAACTGATTGATACGCTCCACCTCAGGTGTGTCAACGAAGGCACATTGTACACGGACGGGCTCACCGCCGTTCAAATAGAGCATGTCGCCTCGTCCTACCAGTTGCTGAGCACCTGGGCGGTCAAGAATGGTGCGCGAGTCAATCATGGCACCTACGCGGAAGGCTATACGACTTGGGAAGTTAGCCTTGATAGTACCAGTAATGATATTCGTTGTAGGACGCTGGGTAGCGATAATCATGTGGATACCGACGGCACGGGCCAGCTGAGCAATACGTGCTATTGGCAACTCCACCTCCTTGCCAGCCGTCATAATCAGGTCACCGAACTCATCGATGACCACGACGATATACGGCATGAACTTATGACCGTTCTGCGGATTCAGCTGACGGTCGATGAACTTCTTGTTATACTCCTTGATATTACGTGCCTGTGCCATTTTCAGAAGGTCGTAACGGGTATCCATCTCCTTACACAGCGAATTGAGCGTATGGATAACCTTCGTGACGTCAGTGATGATGGGTTCGGCATCGTCATCGGGAATCTTGGCTAAGAAATGATTCTCAATGCTTGAATAGACGCTGAACTCAACCTTCTTCGGGTCGACGAGCACAATCTTCAGTTCTGCAGGATGTTTCTTGTATAATAAAGAGGTAATGATGGCGTTCAGTCCTACCGACTTACCCTGACCGGTAGCACCGGCTACAAGTAGGTGAGGTGCCTTGGCAAGGTCGAACATGAATACCTCGTTAGTAATGGTCTTACCAACGGCACACGGCAGTTCCATCGTTGATTCCTGGAACTTCTTCGAATTCAGGATAGACTCCATCGAGACAGTAGCAGGCTTGGCGTTTGGTACCTCGATACCCACCGTTCCCTTGCCGGGAATAGGTGCGATGATACGGATGCCGAGGGCAGCCAGACTCAGTGCAATGTCGTCTTCCAGGTTCTTAATCTTCGAGATACGCACACCAGAGGCAGGCGTAATCTCGTAGAGCGTGATGGTAGGACCTACGGTAGCCTTAATGCTGCTGATTTCCACGCCAAAACTACGCAGCACTTCCACGATGCGGTTCTTGTTGCGCGTCTGCTCCTCCATGTCGATGTATGGCTTGCCGTCGCTCTCGTACTTCTGTAGCAGGTCGAGGGTAGGATAGCGGTAGTTCTCAAGGTCGCGCTTGGGGTCGTAAGGCGTCGAGAGGTCACCATAGTCGGCAACGACACTCTTTCCATCGGCCTTTTCCTCTTTTTCGCCCGTTTCAACAGTCATCTCCACGTCGTCATTGTCGTTGTCGTCATTTGGTTTCTCGGTGACGATGGGCTTTTGGATCGTCTCATGCTCGCTTGGGTCGTCCATTGGGAACTCTATCTCTTCCTTGTACGGATTGTCGAACACCATCTGCGGCTCGTTTTCTTCCTGTTGCTCAGGCTCTTCGGTTGAGTCTCCCTTGCCGATATGTATCTCCATCGGTATCTTCTTGAGATAGCGCAACGGATTGAAAATCTTACGGATAAAGACAATGGTTTCCATGCTGAGGTAGGCGAGGAAACTGATGGCTACCAAGGCTAATAAGGCTGTCAGTCCTGGTGTGCCCACAAAACCCTCTATCTGCTGACTAATGGCCAATCCGTGGTCGCCACCTGGGTTGTAGCAGGCGCTGTCAAACAAAGGAGCAAGGAACTTGGCAAAGGTTACTGAGCACCATATCATAATGATTGCCAGGCACATAAACCACTTCAGCAGCTTGACCTCGTAGGCGCGTACCAGTCTCAGTGCAATGAGGAAAATGTAGACGGGTATTAAGAAGGCTGCCAAACCGAAGCAACGTTTGACGAAGAACCATGCCGTATAAGCACCCAAACTGCCGCAGGCATTCATGAATTCATGGTTTTGGTTCAGTATCTCACCATCCTTTGGTGTCTCGATGATGCTTATGTCAGCGCTTCCTGTTGCCAGAAACGACACAAAAGACCATAGCATAAAGCCTGCCACGATGAATAGTGCAGCTCCGAGAATGAAGTTAATGCGTTCGTTGTGGAATATATTTTTCAAATCCAATGCTTCGCTCAGCGATGTTGCTGTTTTTTCCTTGGATGATTTGCTCGTTTTCTTCTTTGCCATAACCTTATTTTATAATAATGAGTGCAAAATTACAAAGAATTTCTTAGATTTCATCATAAAGTGGCGCTTTTTTTTGAATAATTATCAATTATCAATTGTCAATTATCAATTTTAATTCGTACCTTTGAACTACGTTCGAAAGTACTCCCGTTCGGAAAATCCAAATTTTATTTGGTTTTTCTCTCACTTATTCGTACCTTTGCACCCCAAATGAAGAAAACAATTTATAGTAAATACGATAAGTCGCGTATCGGAACACTGCCTAGAGTGCTCTTCGAGGGTCGTATTGTGGTGGTTCTGACCGAACGCGATGCCGAAAAAGCCGTCCGATACCTGTTGTCGCAGCCTATTTTGGGTGTTGATACTGAGACGCGTCCTTCGTTTAAGAAGGGACAAGCGCATCAGGTAGCATTGCTTCAGGTATCCTCCTACGACGTCTGCTTCCTATTTCGCTTGAATCAGCTGGGGTTGTCACCTTCCGTCAAGCGTTTGTTAGAGGATACGCGGGTACCGAAAATCGGTCTTTCTCTGCGCGACGACCTCTTATCATTGCATAAATTGGGCGATTTTAAAGCAGGCTATTTCATTGATTTACAAGACCATGTGCGCGAAATAGGCGTCGAGGACTTGAGCCTTCAGAAACTCTATGCCAACTTCTTTGCGCAGAAGATATCGAAGCGTGAGCAGCTGACTAATTGGGAGGCTGACATCTTGCAGGACAAGCAGAAACTGTATGCCGCTACGGATGCCTGGTCGTGCATCATGCTCTATGAAGAACTGATGAGGTTAGAGGAAACTGGCGATTACGAACTGATAAAAGTGATAGACGATGTACAAAGAAATTCGGCTTAAACGGGGTAAGGAGGAGAGTCTCAAGCGGTTCCATCCGTGGGTATTCTCAGGTGCCATCCTCAAGATTGATGAAGGCATCGGTGAGGGCGACGTGGTTCGTGTGTTGGCTAATTCTGGTGATTTCATCGCTGTGGGTCACTATCAGGAGGGCTCTATCGCCGTGCGTGTGCTGTCGTTCTCTGACGTGCAGATTGACGATGAATTCTGGCATTCCCGCCTTTTGTCGGCCTTGAAGATGCGTCAGGCCATTGGTATAGCCGATAATCCCGATAACAACACCTACCGCTTGGTACATGGCGAAGGTGACAACCTGCCTGGCTTGATTATCGACGTGTATGGTCAGACGGCTGTCATGCAAGCCCATTCCATCGGTATGCACCTGTGTCGCAAGGAGATAGCCCGTGCGTTGGTTGATGTGATGGAATCGAGGATTTCTCATATTTATTATAAGAGCGAGACCACGCTGCCGTTTATGACTGCAGATGATATGAATGGCTTTTTGGTGGGCGGTTCAGAGGACAATATTGCAACGGAGAACGGCTTAAAGTTCCGTGTTGACTGGTTGAAAGGTCAGAAGACGGGCTTTTTTGTTGACCAGCGCGAGAATCGTTCGCTGCTGGAGAAGTTCTCGAAAGGTAAGCGTGTGCTGAACATGTTCTGCTATACGGGCGGCTTTTCGTTCTATGCTATGCGTGGCGGTGCTGAACTCGTGCATTCTGTCGATAGTTCTGCCAAAGCCATCGAGCTGACCAAGCAGAACGTAGAGCTTAATTTCCCTGGCGATGCCCGTCATGAGGCCTATTGCGAGGATGCCTTTAAATATTTAGAGCAAGCAGGCTCTAACTATAATTTGATAATATTGGACCCTCCTGCCTTCGCTAAGCATCGTGGTGCGTTGCATAATGCGTTGAAGGGCTATACGCGACTGAATCAGAAGGCGTTCGAGAAGATAGAGAAGGGTGGTATCCTCTTTACGTTCTCGTGTTCGCAGGTGGTCACGAAAGACCATTTCCGCAATGCTGTTTTCACAGCTGCAGCCCTTGCAAAACGTAAGGTTCGCATCCTTCATCAGCTGCATCAGCCTGCCGATCATCCCATTAATATCTATCATCCTGAGGGTGAATATCTGAAGGGTTTAGTGCTTTATGTGGAGTAAAGTTGATGCATATATCAAGAAATATAAACTGCTTAATTCCAACGATTTATATTTAGTTGCTTTAAGTGGCGGTGCGGATAGTGTTGCTTTGCTTCTGTTGTTAAAAGAGCACGGTTTCAACGTACATGCTGCCCATTGTAATTTCCATCTGCGTGGCGCTGAGTCGGATAGAGATGAGGCGTTTTGTGTGGAGCTTTGTCAACAGCTTGACATTGAGTTGCACCGCGTTCATTTCGATACGCAGGCGTATGCCGAACTGCATAAGGTGAGCATTGAGATGGCTGCTCGTGAACTACGTTACAGCTGGTTTGCTCAGCTCTGTAAAGATATTGGTGCTGCGGGTGTATGTGTGGCCCACCATCGTGATGACTCAGTGGAAACGGTGCTCCTGAATCTGGTAAGAGGCACGGGACTGCGCGGATTGACGGGTATTCAGCCGATAAGTGAGCAGACGATGACCTGCGGTCAAAACCCGCAGGAACAACTAAAATTGTGTGTTTTAAGGCCGCTTTTGGGTGTTTCAAGGGTAGAAATCGAGGAGTTTTTGGCCAAAAAGGGGCAGAAATACGTCACGGACAGTACGAATTTGGAGGCTGACGTGCTGCGGAATAAGATTCGGCTGCAGGTGTTGCCGATGCTTCGCGAACTGAATCCTGCCGTGTCTGAGAATATCCAGCGGACGGCTGAGAATTTGGCTGAGGCGCAAACGGTTTTGAATGCTATTGTTGATAAATACAAAGACAGTAACGTGCTTGAACTTAGTGAGTTAGAGAAGTATGGTTCAAGTGAATATATCATCTTTGAATGGCTTAAAAACTACGGTTTCAACGGCAGTCAGGTGCGCCAGATTCTGGATGCTGATTGTGGTGGAATCGTCAGTTCTGCGATGGGTTATGAGGTTTTGAAGGACCGTTCTCGCTTGATCGTTGAAGCAATATCGGGGCCGTTGAAACGTATGGTCGTTCCTGAGGAAGGCACGTATGTTTTGGACGAAAACAATACGTTTAGAGTGCGAAAATGTGCTGTTTACGTGTCGAAAATGCCGCATATAGCTACGCTGGATGCCGCTAAAGTCCGCTTTCCGTTGACCATTAGAGGGGTAGAGGAGGGTGACTGGATGATACCCTATGGCATGAAGGGCCGCAAGTTGTTGAGCGACCTAATGACAGACCTGAAAATGAACGTTTTCGAGAAGCGTCGCCAGATGGTAGTCGTTGATGCTCAGGGGGTTATCGTTTGGGTTGTGGGGCTGCGTACTGACCAGCGCGTAGCCGTTTTCGATGCAACAAAAGAGGTGCTGGAAATCTCGCAAAATTGGACTTTGTGACAATTGGAAATTGTGACATTAAGCTTTTTCCAATTTCAAAAAACACTCGTATGTTATATATAAATTATATAATATCAGTATATTATATAATTATAATACTCTTTATCTTTGTTCTGCCTATTGAAACATCCTTAATGTCACAAATTCCCAAAGTCACAAATTCACAAAGTATCGGGTTGGTTGCCGCTTTCTCCATTTTTAACAATTTAGTAAAGCAGAAATTTGGTGGTATCAAAAATTTTGATTACCTTTGCACGTCATTAAGAATAAGTACAAGAAAATATCGATATTATGAGCAAGAGATTTGCCGAACACAAAGGCTTGAATTTGATGCAGACGAATGATGACGTGCTGCAGATGTGGAAGGAGAAAAATGTCTTCTGGCGCTCCGTGACGGAGCGGGAGGGTTGTCCGCAGTTTGTATTCTTCGAGGGTCCTCCATCGGCCAATGGTCACCCCGGAATCCATCACGTGCTGGCGCGCAGCATCAAGGACACCTTCAACCGCTACAAGACCATGCAGGGCTTCCAGGTGAAGCGCAAGGCCGGTTGGGACACCCATGGACTGCCCGTAGAGTTGGGCGTCGAGAAGGAGTTGGGCATTACCAAGGCCGACATTGACAACAAGGAGAGCGACAAGTATATCTCGACCGAGGACTACAACAAGAAGTGTCGCGAGAACGTGATGATGTACACCCAGGAGTGGCGTGACCTGACGGAGAAGATGGGTTATTTCGTTGACCTCGACAATCCCTACATCACCTACGACAACAAGTATATCGAGACGCTGTGGTGGCTGCTGAAGCAGTTCTATAAGAAAGGCCTGCTCTACAAGGGTTACACTATCCAGCCATACTCGCCCGCCGCTGGTACCGGTCTTTCGAGCCACGAGTTGAACCAGCCCGGTTGCTATCGTGACGTGAAGGATACGACGTGTACCGCTCAGTTCAGGATGAAGAATCCAAAGCCTGAGATGGCCGAGTGGGGTACACCTTACTTTCTGGCATGGACTACGACACCTTGGACATTGGCTGCCAACTCAGCACTTTGCGTAGGTCCGAAGATTGACTACGTAGCTGTGCAGACCTACAATCCATATACCGCCGACAAGGTCACGCTGGTGCTGGCCGAGGCTCGTCTTAATGCCTATCTGCCCGCCGAGGGAGCCATTACCGATGGTGGCGAACTGCCTAAGTATGAGCGCGGTGACAAACTGATTCCCTATCGCATCATTGCCCGCTACAAGGGTACCGACCTCGTGGGCATGGAGTACGAGCAGCTGATGCCCGCTATCAAGCCCATGGGCGATGCTTTCAAGGTGATTCCTGGTGATTATGTCACGACTGAGGATGGTGCCGGTATCGTGCATATCGCCCCGAACTTCGGTGCCGACGATGCCTTCGTAGCCAAGAAAGCCGGTATCTGTCCTATCGTTCTGATTGATAAGAAGGGTGCTGAGCGTCCTGTGGTTGACCTGCAGGGTAAGTACTTTGTGATTGAAGACCTTGACCCAGAGTTTGTGAAGAACTACGTGAACGTCGATGAGTGGAACAAGTTTGCAGGCCGTTATGTGAAGAATGCCTACGACGATACATTGACCGATAAGGACGAGACCTTAGATATTAGCATCTGCATGGATCTGAAGGCTCAGAATAAGGTGTTCAAGATTGAGAAGCACGTCCACAACTATCCTCATTGCTGGCGTACTGATAAGCCCGTGCTCTACTATCCGTTGGATTCGTGGTTTATCAAGTCGTCGGCTTGCAAGGAGCGTATGTCTGAACTCAACAAGACCATCAATTGGCAGCCAGAGTCTACAGGTACGGGTCGTTTCGGCAATTGGCTCGACAACCTGAACGACTGGAACCTGAGCCGTAGCCGTTTCTGGGGCACACCGCTGCCTATCTGGCGTTCAGAGGAAGGTGAGGAAATCTGCATCGGCAGCGTTGAAGAACTGTATAACGAGATAGAAAAGGCCGTTACTGCTGGCTTTATGAAGTCTAACCTGCTGAAAGACCAGGGCTTTGTACCTGGCGATATGAGCAAGGAGAACTACGACAAGATAGACTTGCACCGTCCTTATGTTGACTATATCGTGCTGGTTTCTCCATCAGGCAAACCCATGAAGCGAGAGAGTGACCTGATTGACGTGTGGTTTGACTCTGGTTCTATGCCTTACGCGCAGGTGCACTATCCGTTCGAAAATGCCGAACTCATCGACAAACGCATTGCCTTCCCCTGCGATTTCATCAACGAGGGTGTCGACCAGACCCGTGGTTGGTTCTTTACCTTGCACGCCATTGCTACAATGATTTTCGACAGCGTAGCCTTCAAGAATGTGATTTCCAGCGGTTTGGTGCTCGATGCGAAGGGCAACAAGATGTCGAAGCATGTGGGTAACGTGGTGAATCCGTTCGATATGATTGGTAAGTACGGTTCCGATGCCGTGCGCATGTATATGATGACGAATTCGGAGCCATGGGACAACCTGAAGTTCGACCCAGAAGGAGTGGCCGAAATCAGCCGTAAGTTCTTTGGTACCTTATATAATAGTTATTCGCTCTTTGCGATGTATGCCAACGTTGATGGCTTCGATCCACAGACCCCGCAGATTCCCGTTAGCGAGCGTCCTGAGTTCGACCGTTGGATTCTGTCGTGTCTGAACTCGCTGGTTCAGGGTGTTCAGCAGGAGATGGACGGCTTTGATCCCACACGAGCAGGCCGACTCATCGATGCCTTTGTGGATGAAGACCTGTCGAACTGGTATGTTCGTCTGAATAAGAAACGCTTCTGGGGCAAAGGAATGGACAACGATAAGTTGGCTGCCTATCAGACCTTGTACGAGTGTCTGATGACCATTGCAAAGTTGCTGGCACCCTTTGCTCCGTTCTTTGCCGACCAGCTATACAAAGACCTTGGCGGTCAGCTGGATAGCGTGCACTTGGATAAATTCCCCGAATTCAACGCAGCCCTTGTCAATAAAGACCTTGAGGAGCGTATGGCTGTTGCCCAGCGTATCACCACCATCGCACTTTCTTTGCGTAAGAAGGAAGGTATCAAGGTGAAGCAGCCCCTGCAGACCATCATGATACCACCTGTTGACAAACAGCAGCGTGACGCCATTGACAGCGTCAAGCAGATATTCCTGCAGGAGATTAATGTGAAGGATGTGAAGTTTGTCGAGGGTGCAGGCATTCTGGTGAAGAAGGTGAAGTGTAACTTCCGCACCATGGGTAAGAAGTTCGGTAAGGACATGAAGGCCGTAGCTGCTGCCGTAGCTGCTATGTCACAGGAACAGATTGCCGAATTGGAGACCAATGGAAAGCTGCAGTTGGATAGCTATGAGATTCTGGCTGAGGACGTTGAAATCATCAGCGAGGATATTCCAGGATGGCTGGTAGGCAACGAAGGCAATCTGACCGTAGCCCTCGATATTACCCTGACCGACGAGTTGCGTGCCGAAGGTATGGCCCGTGAGCTGATTAACCGCATCCAGAATATCCGTAAGAAGAGCGGACTGGAAATCACCGATCATATCCGTGTCAGCATTGAGCCTAACGAGGCATCAACGAAGGCCGTAGAGTCGTTTGGCGACAATATTGCCCGTCAGGTGCTGGCCGACGAACTGAAACTGGAAGCCAATGATGGTCAGACGGTAGAATTTGATGACTTTAATCTGAATATAAACGTAACAAAAATCTAAAGTAATATGGCAGAAAAAACACGTTACATGGACGAAGAACTCGAGGAGTTCCGCGTGATTATTGAAGAGAAATTAGTATTGGCCAAGCGCGACTATGATCAGATGATGAGCGCCCTGATGAATAAGGATTCGAACGATGTTGACGACACGTCACCCACGTACAAAGCCTTGGAGGAGGGTAGTGCTACGCAGTCGAAAGAAGAGATTATCTCGTTGGCTGCCCGTCAGCAGAAGTTCATTCAGGGTCTGAAGGCTGCGCTGGTGCGTATCCAGAACAAGACCTACGGTATTGACCGCATTACGGGCAAACTGATTCCTAAGGAACGACTGAAGGCTGTGCCACACGCTACATTGAGCGTTGAGTCGAAGATGGCAGGCAAAAAGTAAGAGGTAAGAGGTAGAAGTAAGAGGTAAGAGGTGAGAGAAAACTCTGGAATAGCAAAACGAGGATGGCTGGCCGTAGGAATCGTGTTGGCTGTCCTCGTCATTGACCAAGTCATAAAGATTTGGGTGAAGACCCACATGATGCTGCATGAGCAGATTGAAGTGCTGTCGTGGTTTAAGATTGTGTTCATCGAGAACAACGGTATGGCCTACGGCATGGAGATTGGTTCGAAGCTGGTATTGAGCATCTTCCGCATTGTGGCCATTGGTTTCTTAGGCTGGTATATAGCCCAGCAAGTCAGAAAGCAGGCTCGTTGGGGTTATATCATCTGTCTGGCAATGATAATGGCCGGTGCTGCAGGCAACATCTTCGATTCGATGTTCTACGGTCTCATCTTCAATGCCAGTTCTGAGTTCTATACTAGCTATTTTGTGCCGTTTGGAACCGGTTATGCGCCATTTCTGATGGGTAAGGTGGTCGATATGTTCTACTTTCCGATTATTGTTACCACATGGCCCGATTGGGTGCCTTACGTTGGTGGCAATCCCTACGTATTCTTCTCACCTATCTTCAACTTTGCCGACTCCAGCATCTCCGTTGGCGTCGTACTGCTGTTGCTGTTCTATCGTAAGGAAATCAGCGAAATTACGTTAAAGAAAAAGGATGAGGCATAGTCTGACATATCTGCTGGTGCTAATGCTCGTCGTAGCATGTAAGCCTTCCGTACCATCGGAGTATATACAACCTGGTGATATGGAGGATATCCTGTACGACTATCATTTGGCGCTGGCTATGTCAAGACAGAAGAGTGGGGGTAATACTACAGACTTTAACCGCTCGCTCTATTTCCAGTCGGTGCTGAAGAAGTATGGTGTGACGGAAGCTGAGTTCGATTCATCACTCGTCTACTATTATTCGCACGCCTATCGTTTGAAGGACATCTATGCGGAGGTCAACCAGCGGTTAGGCGACGAGGCTACCAGCTTAGGTGTGGCCGTTGGTGACATTAACCGTTACTCGCAATACAGCACGACGGGCGACACTGCAAATATATGGAATCAGCAGACCGATGTGCTTCTTATCCCTTATCCTACCATGAACCGTTACGACTTTACGGTAAAGGTGGATTCGACTTTCAATAAGGGCGACTCGTTCATGTTCCAGTTCATGTCAGAATACATCTGGCAGAATGGCTCGAAGGATGTAACGGTGTGCATCGTCTGCAAGTATGAAGGTGACAGCATTATCCAGACAGCCAATCATGTCTCTGTAGCAGGAACGGCTCAGGTGCGCGTGCCTGCCAATCGTAAGAATAAGCTGAAGGAAATGCGTGGCTTTATCTATCTGAGTGCTGGCGGTGACGACACCAATACGCGAAAAATGTTGTTTATCAGTCAGATTCAGCTGATACGCTTCCATGATAAGACGATAGCAAATGAAGAAATAACAAATGACGAATCAAGCACAGAAACACCCGCGAAGGATAGCATCCAACGTGGTGACGACACCCGAGGGCCAAAGCCTGACA
Source organism: uncultured Prevotella sp. (assembly GCA_946404405.1). Taxonomy (GTDB): domain Bacteria; phylum Bacteroidota; class Bacteroidia; order Bacteroidales; family Bacteroidaceae; genus Prevotella. The sequence goes on from CAMJDL010000021.1 coordinate 35,440, forward strand.
CACTACGTCGTAGAGTTGGCGGAGGACAGCACGGTTTGCGACCTATACCCATTGACACAAGAAATGGCGTTCACCGAATGGATGCAGGGCCGACTCGAGATTAGAAATGAGAACGGGTGCAGGCGTGTATATTATAATAACAGACTCATCAAAAATGAAAAATAACCAATAATTAATTAAAATACAGACAACTATGAACTTAAAAGTACGTTTAGCGGTCATGAACTTCTTGGAGTTCGCCGTGTGGGGTGCCTACCTCACGTGTATGGGAAACTATCTGGGAATAGCTGGATTAGGTGATAAAATCTCATGGTTCTATGCTATTCAGGGTATTGTCAGTATCTTTATGCCTACACTGATGGGCATCGTGGCTGATAAGTATATCCAACCACAGCGTTTGTTAGGTCTTTGCCATTTGGTGGCTGGCGCTTTCATGATCAGTTGCTGGTGGCTCGGTGAGCAGGCTGGTTTCGGCAACGAGTTAGCTGACAAGTCGCTGTTCATAGCACTCTATACGCTAAGTGTGGCATTCTATATGCCAACCATTGCTCTGACCAATACGGCGGCATTTACCATATTGAAGAACAACAATATGGATACCGTCAAGGACTTCCCGCCAATCCGTGTGTTGGGAACCGTAGGTTTCATCGCTACTATGTGGTTTGTCAACTGCGCCTTTATCGATGAAACTGGCTTCGGTTTTACCCTAGGTGAGAATGCCCATAAGTTCCAGTATACCTACTTGCAGTTCCTGGTATCAGGTGTTCTGAGCATCGTGCTCTTTGCCTATTGCTTCACATTACCTGAGTGTAAACTGGAGAAGAAGGAAGGCAAAGTATCGTTGGCAGAAACCCTCGGACTCAATGCCTTCAAGTTGTTCAAGCGCCGTCAGATGGCTCTGTTCTTTATCTTCTCAGCACTGCTGGGTATGTGTTTGCAGGTGACCAACGGTTTTGCCGGTCCGTTCCTGACCAGCTTTAAGGGCACACCGGAGTTTGCCGACACCTTCGCTGCCAATAATGCTACGATGCTGACCTCTATCTCGCAGATTAGTGAGGCCCTGTGTATCCTGATGATACCGTTCTTCCTGAAGCGTTTTGGCATCAAGGTTGTGATGATGATGTCGCTCTTTGCATGGGTATTCCGTTTCGGCTTCTTCGGCATTGGCGATCCTGCTATGCCTGGCGTCATCTTCTTCGTTCTCTCTTGCATCGTTTATGGTGTTGCCTTCGACTTCTTCAATGTGTCGGGTGGTATCTTCGTCGATCAGGAGTGTGATCCAAAGATTAAGGCTTCGGCTCAGGGTCTGTTTATGATGATGACTAACGGACTTGGTGCTACCATTGGTACATTAGCCGCTGGTGAGATTGTAAATGCTTTCTGTCATTGGGAAGGCGGATATTTGGTAGGTGACTGGCAGACCTGTTGGTTTACTTTTGCTTCGTTTGCATTGGTAGTAGGCATCACCTTTGCCATCGTCTTCAAACCCGAAAAGAAACCTATTGGAGAGATAAAACATTAAAGATGAAAGAAATTCGTTCCTTCTATGTCCCTGATGCGTTGACAGCCACCGAGTTGCCACCTGAAGAAGCCATGCATGCCTTGCGTGTGCTTCGCATGAAGATTGGCGATGAGATGGTATTGATGGACGGAAAGGGTAACTACTATCGTGCAGAGGTGACTTTGGCCCATACCAAGCATTGCTTGTATGAAATCAAGGAACAAATGCCTCAGCAGCGACAGTGGCAGGGACATATTCATCTGGCTATTGCACCTACGAAGATGATGGAGCGTATCGAATGGATGACAGAGAAGGCAGTAGAGGTGGGACTCGACGAATTGTCGTTCATTAACTGCCAGTTCTCTGAGCGTCGCTTGGTCAAGATTCCCCGTTTGGAGAAGATTATGATTTCTGCCGTCAAGCAGAGTCATAAGGCGTGGGCTACGCAGTTGAACGAGATAGTTCCCTTCGATACTTTCATCCGGCAACCTCGTGAAGGACATAAATATATTGCTCATTGCTACGAAGAGGTGCCCCGTACCTATCTCTTCGATGAATTATGCCAGCTTTCAGAATCTGAAGATGCTACCGTTCTGATTGGTCCCGAAGGCGACTTCTCAATCGATGAGGTTCGCCAAGCTGTCGCAGCAGGTTATGTCTCAGTGCATTTAGGCAAGAGTCGTCTGCGTACGGAAACGGCAGGCCTTTCGGCAGTGATGATGATGCAATTGGCAAAAGAGAATAATAAGTAGTTAACGATAATTCATAAATTAAATTAGATATGACTGATGAGAAAATCATGGCTACCATCAAACCCGACGGGGAATGCTGGCAGCCGGAAATCGAGAAAATGCCTCGTGAACAGCTCAGAGAGCTGCAAGTAAAGAAACTGAAGGAGAGTATCAACGTAGCCTTGAAGTCACCGTTCTACAAGAAACGCTTGGGTGATTTAGGTATTACGGCTGATTCTATCCAGACACCTGAGGATATCCGTAAGCTTCCTTTTACCACTAAGCAGGACTTGCGCGAGAACTATCCTTTCGGATTGGTAGGCGGTAATATGGACGACGCCATCCGTATTCACTCTACCAGTGGTACCACGGGACATCCGACGGTGGTTACATATTCTGAGCACGACATCTGTTCGTGGGCTAATATGATTGCCCGCGATATGTATATGGTGGGCTGTCGTAAGAGCGACGTGTTCCAGAACTCCAGCGGTTATGGTATGTTCACCGGTGGTCTTGGTTTCCAGCACGGCGCCGAGTGGTTAGGTGCCACAACGGTTCCTGCTGCTGCTGGTAACTCGAAGCGTCAGATCATGTTCATCAAGGACTTTGGTACGACCTGTCTGCATGCCATTCCTTCGTATGCCATCCGTTTGGCAGAGGTGTTCCAGGAGGAAGGTGTTGACCCACGCAGCACCAAACTCCGCACGCTTTTTATTGGTGCTGAGCCTCATACCGAGGAGCAGCGTCAGCGCATCGAGCGTCTGTTGGGTGTCAAGGCCTACAATTCGTTCGGTATGACGGAGATGAATGGTCCCGGCGTGGCTTTCGAGTGTAAGTACCAGTGTGGCATGCACCTTTGGGAAGACAACTATATCATCGAGATTGTTAATCCAGATACGCTGGAACCAGTACCTGATGGTGAGATTGGTGAGATGGTGCTGACAACGCTCGATCGCACTATGATGCCTATCCTGCGCTACCGTACACGCGACTTGACCCGTATTATTCCTGGTGAGTGTAAGTGTGGACGCACGCATCGCCGTATCGACCGAATCAAGGGACGTACCGATGATATGTTTATCATTAAGGGTGTCAACGTATTCCCGATGCAGGTCGAGAAGATTCTCGTTCAGTATCCTGGCTTGGGTAGCAACTATCTGATTACGCTCGATACCGAGGACGACAACGACATCATGACTGTTGAGGTTGAACTTGATGGCTTGAATACGGATGTTTATCCTGAGCTGCAGAAAATGACACGTGACATCCAGCGTGCGCTGAAGGATGAAATCCTGCTGACACCAAGGGTGAAACTTGTCAAGAAGGGTTCTCTGCCCGTTAGCGAGGGTAAGGCCGTTCGTGTTAAGGATCTCCGCCCGGGTAGAGGATGAAACTATTCTTTATAATAATATCGTTGTTCTTGACTTGTACTGCTGAGGCACAGGTCAAGATGCGTGATGTCATCAAGCAGATGCCTGATTCGTTGGTGCCTTACCTTAAGCAGAATGCCCGCCTTGACTTCATCGATTTCATGGATTCGGGCATGAAGGCCGAGGTTAGCAACGAGTTTGGTGGTAAGAGTCAGATGACGGAACTCACTGACGATTATGCGTCGCTGACATTGAATTCTGCGTCACAGATTCAGTTGCGCTTGCTCGATGTCAGCGAACCTGTTGACGATGCACGTCAGATTATCTGTATGGTTCGCACCTATGGTGACGATATCCGCGAGAGTACTATCGGCTTCTATTCCATGAAGTGGCGACCGCTTCCTCAAGAGGAGCGTATCGCATTGCCTTCTTACATGCATCACATCGTGCTCAGCTCCAATGTTCCCGAATTGACGGTTTATCGCGAAACGAGCATGGATGCCCCTGCAAATGAGGAACAAAAGGAAATTGACAAAACGTTAATTTCTTTTAAATGGAATGGTGAGGTGTTTAAAATGTATTAAATAATACACTTGAAAAATAGAAAATCATTGCTGATACGAGAAATATTCGTATCTTTGTAGTGTGTTTTTCATGGTATTAGATTATTAAGGTTAATTTGGAGATTGGTTGTCGTGAGATAACCAATCTTTATTTTTAGCCGTTTTTTCAACCCTTTTTATTCATCAATTTTACGTTCCAAAAAGAACCCTTGGGAACGCAGAAAATAGAGCAGGACACCTGCAAGATTGACTATTGCTACCGTCCAAAATGCGGTGGCATATCCAAAAGCTTCTGCCAGTATTCCACCCAAAAGGATGCCTAATCCCATACCTACATCCCACGAGATAAGAATTGTTGAGTTGGCTGTTCCGCGTTCATTATGATGTGCCATACTTATCATCATGTTCTGGAAGGCAGGCCATAGATGACCGTTTCCCAGTCCGATAAGCAATGCCGAACCATAGTAGCCGATGGAAGTGAAGAGTGAAGAGTGAAGAGTGAAAAGTTGGCTGCCGCCTAACGTGGGCATCAGTATAAACAACGTGTAGCCCACCAGCGAGATAACCATCCCTTCTGCGGCATTATGCGTCAAGCGTCCCTGTCGCAATGCTTTTCCTCCTTGCAGACGTGAGAGTATCAGACCAATGGAGCAAAGCATGAACCACGTGCCTGTTCCTCCCGTTATACCCATCACCTGTTTGCCGTAAATGGCCAGATAGTTGCTCAGCACACCAAAGCAGAAACCGAAGAATACCATGTTGACGCCTATGAGCCATCCTCGCTTCAGGAAAAAACGGTCTAGCGAAATGGCTCGCTTGTCGTTGAGCGTTTGTTTCTTCTCCAGTTTGACCGTTGAATCAATGATGAGTCCGAAGGTGGCAACCATCAGAGCCAACCAGAACAACAGATGGAAGTTGTGTGTCTGCGCATAGATGAAGATGGCAAACGACGGTGCAATTGCCATTGCCAGATTATTGCTGAGTCCGTAGTAACCAATGCCCTCGTTTCGGCGTGAAGAGGGTAATACATCGATGGCTACTGTGGAGTTAGCTACGGTGAGTGCGCCGAATGGTCCGCCATGCAAGGTTCTTACAATCGTAAACAGCAGTAGTGTCGATGCTGCCAGATAGCCGGCAAAGAAGATGGCAAATGCCGTATAGCAAACCATCAGCACCGTCTTTCGTGGGAAAGAGTCCACAAAGTATCCGCTGAAGGGGCGGAACAGCAAGGCGGTAATGGTGTATCCTGACAGTACAAGTCCGATGACGTCCTTGGTGGCTCCGAATGTTTCGTGCAGGTATAGCGGAAGCAGTAGTGTCAGCAAATAAAAGGCGGTGAATAGCGAGAAGTTCGCTACCATCACCTTACAATAGTTGCTGTTCCACAGGCGTTCCATAGACGTTGAACATTGAACGTTGAACGTTGAACAATTAACGTTGAACGTTAGTATTGGCGCAGAGCACTGAGCAGTTCGTTATTCTCCGTACGGTTGCCAATCGTGATGCGCAGGCAGTTCTGACAAAGCTGAACCTTGTTGCGGTTACGCACAATGATGCCTTTTTCCACCAGATAGTTGTATATGGCATTCGCATCCGTCATCTTTGCCAGGAAGAAGTTGGCATCCGTCTTATAAATCTTTTCGCAGATGGGCAACTCCAGGAAGGCCTGCATCAACCGTGACCGTTCTGCCATCAGAATCTTCACCCACTTATCCACTTCGAACGGGTCTTTCAGCATCGCCATCGCTTGATCCTGTGTCAGCTGGTTGACGTTATAAGGATACTTCACCTTATTATATATAGAGATGATCTCTTTCGAAGCAAAGGCCATACCCAGTCGGATGGCTGCCGATCCCCACGCCTTCGACATGGTCTGCAGAATGATGAGGTTGGGGTGCTTGGGCAGTTCCTGACGCATAGACAACTGCTGGGCAAAGTCGATATAGGCCTCGTCAACAATGACGATACCTTCAAAGCCCTCGATGACTTTCAGTATCTCGTCGCGGTTCAGCGAATTACCAGTCGGATTATTGGGCGAACAGATCCAGATAATCTTGGTGTTCGCATCGCACGCAGCCAGCAAGTCAGCAGCTTTGAAGTCGAAGTTCTCGTCAAGCAGGACGGTACGATACTCAATGTCGTTGATGTCGGCACACACCTGATACATACCGTAGGTCGGTGCAATGGCCACCACATTGTCGCGTCCGGGATTGCAGAACACACGATAGGCCAAATCGATAGCCTCGTCGCTGCCATTGCCTAAGAAAATGTTTTCCTCAGGAATGCCCTTCACCTTCTTCAGCATCTGTTTCAGTTCGCGCTGCAGCGGGTCCGGATAGCGGTTGTATGGACCATTATACGGATTCTCGTTGGCATCAAGGAAAACGTGCGCCTCCTTGCCTGAATACTCATCACGTGCTGACGAATAAGGCGCTAATTTCCAGATATTTGGTCTTACGAGTTGCTCTAAACTAATCATAATTACTCATTACTAATTACTCATTACTAATTGAACGTATTCTTACGCTCATGGCGTTCTTGTGTGCATCCAACTGCTCAGCCTCTGCCATCAGTTCCACGGCACGGCCAATATGACGGATGCCTTCTTCTGTCAAGTGCTGGAAGGTAATCTTACGGCAGTACGAGTCCAGATTCACACCGTTATACGCCGTTGCGTAGCCGTGTGTAGGCAGCGTGTGATTGGTACCGCTGGCATAGTCGCCGGCACTCTCACAAGCGTATTGACCCAGGAACACGCTGCCTGCATTGACCACGCGTTCAGCCAACTGCTCGTAGTCCTTCACCTGCAGAATCAGGTGCTCGGGGGCATAGAGGTTCGAGAGGTCTATCATCTCGTTGACTGAATTAACGAGCACGTAGCAGCTGTTGTCCAATGCTTTGGCAGCCATCTCCTTGCGCGGCAGTTGTTGCAATTGCTTGTCAACCTCAGCCTGTACTTCGTTCAGTTTTGCCTCGCTCGTTGTAATGAACAGCACCTGCGAGTCGATGCCGTGCTCAGCCTGCGACAACAGGTCGGCAGCTACAAACTCCGCATTTGCTGTCTCGTCAGCCAGCACGCAAACCTCACTGGGACCGGCAGGCATGTCGATAGCCACCTCGTCGAGTGACACGTGTTGTTTCGCTGCCATCACGTATTGGTTGCCAGGACCGAAAATCTTGAAGACCTTGGGTACCGACTCCGTCCCGTATGCCATAGCACCGATAGCCTGAACACCACCAATCTTGAATATCTTGCTGACACCGGCAATGCGGGCAGCCACAAGAATGGCAGGATTCACTTTGCCTTCGCGGTTCGGAGGCGTACAGAGCACGATTTCCTTACAGCCGGCAATCTTCGCAGGTGTTGCCAACATCAGAACGGTAGAGAAGAGTGGGGCAGTGCCACCGGGGATGTAGAGGCCTACACGCTCTATGGCTACGCTCTTTTGCCAGCAGGTGACGCCTTCCTGCGTCTTCACCTTCTGGCCTACGAAACGCTGTGAGATATGGAACACCTTGATGTTATGATGAGCAAGGATGATGGCGTCGCGCAGTTCATTGCTCACCATCTTCTCTGCCTCGTCCATCTCTGCCTCGCTGACAGCAAGGTTCGTCAGTTCAGCCTTGTCGAACTTTAGCTCATACTCACGCACGGCCTCGTCGCCACGCTGACGGATGTCGTTCAGCACGGTGCTCACCGTTTCGTTCAGCTTCGTCAGGTCCAGTCGTGGACGTTCTACGATTTCCGTCCATTGATCCCGTTTCGGATTCTTATATATTTTCATTGCGGTAGCAAACTATTCACTATTCACTTTTCACTAGCGAAGCGCTAAAGTATCATTTTTTCAATTGGCGTCACCAAGATGCCCTGTGCCCCCATCTCCTTCAGTTTACCGATAATCTCCCAGAAACGCTTCTGGTCCAGCACCGTGTGTACCGAGCACCACTCCTCGTCGGCCAGAGGGATAATCGTTGGACTCTTCAGTCCGGGCAATACGTCAATAATCTCCTGCAGACGGGCCTTCGGTGCATTCATGCGTACATACTTCTTGTCCTCGGCATCCTTGACGGCCTTGAATCGGAACAGCATTTCGTCCAAAGTGGCACGCTTGTCCTGACTCATATTCTTGTTACCAATGAGCAGTGCCTCGCTCTTCATCACCACCTCTACTTCACGCAGGTTATTACTAACCAACGTAGAGCCAGAAGACACAATGTCGAAAATGCCGTCGGCCAGTCCGATGCCCGGGCTGATTTCCACGCTGCCTGTGATGACGTGAATCTCGCAGTTCACACCCTGCTGCTTCATGTAGTCGCGCAGAATGTTAGGATACGACGTGGCAATCTTCTTGCCGTTAAACCAGTTGACGCCACGATACTCAATCTCCTTGGGGATGGCCAGCGACAGACGGCACTGCGAGAAACCCAGACGTGAGATGATGTCGGCATCCTCGCCACGCTCAACGAACTCGTTTTCGCCCACCACGCCGATGTCAGCCACACCGCTGGCTACGCTCTGTGGTATATCATCGTCGCGCAGGTAGAGCACCTCCAGCGGGAAGTTGCTCGACTGTACCAGCAAGGTACGTTTTGAGGCACTTATCTTAATGTCTGCTTCAGCCAGCAGGTTCATGGTGTCTTCATACAGACGACCTTTCGATTGTACGGCAATTCTTAACATATTTCTTTCTCTTTTCTTCTTTTTAGCCTGCAAAATTACTCAAAATAGTTGATATATGCAAGAAAAACATGCTAATATCGATAATTTACCTTATATTTACAACAATTTACCAATAATAATGAATAATTATTCATGATAAACGTTCTGCGCGACTATCAAAACAACCAGGCCACCTACCATTTCACCGTTCAGGGACATCGCAACAAGTCTGTTCGACCTCAGCCCAAAGGCTCATTGCTGGACGACTACCAACTCTTCGACCAGTGTCTGTGGCCATACATAACCTATAAGTAATTCATCTATACACGTTACAGTGCGATAAAACTATGCTATGATAGCTATAGTTGGACTTAAACGATTTATTATCAGCTGATTATCCTATAGCATAGTTTTCAAAAACCATGCTATAACTATGCTATAACCCTGCTATAATTTTACCAATGCAAAAAAATAATGGCTGATTTTGCGTATACGCGTACAGTCTTTTGCGTATAGGCGCACGGTCTTTTGCGTATACGCGAACGGTTGCGCGAAGGCTTCTCGTTCCCTGCACAAAGGCGTTTCGCACCCAGCAAGCCTATGCTATACTCCCCGTTTGCTTACTTTAGAACAGTCGTCTGCTCCTTATACCCTGCAAACAACGTCATCTTTGTGTCGCTCCAACGTCATCTTCCAGTCGAAGGTGAGTCACTTTGCGACTGTTCCGACGTCACTTTCGGGGGGCAAAGTGACGTCGGAACACCTCGTAGATGACTGCGGAACGACTCGAAACCAACGTTGGAGCGACCCTAAACCAATATAGTTATAAACTACCATATTACCACCAATCTACCACCACCCGGAAAGTGCTTTAAATAATGGTATTTTGAAAGATTGGTGGCAATATGGTAATTATATCCAAAAAATTAATTTTTTATGCGATAAGCGCCGCTTATTGCGCAATAAGCCATGCTTATTTCCAAATAAGCGCCACTAAATTTTCAATAAGTGCCACTACGCTGCTAGTAGTTATAATAACTATGCAACTAATTGCAATAACTAGCGTAGTTATGAAAATAGGAAGCATAGTCGCTGGAATTAGTAGCCTAGTAATTGACAAAAATGGAAACCAAAATTTGGTAGTTTAATTATAAAATTGTATATTTGCACTCGAAATGGTTTCAATAACAACAATAGAAATCAGTGGAAGGCTTGTATATCAACGATTTTCACCGCAAGAACAGCATGGCTGCTCAGAGGGAGGTACAACAAATGTCATTGCATCCCTACTCTCGGGAGCAGAATCTGGCACAGATTCGCAGAATCAAGGAACCCTCAACGAATTCAAAATTGTGACATCCGCATCAACACTCCTGAGCTACGCCAAGGAGGAACCAGAACATTATCAACTGAGGTGTTTTTATCCAGCAATTAATGAGAAAGCAGAGTATGCAAAATACGACATTGTAGAAATTCAGAACCGTCCCCAGTTTCTATGCCGTCAACTGGGCGGGCGATGTGTAGGTCTTTGAATAATGTGCCATAAGAAAATAAAACGACCCGCCGATTTAAGCATTGTGAAGAGGCTTGGCGGGTTCTCGTGGGTGCAAAAGTAGTGCTTTTTATTGAATCGACCAAACTTTTTGATGGGAAATTGATATTTGGACGTCGATTTTGTTGCTTTTGAAATAAAACGACCCGCCGATTTAAGCATTGTGAAGAGGCTTGGCGGGTTCTCGTGGGTGCATTTATTCTGCCTCGGCCTCTTTGATCTTTGCTAATAGTTCCTCGCGCTTCGTCTCGTTGGTGCCGTGGACGGCATGACGGACGATGCCCTTCTTGTCGACAACGATGGTCAGTGGGAAGCCCTCATAGCCAATCCATGCCATCATGTCCTTGGCCTCGACGAGGTGCGTCCATGTGAAGTGGTGCTTGTCGGTAATGCGCTTGGCCGTCTCGGCGTCGTGGTAAGTGGCCGAGAAGAACATTACGCCAGGCAATTGCTCCTTCCACTCGGAAAGGATGGGCATCTCTGCACGGCAAGGGCCACAGCCGGAGTACCAGAGGTTAATCACCATGACGCGCCCTTTCACGCTGTCGTTCGTCCATGTTCGTCCGTCCATATCCGTCTCCGAGAACTGCGGAAACGGCTCGCCCTCCTTTGGCGAATACCATGTGCCGTCGGCCTTGACGCCCGCCTGTGTCAGCGAGGTCACTGTGGCCATCATATTGAGACCGCTTAGGAACTGGTCGGCGTTGTGAACCTGTTCGCGGGGAATAGCCTTGCGAATGACTGACTTGGGCAGCGTGGCGTTGACGTTGATGACGATGACGCTGTTACCCTCCTTGTCCTTTAGTCGCGACATGGTTTTCTCACCGTCGGGCAACTGTGGCATTTCGCGGAAGAAATAGCCGTTGGAAAGGAATTTCGGAATCACTGTGTCGATGCGCTCTTCCTGTGCCAATGTGGCAAGTGGAAGTAGTGCGAGTAGAACTGCAAATGCTTTAATCTGTTTCATTTTTCTATTTCTTTTCTGTTAATGTTTCTGTCTTTATTGGCTTGTGCCATCGTAAATTGGCCACAAAGTTACAGAAAGTCCCACGAAAAAGCCCCCGACAAGACCGAAAAAGTGTCTGCCGAGGTGAAAGTCTGAACAAATGTTCAGAGGTTTAGTGAATATTTGGAATTATTTCTCCGAAAACGTGACGGCCTTGCGGATGCGTGACAACTGTTGGGGAGTGACGCAGAGGAACGAGGCGATGGCATTCAGGGGGAGATGGCGGGCGATGCCCGGGCAGCGGCGGAGCAGCAACTCGTAGCGTTCGAGGGGCGTGGCGCGGTGGAGGTCGGTGTAGCGGGCACGGGCCTGACTGAGCAGGTGCTCGGCAACGAGGCAGCGCAGATCCATCGACTTCTTATCCTGACTGAACCGCTTCACCAGCTGTTCGCCGCTCACACGGATGATGCGGGTGGGTACCATCGCCTCGATCGTGGTCAGTGCCGGGCCACCGTCGAGACAGGCGGGATAGTCGCCCGCAAACTCGCCCTCGAACGAGAACCACGTGATGTGTTCCTTGTCGTCGCTGATGCCGTGTGTCACGTACTTGAAGCACCCTTCGGTGACGAAGCCGAACCACCGTGCGGGGTCGCCCTCGCGCTCCAGCTGTTCGCCCTTGCGGTACTCCACCATCTTGCCCTCGCGCTCGCAGAACTCGCGCAGCGCCTTGATGTCAATGCTATTTTTCCCGAATTTCTGTTCCATAAGTTAAAAGCGTAA
>CAMJDL010000022.1 GCA_946404405.1 uncultured Prevotella sp.
GCCACACCTTGTTTCATAATCTCTGGGCCGATACCATCACCAGCCAATATCGCAATCTTAAGTTTCATATTGTTATTTCGTTAAATCACTTTCAATAATGTTCAGCATCTTAAACGTAGCCTTGATGGCAGCTTCCGTCTGGTCGGCATCCAGTCCGCGTGTACGCAACAGTCCGTCCTTATAGTGCCACGAGATAACCGTCTGCACTAAAGCATCCGTGCGTCCACCAGGAGGAATAGAAACCTGATAGTTGGCCAACGTAGGGAACGTGCGGTCAAGATATTTTTTATAGATATGGCGCAAGGCCTTTACAAAAGCGTCGTACTGACCATCGCCCACCGAACTGCCTTCATACTCCTGACCATTGATTTCCACCTTAATGTTTGCTCCAGGCTTCAAGCCATAGGCTGTCGTTACGATGTAGCTAATCAGCTTGACCTTATCCTCAGAACCATCGTGTTTCAACACGTCGCTGACGATATAGGGCAGGTCGTCCTGTGTCACGATTTCCTTTTTGTCGCCCAACTCCGTGATACGCTCCGTCACCCGTCGAGTTTGTTCAGGCGTCAGTTCCAACCCCAGTTCCTCAAGGTTCTTGGCTATATTGGCACGACCGCTCTGCTTGCCCAACGCATACTCTCGCTTGCGACCAAAACGCTCAGGAATCAATTCATTAAAGTACAGCTGGTCCTTTGAGTCACCATCGGCATGTACACCAGCCACCTGCGTAAACACGTTCTCACCAACGATTGGTTGGTTGGGGGCAACACTGATGCCACTGAAACTCTCAACCATACGCGACAGATCGTTCAATTGACTCTCCACTAGGTTTGTCTTCGCATGAAACTGGTCTTTCAAAATAGCCTGAACGGAAGCAAGTGGTGCATTACCGCAACGCTCCCCCAGCCCATTAACTGTAACATGCAGGCCACGTGCACCACTGAGCACAGCAGCCAGCGAGTTCGAAACAGCCAAGTCGTAGTCGTTATGGGCATGGAAATCAAAATGCACATCCGGATAGCGTTTCATCATCTTTCTAAAGTACTCGATGACCTGCAAGGGATTCATCACGCCTAACGTATCGGGGAGCATGAAACGTTGAACGTTGAACGTTGAATGTTGAACGTTCAACGTCAGCACATCCATCAGATGATAGACGTACTCTGGCGAGTCCTTCATACCATTCGACCAGTCTTCTAAGTACAGGTTGACGCTGATGCCCTTGCTGGCAGCATATTCCAACTCCTTCTTAATGTCGCTGATATGCTCGTCAGGTGTCTTATGCAACTGGTGCGTACAATGCTTCAAAGAGCCCTTAGCCAGCAGATTCACCACACGACCGCCACACTCGGCAATCCAGTCTATCGACTTGCCACCATCCACGAAGCCTAACACCTCGACACGCTCCAATAGCCCGTTCTTCTGGGCGTAGGCGCATATCTTGGTAACAGCCTCGCGTTCACCTTCTGACACACGTGCCGAAGCCGCCTCAATACGATCGACATTGACGTCGGACAACAACTTACGCGCCATCACCAGCTTTTCGTGCGGCAAGAACGATACGCCATTGGTCTGCTCACCATCGCGCAGCGTTGAGTCCATAATCTCTACGAAAGGCAAGACACGTTTGTACGTATTTAAACTCTCTGATTTTCCCATACTTCTATCTTATCTTTATTGGCCACAAGGAAATCGATGTCGTCGAGACCGTTCATCAAACAATGCTTCTTATAGCCGTTGATATCAAAGTGTTCAGAACGTCCTGTGACCTTATTGGTTACTGTCTGATTGGGCAAGTCAACCTCTACCTGGGCATCTGGGTTGTTTTGAATGGTCGAAAACAATTCAGACAAGAATTCCTCACTGACCTGCACGGGCAGTACAAAGTTGTTCAGTTCATTGTTTTTATGGATGTCCGCAAAGAACGAGCTGATGACCACACGGAAACCATAGCCCGCAATAGCCCACGCGGCATGTTCACGACTGGACCCCGAACCGAAGTTCTTGCCTGCTACCAGAATGCAGCCCTTGTATTTAGGATTATTAAGCACAAAATCCTTGTTCAGCGTACCATCGCTATTATAGCGCCAGTCACGAAACAGGTTGTCGCCAAAGAAACGTTCCTCTTTGGTGGTCGCCTTCAGGAAACGTGCTGGGATAATCTGGTCGGTATCGACATTCTCTAAAGGAAGAGGGACACAGGTGCTTGTGATAATGTCAAATTTCTGTTTCATTATTCAATGTTCAACGTTCTTGGATCGGTTATTACTCCTGTTACAGCACATGCAGCAGCCACTAAAGGCGAAGCGAGAATAGTCCGCGAGCCTGGGCCCTGACGACCTTCGAAGTTACGGTTCGAGGTAGAAACAGCATACTTGCCTGCAGGCACCTTATCGTCGTTCATAGCCAGACAAGCCGAGCAACCTGGCTGACGAATCTCGAAACCAGCAGCTTCAAGAACTTTGTCAAGTCCTTCGTCCTGAATCTGCTTGCGCACAGCCCACGAGCCAGGCACAAGCCAAGCCACGACATCATCAGCCTTCCTTCTACCCTTTACTATCGATGCAAAGGCACGGAAGTCTTCTATGCGACCGTTGGTACAGGCACCCAGGAAGACGTAGTCTATCTTCTTACCCAACAACTTTTCGCCAGGCTTGAAGCCCATATATCCCAAAGCTTTTTCAAAGGTAGAATTACCTGCAGTCGGAATGGCCTCGCTAATCCCAATGCCCATGCCAGGATTAGTACCATAGGTGATGCGAGGCTCAATGTCCTTAGCCTCGAACGTCAGTTCTTTGTCGAATACGGCATCGTCGCCACTCTTCAGCGTTTTCCAATAGGCGACGGCTCTCTCCCACTCTTCGCCTTTAGGGGCATATTCTTTACCTTTGACATAATCAAAGGTTACCTCGTCAGGAGCAATGAATCCACCACGTGCCCCCATCTCTATCGATAAGTTGCAAAGTGTCAGACGACCTTCCATCGAGAGATTTCTAACCACATCACCAGCATACTCTACAAAGTAGCCCGTAGCACCACTGGTGGTCAACTTAGCCATCAGGTAGAGGGCCACATCCTTGGCTGTCACGCACTTACCCAGCGTACCATTAATCGTAATACGCATCGACTTGGGTTTCTGCTGCAGAATACACTGAGAGGCCATGACCATCTCCACCTCACTGGTGCCAATGCCAAAGGCCACAGCACCCATTGCGCCATGCGTCGACGTGTGGGAGTCGCCACAAACAATCGTCATACCTGGTAGTGACAAACCTTTCTCAGGACCGACCACGTGGATGATACCATTGTCCTTCGAATACATGCCGTAGTGTGTCAGCCCGAAGTCGCGCGCATTCTTTTCCAACATATCCACCTGTGCCTTCGACACTGGATCCACGATAGGTTTGTCCTGATCGTGTGTTGGCGTATTGTGGTCGGGCATACAGAATATCTGCTGCGGACGGAAGCACTTCAGACCACGTGCCCGCATACCCTCGAAGGCCTGAGGCGACGTCACCTCATGGCAGTACAAGCGGTCTATATAGAGCTGTTGGGGCCCATCAGCTACCGTCTGCACCACGTGTGCGTCCCATATCTTGTCAAATAACGTATTCATCAGTCTTCCACTTTAAACTTGTTGATACAATCGATATATGCTTCCACAGAGGCCGTCACGATGTCGGTATTGGCACCAAAGCCATAATAGAGACTACCGTCGTACTCTACCTGCATGTGCACCTTACCCACATCGTCGCTTCCTTTCGAGATGGCCTGAATGGTAAACTCCTTCAGCGTCATCTGCTTCATGATAATCTTCTTCAGCGCCTTGATGGCAGCATCCACAGGACCATTACCCGAGGCGGCTGCTTCGAACTTCTGCCCACTGATATCGAGTCCTATAGAGGCCACAGACTTCACACCCTTACCTGACGTAACCTGCAGGAAATCAAGGCGTACAGCATGTGTATCAGCCACATCGGCACCAGCCAGCATCAGCACGTCGGCATCCGATATTTCCTTTTTCTTATCAGCCAACGCCAGGAACTGCTCGTATAGTTTGTCTATCTTCTTCTCATCACTCACGTCCACACCGTTTATCATCAGGCGATGTTTCAGGGCAGCACGTCCGCTACGGGCTGTCAGAACAATCGAGTTATCATCGATACCCACATCCTTGGGGTCGATAATCTCGTACGTGTGTACATTCTTTAATACGCCGTCCTGATGGATGCCACTGGAGTGTGCAAAGGCGTTACGACCCACAATGGCCTTGTTGGGCTGTACGGGCATGTTCATCAGACTCGACACCATACGGCTCGTAGGATATATCTTTGTGGTGTTGATGTTCGTCTCAATGTCAATGCTCTTGTGACATTTCAGAATCATCGCTATTTCCTCTAACGACGTATTACCTGCACGCTCGCCAATGCCGTTCACTGTTACCTCAACCTGACGTGCACCAGCCAACACACCATTCAGTGTATTAGCCGTAGCCATGCCGAGGTCGTTGTGGCAATGGGTAGAAATGATGCAGGCGTCGATGCCATCCACATGCTCCTTCAGATACTTGATCTTCTCGAAGTATTCCTGCGGCAGACAATAACCCGTCGTGTCAGGAATATTGATAACCGTTGCACCAGCTTTGATGACAGCCTCGACTACCTGAGCCAGATATTCATTGTCCGTACGACCAGCATCCTCACAATAGAACTCCACATCGTCGACAAAACGCTTAGCATACTTCGTTGCTTCGACGGCATGCTCAAGAATACGTTCGCGTGTAGAATTGAACTTGTACTTGATGTGCTCGTCGCTTGTGCCGATGCCCGTGTGGATACGCTTGTGCTTGGCATACTGCAGCGCCTCGACAGCCACGTCGATGTCGTGCTCAACGGCACGTGTCAGCGCACATATCGTAGGCCACGTCACGGCCTTCGAAATCTCTATCACACTGTGGTAGTCTCCTGGACTCGACACAGGAAATCCTGCTTCAATCACGTCCACGCCCAACTGCTCCAGTGCCTTAGCCACCTGAATCTTCTCTACCGTGTTCAGTTGGCAACCAGGCACCTGCTCACCGTCACGCAGCGTCGTGTCGAAAATAAACAATCTGTCACTCATCTCATCATTCTTAACTATTAACTATTCACTTTTAACTATTCACTACAAAAAAAGCCTCTCTACACCCGGAAGTGAGAAAGGCTCTGTATCGTTTAATTTCCAATATTCAATTGTCAATCACCTGCATACCCCATCACTTCCGGCTACTTTTACGCAGTCGAATAATAATAATGTTGCTAATCAGGTTTAGAGACTTCATTTTTCTGTCTTTTTTCGTTTATCGCCTGCAAAAGTACGCATTTCATCTGAAACCACCAAACATTTTGTCACTTTTTTGAAAAAATAACTATCAACTAGGTCTGTGAGGTTTAATGCTATACCATATTATAATCCGCGCGCACGAAGGATGGCAGACGGATCGGGCTGCTGCATGCCTGTGAAGTCAGCAAACATCTGCATGAGGTCGCCCGTGTTGCCACGACTCAGTATCTTGTCGCGCATAGCCTGACCGGTTTCGGGCTTCAGGGCACCCAGTTTGGCAAATGTGTCAGCGACGTTGACAGCCAATACTTCCGTCCACAGATAGCTGTAGTAGCCAGCAGCATAGCCCCCACCCCATACATGGTTGAAGTAGCTGGTCTTGTAGCGAGGCGGAATCTGCGCATCAAGGATGCCGTATTGTGTCAGGGCCTGTGTTTCGAAATCAGCACACTTTTCGGGTGTGGGAACATCCTTCGATGCCAGCATGTGCCAAGCCATATCGAGGCTGGAGGCAGCAAGGTTCTCACCCAAGGCATAAGCCGCCTGGAAATTAATGCTCTTCAGCATACGTTCCTTCAGTTCGGCAGGCATGGGCTCGTTGGTCTCGTAGTGGCGTGCATAGTTGTCGAAGACCTCAGGAATAGTAGCAAACGACTCGTTGAACTGCGATGGCATTTCCACAAAGTCACGAGCCACGTTGGTGCCCGACAGCTTATTGTATTCGCAGTTGGACAGCATACCGTGTAGGGCATGACCAAACTCGTGGAACATCGTCGTCACTTCGTCCCACGTCAACAGCGAAGGCTTGCCTTCTGGTGCTTTAGCACTATTGCATACGTTGAAGATGATGGGCTTCTGATTCCAGTGACGGCTCTGCTCAGCAAAGCCATCCATCCACGCTCCACCACGCTTTGACGGACGACGGTAGTAGTCGCCATAGAACAATGCCAGCGACTGGCCATCCTTGTCGATGACCTCAAACACGCGCATATCAGGATGGTACGTTGGAATGTCGGTACGCTCCTTGAACGTCAGACCGTAGACCCGATTGGCGGCATAGAACACACCGTTCAGCAGCACGCTGTCAACATTGAAATACGGCTTTACCTCGTCCTCGCTGATGTCCAGCATGGCTTTCTTCATCTTGGCTGAATAGTAGAATCTATCATACGGTTCCAGCTTGAAGTCTGCCCCTTCTGCCTTCTGTGCAAACGCCTCGATGGTCTTTGTCTCTGCATCGGCTTTCGAACGGTAGGCAGCAACCAGACCTTTCAGGAAGTTGTTGACGTTTTCAGGCGTCTTAGCCATCGTATTGTCCAGCGAATAGGCGGCATAGCAGGGATAGCCCATGATTTCTGCCTGTTCTGCACGCAGTTTAGCCATCTCGCTGACAATATTATAAGTATTATACTTCGGATTAGTACCGTCGGCACGATGGATGCTGGCTTCGTAAACCTTCTTGCGCAGTTCACGATTGTCGAGACTGGCCAGCGGAGCCTGCTGCGTGGTATTGACGATGACAATGGCATAAGGTGCCTTACCGCCCCGACTCTCAGCATCCTTCTTGCACTGGGCAATGTCGGCCTCGCTAAGTCCTGCCAGGTCTTCCTTCTTGTCAACCCACACAATAGCGTCGTTGGTAGCAGCCTGAAGCAAGTCGCCCCACTGCTGCTGAAGGTCACTGATGCGCAGGTTGATTTCCTTCATGCGGGCCATCTTGTCGTCGGACAAAAGGGCACCCTTGCGCACAAAGTCCTTGTAGATTTCCTCCAACAGCTTCTGGTCTTCTCCCGTCAGTGTATCGTGCTGTTTATCATATACTTGCTTGATACGCTGGAACAACGGTTTGTTAAACGAAATCTCGTTCTGAAGGTCGGTCAACATGGGCTGCACCTTCTTCTCAATCTCGCTCAGTTCGTCAGACTTATCGGCCTCAGTCAGAGCAAAGAAAACGGTGGAAACACGTGCCAGCTGACGACCACTGTCCTCGAAGGGCAGAATGGTATTCTCGAACGTAGCCGAGTCCTGATTGTCCACGATGGCCTGAATATTATCACGCGTCTGCTGCATAGCAGCCTCGAAAGCAGGCATGTAGTCAGACGTCTGAATCTTGCTGAAATCAGGCGCACCAAAGGGTAAAGAACTCTCTGCCAGCAGAGGGTTCTCGCGAGAGGTCTGCTGGCAGGCATTGAAAGATAGCATCATAGCGGAAGCCATACCAATGGCCAAAATAGTCTTTGTGTTCATAAACTTTTCACTCTTCACTATTCATTCACTATTCACTAGCGAAGCGCTTACTGGTGCTGATCACGCAATAAGTCATTGACAGTCTTCACAGGATTGAACGTAGAGAGGGGCACCTCGACGAAAATCGTGCTCCAGTCGCTCATGGCACCATTCCACAGTCCTGGCAACTCCAGAGCCTGCAACTCCTTGCCCGACTTCGACTTCTGCGAGATGAAGCCCGTTGTTGGGTCGACATACTTAGGCAGGTCGAAAGCGTTGCCCTTGTAGTCCTTCACAGCGCAGACAAGGTCGACGGGATTGAAGTGCGTACCCTTGGTAAACATCTCCATATACTCCTTGTTCGACTTGTCAATCTGCGACGACTCCAGAATCTGCAGCGATACGGTACCATCCTGATTGTAGGTCAGGAACGGACCACCACCAGGCTCGCCCACATTCTTTACTACGCCACACACGCGCATGGGACGGTTCAACTTGTTCTTCAGGTAGATAACCAAATCGGCATCCTCCAACTCCTTGATGTCAGCCTTACGACAGCACAGGTCTTGCTGCACGAAGCGAATCATCTCCTCAATCTGCTCGTGCGTGTACTTACCGGTATCCAACAGGCGCAGATAGCCGAAGGCCTTCTTCTGCAATGTCACCAGTACGCCAGCAATGACCTGCTTCCACTCTACGGTATCGTCCTTCAGACGATCGGGCACGACGTTATCGATATTCTTCACGAAGATGACGTCAGCCTCAATCTCGTTCAGGTTCTCAATCAGCGCACCGTGTCCACCAGGACGGAACAACAGCGAACCGTCTGAGTTGCGGAACAGCGTACCGTCAGGATTGGCAGCAACGGTATCCGTCGAGGGTTTCTGCTCTGAGAAAGAAATATCGTACTTGATGCCGAACTTCTTGGCATAGATGTCAGCCTTCTGAGCTACCTTGGCTTTGAACAGTTCCATGTGCTCGTGACTGACGGTAAAATGCACGTGGGCCTCACCATTCGATGCAGCATACAGGGCACCCTCCACCAAGTGTTCCTCCATAGGTGTACGAGGGCCCTCAGCATAGTTATGGAACAGCAACAGGCCCTTAGGCAACTGTCCGTAGTTCAGTCCCTCAGCCTTCAACATGTTGGCAGCAACAGCCTTGTAGTTACCTTCAGCAATGAGTGCCTTGATGCCCTTGCCCTGATTCTTCTGGCAGGCTGCATCCAACTCATCGAAGAAAGCAAACTTCTCGATATTATCGAAATACTTCTTCTCGAAATCAGTGGTGGGCACGTCGTAGCCGGCATCGACAAAGGCAAACATGTCCTTGAACATACGGCTGGCGGCACCCGATGCGGGCACAAACTTCACTACCTTCTTGCCCTCGGCCTTATACTGTTGCCAAGCCTCTACATACGCCTTGCGCTCAGCCTCCGACGGTGCTACGATGCCCTTGCCAATGGCTGCTGCGGCCTCCAACTTCAGGAATGGGAAACCCGTTTTAAACTCACCTAACTGTCTCTCGATTTGTGCCTCAGAAATACCCTTCTGAGCCAACTGTTTTAGATCTTGCTGTGATAACATAATATCGTTCGTTTTGATTAGTTTGTACTATTTAATGGCAAAGATACAAAAAGCATCCGATACCACCAAACAATTTTAGAAACATTAAGGGTTAAGTCTGCTTCATTGGTTAGTATAAATAGAACATTCTTTCCATCATCTGCCACTTCTCATCACTTGTGGCACCCTCCTTACATTGCTGGAACATAGCCATATAGTCCTCCCATTCCTGCTGGCGAGGCAGTGTAGCCAATCGTGCCATTGCCGAATCCCAGTCAAAGTCGAGTGGCGTCTCCACAATCATCACCAGACGCGTTCCCAGAATGAATATCTGCATATCCAAGATACCCACCTCCTTAATGCCATCGCGTATCTCCTGCCACGACTCCTCCTTGCTGTGCCTGCGACGATATTCAGCTATCAGCTGCTCATCGTCCTTCAAATCCATCGTCTGCACATAGCGTTTTACCGCCTGTCCATACTCCTTTACGCTATAACCTTCCATGTCATATTAACTTATTTATTTCATATCGGGTACAAAGTTACGAAAAAAGCTTGTAAAAGCGAAGCGATTTTAGAAGATTAACGCAATTCGGCCTGAAATAAAGGCAAGACGGGGAAGAATGAAGAAGTTCAATTTGGGGCTAAAAGCAAATTAGGGAGGATTGGTGAAGGAGTTAGGTTGCCAAATCGTAACCCCAAAATTGGGTTCTGATGCAGGTTAATCGACAATGCGAATCGGAGCAGAAGGTCGATGTGCAAGAAGTTGAAAACGGTGATGACAGCCTGCGGCGAATAGGCCAACGTCCCATTATCCCGTAAAGTCTGTAATGTTCTTGGGCTGATGTTTAGTATCTGACACACGTCTTGATTATCTAGCCACTCGCCAAGTCGTTTGTCTGTTCCTCTATCAGCCATTGCCTTCATTTGTGAGACGAAACTGTTAAAGCTCGTCAGCAGTTCCTCGTAGGTACTGCGCTCTATTGATATAACCTCCATCGTCTATTTTGTTTTTGTGAATTTGCGGGCAAAGGTACATCAATATAATCGAATGGTACACCGTCAAAAAATAGTTCTTGGATTTTAACGTTTGAACAACTTACAAGCCTACTGTCCGATGAGCTTGCTCAACCTTGGTATGCGGCAACTCCCATTGCGGCATTGAGGCCATAACGGGGTAGTAGGCTACCCCTATTGTGGCATCAATCCGCATGGGTGGGATTAGGCTACCACAATTGTGGCACTCCCTGCAAGCAGGGGGTATTAGGCTACCCCCTATTGCTGTAACCATTCTCAAGGTTAGTTTTGGGGGAGGGGGGGAGATTAGAACAGATTTTGTTCCACTTACAACTTCTTTGGTGTTAAGAAATTATAAATTCGGACAATACCATGCAGTCTTTCTACTTTTGGATACACTATATAAGAAAAAAGAATTAAATTTGCAATACATAATAATTTGGTTTATGAAGAAACAAAGTTTTTTATGGATGCTGGCGCTTATATTGTCAGGAGTTGTCAACTTAGCAGGATGCTCATCGAATGATGAGGAGCCTTCTGACCATGTTCGGGATGTTTATGGAGAATTAATGGGACTGACCAGGAAGAGTGGGGTTAGTGACAGCTATGGTATTGTCGTCAAGCTGTTCGAGAGGAATGGTCTGAAAATGCAAATCGTAGACATTACCGAACAGTTTGAGTCAGCCACATTCAATAGCAAGAAGATTCCTGTCAATCATGTCTATGTAGAGCAGCTACCATCAGCTATTCAGGGATTACTCATTATGGGTACGGGTTCCAGAGTATGCAGAATGGAGTACAAAGGTGAATATTATTATGACATCTACAGTATAGTTTCCAGCGCAATGTTCAACATCTATAATAGCGAAGGTGAACGCCACAATTTCCAGAGCCAGGCGGATTTTGAGTCGTTTATGAGCAAGGCCACTGACATCAGCTGTATCCTCGTCCTTACAACAGAACCAGTGAAGAATGCCGAAGGAGCACCTAATTATCTCGTTGGCTACTGGCAAACCGACTGGCAGCATCTGACGCACGACGGGCAGCAAGCTACTATCGCCCTCTATCCCAACCTGCCCTTCAGCATCACTGAGGTCATGGCTTTCAACGATGACGGCACAGGCTATCTGCGAACCATCAAGACATACAAAGACGGCACCAACGAGGTGGCCCTCGACCCCTTCAACTACGTGCTGACCGACTATCATGGCGGAGAGCAGTACGGCTATCATGGATACTATTACAAATGCTACTTCGCCGCTGGTGATGCCATCGAGTATCTGGGACGTTTTTACGACAATATGCAGACACTCTACAGAGGGCTGTACTTTGTCAACTACCCTTGGTTCAAGCAAACGCAAGACAGCTATGAATCACTTAGCGTCAATGCAGGCCAGAAATATGGCAATCCGGGCAGAGACGACAATAGTCCTATCGTAGGCAGATGGTCAGGAGAATTCAAGAGTGACGAGATTGAAGCATCAGGTACTTTTACCTGGGTATTCCGTTCCGACAATACAGGCTACAGACTCCTGAACGGACAATTCAGCGAGCCTTTCGCCTATACCGTCACCTATCAGGGCTCGAATGCCGAACTGACCATCTACAAATACAACACCGGCTTTACCATTGACGAAGGTTTTGGTAAGAGTATCGTGGACATAGCCTTCGACCCCACGATAGTGCCTCAAGGAGTGACCATCAAGGCAAAATTAAATGGTAACACCCTCGAAATGGAGGGTTGGGATACGTATCAAAGGGAAGACTGACCCCTATGGATAGTCAAACGCTGATTGTCAGATGCAAGGCCGGAGAGCGCGAGGCTTTGCATCTGCTCTACGAACAATACCGCCCCAGACTTCTCAACATCTGCAGACAATACGTAAAGGATAAAAATGTTGCAGAAGACCTGTTGCATGATGCTTTCGTGATAATTCTGACTTCGCTTAACCAATTGCGGGATGATGACAAGTTGGAATCATGGATGGCAACGATTGTTCGCAACGTGGGCTATCATTATAAGATTCATTTGGATAAGGAGCAGGCAGCCCTCCAACAGATGGACATCGACAAGCAAAGTGCCACCGATCCTGGTATTATGCCTGACTTTGAGCAGTTGCAAAAGCTCGTTGCCCAATTGCCGGCAGGCTATCGGCAGGTGTTTCGCTTGTCTGTATTCGAAGGATTGTCACATCAGGAGATCGGCCATCTGTTAGGCATAGCTCCACATACTTCATCCTCTCAGCTATCCCATGCCAAACGAATGCTTAAGATACTGATTAAGCAGTCGTGGGTGCTGGTTCTGCTTCTCATTGCCATCCCGACGGCAATCTGGAATTTACTACAGAAAGAAGAACCAGACACTGTTAAGGATTTGAAACCTGTCAGTGACAATTCAAAGCAAAAGAAGACTCAGCCCGAGCCTGTTGTTGAAACTCCACACGACAAACCGGTATATGTTTCAATCAGCAAGCGACCTTCTGTCCATCCCATTCGCTATCAAACAGAAGCAGTCATCTCACCCGACTCTATACCATATATGGAGGAGCATATCGACACCTTGAAAGAGATAGCGCAAGCCATTAAGGAAGACACTCTGAGAGATACAATCATTTTCCGACATGAGCCGATTCCTGCCTCTGACGACGAACCGCATCTCAAAATGGAAAGCCCTTCTAAGTCATCCGATTGGAACATCCAATTGGCCTATAGCGGTCAAACAGGACGGCGCGACAACTATATGGCAGCTACCAACATCAACCAACAGAGCTTTGCCTCCGCTTCCAACACCTTTATCCCAACAAACTATTCGTTCAGCAACTGGATTGACTACTCATGGTCTCTGAACAATGCTTTCCCTACTGATGAGATCACTGCAGAAACTCGTTCGCTGATGGAGATTGCAGCACAAAACTCGATGATTAATCATGGCGAAATGGTGGCACAACACACACATGAATTGCCCTTTAATATCCAGCTAACCTTGAGCCGACAACTTACCTCCCGGCTCTCCATCGAAACAGGTCTCAGTTATACGCAAATGAGATCCGTGACTATGACTGGAAGCACATCGGCACACATTCAAGAGCAGCAACGCCTGCGCTATATCGGTATTCCACTCCGATTTGGTTGGAAATGGTACAATAAGTCACACTTCAGTTTCTATTCCTCAGCAGGTGCGATGTTAGAGTTCCCCATAAGGAGCACGCTGAGCGTAAACCATATCACGAACGACATCACAACCTTCAGCAAGGAATCCACACTCGATGTTCCCATACAGTGGTCTATGTCTATAGGTCTAGGCATTCAATATGATCTCACCCCGCATCTTGGTATCTACATGGAGCCCAGCCTGCAATATTTCTTTAATGATGGTAGCAACCTCAATAGTTATCGTACAGAGCATCCTCTTAGCATCACCCTGCCTATCGGCCTGCGCTTCCATTGGTGACAAAACATCAAGTTATTGTGACTTATTTTAGCAGATTCCGACCCTCATTTCCTTCCAGCACTTGCATCTGCTGAATGGCTATTTGATTGAGTTTGACAAGCCTCTCGCCTTGTGGGACTCCAGCATTGATAAGCACGGCATTGATGTTCTCCATATTCGAAAGACATATCAGCTCATTGATAGTTGCGTAGTCACGGATGTTACCTTTCAAGTCTGGATTGTCTTCGCGCCATTGTTTGGCAGTCATTCCAAACATAGCCACATTCAGCACATCTGCTTCCTCGGCATAGATGATACTTGCCTGAGCAGCCGTGATTTCAGCTGGTACCAAGTGGCTCTTGATGGCATCGGTATGTATGCGGTAGTTAATCTTAGAGAGTTCGCGTTTTGCTGTCCAGCCCAATAGTTTTTGTTCTTCCTCCTTTAGCCTCTGGAATTCTTCAATCAAGTAAAGCTTGAAGGAAACACTGATAGCAGTACCAAACTCGAAAGCAATATCTTTGAAAGCATAAGTACCACCATATCGCCCTTTCTTGACAATGATACCAATAGCGTTAGTCTTCTCAATCCATTCACTCACACTCATGACGAAACTCGGCAAACCTGCCTGCATTCTAAAGTGGTCAAATTCGACCACTTTGAAATTGGGATTGTGAATCATTTCCCAAGTTCCAAGAAACTCTATCGTGTATCTGGTGCGTATCCAGTTTTTGATGACATCGGCAGCACGGCTTTCGCTTTGCTTGCCATTAGCCATGTCTGTTAGCGATATATAGTCCTTGTCATTATGTGACAAGACCGTTATCTCTGTATTCTGGACTGTTATCTTTGCCATAGGATTGTATCAATTATAATTATGTGTGCAAAGGTAGCACAAAATCACGAAACAAAAGAAGGAAAAGCGAAAAATCCCTCTAAAGTTTTGCCGTCTCACATATTCTGCGTACCTTTGCATTCGACATTGTGCCATAATACGGCTGGTGGCTCAGCGTCGGGTGCTCATTGATAACAATTTATAGCAGAACGTGGAATTGAGTACGGTCGCCAATTCGTAACCCCATTTTCTTTCAATTCCCCAGACTGCCTTTATTTAAAGAAATCCTGCGAATTCTTACAAAGTTACGAAAAGTCGAGCACAAAACAAAGAAACTCGTTTCTATTTTTGTCGAGACAGAGTAACTTCGCGACATTGGTCGCAAAGTTACGAAATAACGAGAGAAAAGCCTAATTTATTTAAATTTTTCCGAGTGCTGAGTTAGTTCGCAATGCAGGAATAAATAAAAAAACAAAATTTTTAGCTCCCAATGAACGTCGTTTGCCAAATTATTCTTACCTTTGCAACGCAACGGTAAATAAGATATGAGTAGTAAGGAGTGTATACACAGATTCACCAATAATCTTTTCTGGGATGTTGACACGTCTCAGCTTTCAATGGATGAACATCCTTCTTACATAATACATCGAGTATTGGAACATGGACAAATGAATGATTGGAAACTCATCTATCGATACTACGGACTTGATAAGATTGTTGCAGAATGTAAGAAGATGCGTACCCTCGATCCTATTTGCCTTTCATTTATCTGCACCATATCACATACAAAAGAAGAGGACTATCGATGCTATCACTTCAGACAATCCACCCCGACACTTTGGCGATTCTCATTATGACCTATTTCGCTGATGCAGACCCACAACCAATGCCATATATGTTTGAGGATGTAAATTGGGAAACGGTAAAGAACAAGATTAAAAAGGAAGTGGAAGATTACTCCCATAATCACAGTTAATAGAGATAGATTACAACCTTCTTCCATTTCGCATAACTTTGCCTCGCTCTTAAATTGTAACTGAATTCACGACACGAATTCATACGTTATCTGCATTTTGTCGCGAAACGAGGACCCTGTCGCAACAATTTCACAAAGAAGTTGCTCTATTATTTGTTTCCTTATGAAAAACTGCCTACTTTTGCATCAGAAAAAGAAAGGAAAGAGTTCCAACTAAGGTTATATTGTTTCATAAATTTGTTTTAATTAAAGGTTAGTAGTTTTCTCATTGAATTTGGTTTTAGTTAGTTTGTAAAACAATCATTTCGGGCTCGCAGCGAATGCGGGCCCGAAGTGGTTATTTGTATAGCAGAAGTGGATTAGCGGATTGCGAAGCCACACTTCGCACCTTCAGGTCGAAGAACCGTCCCCATGATCCATTGCCTTGTCTTCGTCTGCAATAATCAGACCAAGCGACCTGAGTTTGGCAATCTGGTCATCAATACTTATGGGCTGTTTCGTATAGATGTTCATAACGTATAAAATAAAAGACCCGCCCTGGTTCGCTGTTCTACGGGAAGCGTGGCGGATTCTGTTGGTGCAAAGATAGGCATATTTTCTGAAAGTTCCAAGAAAAATGCTTAGTTTTTATTAGTTTTTCTCTAAACAAGCTCCTTTTTGAGCCTTTTTTCATAGAAAAACAGGAAAAAACAACTTATTATCGAATTCTTTTTGTATTTTTGCATCGTGTTTCGTAAGGGACACAAGACATAATTTGCTCTAAAGCCTCTCATTCACCACCACGAGAAAGAGCAAATGCACATTAAGGAGCTGCCCCGTATGGGCGCAGATTTCCCATATATGTGCATGGTTTGTGGTGAACCGAGAGGCGTATGGCGAAGGTCTGCGCCTCTTGTATATTACAAACAAAAATAAAAAACATATGAAAACGTTAAGTCAGGTCATATTATGGTCGTTTATTGCTGGAGTGATAAGTTGCATATTGGCATTTTCATTTCCAATTATAGATTTTTATTTCTATTTGTTTGTTGCTTGTGCAATTGTGTTTGTTTTATCTTTAAGTATTCTACTTTTTAGAGGAGAAAACATTGAAAATAGTGAGGCTAATAACACCTATGCTGATTTCCTGAACAATAGTCTTGATGTAGAATACGAGAAGGGCGCACAAATAACATTCTCAGGGAAATGGCATGCCATACCAAACAAGAACAAAAGTAAACTATTGTTTATTAAAACAGATGCTAATGGTTTTGTGAAAAACATAATAGATGATTTCTGTGCGTCGAACTCTATTTATGATGGAAATGGTTTAGTCGCAGTGGACGATAAACGTAAGAAAGTACTTCTCTATAATTTCGATGACAGTAATCCAAGTTATAAGGTAATTAATTATACGGACTTACTTTCTGTAGCTATTATTACCGACGGAAAGATGATTTCTGAGAAATCTACTATGCGCACAATTGGCGGTGCACTTGTAGGTAGTGCGATAATGGGAAGCGCTGGTGCTGTTGTCGGTGGTCTTTCTGGTGACGCAACAATGGGAGAGAAAATAGGGAAAGTTTTAGTGAAGTTTATTCTTCGTGACATTTCTACGCCAAGTTTTGAGATAGTATTTTTGGACATGATGCCCATAAAACCATCGGCTGTGGATTACTATAAAGTAGAAAGAGCTCTGAAAAAGGCAAACGAAATAAAAGACTTAACAGCCATTGTTATAGACGAAGTTGATAAACAAGAAAAGCGACCACAGGCTTCTCAACCCAATCCTTCTTCGAATTCCTCTGTTGCAGACGAACTTGCTAAACTGGCAGCACTAAAAGAACAAGGTATACTGACAGATGAAGAGTTCAATATTCAGAAAGAAAAGCTTCTTAACACATAATATAGAGGTTATGCCCGACACTGATTTAGGGTCTTAAATATGAAAAGTATCAATTCATTAGTAGCCCTGTTCCTTTTGGCAGCTTGTTCAAATCCAATAAAACATGCTACAGCGGAAGAAGAACGGACAGTAAATGTGGTCGAAACTGAGACAAATATGACGGTAACCACCACGCTGGCTAATCTACAGCGTGGGATTTTTTATTCGTTTTCAGGCTCGTGGAGGATAACTCACTCTATTTTATATAAGGTATAATATCTAACTGATATGCATTCGGATTTACCTTAGCTTCAGAAAACTGAACATCATTGAATTCGTTTTGCTCTACAAGTCTTCTTATTTCGCTTTTATCTTCGGTACTTGTTCTACAGCCAAAGATAATTTCAACCAAAGCCTCTTTGTTGATTTTATGTAATCCCGGAGAATTAACTTTAATTGTCCTGTGTTCTTTCTCGTAACTCCAATAAGGCGATTTCCGTATGATTATTCTTGAGGGATTTTCATTTAACGTGTCAAATTCAGGATAGTCTGAATTATAATCTACAGGAACTGTTATAAGGAAAGTGTCAAAATCTTGTAAGAGGTCAAATTTGAAGCACACTCCTTTGTGACTATCCGCATAGTGTGACCACATCAAAATATTGTCAGGTTCTTCTGCCATACTGAAGTAGGAAAAACGATTAAAAATCATATCCGTTGACTTCTTCAATAGGTCTTCGGGATTGACCAATCCTAATCTGATTTCCTCTGCTTTTATTGCTGAATCGAAAAAATTTACGCCCCATTTTTGGAAAGTCTGAAAGTATTGCTTGGGAGTAAAATCATATTTCTTTTTGCATGCACTTTCGAAAGGGTCATTAAACTCTTTGTAATTTGAGAAATATATACTATTGCTCTCAAGAAATTCAGTGGCTCTATCTATACTACGATATTTGTATAGATACCGTGGCCGCTTGTTATCCAACACCTCTTGGCGTATATCATCTATATTAGAAACCTGAGAAGATTTTTTGTCCATATGATAATTCTGCCTATTTATTGATTATTACTTGATTTCTTATTACTTGGTAAAATCTGATATAGTTTCCTTTTCCATTCTATACGTCTTAAGGCTCCACGATATTCACCAGGGTAGTTTTCCGTAAAGTCCTTCAATCTAGAACATCGCTTTATCTTATCCAGTATTTCCTCCCATGTGAAAGGAGGACGATATACGTGGGATAGTTCCATGTGGCAAAAGCATTTGTCTTGCCAATGCATCCGCATGACATAGTTATAAATGTGTAGGTTTGCTTTCTTCAATTCTGTTGGTGTGTGGTATTGTAAGCATATTTGTCGGACTTCGTCTAACGTCATCCTATTTCTAATGGGTAGCATTTGATATAACTTTTCTCTCCACTCTGGATTGCGAAGTGCCGCACGATATTCACTTGTATATTTTTCTCTTAATTCTTGCATCTTAGTGCATAAGTTGATTTTGGCCAATATATCTTCCCAAGTAAAGGATTCTGCAATTCTTTTGTCTTTAGGGCGTTTCATATGCTTAAAACATTCGTCCTGCCACTTTTTGTGCATAATATATTCATACAATGTCTTATCTGCTTTTATTAATTCTGATGTTGAATGATAGTTTAAGCATTTGTGTATTGCTTCGTCTAAAGACCGTTTCTTCCCACTTATACGCTTTTTACCAAAATAAAATTCAATCAGTTTCTTTCTACTAATCGCTTCGTACGCACCTGGGTATTTCTCTTTTAGTATTTTTCTCGAATTATTGCATTCATTGACGACTTCTTGTAATCTTTTTTTGTTCCATATTGGTGAAGGATGTGACTTCTTGGGCATATGTGCGCATACAATGTCAAGTAGTCCATGTTCATATGCAAAAGCATACTTTGCTGGGCTGCCTTTTCGATATTCTGTTCTTGTTTTATATTTCAATCCTTCTTCCAACAGCTCTTCTAAATCATAAAGCCATTCCCTAGCAGAACCCAGTGCCCCACCTCTTTTAGTATTGAGCATTTTCCATCCTTTGCATGTATATTCGTTTATCATCTTATCCTCAAATTCTTGTGCTTCTTTTTGATGCAGCCAATCTGAAAGTACCTTAAACACAAAGGATGAACTTTTATCTTTTGTATGTTTGAATACGGGTGAATCTTTTTCATTAAGATGTTGCCACTGTCGTCTACTTGGCTTGTAGGTAAGTCCGACGTATGCATATCCATCCTCGAACTCAAATACATATATTTTGCGTAAGTCATAGTTGCCCAAAACTTCCATTCCATGACAAAGTTCATCTAAGAAACCATGCTTAGCTGCAAAACCATAACAACCTGGGGCATCTTCTCTGAATTCTTTCTTATTCTTATACCCCATCTTGCGCACCTTCTCAAAGCACTTTTCTCTGTTCCAGTAGGTTTTACTTTGAAGATGTGGGGCTATCTCATCTAACCAGCCGTGAGTATAAGCAGAATTATAAGCTCCAGGAGATTTGTGCTTAGCTTCTAACTTGCGTGTATGTTTTAAGAGTTCTTCTCTACAACGCTCCTTGTTCCAATAATTGTGGGGATGTTCTTTAGTGGCCATTATGTTATTTTGATATTATTAGGACTTCTTTCCATATATAAACAAAAGTCGTACCAAGGTACTAAAACTGTCAAAAAGGCAGTTGAAATAGCTATATCCTACGAGTTTCATGTTTATATATTCAAAGGAAGGTTGAAATTGAATGGTTCTTTTTAGCTTGCCTTGTCCACATAAAATTCTTAATAGGACGTAGCCTAATACGCACCTTTCTGGCAAGTAGCACAAACGCAATCAGTTCAAGAGCGTTGAGCAAGCTCAGAAGAAAAAGATATGAATAGATTTTGTTTTTTCAGAAAGAATGATTACCTTTGCACCTGATGACGAGTCATAGTACGGCTGGTGGCTCAACGTCGGGTGTTCATTGAAAGCAATTCATAGCAGAATGTGGAATTGAGTACGGTTGCCAATTCGTAACCCAGATTTTCATCAATCCCCCAGACTGCCTTTATATAAAGAAATCCTGCAAATTCTTACAAAGTTACGAAAAGTCGAGCACAAAACAAAGAAACTCGTTTCTATTTTTGTCGAGACAGAGTAACTTCGCGACATTGGTCGCAAAGTTACGAAATAACGAGAGAAAAGCCTAATTTATTTAAATTTTTCCGAGTGCTGAGTTAGTTCGCAATGCAGGAATAAATAAAAAAACAAAATTTTTAGCTCCCAATAGAAACTGGGGACGGTTCTGAAGTTCTACAATTAGTAGCGTAGTTATTGTATGTTTATGCACCTTCAGTACACAACAAGTGTAATAGCATGTTCAAACTATGCTATGATAGCTATAGTTGCGTGTAATTTATTTATCTACAGCTCGTTATCCTATAGCATAGTTTACAAAAACCATGCTATAACAGTGCTATAACTATGCTATAAGTTTAAGCGTATCCGTTCTGGCACCTAACCTGACTCCAAAAAGTTAAATCATCGACAGTGAATTCTCGTCCATCGACAGTGAATTCTCGTTCATCGACGTGGTTTTAACGTTCATCGACGTGGAACGAACTAAAAGTGCCGCTTTGCAACCTTTTAGTAAGTAGCAAAAGGGCCTTTTGCTATAAACAGTAGCGATCTCAAGTCTTAATACTTGGGACTGCTACTATTAATAGTTACAGTTGTGAAGATTAATATTTGCAATTGCGGGTATTAATAGAAAATAAAGCAACTAATTCCAGCTACTATGCTTCCTATTTTCATAACTACGCTAGTTATTGCAATAAGTAGCATAGTTACTGAAATTACTAGCGTAGTAGATTATTGTCAATAAGACGGGTAAGTATTAGATGACGTTGTTTGCAGAGCAAAAGGAGCAGACGACTGTTCTAAAGTAAGCAGACGGGGAGTATAAAGTAAGAGGAAAAGGTGTGAAACGCCTTTGCGCAGGGACTCCGAAGCCTTCTCGCAACCTTTCTCGTATACGCAAAAGACCGTGCGGGCATACGCAAAAGACTGTACGCGTATACGCAAAAACAGCCATTATATTTTTGCATTGGTTAAATTATAGCAGGGTTATAGCATAGTTATAGCATGGTTTTTGAAAACTATGCTATAGGATAATCAGCTGATAATAAATCGTTTAAGTCCAACTATAGCTATCATAGCATAGTTTTATCGCACTATAACGTGTATAGATGAATTACTTATAGGTTATGTAGGGCCACAGGCACTGGTCGAAGAGTTGGTAGTCGTCGAGCAATGTGCCTTTGGGATGAGGACGAACAGACTTGTTGCGACGTCCCTGAACCTGGAAATGGTAGGTGGCCTGGTTGTTCTGGTAGTCGCGCAGAACGAAGGAGAGATGGTAGGGGCGCTCTTCGCTGAACGTGACGATGCCACGATGGATGTCGGTATGGAGAATGGGTAGTCGCATACGTGGTTCGCGATAGGCCTTCATATACCAGATGCGCGTATGGCGCCAATGGTCGTAGTCGCCCCATTGGTTGACCTCAGGCTGACAACTGATGGGAATGCTGTCGACATCAGAGCAGAACACCTCGCGACCATCGACCAGCAGTTGCATGTGGCGGATGCCATAGTGATGATGAACATCCTGCGCATAGTCGTCCGCCCACAAGGCAAAGCCTACCCTGCCCCATGCGGTGAATTCACGTTGAAGGTTGAACGTTGAACGTTGAACTTTAATGTCAGGGGCACCAAAACCAAAGGTCTGCTTATCCTGCGTGCCATTGAATACGCCTTCACCCTGCATCGGAATAGCCATAAAGGAGTGCGCCTGTGGGGCTACGCTATCAGCAATGAGATGGCCTAAGAACCGTAGCGGGTCACGCATCACCCAGGTTTCTGTATCGTGGATTTCAAGGTGCAGATGGGGGCCTGTCGAATGGCCCGTATTGCCACTAATGGCAATCAGGTCGCCAGCCTTAACGGGGAATTGTGTCGATGGGAGAACCATCGAAAGCGTATCCTTGCCTGTACGTTGAAGCAAGGCTTCGTATTGTGGGGCAAAGCGCTGCAAGTGGCAATAGACGCTGGTATGTCCGTCAGGATGAGCAACATAGATGGCATTGCCAAAACCATACTTGTTGACAGTCAATCGACTGACGTAACCATCAGCAATAGAGAAAATCTGCTTGCCCTCCTGATTGCCCGTCTTGACATCGATGCCTCCATGAAAGTGCCAAGGACGTGGCTCGCCAAAGTTGCCAGCAAGCTGAATATCGTAGTCAACGGGAGAAACATAACGTTGAACGTTAAACGTTGAACGTTGAACGCTATCGTCACCGCAAGAGATCAGCAACAATAATATAAAAATAGATACTGCCTTCAATGTCAACGTTCAATGTTCAACGTTCAATGTTCTTAGCAAGCCTTAAACGACATATCAAGTCCCTTCACCGAGTGGGTCAACGCACCCACGGAGATGAAGTCGACACCCTGCTCGGCATAGTCACGAATGGTATCGAACGTGATACCACCTGACGACTCGGTCTCGTAGCGACCTGCAATGATGTCGACAGCCTTCTTGGTATCGGGCACACTGAAGTTGTCGAGCATGATACGATCGACGCCACCATGATCCAACACCTGCTGTAGTTCGTCGAACGAGCGAACCTCAATCTCAATCTTCAGGTCGAGGCCCTTCTCCTTCAAGTATGCGTGACAGCGGTCGATGGCATTGACAATGCCACCAGCAAAATCGACGTGGTTGTCCTTAAGCAGAATCATATCGAAGAGTCCGATGCGATGGTTGCAGCCACCACCAATCTTCACAGCCTGCTTCTCCAACATACGCAAGCCTGGGGTGGTCTTACGCGTATCGAGCACACGGGTCTTGGTACCCTTCAGGAGCTGCACGTAACGGTCAGTCATCGTGGCAATACCACTCATGCGCTGCATGATGTTCAGCATCAGGCGCTCCGTCTGCAACAGCGAACGGGTCTTACCTGTGACAATCATAGCAATGTCACCCTTCTTCACACGGGTACCATCCTGCATCAGCACCTCGACCTGCATCGTGGGGTCGAAACGATGGAACACCTCCTTGGCAACCTCGACACCAGCCAAGATACCGTCTTCCTTAATGAGCAGGTGCGACTTGCCCATGGCATCCTCAGGAATACAACACAACGTGGTGTGGTCGCCATCGCCGATATCCTCGGCAAACGACAGGTCAATCAACTTGTCAACCAGTTCCTTGACATCCATGTCGTAGTTTGGCCTGTAGAAATCAATACTCAACATAAGCTTACCTTATTTAACTATTCACTATTCACTTTTCACTATACACTAGCGAAGCGCTTTTACTTCTTTATCTTGTACTGGTCCTTGAACAGATAGACACCAACGCCCAAACGGATACCCGCAGTACTGTAGTTGCTGTGATCCTTGAACGAGTGCTCGTAGTAGACTTCAGGCTCGAAGGTCACCGTGCGGCTGATAAAGAAAGCATAGCCAATCTGGATGCTGGGTTTGAAGTCGTTGATATCATTCTGATGACACAAAGCAGCCGAAGCGCCCATATAGAGGCCATTCTGCTGGATATAATAACGAATGCCTGCACCAATCTTCAGGGCGTAGGGCATATCCTTCTGATTCTCGTAGGCCAGGTCGCCCAACAGCATCCAGTCGTCAGCAATCAGATAACCAGCCCTGGCACCCAATCCCAAATGGCCTTTGGTGGCACCACTATAGCTCAAATCCACGCTTGAGAGCGAAGCACCCAGATAACCCTTACCTTGTTCAAACTGAGCGTTGGCAGCCACAGACATTACCAGCGCTACTACGAATAATGCGATTTTCTTCATAGATATTGTTTATTGTTTATTGGTTATTGTTTATTGTTTTTGTACCACAACGTGAACCACAAAATGGCCACAACACCCGTCACAGCAGCAATGATGAGCGCATACTGCAGTTCAAGACTGAAGACTTGCTCGCTCAGCAGGAACGTGGTGCAGACGATGGTCATGAAGATAGCCGGAATCAGAGTGATGACGAATTGCTTCTTCTGACGAACCAGATAAACCGTTACAGCCCACAGCATAAATACTGAGAGCGTCTGGTTGCTCCAGCCAAACCAGCTCCAGATCTTACCAAAGCCCTCCTTGTCGGACATCTGCCAGATGAGCAGAGCGATGACAGCTGCAAACAGAGGAATACAGATATACAAGCGCTTACGGATAGACTTCTGCTCCAGTTTTACGAAATCGGCAATAATCAATCGACATGAGCGCAAAGCCGTATCACCACTGGTGATAGGCGCTGCTACAACGCCCAGCAGAGCCAAAATACCACCAAATACGCCCAGCCAGTCGTTACAAATCACGTTGACGATAGATGGTGCATCCTTCACGACAGCCTGTCCGCCTGCTACCAACTGATAGCCTGGCGTGGGATCGTTGTAGAAGAAGTACATAGCTACGGTAGCCCAAATCAGCGCAACGATACCCTCGGTAATCATAGCGCCATAGAAGATAGGACGTCCCATCTTCTCGCTCTTCAGACAGCGTGCCATCAAAGGACTCTGAGTAGCGTGGAAACCACTGATAGCACCACAGGCGATGGTGATAAACAGACATGGGAAGATATTCTTTGGCGTCATGGCCTCTGCGCTCAATCCTTCCCAAACCTCAGGAATAGAAGGCCACTTCACGAACAGCACCACTGTCAGAGCGGCAGCCATAAAGAGCAGCGAGAAGGCAAACAGAGGATATATTTTACCGATAATCTTATCGATGGGCAGCATCGTGGCGATAATGTAGTAGATGAAGATGACCACAATCCAGAAAGTGTATTGTCCAGCACTCTCCACGATGGCAGCAGGCTCCCACATATCACCAAGAATCTTGGCAGGGCTGAACACGAACACTGCACCTACCATCATCAGCAGGAATACCGTAAACACCAGCATAATCTGCTTGGTGGTGTTGCCCAGATAGCTACCGATAATCTCGGGCTGGTTGGCACCGTCGTGACGCATAGACAGCATGCCTGAGAAATAATCGTGTACAGAACCGGCAAAGATACAACCCAGCACAATCCACAGATAAGCAGCAGGACCAAACATGGCACCCATAATGGCACCAAAGATAGGACCAGTGCCCGCAATATTCAGAAACTGAATCATGAAAATCTTCCACGAAGGGAGCACCAAGAAGTCGACACCATCGGCTTTT
This sequence comes from uncultured Prevotella sp., assembly GCA_946404405.1. GTDB lineage: Bacteria > Bacteroidota > Bacteroidia > Bacteroidales > Bacteroidaceae > Prevotella. Next base: position 25,476 of record CAMJDL010000022.1, read on the forward strand.
GCCACAGCTGGCGTCACACGATCATCAGGAGCAAAAACACGCTCTACAAAGCGTCCGTAGAGCAGATAACCAAGAATCAGAGCAACAAGGCTCACAATAAATGAAATCATTTTTTCGCGTAATTTATTAAATTCTTCCTGCAAAGGTAAGAAAAAGTTTAGAGAATTTCGTAACTTTGCAAGCAAAAAGTTGAAAATTGAAGCGATTTCTATACATATTCCTATTATTTGGAGTCCTGACAAGCGTCGCGCACCCCAAGTATGAGGTGCGTGCCGTATGGCTGACGACCATCGGAGGCATTGACTGGCCAAGCACCTACGCACATGACGGTATGGGTATCGAGACGCAGAAGCAACAATTCTGCCAGATGTTGGACCGACTGAAGAAGGCGGGCGTCAATACGGTCATGTTGCAAACCCGCGTGCGTGCTACCACAATCTATCCTTCTGACATAGAACCATGGGACGGCTGTCTGTCTGGCAAGCCAGGTGTGTCGCCTGGCTACGATGCCCTGCAATATGCCATCGACGAGTGTCATCGCAGAGGCTTGGAACTGCACGCATGGGTAGTCACCATTCCTGTAGGCAAATGGAACACGTATGGCTGTAAGCGCATCCGTCAGCGCTATCCGTCGCTCATTATAAAGATAGGCGACGAAGGCTATATGCAACCCGAGGCCTATCTGACAGCTGACTATCTGACGAATATCTGTCAGGAGATAACAGAGCGTTACGATATCGATGGCATCCATCTGGACTACATCCGCTATCCAGAGACGTGGAGGGGTAAGATGTGGACAGACAACATCACGCGTATTGTCAGGAGCATTCACGACAGGGTAAAATCGCTGAAGCCTTGGGTCAAGATGAGCTGCTCGCCCATTGGCAAATACGACGACCTGTCACGCTATCGTTCCAATGGTTGGAATGCACGTCGTCGTGTGGCCCAGGATGCACAGCAGTGGTTGCGCGAAGGACTGATGGACCAGCTCTACCCCATGATGTATTTCCAAGGCAACAACTTCTATCCCTTTGCCATTGACTGGCAAGAGAACAGCTACGGACGCACCATCGTATCGGGCTTGGGCATCTATATGCTCGACCCCAAGGAAGGACGCTTCCAACTGTCTGAAATCAAACGACAGCTGAACGTGACGCGACAAATTGGCATAGGACATTGTTACTTCCGAGCCAAGTTCCTATTGGATAACATCAAGGGCGTATTAGACTATGTGACGTGGTTCGACCGCTACCCTGCCCTGATTCCGCCAATGACGTGGGAACACAGCATGGAACCCACAGCACCAACGACCCTTCAGGTAAGGCATACCAAGCAAGGTGACCAACTGAGTTGGGGTGGAGCCAAGGACAGAAGTGACAGTCCATACCTTATATATAATATATATGCATCGAGAGAGACACCTGTGGATATCAACAATCCTGCCAACCTGATAGCGACGCGTCATCTGTGGCAGAGTTTGTACGTCCCGTATGTGCCCACTCAATCGAAACCTCTCCACTATGCTGTCACAGCCATCGACCGCTATGGTAACGAGAGTACAGCAATCCAGGAACCAAAGAAGGTGGTAAGCGCCAATCCTGAACGGCAACCCCTTACACCCATCACTCAAAGACGAAACCCATGGAGAAAGTAATATTAGGCATTGACCCAGGCACAAACATAATGGGTTACGGCGTCATCAAGGTGAAGGACAACAAGGTAGAAATGGTGACGATGGGCGTCATTGACTTGCGCAAGTTTGGTGACGGCTATCTGAAGCTGGGACATATCTTCGAACGTGTCACAGGCATCATAGACGGATACCTGCCTGACGAGATGGCCATTGAGGCACCGTTCCTTCAGAAGAACGTGCAGACGACGCTGAAACTGGGACGTGCTCAGGGAACGGCCATTGCTGCAGCCATCCATCATGGTGTACCTGTTCATGAATATGCACCCATGAAAATCAAGATGGCTATCACGGGCAATGGTGCTGCCTCCAAGGAACAGGTGGCAGGTATGTTGCAGCGCTTGTTGAAATTTGACAAGGAAGCGCTGTCGAAGTTTATGGATGCGACGGATGCGCTGGGTGCGGCTTACTGCCACTATATGCAGATGAATCGTCCTGTATCAGACGTTAGTTACAAGGGATGGAAGGACTTTATTGTCAAAAACAAAGAACGCGTAAAGAAGTAATGGGAAAGGTTACAGTCATAGCAGGACGAAACGGTAGCGGAAAGACGCTCTATATAGAACAGTTGCGACGCCAGCTGGCCTCTGATAGTGTGCGCTATATCGCCTTCACGGACTCGTATGGTGTGAATGTGGATGGGCAATACTACCTGCAACTGCGTTGGAACCAGCACGACATCGACCACGAGACGCCTACCGTTGGCGAACTGCTGCAACGCGCCTACCTATTGGCTGGCGAAGATACGGAGGAACGTCGCCAGATGCAGCAACAGCTGTACAGCCTTTTCCACATGGATGACTTCCTTGACAAATACATCATCACGCTGTCGAGTGGTGAACTGCGTAAGTTCCAATTGACCAAAACGCTGTTTGCCAATCCGCGTCTGCTCATCATGGACAATCCATTCATCGGACTGGATGCTGAGACACGCGACCAACTGAAAGAGTTGTTGCAACGACTGGCAGAAGAGCGTGAGATGGAGATTATGCTGGTTATTGCCAAAACGGACGACATACCCGAATTCGCCAACGAAATCAAAGAGACATCGCCCTTGGAAGACATTCCTGCCCATGTGCTTTCAAAAGAAAAGTGTGAAGCAATTCTATCGCTTCCCTACCACGACAACGACTACGACTGCCAACGCGTGGTAGACATGAAGAAGGTCTGTATCCGCTATGGCGAGCGCACCATTCTGAAAGATGTCGACTGGACCATCATGAATGGCGAGCGTTGGGCACTGTCAGGACAAAATGGCAGTGGCAAATCGACGCTATTATCACTCATATGCGCTGACAATCCCCAGAGCTATGCCTGCGACATCACCCTGTTCGACCGTCCTCGTGGTTCTGGCGAAAGCATCTGGGACATCAAGAAACATATCGGCTATGTATCGCCTGAAATGCATCGCAGCTATAAGCGCAACCTGCCTGCCATCCGTATTGTAGCCAGTGGACTGATGGACTCGATAGGACTCTATGCCGTCCCAAACGCTGAGGATTACGAAAAGTGCCGCTGGTGGCTGGACATCTTTGGCATTGGCGAGTTGGCAGACAGACCATTCCTGCAGTTGTCAAGTGGCGAACAGCGATTGGTGCTGTTGGCACGAGCCTTCGTTAAGGATCCCCAGCTACTGATACTCGACGAGCCCCTGCATGGACTCGACCTTTGGAACAGACGACTGGTCAAAGATGTCATCGAGACATTTTGTCAGCGCAGAAACAAAACGATGATTATGGTGACCCATTATCAGACGGAACTGCCGAATAATATTACACACCAAAAGTTTTTGGCACGGAATTTGTAAAACGATAGTTGTATGACAAGTCAATTTTCACCAAAAGTATCCGAGATTCTCGCCTACTCGCGCGAAGAAGCTGCTCGTCTGGCCAGCCAGAGCGTGGCACCAGAGCACCTGCTCTTAGGTATGCTGCGTTTGAAGGATGGACCCGTCATCAACGTGTTCCAACGACTTGACATTAATCTGATGAGTGTCAAGACGGAACTGGAGACTCGCGTACGCGAAGATGAAATAGGACGACCTATCTACACACAACAATTAGTATTAAACGACAAGGCCAGCAATATTCTGAAGCTGGCTGTGCTCGAAGCCCGTCTGCAGCGTACCACACGCGTAGAAGAACAGCATCTTCTGTTGGCCATTCTGCACGATCAGTCGGATACTGGAGCAAAACAAGTATTAGAGATGAACAACATGAACTACGAAGACGCGCTGACCATGTTCAGCGTGAAAAACGGTATAGGACTGCCTGAAGAAGACTACGAAGAGGAGGAACAAAACGACGCTTCTGATAGTATGTCCAACGGTTCAGCCGCTGGAAAAACAGCGACAGCAACCCAACAGAAAACCAAGTCGAAGACACCCGTCATCGACAACTTTGGTACCGACCTCACCAAACAGGCTCAGGAAGGAGCGCTGGATCCTTGTGTGGGTCGTGAACGCGAAATACAACGCGTTATCGAAATCCTGGGACGTCGCAAGAAGAATAATCCTATTCTGATTGGTGAACCTGGCGTCGGTAAAAGTGCCATCGTTGAGGGACTGGCTCAGATGATTGTCAGCCACCATTGTTCGCCCATGCTTTTCAACAAGCGTCTGGTAACGCTGGACATGACGGGTGTAGTAGCTGGCACGAAATATCGTGGACAGTTCGAGGAACGCATGAAGATGCTGGTCAAAGAGTTGGAACAGAATCCGGATATTATCATCTTCATAGACGAGATTCACACCATGATAGGTGCGGGTTCTGCTGCTGGCACAATGGATGCTGCCAACATTCTGAAACCGGCATTGGCCCGTGGTACCATACAATGCATTGGTGCTACCACGCTTGACGAGTATCGTAACTCCATAGAAAAGGATGGTGCTTTGGAGCGTCGTTTCCAGAAGGTGCAGGTAGAGCCTACCACCAACGAGGAAACATTGCAGATTCTGAAAAACGTCAAGGGACGCTACGAATACCATCACCACGTAACCTATACGGACGAAGCACTGGAAGCTTGTGTCAAACTGACAGACCGCTACGTGAACGACCGCTTCATGCCAGATAAGGCGATAGACGCTTTGGATGAAGTAGGTTCGCGCGTACATCTTCAGAATGCTGACCTGCCACCTGAGATTGCTGAGATGGAGAAGGAAATCAAGCAGATTAAGGAACGTAAGACTCAGGCTGTAGGCAACCAGAACTTTGAACTGGCAGCGAGCTATCGTGATCGTCAGACAGAACTGGAACGCCAATTGCAGGAGTTGAACCGCAAATGGCTGGATGGTGAGGTTGACGTGCGTCAGGAAGTGACTGCCGAACAGGTAGCTGATGTTGTTTCGATGATGACTGGTGTTCCCGTGCAGCGTATGGCTCAGGAAGAGGGCATCCGACTGAAGGGTATGGCCCAGGAACTGAAGCAACAGGTCATTGCACAGGACAAGGCCATCGACAAGATGGTACGAGCCATACAGCGTAACCGTGTAGGACTGAAAGAACCCAACCATCCTATTGGTGTGTTCATGTTCTTAGGACCTACGGGCGTTGGTAAGACCTATCTGGCCAAGAAACTGGCTGAATTCATGTTCGGTTCATCAGATGCCTTGATACGTATCGACATGAGCGAATATACGGAGTCGTTCAATGTCAGCCGACTGATTGGTGCACCTCCGGGCTATGTGGGTTATGAGGAAGGCGGACAACTGACAGAGCGCGTACGTCGTCATCCCTACTCCATCGTACTGCTGGACGAGATTGAGAAAGCACATGGCAATGTATTTAATCTGTTGCTGCAGGTGTTGGACGAGGGACGCCTGACGGATGGTAACGGACGCTTCGTTGACTTCCGCAATACCGTTATCATCATGACCTCGAATGCAGGAACACGTCAGTTGAAGGAGTTTGGCAGAGGCGTAGGCTTCAGCGCTACTTCGTCATCGGCTTTGGCACTGAACGAACAAGATAAGGAACACGCGCGACAGATTGTGCAGAAAGCGCTTTCAAAACAGTTCTCGCCAGAGTTCCTGAACCGATTGGACGAAATCATTACCTTCGACCAGTTGGACCTTGACGCCATCAAGCAGATTATCGATGTGGAACTGAAAGGATTATTTAAGCGCATCAACGATTTGGGCTTCCAGATAGAACTGAGCGACGAAGCCAAACAGTTCGTGGCCGAGAAGGGTTACGACGTTCAGTTTGGTGCCCGCCCACTGAAACGAGCCCTCCAGACTTATATCGAAGATGGTATTTCAGAACTCATCGTCAACGGAGAGTTGCCACCAAATTCCATTATCCATATTGACAAGATGGAAGGAAAAGAAGAGTTGTCGTTCACAAAATGAACGGCAATTCTTTTTTTTGCTATCAAAATGACACAAATTTTGTTTTCGCACACATAAAGTATGCATAAAAATATCATTTTCACTTGATTTATATCAATTAAGTAGCAAAACGTAAGCGTTTTCGTAAAAAAAGTAACAAAAAGTTTTGTTTTAATCGATTTTTGATATAATTTTGCAAGCGCAAACGAGAATTTATAACTTCAATCATTAGTATAATAACTTTAAAAAGTAAAAAGATTATGAATGCAGCAAAAGTTGTAGAAGATCTGAAACAGAGATTTCCCAACGAGCCGGAGTACATCCAGGCAGTAAGTCAGGTACTTCCCACCATCGAGGAAGAGTACAACAAGCACCCCGAGTTTGAAAAGGCCAATCTGATTGAGCGCCTTTGCATCCCCGATCGTGTTTGCGAGTTCCGCATCACATGGGTTGACGACCAGGGTAAGGTACAGACCAACATGGGTTATCGTATTCAGCACAACAACGCCATTGGCCCGTACAAAGGTGGTCTCCGTTATCACAAGAGTGTAAACTTGGGTATCCTGAAGTTCCTGGCTTTCGAGCAGACCTTCAAGAACTCATTGACAACACTTCCTATGGGTGGTGCTAAGGGTGGTTCAGACTTCTCTCCCCGTGGCAAGAGCGACGCTGAGGTAATGCGTTTCTGCCAGGCATTCATGAATGAACTGTATCGCGTAATCGGTCCTGATGAGGACGTTCCCGCTGGTGATATCGGTGTTGGTGGCCGTGAGGTTGGTTACCTGTTCGGACAGTACAAGAAGCTGACCCACCAGTTCCAGGGTGTGCTGACCGGTAAGGGTATCCCCTTCGGTGGTTCACTGATTCGTCCTGAGGCTACTGGTTACGGTACGGTTTACTTCCTCGTTTCTATGCTCGCTACTCGTGGCATCGAACTGAAGGGTAAGAAGGTGCTGATTTCTGGTTCTGGTAACGTGGCTCAGTATGCTACTGAGAAGTGCATCCAGCTCGGTGCTATCCCCTTGACACTCTCTGACTCAGACGGTTACATCTACGATCCAGATGGTATCGACGAGGCTAAGCTCGCTTATGTTAAGGAGCTGAAGAACGTTGAGCGTGGACGTATCAAGGAGTATGCTGAGGAGTATCCCAACGCAGTATATCACGCTGGTGAGCGTCCCTGGCACGAGAAGGCCGATATCGCTCTGCCTTGCGCTACACAGAACGAAATCAACGGCGAGCAGGCTCAGGCTCTCGTAGACAATGGTGTTATCGCTGTTGCTGAGGGTGCTAACATGCCTTCACTGCCCGAGGCTATCAAGATCTTCCAGGATGCCAAGATCCTCTATGCTCCTGGTAAGGCTTCTAACGCTGGTGGTGTATCAGTTTCTGGTCTTGAGATGTCACAGAACTCTGAGCGTCTGTCATGGACTGCCAAGGAGGTTGACGACTATCTGAAGCGCATCATGAACGACATTCACGAGAACTGCGTGAAGTATGGTACACAGGCTGATGGCTACATCAACTACGTGAAGGGTGCTAACGTAGCCGGCTTCATGAAGGTTGCATCTGCCATGATGAGTCAGGGCATTGTGTAAGTTTTACGTAAGTCAACACAAAATTATTCATCATAAAAGTGGGCTGACTTTTGGTCAGTCCATTTTTTTATAGTAACTTTGCAGGCAAAATTATAAAAATAAAGATTATGCTTACACTGAAACTCATTACAGAGGAGACTGACCGCGTGATTCGTGGTTTAGAGAAGAAACACTTTACTGGTGCCCGTGAGGCTATTGACGAAGTATTGGCTGTCGACAAAAAACGTCGTGAAGCCCAGCAGCAATTGGACAAAAACCTGAGCGAAGCCAAGAAGATGGCTGCCCAGATTGGCGGTCTGATGAAGGAGGGCAAGAAAGCCGAGGCTGATGCCATCAAGGCACAGGTTTCTGAGATGAAGGAAACCAATAAGCAGTTGGAAGAAACAATGAATCAGGCACAAGAGGAAATGACACGTCTGCTTTGCCAGATTCCTAACATTCCTTACGACGAGGTTCCTGAGGGCGCTGCTGCTGAGGACAACCACGTGGTAAAGTCTAATCTGAAAGAGTGTTCAGACAAGGACACCGTTGGCAACTGGGACGTAAACCCCAAACTGGGCGTCGCCAATCCCCTGCCTCACTGGGAACTCGCCAAGAAGTACAACCTCATCGATTTCGATCTGGGTGTGAAGATTACCGGTGCCGGATTCCCAGTATATATCGGCAAGGGTGCCCGTCTGCAGCGTGCACTTATCAACTTCTTCCTCGACGAGGCCCGCAAGAGTGGCTACACGGAAATTATGCCTCCTACGGTGGTCAATGCCGCTTCAGGTTATGGCACAGGTCAGCTGCCTGATAAGGAAGGGCAGATGTACCATTGCGAGGTTGACGACTTCTATCTGATTCCTACGGCTGAGGTACCCGTCACCAACATCTATCGCGACGTCATTCTCGACGAGAAGGATCTGCCCATCAAGAATTGCGCCTATACCGAATGTTTCCGTCGCGAGGCTGGCTCTTACGGTAAGGACGTGCGTGGTTTGAATCGTCTGCACGAGTTCTCTAAGATTGAGATTGTACGCATCGACAAGCCTGAGCACTCCAAGGAGAGCCACAAGGAGATGTTGGAGCACGTTGAGGGCCTGCTGAAAAAGCTCGAACTGCCTTACCGTATTTTGTTGCTCTGTGGTGGTGACCAGTCGTTTACCAGTTCTATCTGCTACGACTTCGAGGTTTACTCAGAGGCTCAGGGTCGTTGGCTCGAGGTATCGTCAGTATCTAATTTCGACACCTATCAGGCCAACCGTCTGAAGTGTCGTTATCGCAATGCAGAAACCAAGAAGACTGAACTCTGTCACACGCTGAACGGCTCAGCACTTGCTCTGCCTCGTATCGTGGCTGCTCTGCTCGAAAACAACCAGACGGAGAACGGCATCAAGATTCCTGCAGCCCTCGTACCATACATGGGCTGCGACATCATCGACTAAACTAAACAAATACGAATCATGAATAAAATCGTAAGAAAGGAGCAATTTTCTGAAAAGGTTTTCCTTTTCGAGATTGAGGCTCCCCTGATTGCCAAGAGCCGTAAGGCTGGCAACTTTGTTATCGTACGTGTTGACAAGAAAGGCGAGCGTATGCCACTGACCATTGCTGGTGCCGACATCGAAAAGGGCACCATCACACTGGTTGTCCAGATGGTAGGTCTTTCTTCTAAGAAGCTGTGCGCCCTCAACGTTGGCGAGTTTGTTGCTGACGTCGTTGGTCCTTTGGGCAATCCCACCAAGATTGAAAACTACGGCACGGTGGTCTGTGCTGGTGGTGGACTCGGTGTGGCTCCTATGTTGCCTATTATCCAGGCGCTGAAAGCTGCTGGCAATCGTGTGCTCAGCGTAATGGCTGGCCGTTCTAAGGATTTGATTATTCTCGAAGATAAAGTTCGCGAGTCGTCTGACGAAGTCATCATCATGACGGATGATGGTTCTTATGGCGAAAAGGGTGTTGTGACTGTTGGTATCGAGAAGTTTGTCGAGCAGGAACATGTGGATAAGATTTTCGCCATTGGTCCTCCCATCATGATGAAGTTCTCTAACCTCACCGCTCAGAAACATAACATCCCCTGCGAAGTATCGTTGAACACCATCATGGTTGACGGTACCGGTATGTGTGGTGCCTGCCGTCTGACAATCGGTGGTAAGACGAAGTTCGTTTGCATCGATGGTCCGGAGTTCGATGGTGCATTGGTTGACTGGGACGAGATGTTCAAGCGCATGGGTACCTTTAAGCGTGCTGAGCAGGAAGAACTCGAGCACTACGAGGAACACTTGGCAAGTGTGGACGATGGTTCTGCCATCGTCACCAACTCCACCGACGTTGTGATGGACGACGACCCAACCAACGATACCATCGAGATTCTGACAGATCGTGATGCCGAGTGGCGTAAGGAGCTCCGTGCATCTATGAAGCCAAAAGAGCGCACTCAGATTGAGCGTGTCATCATGCCTGAGCTCGATCCTGTATATCGTGCAACCACTCGTACTGAGGAGGTTAACATCGGTCTGACCAAGGAAATGGCGATGACAGAGGCCAAGCGTTGTCTCGACTGCGCTAAGCCTACATGTGTTGAGGGTTGTCCTGTCAATATCAATATCCCGTCGTTCATCAAGAACATCGAGCGTGGTCAGTTCCTGGCTGCTGCCAAGGTTCTTAAGAACACTTCTGCCCTACCCGCTGTCTGCGGACGTGTATGTCCTCAGGAGAAGCAGTGTGAGAGCAAGTGTATCCACCTGAAAATGAACGAGCCCGCAGTAGCTATCGGCTATCTGGAGCGTTTCGCAGCCGACTTCGAGCGCGAGAGTGGAAACATCTCTCTGCCTGAGATTGCACCTGCCAACGGCATCAAGATCGCTGTCGTTGGTTCAGGCCCTGCTGGTCTGAGCTTCGCAGGCGATATGGTAAAGAAGGGTTACGACGTATATGTCTTCGAGGCTCTGCACGAAATCGGTGGTGTGCTGAAGTATGGTATCCCCGAGTTCCGTCTGCCCAACAAGATTGTAGATGTTGAAATCGAGAACCTTGCCAAGATGGGCGTTCACTTCCAGGCTGACGTCATCGTGGGTAAGACCATCAGCGTCGAGCAGTTGGAGGCACAAGGCTTCAAGGGCATCTTCGTAGGCTCTGGTGCCGGTCTGCCTAACTTCATGAATATCCCTGGCGAGAATGCCATCAATATCATGTCGTCGAACGAATACCTCACACGTGTAAACCTAATGGATGCAGCCAACCCAACCACAGATACGCCTATCAATCTGGGTAAGAACGTGCTTGTTGTTGGTGGTGGTAATACCGCTATGGACTCTTGCCGTACCGCCAAGCGTCTGGGTGGCAATGTGACGCTCGTCTACCGTCGTTCCGAGCAGGAGATGCCAGCCCGTCTGGAGGAGGTTAAGCACGCCAAGGAGGAAGGTATCAACTTCCTAACGCTCCACAATCCTATCGAGTATCTGGCTGACGAGAATGGCGCCGTAAAGGCTGCTGTTCTGCAGGTCATGGAGCTTGGCGAGCCCGATGCTTCTGGGCGTCGCAGTCCTGTTCCCGTTGAGGGCAAGACCGTTACACTCGATGTCGACCAAGTCATTGTGGCTGTTGGCGTATCGCCTAACCCACTCGTGCCCAAGTCTATCGAGGGTCTTGAACTGGGTCGCAAGAACACCATCGTCGTCAACGAAGGCATGCAGTCGGCTCGCAGCGAGATTTTCGCTGGTGGCGATATCGTGCGTGGTGGTGCTACCGTTATCCTCGCTATGGGCGACGGTCGCCGTGCTGCTCAGCACATGGATGAATACCTGCAAAAGAAATGAACGGACTTTATACTATCATATTGCTCATACTAAGCAACGTCTTCATGACGCTCGCTTGGTATGGGCATTTAAAGTTACAGGAGTCTGGCACCAGCAGCAACTGGCCGCTCATTGGCGTCATCGTCTTCTCGTGGGGCATCGCCTTTTTCGAGTACTGCTGCCAGGTACCTGCTAACCGTCTTGGCTTCGTCGAGAACGGTGGTCCTTTCAACCTCATCCAGTTGAAGGTCATTCAGGAGTGCATCTCACTGGCTGTCTTCTGTATCATTGCCAACATCATGTTCCAAGGCACCCATCTGCATTGGAACCACATATTGGCCTTCTTCCTTATCATCTGTGCCGTATATCTGGTATTTATGGATAAATGAATTTAGACGAACGACTTTGGAAAACTTTTAACAAGGCGCTGGGCCAGTTCCAGCTCATCGACGATGACGACAAAATCCTCGTCGGCTTGTCTGGTGGCAAGGACTCCCTCTGTCTGCTTGAATTCCTGGCCCGTCGTTCCAAGATACACGTCCCCCACTTCACCGTCGAAGCCCTGCATGTCCGTATGGACAATATCCATTACGAGACGGACACCAGCTACCTCCAATCGTTCTGCGACAACCTTGACGCCCCCCTCCACATCGTTACCACCAGTTTCGATTCTTCACTTTTCACTTTTCACTATTCACTTAAAAGTAAGCCAGCCTGTTTCCTCTGTTCCTGGCAACGCCGCAAGCAGCTCTTTAACCTCGCTCAAGAGATAGGTTGCACGAAGATTGCTCTGGGCCACCATCAGGACGACATCATCCATACTGCCCTGATGAATCTTACATTCCAAGGCCACTTTTCCACCATGCCCGTAAAGCTCCGCATGCGAAAGATGCCACTGACCATCATCCGTCCCCTATGCCTTTGTAAGGAGGCTGATATCCAAGCCTACGCCGAGCTGCAAGGCTATGAAAAACAGCTGAAACAATGCCCTTACGAACACGACACCAACCGCACTACTGCTGCCGAACTCTTTTCCCGTATGCAGCAGTTGAATCCAGAGGCCCGTTACTGCATTTGGCGCGCCTTGGAAGCCGATAAAAAGCTCGTAGAGTCTTAAATATCTTTAATTGTCTATTGCCATTTGACAATTTTCAAGTAAAGTTTCGTATATTTGCACTAAAACAGCACCAATTGACGTATATTATGAGAATACGCATCATGCTTTTTGTTACTCTGCTTATGCTGACCTCTTCTGCCGATGCCCAGCGGAAGAAAAAGACTGTACGTCAGCCGGCTCCCACTCCTGAGGAGTTGAAGCAGAAGGAAAAGATGGACCGCATGATAGCCAATACGGCACAGGTGATGTTTATCGACAGCTTCGTTGTCAACAAAGCCGACTTCCTCAGTCGTTACATCCTCAATCCCGAGGCTGGTCGAATAGACAGCTATCAAAAGATTTACAATACCCAGCGACAGCCAAATGCCTACGTCTATATCAACGAATTAGGCAACCGCTGTTTCCTGTCGCAGGAGAACAACGAGGGCATCATCAACCTCTATTCCAGCGAACGCGTCAACAACAAGTGGACCCGTCAGACGAAGCTTAGGGGCATTAACGACCAACAAGAGTTCAAGCGCGTTAACTACCCGTATATGTTAGGCGACGGTGAGACGCTATATTTTGCTGCTGAGGGTGAAGAAGGCTTGGGCGGTTACGACATCTATACCAGCACCTATGACAAGGATTCGCAGCGTTTCCTGCAGCCCGTCAATTTAGGTATGCCATTCAACAGCGAGGCTAACGACTATATGTTCGTCATCGACGAATATAGCAATATTGGATGGTTTGCCAGCGACCGCAATCAGCCTGCTGACACCGTCTGCATCTATGTCTTCGTACCGGAATCTCGCAAGACCTACGATCCTGAGGTATATACCACCGAGCAGATTACCAGCTATGCACATATCACCGCCATTGCCGACACATGGACTGACAAGCAGAAATTGGACCAGGCGTTGGCTCGTTTGCAGATGACACGCGACAGGAGCCGTCAGGCCATCGAGGGTCGCGACTTTGTCTTCGTCATCAACGACGATATCACATACTATCAGCTCTCAGACTTCAAAGAGCCCAATAATGTCAGACGCTATCACGAACTCAGCTCACTCAGAGCCACTTACAACAAGATAAAAAAGGCTTTGCAGCAGGCACGTGAATATTGGCCAACAGCACCAAAGGATGAAGTGGACGAGTTGTACACAGAAGTTGTGGCTACCGAAGAACGCCAGATAGAACTCTGTCAGCGCATCCACGACAAAGAGAAAGAAATCCGAAATAAGGAAATATTATTTTTAACTAAAAACAAATAATACTATGGCAAAAAGAACATTTCCAGAATCAGAATTGATTATCAATGGTGACGGCTCATGCTTCCATCTGCATCTGAAGCCCGAATTCCTGGCAGACCGCGTTGTCCTTGTTGGCGACCCTGCCCGTGTAAACACTGTCGCTGCCCACTTCGACTCCATCGAGCACGAGGTCAGCAGTCGCGAGTTCCATACCATTACCGGTACCTACAAAGGCAAGCGCATCACCGCCCAGTCTCACGGTATCGGCTGCGACAACATCGATATCGTCGTCAACGAGCTCGACACACTCGCCAACATCGACTATGCTACCCGCGAGGAGAAAGAAGAGCATCGCACGCTGACCATGGTACGAATCGGTACATGTGGTGGTCTGCAGCCCTACACACCTACAGGCGCTTTCATTGCCTCTGTCAAGAGTATTGGTTTCGATGGTCTGCTCAACTACTATGCCGGACGTAATGTCGTCTGCGACATCCCTATGGAAAAAGCCTTCCGCGAGCACATGCAGTGGGATCCCATCAAGGGTGCGCCATACGTAGCTGTGGCTGATGCCGACCTGATTAACCAGATTGCTGGCGACGATATGGTCAAGGGCTACACCGTTGCCTGTGGTGGTTTCTATGGTCCTCAGGGACGTCAGCTCCGTGCTGATATTGCCGACCCCGAACAGAACAAGAAGATTGAGTCGTTCGAATACGAAGGCATGAAGATTTGTAACTTCGAGATGGAGTCCAGCGCCCTTGCCGGTCTTGCCTCTCTCCTTGGCCATCGCGCCATGACCTGCTGTATGGTCATCGCCAACCGCTATGCCAAGAAGATGAATACCGACTACAAGAGCTCTATCGACACCCTCATCGAGAAAGTACTTGACCGCATCTAAATGAACGATACAATATGCGCACTTGCCACCGCCACTGGTGGCGCCATTGGAATAATAAGAATCTCAGGAGACCAGTCTCTTGAGATTCTTTCTCGCGTATTCTCCAAGGACCTCACAACGGTTCCTCCCAACACCATCCACTACGGGCACATCAAGGATATCGACGAAGTGCTGGTCAGCGTCTTCCGTGCTCCCCACAGCTATACAGGCGAAGATAGCGTGGAAATCTCCTGTCACGGCTCGCGCTATATATTAAATAAGGTATTAGAGCTGTTGATTCAGCAAGGCTGTCGCATGGCCAATCCTGGCGAATACACCATGCGCGCCTACCTCAACGGCAAGATGGACCTCTCGCAGGCCGAAGCCGTTGCCGACCTCATTGCCTCCAGCAATAAGGCTACCCACCAGATGGCTATGAGCCAGTTGCGCGGCCACTTATCTTCTAAACTCGCCCAGCTCCGCGAACAACTCCTCAAACTCACTTCGTTGTTGGAACTCGAACTCGACTTTTCCGACCACGAAGACTTGGAGTTTGCCAACCGCAGCGAACTGCTTAACTTAGCGAAAGATATTGACACACACATCACCCGTCTTGCCAAAAGCTTCGAGATGGGGCAAGCCATCAAGCAAGGCATCCCCGTGGCCATCGTCGGTAAGACCAACGTAGGAAAATCCACCCTCCTTAATGCGCTATTGAAAGACGATCGCGCCATCGTATCAGACGTACATGGCACCACACGTGACACCATTGAAGACACAATCGACATCAACGGCATTACCTTCCGTTTCATCGACACCGCAGGCATCCGTCAGACCTCTGACGAGGTCGAACAGATAGGCATTGAGCGCACCTATGCCGCTATCTACAAAGCCAGCATCGTGATTTGGATGGTCGATGAAGAGCCGTCGCAAGAAGAGTTAAACAAAATGAGCGTACATACTGAAAATAAGAAACTTATAATTGTTAGAAACAAGATTGACAAAGCAGAAAGTACGCCATTTACAATAGTTAAAATTCCTTTAATAGAGATTTCCGCCAAGCACGGCACCCATCTCGTCGACTTAGAGCAGGCCATATACGAGACTGCCGATATTTCCGCCCTACCTCAAAGCGATTTCATCGTCACCAACGCCCGTCACTATGACGCCCTCACTCGTGCCCACGCTCATCTGCAGCGCGTCCTCGATGGGCTCTCACCTCACCCCTCTCACCTCTTACCTCTTACCCCACCGGACCTCGTGGCCGAAGACCTTCGTCTCACCCTCGACACCCTTGCCGAGATTACAGGCGGCGAGATAACCCCCAACGAAGTATTAGGAAATATCTTTAAGAATTTCTGCGTGGGCAAATAAGGTAGTCTAACTATTTGAATGTCAGCGAGTTACAAATTTCTCGAAAAACAATTTTTTAATTTTTGAAGAAAACTTAATTACCTCATTATCAATGAGTTACCTTTTTTGACAGCATGACAAAAACGACTGTTTTGAGGCCATTTTTCTACCCTATTTCTACCCTCTAGAAAGTTAATTTTTTAAAATGCAACCAAAAACGAAGCCAAAAAAATATAAAAATCGTCCTTAAAACACACATTTTCACGATAATCATCGACTCTGTTCCTACTCAATTTGGCGCTTGTGGACTCATTGACTAAGATAATTCTGAGTAATTGCAAGCATTTCAAACATTACTACGATCCTTACGATAGTTTGGATGTAGAGTGGCAGAATGTTGTGTCGAAGGGACATCTCACAATCAGTGAGGTCGTGTCACTTTCCGGCTACACAAAAAGCTACGTTTACCGTCTGGTAAAAGACGGCATTATTCCATGTATGAATGGAAAGAGTGGTAAACAGGTCAGATGGATTGACTTCATCCATTGGTATTCACATCTACCGGAGACTCCCGCCTCTCCCATCGGCGAGGCATCATTCTCTATCGCTGGCTTGATAAAGCTAACAGGCATGGGAAGATGCTGGCTACTAAGGTTTGTGACGAGGTACGGTGTCAGGTCATACAGCGTTGGCTGGTTCAAACGCTATAACAAAGAAGACGTTATGGCAGCATGGGCGGAAGCGTCATGTTATGTCAAGCCATGGCTAAGTATCGATGAAGCAATGAAGATTATCGAGACTGACAGGAAAGCACTGTTTCGGGCTGTTGCACAGAACATCGTGCATATCAAACACGACAACGGGAGAAATACGTGAATCCAGTTAGCGACATCGAGAAACGATTCTGTAACAACGAATGCTCTTTCAAGGATCTGTCCGTAAGCCTTTGCGAGAAGTTCTCCAAGTTCCTCTTCAAGGAAAGATGTTGGAAAAGCACGGGGCAACTTAAACATAATACAGCTGTGGCATATCTGAATGCTTTCCTGTCAGTCGTTGCACTTGCATATAAGGACGGAATACTCCAGAATGACATTAGTGCTGAGGTTCAGAGAATCCACTGGAACCATGACACCAAGAAGGAATATCTTGAAGAAAGCGAGATACAGCAGTTGGAGAAGGTTGACTACTCCGAAAACCCGATATATCTATACCATAGCGAAACTGATGGGACATAAATCTGTTACAAGTACTCAGGTTTATGCAAAACTATCAGATGAACAATTACGTAAGGCAATCCTTAAACTGTAAGAAGTAACCGTTCAATTGTTTTCAGGGGATCTCAGCAAGTCTGGGATTCCTTACTTTTTACTCTGTCAAAGACATGAAGGACTTACAGCAGTGGTGTCATATACAGTGGCAGATATACCGTCCTTCACTCTCTTAATCGCCTTACTGATTACCACTCATCACATTTTTGCGCAGTTTATCCCAGATATTTTGTAAATCTCGCAACTATCCGTACCTTTGCATCGTCAAATGATAAAAAAGAAGATGGAAACAGAAAGAATACTATTACGCCCTTGGCTGGATAGAGATGCCAAGACACTGTTTAAATACGCCAGCGACCCTGATGTTGGGCCTCGCGCCGGATGGCCACCACATAAGTCTTTTGAAGAGAGTCTGGAGATTATCCGGACTATCTTCAACGCAGAAGGAATGTGGGCGGTAATATTGAAAGAGTCGAACGAAGCCATTGGATGTGTGGGCTACCTCCCGTCATCCGCATCGAACCTGAAGATTGCAGAAGATCAAGCAGAGGTAGGCTATTGGATAGCCCGTCCGTATTGGGGCAGAGGCATCTGTACTGAAGCACTTCAGATGGTCATCGACTATTGTTTTAATGAAAAGGGATTCACTACACTCTGGGGTGACTACTTTCCTTCAAACCCGGCTTCTGGTCGCGTGATGGAAAAGTGCGGTTTTGTAGATACCGGCGAGGAAACATTATGTCCCAACCTGGAAGTGGGCTCAGACTGCCCTGTAAGAGTTATGCAATTGATAAAGAAGTAGTATGAAAAGAACAGTATTATATTTGTTATTCGCTCTGTTGCTGGTCAATTGTAGTCAGCAGCGACAGAGTCAGGCAGGCGATGTAAAAATCCTGTTTGAGATTTGCCCTGAGGTAAACTACGTTACCCATCTTTATACACTCGCCAGACTGGGATTCTCTGACGAAGAATATACTGCGAAATACGGTAACACACTTCCGCAGGCAGCTATTGATACCCTAAAGAAATACAAGGACTACCTTACGTTCGGTCAAGGTGAGGGCGGTATGTTGTCAGGCACATTCTTCTTTATGGTCTCAGCAGAGACATTCGCCAATGCGGACAGTCTTCAGAAAGTGATGGACAAATATCAGGAGATGGCCAAAAGCTATAACTCGCCTGATGAGATCATGAACATAGCCAATGCCATTGCCAAAGTGTATGTCGATAACTATGACCGATATCTCAAGGATCCAGGCAAAGAAAGATATGGAGGAACGTCAGAATCAGCTGAGCCAACACATGAAGGACCATTCTTTCGTTAAGGATTGGGAGCGCGTTACTGGCTATACTTGGAATAGAGGCGACTATCATTGGCTGTTGTATCGTGCAGGCGCAAAAGGCCCATCTTACAACAACCTGAACGAGAACACCAATACCGTTTATTATAATCAGTTCTTGGACTACCAACTGGCCATGTTCAGCCATGAGTTCGGCATCTTCCTGATGCAGGACAGTATCGATCCTATTGTGGAAGAGATGAAGGAGTACACTCGCTCGCTTGGCTCTAAGAAGAATTTAACCTACGCGCCATGGAGTGCCTTCGAGAGTCTAGCTTGCTGGTATAACTGCAAAATAGCAGGAAAGGAAACGGAGGATTACCGCAACTTCGGCAATGCCGACGTGAAGACTTTCTGCCAGATATTTGACCGTCTCTCTGCAACAGGCATCACAGACCCTGCAGAGTTGTATCGTAAAGGTATCATGGAGTATTTGAAAGAACAATAAGGAGTGATTAATATCCTATCCCAGGAGTTCCTTCAGTTTGTTGACATTGCTACGCGAAACGGGAATGGCATCGTGACTGTGATGCATCACGAGCTGCATGGCACGGGAATTAGAGGATATTTGTTCCACCTGACCTAGATTTACCATAAAGGCACGATGACAACGGACTATCATGGGATAAGCCTGTAGCGAATCCTCCATCTGTTTCATCGTGGCACGAAGCATATTGGTCTTTACTTCGCCATCGTGTTTGTTCACAATCTTGACATAGTTACCAACTGCTTCTATATACAACAGGTTAGAAATATCAAGGGTAACATGCTCGTTGGTAGTTCCCTCGAGTGTTACCTGTGAATCCTGATCAGTATCACCTGCTGGAGTGTCATCCTCTGTTTGTCGTGGGACTCCTGCGTTTGAAGTCTGCAATTTCTTCAGCTGCTCGTTCAGCTGACGGGTTTCCTCCAGTTCTGCAGCCAAATAACGGCTACGGAACTTGAAACGCCAGTAAAGGCCAACTGCAAAGGAGAGGAAAGCGATAATCACTAATGTCTCTAGATAATTCCCCCAAGACAGTTTGTTGCCCTCTACCAAACTGCTCATCGCAAAATGACGGTATAGACAGATGAGCGTTGACACCAACGGCGTGTTAATGCATTGGAAGCGCAGATTACGGCTGATGATGTAGCTAACACCCCGATCGTAGGAGCGCGGCATGCGGACAATGTATCGCAGAATGACTTCCGTCAGGAAACAACTGAACAAGCCCAATGCAAATATCGCAAGTAAATGAACGTATGCCTGCCATTGCCACACTTCGAGTCCGAAGGGCTTGAAGATGGCTATCGCCAGCACCATGAAGGCGCAACTGATAAAGCGGATACTGATAGTTTCTTTATGACCTTTGTTCATACAGCCGACAAAGGTACGAATAAGTGAGAAGAAAACCAAAAGATTTTTGAGTTTTCTCGAACGAGAGTACTTTCGACGAAGTCAAAGGTACGAAAAAGAAATGAAAAGTGAATTGTGAAGAGGAAAAAATGTACTTCCGCTCGTCACTTTATGCCCATTTCATCCCACTTTTATGCCCGTTTATCACAAACCTATGCAGAATATCCCAGATATTTGGAGGGTTAGATAATACGCCTTAATTTTGCACCCAGAAACGTTGAACAACAAAAAGGTAAAATTATGAAACCAAGAACGATTATCGGATTAGTTTTCGTTGTAGCCAGTTTGACAAAGCTGGCAGTCATCTGGAGAATCATCAAGTGGGACTGGTTCGCAAAAGTATCAGAGCAGCCGTGGGTCACCTATTTCTGCATCTGTCTGCTGATCTATGTAGGCGTGAACCTAATTATCGACAGTTATCGTCGTGACCCCGACCAGTGGCTGCAGCGTCCTCTGCCTATTGGTGAAGACGGCAAGCGCATCTGTTGCAGCGTACATTACGGCGGTGACGAGTACATCTATCGTGGCGAGCCTTTCCAAGGTGCACGTCTCGACGCTTTTTGTGGCGGTATCCGTATGGATCTGCGAAATGCCACTATTACAGAGGATGAGGAGATAGAGATCCATACCTTCTGTGGCGGTGTGGAACTTATTGTACCTCAGACTGTGAACGTTGTCGTCAAGAGCCGTAGTTTTATTGGCGGTGTCGGCAACCATGCTTCAAGAACAGCAGAAAAGGATGCCCACTGCCTCCACATCATTGCCGACAATTTCATAGGTGGTGTAGATATAAAGAATTAATTTAAGTATGACATTAAGACCATTTACCATCGATGATGCGCCTGTTATCCTTTCATGGATAAAGGACATAACTGCATTCCG